>JAFLDO010000120.1 GCA_017302455.1 Accumulibacter sp.
GCCAGATCATCCGCCAGACGATCCATTTCCTTCTGATGATGCTCGATCAGCCCAGCCAGTTCGGCGCGCTTGCTGATCAGGGCCGTAACCACGTGGCTCTCCGCCATGAACAATGCTCCTGTTCGTTGAAAACAAGAGAATTTTCGCCGGGCTGAGCGTCAGCCGCTGGGGGTGGCTGCTCCATAATGCCGGAAAATTCGCTGCAGCGACAGGAAACGCTGTCCCTGGCTCGTCCTGCGAGGTTGTTTGCCGCGGCTCGACGGAAACAACTCCGCCTATTCATCATAGGTCGTTTGCCGCGCTTTCCCAGTAGAAATAAAGATCGCGACGACCACTGCGCGGAATGCTGGTCGTCCGGCTGAGGAGCTTGCCGTGGTACTCGACGTCGATCCGGTAGGTACCGGGTCGCAGCGTGGCGAAGAATAGCGGGCCGGGCGAACGTGCCACGAGGACCGTCTCACCGCCCGCACCGTGCAGCGTGACCCTGACATCGGCGAGATAGGAGCCGCTGCCTTTCAAGGCGAAGACGAGTTGCAGGTTGTGCAGGCGCCGCATCATCTCGATTTCGATCGGGTCGTCGTCGCCGATGCCGAGACTGACATGGATGACCTCGGCAGCAAGCACGCGCGCCGGCACGCCGACAGTGCAACCGAGGCACAGCATCAACAGGCCAGCCGACAAGCTCAACTTTCGCCTTCGCATCTCCGCCCCCTTCTCCCGGAATGTCGATGCAACAGATTTCGGCACGGCATGCGGCAGCGCCGAGCGATCATCGCGGCATGGCATTGCGCACCGCGTCGTCGACATTCTCGAGAAAGATGAATTCGAGTTTCTCCTTCGCCTCCGCCGGCACTTCCTCGAGGTCCCGGCGATTCCGCGCCGGCAGCATCACCCGCTGGATGCCGGCGCGCATGGCGGCGAGCACCTTGTCCTTGATCCCGCCGACCGGCAGGACGAGGCCGCGCAGGCTGATCTCGCCGGTCATGGCGGTGTCGTTGCGCACCGGACGCTCGGCAAAGAGGGAGGCGAGCGCGATGAACATCGCCACCCCGGCGCTCGGACCGTCCTTCGGGATCGCTCCAGCCGGGACGTGGACATGCACGTTGACCTTCTCGAAGCCGGCGGGATCGAGCCCGAGGCTGGCCGCACGCGTTTTCGCCAGGGTCAGCGCCGCCTGCGCCGACTCCTTCATCACCTCGCCGAGTTGACCGGTGAGGATCAGCTTGCCGTCGCCACTGGTGCGACTGGCTTCGATGAACAGGATGTCGCCGCCGACCGGCGTCCACGCCAGTCCGGTCGCCACCCCGGCCTCGCCGGTGCGCAGCGCGACTTCGTTGTCGTACTTGCCCGGCCCGAGAATTGCCGGCAGATCGTTCTCCTCCACCTGCATCGCGTTCAGCGTTCCCTCGGCAATGTTCACTGCAGCGCGTCGACAGACGGCGCCAATCTGCCGCTCGAGCGAGCGGACGCCGGCTTCGCGCGTGTAGTCACGGATGATCGCCGTCAGGGAGGCGTCGGAAAACTCGATCTGCCCTTCCTTGAGGCCATTCTGGACGATCTGCCGGCCGACGAGATAGCGGCGGGCGATCTCCCGCTTCTCCTCCTGCGTGTAACCGGGCAACTGGATGATTTCCATGCGGTCACGCAAGGGGCCGGGGATGTTGTCCAGCACATTCGCCGTGGTGATGAACAGCATCCGCGACAGGTCGTAGGGCAGCGCCAGGTAGTTGTCGCGAAAGGTATTGTTCTGTTCCGGATCGAGCACCTCGAGCAGCGCCGCCGACGGGTCGCCCTGGATGCCGCTGCCCAGCTTGTCGATCTCGTCGAGCATCATCACGCAGCCCCGCGATCCAGCCTTGCGGATCGCCTGAATGATGTTGCCGGGCAGGGCGCCGATATAGGTGCGTCGGTGGCCACGGATCTCGGCCTCGTCGTGACAACCGCCGAGGGAGGCACGCACGAACTTCCTCCCCAGCGCCCTGGCAATGGACTGGCCGAGCGAGGTCTTGCCGACTCCCGGCGGCCCGACGAAGCAAAGGATTGGCCCGTGCCCACCGGGATTGAGCTTGCGCACGGCGAGAAACTCGATGATCCGCTTCTTGATCTGGTCGAGGCCGAAGTGATCGCCCTCGAGAATGCGGCGCGCTTCGCCGATCTCGATGCGATCCGGCTCGGGTTCCTTCCAGGGCAACTCGACCAGCCAGTCCAGATAGGCGCGGATCATCGAGGATTCGGCGGAGCCGTCGGACATGCGTTCGAGGCGCTTGAGTTCCTTGTTGGCCTGGGTCGCCACCTCCTCGGGCATCTCCGCCTCGGCGATGGCCTTGCGCAGTGCTTCGATCTCGCTGCTGTTGCCGGCGTCACCCTCACCGAGTTCCTTCTGGATCGACTTCAACTGCTCGCGCAGCAGGTATTCGCGCTGATGCTGGTCGATGCTGGCCTTGGCACGCTCGTCGATCTCGCGCGACAGCCGCAGCACCTCGAGCCGCCGCTGCAGACAGCCGAGCACAAGGTCGAGTCGTCGCCTGAGGTCGATGGTCTCGAGGACCTGCTGCCGCTCGGCGATCTTGATCTCCGCCACACTCGCCACCAGGTCGGTCAATGCTCCGGGCTGGACGAGACTCTTCACGGCGCCGAGCAATTCCTGCGAGACCTGCGGCAGAAACTGCAGGACTTCGAGCGCTCGTTCCCTGAGCTGGATGGTGCGCGCTTCCACTTCGCTGTCGATCGCCTCGGGTTCGTCGATGCGACCGATGCGCGCCACCGGGAACGGATAGCCCGAAAGGTATTCGGCGATGCGAAAGCGCTGTAGCCCCTGGCAGACGATGACATGTGTGTTGTCGGGCAGGGTGACGTAGCGCAGGATGTTGGCTACCGTACCGACCAGACAAAGATCGTCAGGGCCCGGCACCTCGACCCCGGCGTCGCGCTGCAGGAGGATGCCCACCGGCCGCTCCGTCTTCACCGCCTGCTGGGCGGCGAGGATCGGCTGTTCGCGGCCGATGGTCAGCGGCAGGATCATTCCGGGAAACAGCACGACGTTGCGTACCGGCACGATGACCATCGCATCCTCGGGGATCACCAGGATGCTGGCTCCTGTCGCGACGCGGTCGCGATTCCGGTCGGACCTGTCGGTCGGCATGTTGTCCCCACTCATTCAGGGTTGACGGAGGACGACCACCAGACAGCCGTTCTCAAGGAACTGCTCGTGCACGTGAAAGTCCCGGCCGGGCAACTCGATCCGGCGCTCGAACCTGCCGTAAGGGATCTCCAGGCGATGGATGGCGGCATGCTGCGACGTCGACGGCATCGGGCGCTCGCCGCGCACGGCCAGTCCCTCGTCGTCGACGAGAACCTCCAGGTGCCCCGAGTCGACGCCCGGCAGAGCGACGACCACCTTGAGTTCATCGCCCTCGTCATAGACATCGACGGCGGGAACCCAGCAGGTAACCGACTGCAGGCCAGCCAGCGTGAAGAACCGGCGCTGCAGTTGCTCGCCAGCTCGGAGAAGATCGAGCGCTTCCGCCCAAACCCAGAGACTCTGGTCATGAGATCGCATTGGCCGAACCCTCCCCTGAAACTCGCGCCTACTGCCGCCCCGTCGTAGAAATCGTGCGAATCGTGCGATTCGTGCAAGTATAGCCCTCGCCATCGCCTCATCGCCATCGCGTTGTTCCGCTGCGCTCTAACGGGTCCAATGCCCTCGATGCGTGCGCACGCCGACAGCGATCCGCAGCCTACTTTTCGCTGCGCACACCGAGCACGGGCGCCTGCGCTGGCCACAGCCC
>JAFLDO010000121.1 GCA_017302455.1 Accumulibacter sp.
TGCTCAAAGACTTCAAAGGGATTGGGCCCTGCACGCAAGCGAGTTTGATGGGGGCGTTGCCCGAATTGGGACAACTCTCGCATGCGCAAATTGGCAAGCTGGTCGGTGTCGCACCATTGAACGCGGAAGCGGTCGCCACAAGGGCAAACGCATCACCTGGGGTGGTCGAACAGCCGTACGTAGCGCGCTATACATGGCCGCCTTCAGTGCCGTCCGTTACAACCCCGTGATCAAGGCGTTTCATCAGCGCCTGATCGCCAAGGGAAAGCCCAAAAAAGTGGCGCTGGTCGCTTGCATGCACAAAGTCCTCACGATCTTGAATGCCATAGTCAAATCGGGTATCCCTTGGAACCCAGGGCATCACAAATGCGCCTGAAAACGCTTGACACCGAACACAGTTGCTAACCCCGCCCCAAGGGCGGGGAAGTCCTCGCCGCCGGACGGGCTCGGGATCTGGCCGCGAGAAGCCGCAACCAGCCCCAGGCCCTTGAGCGTATTAGCGTTTCTGACGCAGTAAAGGGTTCGCTTCGCCGGGCTGCGCCCGCCCTTGACAGCGCCATCAACGCGCGCGGCAATGCGGCTTGGGGTTGCCCTGCATCGGTGGCAATCGAGGGCGGCTGGAGGCCCGTTCCACACGAAACGGCATAGACCCGAATGAGCTTGCCGGTTCACGCGGGCTTGGATCGCTGTCCGTTCGCGCAGGGAGGGGCCAACTGGAAATCCCGACGCCTTTGATGCGCCAGCAAGCGCATCGACCACACTGGCAGAGCGTTACCCCAAGGCGTATAGCGCGGCAGCTGGAACAAGTCATCGCCAGTTTGCGCGACTCCTCTGGAGGTAGTCACAGCACCGCGAAACCCTACCTTTTCTACCAGCTTGACGTGCTCCGCTTGGTAGTCCTGACCCGGCTTGCCATTCGGGTAGGCAAAGACGTCGACCGGCGCGTCGACCATCGCTTCGAGGCAGCGCTTGCCCTCAACGATCTCGATTTCCGCTTCCGCCAGGGTCAGGGACGCAAGGATGGGATGCCTGACCGTATGCGCGCCGATTTCCATGCCCGCCGAATGCAGCGCCCGGATCTGGTCGGTGCGCATCATCAGGTCGGCAGGCAAGGCGGCGACCCCGGTTATCGCCTGCAATTGAACAACGGCCTCCTCCCGCTGCGCAAGCGTCAAGTACTTGATGCGCGGTAGAAGTTGCTCGATAGCTGCCCGGCGGTCGCTGAGCTCGGGCAGCGGCAACCGCCCCAGGCCAAACGCCTCAAGGTCAAGCGCTGGCTTGGTGCTGGTACGCAAGCACTCGATGACGGAATCGTTCCACATGCGGCCGCCGTCGAGAAAGCCGGTGGCCACGAAAAAGGTCGCTGTCAGCCCGTGGCGACGGAGAATCGGCAATGCCACTTCAGCGTTGTCCGCGTAGCCATCGTCGAAAGTGATCGCCAGCGCCCGAGGTGGCAAGGTACCCGCAGCCAGATGATGGACGGCCTCTCCCAGGGACAGGACATTGAAACTCCGGGCGACGAAGCGCATGCGCTGATCGAAGCTCCTGGTATCGGGCTCGTGCGGAAATAGGGAGTCCGGCCGGGCATGCACGCGGTGATAGATGAGGATCGACAATCGGCGCGGGGTGATGACATCCAGAGCGCCGAGGGTTGCCTTCGCCAGTGTTGCGGTCAAGAGTTCCACAGTCCCTCTATTTCACAAAAAGTGTCTCGGATCAGTTGCCGGAGGACGCGCCGTCAACAATAGTGCGGACGAACCGCAGCAGGTTGGCGGTGGTGCACTATTAGCCAATGCCAATATTCCATGAAACGGGATTTCTCATTTCCGGCATGAGTTCCCCCATTTCCCGTCATTCGTCATGCAGCAGGCGCAACTTGCCCTACCCGGACGGATTGCGGCATGCCCAGGTAGGTGAAGGTGTTGATGATGGCGGCTCGAACGTGGGCTTCGTTCACTTGTCGCTCGAAACGCCGGGAGAACAGGCTGTCCCCCAGTTGCTTGAACCGGTACATCATGTTCTCGGCAATGCTGCGCCGGTGGTAGCCGCTATCGTTCTTCCAGCCGTCGAGTCCCTTGGCTCCAATTTCCTGAATGATGGCGTCGCGAGCGTGGTCGCCTCCCCACGTGACCGCGCCGTCGCGTGGCGGAATGGTGGCACGCGCGTCCCGCTCGGCGATTGCCGCATGGCAGCCGTGGCTGTCGTAGGCGCCATCGGCCGAGACTTGGGCGATCTCGCCTTCGACTTGGTCGAGCAGGCCGGGCAAGATTTCGCTGTCGCCCCAACGATCATTGCGAGATCTGAGTCGCGCCACCCCGGAGGATGAAAGAGAATGCAAGTGGGCAGAAGCGGGAGAGGTCGAGCAATGACATGGCGGTAGCACCCTGATCCCCAACGTGACCCGCCGAACCGACTCGTACCCCGGATTGCCTCGTTCAGAGCGCACGGTAATAGGACCGCAGGGGCGACCCTGCAGGTTGTTTCGGTTCAGCCCCGTCTTCTACCCATTGCGGAGCTTATGGGAAAGGAGTCCACGATGGAGCTGGTTACACTTTACAAGCGGGTGGTTGGGCTGGACGTGCATCAAGCGAAGATCACGGCCTGTGCGATTCTCGAGGATGAGTCGGGAGAGGTGACGGTTGAATTGGCCCTTGGCGCTCACCAGAATTGACCCGTTTCTGCTCACCAGACCGGACCCACTGCTCGGGCTTGCCGCGTGGCATGTGAAGGAGAGAAGAAGTCCTGCCCCAGGTAGGACTGTCTGAGCTGGTGAGATGGCGAGAGACGTGGGTGGCCCCGTTGATGCGCAACGGCTACCGATGGCGGTCGGTGTTCCTCGTCTGTTATCCGGAGCGATAGCGCCTCAGTCCGAAGGCGCGTCTTCCTGACGGTGCGGCAGAGAAGCCCCTCGCGGCGCCCGCTGTCCCCAACAAATCCCTCCCGGACCTCATCAGCCCGCCGACAGCCAGGAATCACCTCCGGCCGCCGTATCTTCCCGCACGACATCACGACCTCGTGCGGGGAGAACCCACTATGGAATTCCGGCAATGTCAGGCGTGCCAGGCCCCCTTTCGGCCACGCCCGCAAATTGCAGAGCAACGCTTTTGTTCCGCTGCGGCCTGCCAACGCGAACGGCGACGGCGTTGGCAGGCGACCAGGCGCCAGAACGATCCCGACTATCGCGAGAACCAGAAGCGGGTACAACAGGCTTGGGCGGAGCGCCACCCGAACTATTGGCGGGACTATCGACGCCAACACCCGGAGTACGCCGAGCGCAACCGCGTCCGGCAGCGGCAACGCGCAAAGGACGAGGCGGCCGGGCAGATTGCAAAGATGAACGCGTCAAAGGTTGAAATGCCAATTCCTTCAGGCACTTACCGTTTGTCCCCGGTAGTGGACGCGTCGCTTGCAAAGAGTGACGCGTGGATGGTCGAAATCACCGTGATTACAGCGGCTTGTGCCTCGCCCTGAGGGAATTGCAGTAAGTATTCGGTGAACCCGTGGGCCAAGTCTGACCTTGACGATCGGCGCTAGCGACACAGAATTGAGCGGAAGCTCCTGTGCAGGGGATAGAGCCAGATATCCTTGATCGGCAGGATAGGCTTGGACGTGGGGCATTTCTTGCCGCGTCCGGTGGTTTGACCGACCTTGATCCAGTTGGCGGCCTGGTAACAGGTGCCGCGATGACGGGGAGTCTCG
>JAFLDO010000122.1 GCA_017302455.1 Accumulibacter sp.
GCGCCCACAGTAGGGAAAACGAGGAGAAAACCGTCCAAAAGGCCGCAAAGTCGAGAAAATCCGGCCTTTTCATTCCGCATTGTGAAATTTGGCGGTTTTCTAAACCTCAAGTCCGACAGGCTGCTAGTAACCCCGACCCATTGGCCGACCCTGCGCGGCGTGCGTTGCTCAACGAGTTGTCTGGCGAACTGGCCGCCCAGGTGGGTGCCATCGGCCAGCGCCGTCCGCCCGAGGAAGTGCGCGATCTGGTCGTCGCACTCTGTCAGCACCGGGACTGCCGTGCCGAAGAACTGGCATTGCTGCTGGCCCGCAACGTCGAAACCGTCCGGCAGAATTATCTGCGACCGCTGTTGCGTGCCGGTCGCATCCGCATGACCCGGCCCGAGGTGCCCAACGACCCGGAACAGGCGTATCGCGTTGTGGAGGAGCGACCATGATGCGATCGAACATTGCGGCAATGCCGCGGGTCAATCGGCACGAGATCGATGCGGAATTGGCCGGCGTGGAGCCGCGGATTCTGGAGTTGCTGGGGGAAGTGACGGAGTGATGCTTGCAACTCTGTTCTCTAGTCGGCGCCTGAAGTACGCCGCGACGATCAACGACGAGACACTCTCAGAATCGACTGATGCTGACTTCGAGTTGGCTTACATCGACATCGGCAATGTTGACTCTCAAGGGCGGTTTCACGACATCGTCAACCATCGGTTTGACGATGCGCCCAGCCGAGCCCGCCGCATCGTGCGCGATGGTGACGTAATCGTCTCTACCGTTCGGACCTACCTGCAAGCGATCGCGTCAGTCGAAAATCCGCCAGACAATCTGATTGTCTCGACGGGATTTGCAGTCGTCAGGCCGTCGAACGAGCTCGATCACCGATTCTGCAAGTACGCCCTGCGTGCAAGCAGCTTTCTGTGGGGGGTCGAAAGCCGATCAACCGGCGTCAGCTATCCGGCAATCAATGCATCCGATCTCGGCGATATCAATGTCAGCCTGCCGGAACTGGGGGCTCAGCGCCTCATCGCCTCCTACCTCGACCGCGAAACCGCCCGCATCGACGGGCTGATCGCCGAGAAGGAACGCATGCTGGCGCTGCTGGAAGAAAAGCGCGCAGCCCTCATCAGCCGCGTCGTCACCCGCGGCCTTGATCCGAATTCCCCGCTCAAACCCTCTGGCCAGGAATGGCTGGGCGAGATTCCGGCGCATTGGCCAACGACCAAGTTCTCATGGGATGTATTCATATCTGAAGGGCAGGTAGACCCTGAAGATGACAGATTTTTGGAAATGATTCTCGTGGCGCCCAATCACATCGAGTCACGCACCGGCGAAGTTACGCATACGGAGACCTCTGCGGATCAAGGTGCCATGAGCGGCAAGTACTTCTGCAAGCAAGGCGATGTTCTCTACTCGAAAATTCGTCCCGCGTTGCGCAAGGTGGTGCTGGCCGAGGACGACTGTTTGTGCAGCGCGGACATGTATGCGCTCCGTCCTTCTAAAAGGCTGATGCCGGAATATCTCCAGTATTTCTTGCTCTCCGAGGATTTCTCGGTGTGGGCCGAACTCGAATCGGCTCGGGTGGCAATGCCAAAAATCAATCGAGAGACTTTCAGCGCGATACGCATACCGGTCCCTCCCCTCGAAGAGCAAGAGCGCATCGTTCTTGAAATTAGGGACGGCGCCAAACGAATCGATCTTCAGCGGAAGGCTGTCCGAGGTAGCGTGGAGTTGCTGAAAGAACGCCGCGCCGCGCTGATCACCGCCGCCGTCTCCGGCCAGATCCCGCTGGAGGAAATGACCGGATGACCCGCACCTGCTGGATCATCGCCGGCCCCAACGGCGCGGGCAAGACCACCTTTGCGCTGGAGTACCTGCCGACGGTGGCGGGCTGCGCGCACTTCATCAACGCCGACCTGATCGCCGCAGGACTTGCGCCGCTCGCCCCGGAGCGGGAGTTGCTGGCCGCCAGCCGCATCTTCCTGCGGGAGCTGGAAACCCGGATCGTGGCCGGTGAAAGCTTCGCGTTCGAAACCACCCTGGCTGGACGCGCCTATCTGCGAATGGTCGACCGGCTGCGCCGCGACGGCTGGCGGGTGGACCTGATCTATCTGGCGCTGCCCAGCGCGGAGATGTCAAAGCTGCGCGTCGCCGAGCGGGTGGCCCACGGTGGGCACGCCATCCCGGAGGCGGATATCGAGCGGCGCTTCCCGCGCAGCCTGCGCCACCTGCTGAACGACTTCAGCCGCCGCGTCGACCGCTGCATCTGCTTCATGAACGATGGTGAAAATCCGGAGCTGGTCTTCGAGCAGTGCGGAGACCAGCGTACCATCCTGCGCGCTGACTACTATCAACTATTGCTTGAGAGGGCCGAACGATGAACGCCAAGCAAATCACGACCCCGTCCCCGGAGGGCCAGAAGCAACTGGACGCGCTCCGGAAGTCCGTTGCGAATGTTCTGGAGAAGAAGCGGCGTCTGGGTCAGTACGCTGTCACCTGGGAGAACGGCAAGCCGGTGGTGCGGGGTGAAGACGCGCCCGTCGTGCCGGCAAGGGCGCGCTGACTGCGGTGGTGCTCTGACCCCTCGGGACCCCCACCGACCACGGAACCGAGCATGAAGCGCACCAGCGAAGCCGCTTTTGAAACCGCCATCGAGTGGGTCCTGCTCGGCGAGGGCTATACGTCGCTCGATGGCACGGGCTTTGACCGCGAGCGGGCGATCTTCCCCGATGAAGCGCTGGACTTCATCCGTGCCACCCAAACCAATGTGTGGGAGAAGCTGGCGGCGTTGCATGGCGAGCAGACCGGCACGCGGGTGCTGGAATCGCTGTGCAAGTGGCTGGACACCCACGGCACGCTGGCCACGCTGCGTCACGGTTTCAAGTGTTTCGGCAAGACCTTGCGGATGGCCTTCTTTCGTCCGGCGCACGGCCTGAACCCTGAGCTGGAGGCGCGCTATCAGGCCAATCGGCTGGGGCTCACCCGACAACTGCACTTCAGCCGCAAGTCCCAAAAGTCGCTCGATGTGGTGTTGTCGGTCAACGGCATTCCGGTCGTAACGCTGGAGCTCAAGAACCCCTTGAGCCGACAGACGGCGGCGAATGCCATCCACCAGTACCGCAACGACCGTGACCCCCGTGAACCGATCTTTGTGTTCACCAAACGCACGCTGGTGCATTTCGCTGTGGATACCGAAGAGGCTCACATGGCCACGCGTCTGGCCGGTTCATCCACTCACTTTCTGCCCTTCAACCGGGGCCTGGACGGCGGAGCCGGCAACCCGCCCGACCGCGAGGGGCGCAACTACAAGACGGCGTACGTGTGGGAAGAGGTCCTGCAACGCGACAGCTTGCTCGACCTGCTCGCCCGCTTTCTGCATCTCGATATGCAAGAGAAGACGACGGACGACGGCAAGAAGATTCGCAAGGAAAGCCTGATCTTCCCGCGCTATCACCAGTTGCAGGCGGTGCGCCCGATGGTGGCCGCCGCTGCCATCGAAGGTGTGGGACATAACTATCTGGTTGAGCACTCGGCAGGCAGTGGTAAAAGCAATACGATTGCCTGGCTGGCGCACCGCCTGTTAGTTCGCGCCGCTATAAGGCCATTTCGGTGGCGGCGTAATGAGGCCACTGGACTCGCGGCGCAATGAGGCCAGAGCAATCGCGGCACAATAAGGCCACGTAGAAGGCAAGTAGAGGCGGTTTT
>JAFLDO010000123.1 GCA_017302455.1 Accumulibacter sp.
CGTTCTTTCTCTACATGGCTCTGCTGTAGTGAGTGGGTTGCGCTCCGGCAGCGGTCCTGATCAATCGTCACCCTTTCTCGGTCCTTCAACGTTCCTGACAACGAGCCTCCTTTTCGCCAATCCATCGACAATCACCGCGAGTCCCTGCTCGAACGCTGCGTCCGGACCGGCTTCGTCGAAGGCGTCTATCGCGGCCCGCAACAGCGGCGAGAGCGGAGCCTGTTCAACGGTGCCGCCGCGCTCGCCGGCATCGCTGTCGCCGGCCTGCTCCTCAAGCACGGCCCCAACAGTGAAGTAGCTGATTGTCATCAGCGCATTGACGGCGTCCCCGGCCGAAAAACCCGCCTCGCAGAGGAAGCGAAGCTGCGCGTCGGCCGTTTCCATCTGCGGTGCGCCCGGTCGCGTGCCGGCATGGATGCGCGCGCCATCGCGGTAGGCGAGCAGCGCCTGCCTGAAGCTGCGGGCATTCCCGATCAGAAATGAGCGCCAGTCGTCGTCGGCTCTCGGCACCGAATGCGTATGATTCTCCGCCAGCATGGCTTCGGCCAGTGCGTCGAGCAGCGCCCGCTTGTTCCTGAAGTGCCAGTAAAGCGCCGGCTGCTGAACCCCCAACCGTTCCGCCAGTTTGCGTGTCGTCAGACCGTCTACGCCGACCTCGTTCAACAGGTCCAGGGCGGCACGGATCACTGTATTCGGCTGCAACTTTGTCATGCTTGACACTTTATCACTGATAAACATAATATGTCCACCAACTTATCAGTGATAAAGAATCCGCGCGTTCAATCGGACCAGCGGAGGCTGGTCCGGAGGCCAGACGTGAAACCCAACAGACCCCTGATCGTAATTCTGAGCACTGTCGCGCTCGACGCTGTCGGCATCGGCCTGATTATGCCGGTGCTGCCGGGCCTCCTGCGCGATCTGGTTCACTCGAACGACGTCACCGCCCACTATGGCATTCTGCTGGCGCTGTATGCGTTGGTGCAATTTGCCTGCGCACCTGTGCTGGGCGCGCTGTCGGATCGTTTCGGGCGGCGGCCAATCTTGCTCGTCTCGCTGGCCGGCGCCACTGTCGACTACGCCATCATGGCGACAGCGCCTTTCCTTTGGGTTCTCTATATCGGGCGGATCGTGGCCGGCATCACCGGGGCGACTGGGGCGGTAGCCGGCGCTTATATTGCCGATATCACTGATGGCGATGAGCGCGCGCGGCACTTCGGCTTCATGAGCGCCTGTTTCGGGTTCGGGATGGTCGCGGGACCTGTGCTCGGTGGGCTGATGGGCGGTTTCTCCCCCCACGCTCCGTTCTTCGCCGCGGCAGCCTTGAACGGCCTCAATTTCCTGACGGGCTGTTTCCTTTTGCCGGAGTCGCACAAAGGCGAACGCCGGCCGTTACGCCGGGAGGCTCTCAACCCGCTCGCTTCGTTCCGGTGGGCCCGGGGCATGACCGTCGTCGCCGCCCTGATGGCGGTCTTCTTCATCATGCAACTTGTCGGACAGGTGCCGGCCGCGCTTTGGGTCATTTTCGGCGAGGATCGCTTTCACTGGGACGCGACCACGATCGGCATTTCGCTTGCCGCATTTGGCATTCTGCATTCACTCGCCCAGGCAATGATCACCGGCCCTGTAGCCGCCCGGCTCGGCGAAAGGCGGGCACTCATGCTCGGAATGATTGCCGACGGCACAGGCTACATCCTGCTTGCCTTCGCGACACGGGGATGGATGGCGTTCCCGATCATGGTCCTGCTTGCTTCGGGTGGCATCGGAATGCCGGCGCTGCAAGCAATGTTGTCCAGGCAGGTGGATGAGGAACGTCAGGGGCAGCTGCAAGGCTCACTGGCGGCGCTCACCAGCCTGACCTCGATCGTCGGACCCCTCCTCTTCACGGCGATCTATGCGGCTTCTATAACAACGTGGAACGGGTGGGCATGGATTGCAGGCGCTGCCCTCTACTTGCTCTGCCTGCCGGCGCTGCGTCGCGGGCTTTGGAGCGGCGCAGGGCAACGAGCCGATCGCTGATCGTGGGGTCGTCTCAGAAAACGGAAAATAAAGCACGCTAAGTGTGCACTGAGGCGGGAACGCTCATTGCAACGCCTTTGCTAAGGCTGATCCGATTCTGGACACCGCCTGGTTGCTTGCCGACATAGACGCTGCGGTTTGGGTGATGTAGATCGCCACAATGACGGCTGAACGCTTGGGCGGCCAGACAACGGCGATTATGGAACGTGATCCGTGACCACCTGCTCCCGACTTGTCCGCAATTTGCCAATCCCTCGGCAAGCCAGCGCGTAGCAAGGCATCGGCAACTTGATCCCCGAGCATCCATTGTGTCAGTTCGTTCCGAGCCGGAGCGGAGAGGACACCGTCGAGCAACAGTGTTTGCAGGCTCCGCGCTGCCGCAATTGGCGTTGTCGTGTCGCGTGCATCCCCCGGCGTGGCCTCGTTGAGTTCGGGTTCTCGCCGATCCAGGCGTGTCTTATCGTCACCGATAGACCGCATGAACGCGGTGAATGTCCGTGCCCCGCCGATTGCATCCAACGCCAAATTGGCCGCTGTGTTGTCACTGATACTGACGGCGGCCCTGCACAGCTCACGCAGGGTCAGCGTGCCGCCAGGTGGCACCCTTTCCGTCACGGGTGAGTATGTGACCAGCGCTGTGCGCTCGATCGGTATCGCCTGCTCCAGGTTCAGCTTGTGGCGGTCGGCCTGGGCCAGAACGGCCGCGCAGGAAAAGGCTTTATGCGTGCTGTTCAGCGGGAAGCGTTCGTCGCCACGATGCTGCCACGTCAGGCCGGAATCCGTATCGATCACCGCCACTCCGACCCTAGCCTGAAGCGTGGTCTCCTCTTGGGTTACAGCGAGGTCGAGGATTCCCGTATCCATGGCATATGCGGATGTGCAGATGAGGCCAACACATCCGAGTATCGCCACAGGGACAGAGAGAAAATGACATTGAAATTTCATAAGCATTAGATTTGTAGCGACGCCGGCACCCAGCGATACAGCGTCGGAATCGACACGCCGAGGTTCTTGGCCACGTCCCGCGGCGGCACGCCGCTAGCCAGCAGTTTCTTGGCCGACTCGATCTTGCTGTCGGTCATCTTCGGCTTGCGGCCCCCTTTGCGGCCGAGTTGCTTGGCAACCGCCAGTCCGGCACGGGTGCGCTCGACGGTCAGCTCACGTTCCATCTCGGCAAGGCTGGCCATGACGTGGAAGAAGAAGCGCCCGGACGGCGTGCCGGTGTCGATGGAGTCGGTGAGGCTCCTGAACTGGACGCCTTGCTTGTGCAGCTCGCCGACCAGATCGACAAGTTGCTTGACCGAGCGGCCCAGCCGGTCGAGCTTCCAGACGACCAAGGTGTCGCCCTCACGCAGCATTTCGAGCGTTTTGCCCAAGCCCGGACGGTCTGCCCGTGTGCCGCTCACCTTATCCTCGAAGACCTTTTGGCATCCGGCCTTGGCCAAGGCTTCACGTTGCAGCTCAAGGTTCTGATCCTGCGTGGAAACGCGCGCATAACCGATTAGCATGGCTTGCCTTTTGCCCGGTCGATGCGTTCCTGCACCACCTGCATGGCTTCTTCGTGGGGGTAAGCCTTGACGGCGGGGTCGTTGG
>JAFLDO010000124.1 GCA_017302455.1 Accumulibacter sp.
GGCGGTCGGCCGCTGGCTGGCCGAGTTGCATGCCGCCGACGACCGGCCTGCCGCCGCGGCGCCGGCGACCCTATGGCGGCGGCGTCCGGCAACGCTTGCCGACCAGGCTTTCCTGGCGCGCGCCCGCGCGGCGTTGGCGGAGATTGCGCGCGGCGAGTTCGACAAGCTCGTTCTGACCCGCAGCGTCCATTTCGCGAGCGAGTTGCCTATCGCCGCGGCGTCGGTGCTTGGCGTGCTCGCCCGTCGCCACGCCGAGTGCACGATCTATGGCGTCGGCCAGCCTGGCCAGAGTTTCTTTGGGGCGACGCCCGAGCGCCTGGTGTCGCTGCGTGCCGGCACCGTGCGTGCCGACGCGCTGGCCGGCACGGCGTGGTTGAGCGCTGCCGCTGGACAGCCGACGTCGCGTGCTCTGCAGGCCGACAAGAATCGTCGCGAGCACCAGTTGGTGGTCGATGCCGTGCGGGCGGCCCTGTTGCCGCTGTGCGTTTCGCAGGAGCCGCCGCAGGCGGCGAGCATCATGCACCTGGGTCAGCTACAGCACCTGCGCACGACGGTGGTCGGCCGCGCCCGGGCGGGAGTCGGGCTCTTCGATCTGATCGCCAGTCTGCATCCGACTCCCGCCGTCGGCGGTGTGCCCGGCCCGGCGGCGCGCCAGTGGCTGTGCCGCCACGGCGACCGGCGGGGTGCGTGGTACACCGGCGGCGTCGGCTGGATCGATCGCGACGGCAACGGCGACGTCGTCGTCGCGCTACGCTGCGCGCGTCTGCGTGGCCGCGCCGCCGAGCTTTTTGCCGGCGCCGGGATCGTTGCCGGTTCCGACCCCGAGCAGGAATTCGCCGAAACCGAAGTCAAGCTGGGCGTCATCGCCGCGGCCTTGCGCTGCCCGCGTGCGGGCGCGCCTGGCCAGGCGCGGCGGACCGGCACCGGATGAACGACCCGCACGCCACCGGCCTGCTCAACCTGCGCTGGTCGCAAGTGCTGGTCGACGCCTTGGCCGCCGCCGGCCTGCGCGAACTGGTCCTCTCGCCCGGATCGCGATCGACGCCACTGGCGCTGGCCTTTCTGCGCCGGCCCGAGATCCGCTGCCACGTTCTCCTCGACGAGCGCAGCGCGGCCTTCTTCGCGCTCGGTATCGCCAGGGTCAGCGGCCGGCCAGCGGCGCTGCTCTGTACTTCCGGTTCGGCGCCGGCGAACTGGTTTCCCGCGGTCATCGAGGCCGATCTCGCTGGCGTATCGCTGCTGCTGCTGTCCGCCGCGCGGCCACCCGAGCTGACCGGCTGGGGAGCCAATCAGACCGTCGACCAGCATGGGCTGTTCGGCGCCCACGTGCGCGCCATGTACTCGCCGGCGTTGCCGACGGCCGACTTCGCCCCCGCCTATCTGCACCGCCTGGCGGCACGCGCGCTTGCCGACAGCTGCTGGCCGTCGCCCGGTCCGGTGCATGTGAACCTGGCTTTTCGCGAGCCGCTGCTGCCCGACGGCGAGCTTGCGGAGATCGGCGCCGCGGACTGCTGCCCCGTGATCCGCGTGGCGCATCCGCGTCTGCTGCCCGACAAGCGATTGATCGCTGACAGCGCTGCCGAGATCAGCGGCCGCCCCGGCGTCATCGTCTGTGGCGGTGCCGACTATCCGCCAGACTTTGCCGAAGGCGTCGCAGCTCTCGCCGGCCGACTCGATTGGCCGATCCTCGCTGAGCCGCTGTCGAATCTGCGTTTTGGTGGGCACGATCGCAGCCGCCTGTGCGTGTACTACGATGTGTTTCTGCGCCGGCGGTCCATGGTGGCGCTGGCCCGGCCCGAGTGGATCCTGCGCTTCGGCGGCTTTCCGGTCACCCGCACGCTGCAGGACTGGTTGCGCGCAGTGGCCCCGGCGCGGCAGATCGTGGTCAGCGCCGACAGCCGCTGGCGAGACCCTCAGCACGCGCTGGGGGTGCTGCTTCAGGCGGATCCGACGGCGGTCTGCGAGGCGCTGCTCGCCGCGGCCCCGCAGTGCGCACCGGCGCACTGGCGAGTTCTATTCGTCCAGGCGGAAGCACAGGCCGAGGCCCTGGCCGGCCGTTATCGTTGTCGCGACAACTTCGAGGGCGCGCTGATCGCGGCGCTGCTCGATCGCCTGCCCGCCGGTCACCGGCTGTTCTGCGGCAATTCCATGCCGATTCGCGATCTCGACGCGTTTTCGGGTAGCGCCGCCAAGCCCCTGCGCTTCTTCGGCAATCGCGGTGCCAGCGGTATCGACGGCAATCTGTCGACGGCTCTCGGGATAGCCACCGAGGGGCCCTGCGTGGCGCTGGTCGGCGACCTGACGGCCCAGCATGACCTGACCGCGCTCGCCGCTGCCGGTGGCCGCGACATCGTGGTCGTCGTCATCAACAACGGTGGCGGTGGTATCTTCGGCTACCTGCCGGTCGCCGCACTGCCCGAGTTCGAGCGCGCCTGGCTGACGCCGCAGCGGATCGATCTGGTCGCCGCTGCGCGCAGTTTCGGCATAGCCGGCGAGCGCGCCGGGTCACTCGCCGAGGGGCTTGCCACCTTCGACAACGCTCGGCAGCGGGGCGGTGCGACGCTGCTCGAAGTGATCGTCGATCGTCAGGCCAGCACCGCCCAGCACCAGGCCTTCTGGCGCGAGGCCGCAGCCGACGATGACGGGAAATCCAGCGCCGCCAGCCAGACTCAGCCGTGGTCGTGAACGACTCTGGGTCTCTTGGCTGACGATTGGTAACAATGGGGCTCTGCCGCAACGCCGCGCCCGCCGCGCTGCGCTGCGCTCACCGCATCACTCGAGGCTAACGCTCGCGCAGGCTCTCGTCCCCATACTGGGGGTGCTCACTGAATCGGCTCCTTAGAAGACATGGTTTGGGACAACGTAAAGTCCGTTGCGCAGGTCTGGTACTCGAAACGGAAGCTGATTAGGGATCGCTCGGAAAACGGATGCTGTGTCAGACGGACCTTCCCGGAGCCCTCAAGGTAAGTCTCTGATTAATTGCAATAAATCAGAAAGTCGGCAAAACATGTAGGCATGTAGATGTAATAATAGTGCTTGACAAACAATGCGCTGTTTGGTTTTATTGTCGGCATGTACATCGCTCGCGTCCCCAACCGAAAATCCAGGCCCGC
>JAFLDO010000125.1 GCA_017302455.1 Accumulibacter sp.
GCCAGATCATCCGCCAGACGATCCATTTCCTTCTGATGATGCTCGATCAGCCCAGCCAGTTCGGCGCGCTTGCTGATCAGGGCCGTAACCACGTGGCTCTCCGCCATGAACAATGCTCCTGTTCGTTGAAAACAAGAGAATTTTCGCCGGGCTGAGCGTCAGCCGCTGGGGGTGGCTGCTCCATAATGCCGGGAAAGAGGACGAAGGGGTACGTCCCAGTTTCTTGAAGTAGGCCTCGACTGTGTCTATGCTGAAAGGGAGACGTTGGTTCGCTCCCGCGTTTGCTGAGGCAATTTGCGACCTTCAGAGGTGATGGTGGTGTGGTGCTACGTGCCACGACTACTCGGTAGTGTATATGCATGCAGGTTTCGGGGTCAGAGCGCAAGACGATTCTTGCCATCACAGAGTTGGAGGGCGCACTGATAGCTGCACCGGCGTCAATCCCGCGACGCGCGTTACTTCAGATTTGTCGTCATGTAACGGCAACAGGATGGGCAAATTCACAGAGGGGATCCTAATGAAAGCGATCTGGGAGGTCGAAAGCAGTCCCGTCCACCGCGCAATATGGGAGCGCGGCGTTGGCCTTGAGGCATTTGACAGCGCAGCCATGGAGCTTCCAGCATCGGTTCGTGCCGTTATGGAGCGGAGTCTTGCCGTCGTTCGTCGTTACAAGGAGAATCGATCGTTGTACGGAACAGATGGCTCCGTTACGCAGGAGGTCGTTGCGGATCTTGCGGCGGCAGGCTATTGGGGGCTGCGCGCCAGTCCCGCATACGGTGGCTATGGCGCTAACTTCCAGGCGCTGATGCCGTTCCTCACCGAGATGGTGCTCATCGCCCCTCCGGTGGCTGCGCTGATGGCGTGTCAGGCATACATCGGGCCGATCGGTCTGCTGGAAGCATTCGGCACCCCGGAACAGAAGGAGCGGCTGCTGCCACCCCTGGCCACTGGGCGACGTCTCGGCGCATTTGCCGTGACAGAACCAGGCACTTCCTCCGATTGGGGAGCGATCCGCACCTTGGCCCGTCCCGACGGAGATCGGCTCCTCGTGTCCGGAGAGAAGCTGTTCATCACCAACGCCGGCCCCGGGCGGACCATCGGCTTGCTGTGCTTGATCGACAGACGGCACGAGATGGTACTGATTGAGCTTCCGGAGAATGAGGACGAGCGGTTCCGGACCGTCACCTACGGCCTGAAAGCCCTTGCGCACATGAAGAATGTCGGGCTCGTGTTCGATAATCTTCCCGTGCCTGCCGCGAACGTGCTCCATTCGCCTCGGGGTGATGGACGTGCTATCGCCTACCACGCACTGAACTGCGGTCGCACTGCGGTGTGCGCAGGCTCTGCCGGGCTGCTGCGCATGATCGCGGGAAGCCTCATTCCTTGGGTACAGCAGCGGCGCACATTCGGGGCGCCGATCGGTGCCCGCGAGCTTGTTCAGCGCCGCCTGGGTTGGCTGGCGGGGCGCATCGTTGCGTGCGATGCCATGATCGCCTGGGTTGCGCGACTGCTCGACGAAGGCTATCGCGGCGAGTTTGAATCCGTGACGGCGAAGATCTTCGGTAGCGAATCGGTCAAGGACGCCACCGTCGACGTGCTGCTAAAAACGCATGGTGGCCGAGCGCTGCTCGAAGGCAACCTCTTCACGGAAATGCTCTCGGACTTGCTTGCTCCCACTGTCTATGAGGGCGAGAACGAAATCGTGACCCTGGGTTACTTTCAATCGCTGGCCCGTGTGCATGGCGAGCACTATCTTGCCCCGATTGCGGCGGCTATGAAGGAGGGCGAGGGAGCCACCGCCAAACCCCCCGGCGCGTCGAACCTTTGGGCGGCTGGCCGCCACGTCGCAGCCTATGGGGCGTGGCTTGTCGGCGAAGAGGTCCATCACGCACTGGGGCGGTTCCGGCATCGCCTGACTGCCGATCCTGTCGAACTCGCTGGCGTCGCACTCGAATTGCTCGGAGACATGGCGCTGGAGATCAGTGCCGCGTTGAGGCATTTTGGGGCATCCGTTGCGCAGCGACAGGCGCTGGTGTTCGACCTCGCCCGTCGCGCTCAGTGGGCAACCGTGATGCTCGTCGTCAGCCGCTACGCCGAATGGCAGCGCGACCCATTGGTTCGACAGGCCGGAATCTGTGCGGCGCTGGAGTTCGGTGCGCGCCTGACGGATTCTCGTCCGACGGGAGAGGCTTACCAGTTGCTCACCGAACTCGGGTGCGCGGTCGGCGAAGACCGCTTTGCTCTCGTCACTGGCGCTGATCGAGGTGTAGTCGCAATGGCTTAAGGCGAATTTCAGGTGCTATTTATCCCAACCGGTCCAGGAATTCCGTCATTCCCGCGTAAGGGGCAACCCAGTCCCGACTCAGTACGGCATCGGGCGGAATGGTGTGTACACTTACTTGCGCGAAGATGACGGTTGTTGCTCGGTATCCTTATTGTGCGGAGTCGCCTTGGATCGGGATGGCGGCAGTCGAGGCGGTGAAGGGCGTAGATACCAAGGGCTCTGCAGCCGTTGTGCTCAGACAAGAACGGTATCTTGGAGAAGTTCGTTTTTTAGGAGATGACAATGAAACGCATGGGCATCAAGGGTGGGATCGTCGTGGCGCTGCTTGCAGCATTGACGGACGTCATCGGCGCTGAGCGCATCGATGTCGGAAAGATCGAATACGAAACGAACTGCATACTATGCCACGGCAGGGATTTGCGCGGCGGGGCCTATGTCGATATGCTCAAGGTGTTAGTTCGCGCCGCTATAAGGCCATTTCGGTGGCGGCGTAATGAGGCCACTGGACTCGCGGCGCAATGAGGCCAGAGCAATCGCGGCACAATAAGGCCACGTAGAAGGCAAGTAGAGGCGGTTT
>JAFLDO010000126.1 GCA_017302455.1 Accumulibacter sp.
AGGAACCCGTCACCCTCGTTCGCGAGAGAGAAAAGAGCGGCGATACCGAAAAGGAAGCAAGCCATGACCAAAACCCTGAACGTTGCCATCGTCGGTTACGGCTTTGCCAGCAAGACCTTCCACGCGCCACTGATTGTTGGCGTTCCCGGTCTTCAACTCACAGCGATCGCGAGCAGCGACCCGGCCAAAGTAAAAGCCGACTGGCCTGATGTCGCGGTAGAGGCGACGCCGGCGGATCTCTTTGCCCGCCCCGAGATCGACCTCGTCGTCATCCCGACACCCAACGACAGCCACTTCCCGCTGGCCAGCATGGCACTCGCCGCAGGCAAGCATGTCGTGGTCGACAAGCCTTTCACAGTAACCCTGGCCGAGGCTCGTTGCCTGCAGGCTGAGGCTGCGGCCGCCGGCTGCCTGCTCTCGGTATTCCACAACCGGCGCTGGGACTCGGACTTCCTGACGCTGCAGCAAGTCATCGCCACGGGAGAACTGGGGCACATCGTTCATTTTGAATCGCACTTCGACCGCTACCGGCCGCAAGTGCGCGCCCGTTGGCGGGAACAGGCCGGCGCGGGCAGCGGACTGTGGTACGACCTTGGGGCGCATCTCATCGACCAAGTGTTGCAGATCCTCGGGATGCCCGAAACGATTGCGCTCGACCTGGCAAACCAGCGGCAGGGCGCCGCGACGGACGACTGGTTCCACGCCGTGCTGCGCTACGGGCAAAGCCGCTGCATCCTGCACGGCAGCGCCCTCGTCGCGGTGCCCGCGCCGCGTTTCACCGTGCACGGCAGTCTCGGCAGTTTCACCAAGCTGGGCCTCGACCCGCAGGAGGACCACCTCAAGTCCGGCATCCACCCGCCGGCACCGGGCTGGGGCGAAGACCCGCTGACCGCCACGCTATCCGTCTGGCGCGATGGCGTTTGCTGTACGCGCGAGCTGACCTGTATTGCCGGTGACTACCCCGTTTACTACAGCGCCGTCCGTGACGCCATCCGCGGGGTTGGGCCAAACCCTGTCACTGCCGACGAAGGCATTGCCGTGATGGGCCTCCTCGAACTTGGCCTGCAGAGCGCACGCGCAGGCCATGTGCTGTCGACCTCGCCGTCATTGCCCCGCCCGGGATCGAACTGAGCTTCCGCGGGTCTCGACGCTCCGAGTCCCTCTGCGTGAACACCGCCAACGGAGCCGCGTTCGACCACGTTTGTGGCCATCGACAATGCGCCGGCCCAGGCGGCGGATGATCGGCAGCTTCCGACGAACGCCGCGGCCGCTGCGACGGCGCGTATCATGTATCGATATCGTGATTGCGACCGAAATGAGGGGGGACGAGGAATGAAGCTGGCGTACGCGGGTGGCGACACGAGCCGGCGCCAGGCGGTGCCGGCGCGGGCTCAGCAGGGCCTGCGGCAAGGCCGCGTGCCGGCGGTCTCGCCATGACCACCTGGTGGGGCACACCGAGCCCGGACGGCGACCCTCTGGGCTTTCGGTCGGCGCTGGGGGATTTCGACCTGCAACTGTTCGGCGAGGGCAGGCACTACCGCACCTATGAACTGCTCGGCGCCCATGTCGTGCGGCTCGGTGACGTACAGGGCGTGCGCTTTGCGGTCTGGGCGCCGAATGCCCGGGACGTCAGCGTCATCGGCGACTTCAACCAGTGGGACGGCCGCCGCCATCCGATGCGCGCACGCGCCCGCTCGGGCATCTGGGAACTTTTCATCCCCGGGCAGGGCCAGGGGGCGCTCTACAAGTACGAGATCAGGACCAAGACCGGCGCGCTCGCGCGGAAGACCGACCCGCAGGGCTTTTACGCCGAGATGCGCCCACAGACCGCGTCGATCGTCTGGGATATCTCCTTCGGTGCCAGGGGGCTGTGGAGCGATGCCGGGTGGATGGCCAGCCGCGCCCGCAACGATCCGCTGCGCCGGCCGATGGCGATCTACGAAGTGCACCTCGGCTCGTGGGCACGCGTACCCGGCAGCAGTGGCTACCTGAGCTATCGCGACCTGGCCGCACGCCTCGTCGCCTATGTCCGGCAGCAGGGCTATACGCATGTCGAGCTGATGCCGGTCACCGAACATCCGCTCGATGCGTCGTGGGGCTACCAGGTCACCGGCATGTTCTCGCCCACCAGCCGTTTCGGGTCGCCGGACGATCTCCAGTACTTCGTGGACCACATGCATGGCAACGGCATCGGCGTGATCCTCGACTGGGTACCGGCCCACTTCCCCAAGAACGACTTCGGGCTGGTCAAGTTCGACGGCAGCGCGCTGTACGAGTATGCGGACGACCGCATCGGCGAGCACAAGGCCTGGGGTACCAAGGTGTTCAACTACAAGCGCAAGCAGGTGGTGCAGTTCCTGATCAACAGCGCGCTCTTCTGGCTCGACCGCTACCACATCGACGGGCTGCGGGTGGATGCCGTGTCGGCGATGCTCTATCGTGACTACGAACGCCAGGACTGGCTACCCAACGAATATGGCGGTCGCGAGAACCTGGAAGCGATCGCCTTCTTGCGCCGTCTCAACGAGATGGTGTACGAACTGCATCCTGGCGCCGTCACGATCGCCGAGGAGTCCACCGCCTTCCCGATGGTCAGCCGGCCCACCTACCTCGGCGGCCTCGGTTTCACCTTCAAGTGGAACATGGGCTGGATGCACGATACGCTCGCCTATATCGCCCACGATCCGATCCATCGCAAGTACCACCACCAGAAGCTGACTTTTGGCCTGATGTACGCCTTCAACGAGAACTTCGTCCTGCCGATCTCGCACGACGAAGTCGTCCACCTGAAGAAGGC
>JAFLDO010000013.1 GCA_017302455.1 Accumulibacter sp.
CGACGAGCGCGCATGCCGCCGCACCCACGCATGCCAAGCCGACGCCCTTGCCGAACGTACCGCGGGCACCGCAGCGTGGCAGGACGGACACCAGCACGCCCCTGCCGGCGCTGTTCCGCAGTCCGGCGCGGCGCGGCGGCTGAGGCCGCTGGCCGGCCGCATCCTTCACTCTTCACAACGCTTGATCAGGAGTCGGCAATGAATATCTTCGTGGGCAATCTCGCCGCCGAAACAACCGAAACGGAACTTACCGATCTGTTCAAGGCCTTCGGTCAGGTCAAGTCAGTGCAGGTGATGCGCGAAATGTTCAGTGGCGTCTCGAAGGGCTTCGGCTTCGTCGAAATGCCCGGCAAGGCGCATTCACTGGCTGCCATCGCCGCCCTCGACGGCAAGGATCTACACGGCAAGCCGCTGCGCGTCAACGAAGCGATGGCACGCGGCAGCGGCGGCATGCGCCACCGCTAGCCGGCACCTTGTCGGCACGAGCAAGGCCGATCAGGACTTGCCGTCGGCTTGCTGGAACCACCGGCGAGATCCACCCGCGTGCTTGCGTCGGGCAGCTTCTCGTCGCCTGGCGCAAGGCAAAGCTGCCGCCGTCTCCGTCGCCCCCGTGGCGGCCGAACCAGACCCCGCGATGCGACTTTCCTGGAGCCGTTTGCGCCTCCGAGCTGGCTCCGTTCACGACGACCAGCCGTTCGCCTGCGCCAATGGTTCGCTCCGACGGATGAAGGCTCCGTATCCATAGGCTGAGGTTTCATCGTTCCCCGCCAGGCCATCGACCCCGTGAAGCGGCAACTCGCAAGCGCCATGAAAAGTGGTCTGGCGCCTGATCAGACCAGCACAGCTACAAGGAGCAGCAAAATGAGAACCGATATCCCTGCCATCAGCGAAGGCCTTGGCGTCTTTGTCATGATCGCCTGTTTGTCCCTGCCAGGCGCCGGCCTGCTCGTGGGTTGGCTGACTCGCCAAGCCGCGTCAAACGACGTGAGGCAGTAACGCACTTCCGGCGACGAGGACGACGAGGACGACGAGGACGACGAGGACGACGAGGAGGAAGACAGCGAGACTGCGCGACGACGAGACTGCGCGGTGGGTAGAGACGGACTTAGTGGCCGCGATTGCGGTACGCGTTGGCGCGTTCGCTGTGGTGGTGGCTCGACGAGTGGTTACCCATGAAGACCTGATTGGCGATTGCCTGCCGCCGGTTGTACGCCGCCCCGTAAGCCGCTGCCGACCCGGTAGCCGCCCAGCTATTGGGGCCGCCCCAGGCGTTGACACCACCCCAGGTATTGACGCCGCCCCAAGTGTTGTACCCGTCGATCAGAATGATATTGGGGCTGACCCGAAACTCGCCGTTGTCATTCCGCGAACGTTCGAGGATGGCGCGTTGACGGTTGTACTGGGCCGACTGTGCGGAAAGACTCGCACCTGGCGCCGGACCCAGGATGATTTCACCGACGGCCGGCTGGCTGAACGAAGTCAGCAGGCACCCCAGCGAAGCTGCCGATAACAGGTTGCAGAACGATGTCTTCATCAGGCGCCGCGGTGTGCTATTCATTTCATTGACTTCGACGTGATCGTGCGGTCAAGGTAATCGAGTCCAGCAAAGCCGTCACCGTCCTGCTCGGGGCCTTCAGTCAGGCCAGGATCGACATGAGACTTGGGTCAAGGCCGACATCCAGCAGAACGCGTTGACGATACCATGAAATCACGCGCGCTGTGTTGGCTGGAATTTTCCGTGCGTTGACCCTCGCCTCATCAGCGTTGCTGCGTGACCGCATACACGGCCTGGACGACCTTTGCCATGCGCACGTAGTCGAGTTTGTCGTAGGTATCGCCCGCCAGATGATAGTTGCGGTTGCGCATGAACGCGGTGTCTGTGACCATGAACGCGGGAAAGCCTGCGTGCCAATAGCTGAGATGGTCGGAAAAGTCGATGCCCTGAAGCCATGGCGGCGCGTTGATGGAATAGACAGGCAGGCTGGTCGCGCCAGCCATGACGGCCTTGATGCGACGCAGCAAGGCGAAGTTGCTCAAGCTGCCGACGAGCGCGATGAAGTCGCCGCGATCGGAGTAAAGATGTGACATCGCGGCGACCGGATAGCTCTGACTTCCCGGTTCGTCGGAGAAGTAGCCGATCATCTCGAGAGACAGCATGAACTCCACCTCCCGACCTGCTGCGCGAAGCGAGCGCGCATGCCATGCACTGCCCATATGTTCGGTGCGAAAGTGCGGCGGCTCTTCGAGGGTGTACGCAACGAGTTCGATTGGTCGGAGCTGGGTGGTGCGACCGACGAGACGGGCGAGCTCGAGCAGACCGGCGATGCCGCTGGCGTTGTCATCCGCTCCCGGCGTGTGGGTTTCTCGCGTATAGCCACGTGGATCCTTGGCGCCGCCGTGGGCATCGCCATGCGAATCGTAGTGCGCTCCGATGACCAGCAGAGGGCCGGACACCGGACCGAATCTGGCGACGATGTTCCGGTACCTGACCTCATCCACGAGAACGTCTTGTACTGTCACCGCGCCGCCCGCGGCCGTCAACTCAGCGAGGATGTACTGCGCGGCGAGGTCGATGTTGCGCAATTGATCGAAGCTGCGCGGATAGAGATCCACGGAGAGATGCCTGACGTGAGCCTCAAGTCGCTTGACGTCAACCTGCGGCGCCTGCGAGGTGACCGCCTGCACGAAGGGCTGAGTGAGCATGGCGATGCCCGCGGCAGCGACGCCCATGAGAAACAAGGCTAGAGCCAGGAAGCTTTGAATTCGCATCGGCGTGTTGGCGAGAACCGAAGTGACTTCGGCCAGTCGATCTGGAGGGCCGTCAGCAAATCGACGACCCCGGATTGTTGCGGACATGCCGCGCTGTACAGCAGGCTGGAAACTCCAGGTTCCCGGCTTCCGGCAGTGTGCGCATCAGCGTTGCGTACTCCCGGCACAGCCCGATGGCCTCGTCGACCAGTTTGGACTGGTCGCGGCGCATGCCCTCCGCGAGTATCTCGAGTTTCTCCTTCAGGTCGGGCTTGCGGGTCAGTGTGGCCGACATCGGGGGCGCTCCATGCGTTGATGGACAAAGTCTAGCGCCGCATCCTGCGGGGAGCAATCAGCGAGATCGGACCGCCAACAGGCGGTCGCTGTCGACCCGACAAGCGACCACAAGCGCCACGCTCGCGAACGCGGAATTCCCGGAACTCTACCCGGAACTCTACCGGAACTCTACTGCCGGCCCTTACCCGATTATGTTTCACAGGAATCGCTCGAGCTTTGTCGCGACAATGTTTAGTGCAACAGCAAATACGCCGCTAAGTGCGATCTTGATCATGATCGCGCGCTTTCTGTCTGAAAATTCATCTATCAGATTGATATCGCCCTTGTTTAGTTTTAGGTAGGAAAGATCAGGGTAACTATCAATTGCTTCCTCGATAAAACTACCAATGGTTCCCATGAGCGGGACAAGGATGAGAGCACCACCCGCGTAGACAACGAAAAAGCGAGCCCAGACGTCAGTCTGGATCGATGTATTGAAATATGTGGGCACTGACTGGAACGCGAACCAACTAAGAAGGGCACCAACCACAAGCTTTGCAGCACCAGGTATGTAGCCCGACCACCTACGCAAAGAATTCAAAAACGGTACCGGCGGGGTTTTCCTGCACCCTCGAAGCCACTCGTCGAATGCTTCTAGGAACCCGCGAGCGATCACGTAATCCGCGTAGTCAATCGTCACCTCTGCCGTAATTAGTGCGACAAAGCCGGCAAGATGACCACGCAGAAATGGCGGCGCTTCCTGTTCGATCTGTTGGAGCATCGCCGCACGTGATGTAAGGCGTATCGACACCGCATATTCTTGCGGTAGCTCAAGACCTGCCGGGACAATTGAAAAGTTGTACTTCAGAACGATACTAACGGTTGGGCTAGCCGCGTTGGTGTTGTATGCACGGAACCGGTCGAAGGATGTGAATTGCTCTTTTCGTTCTTTGTCATGGAAGACCGAAATAACCTCATTGCGTGCAACGATCTTATGTACGTCGCAGAGCTGCTGAACTTTGAAGTGCAACTGCTCGACCTCAGCAAACTCGACCAATAAGTTATCCGAATAACGCTTCCGTATCTGTTCGGTCCGGCCGGTTACCTGGTGATAGATGTCCTGATATACCTTGAGTGAGACACGGGAGCCGGCTTCGCCTACTCTCACAACTTCCACATTGCCATTATCATTCTCTGAGTGCTCAATCAAATCGCCCATTCAGGGCCTCCATACTTGAGTGGTTGAAACATAATCGGGATAGGAAGAAGCCTCGCGGCCCCTCAATGCTCTGAACCTATCAGAACCTTGTCATACTCCACTTTTGTAAGCGTGTGATAAATGTGGTTTTTGGGTGAATTTCCTGGGGTATGACCGGTTTGGTTTTATCTGGACGAGGTTCTTGATGAGTTCGTTGAAGACCGAGGTGATGTTGTCGAGGGCGTCGCGGCCTTGGAGGAGCCAGCGTCCGAGTGTACGCTTGATGGCATTTCGGGGCATTTCGGGGACAGTATAATTAATTCATGGCCATTTGGATCAGAAGGTTCGAGACGGGCACGGCACGCAACGGCAAGACTGGGCTCAACTGGCCGCAGCTTCCGGGGGGGCAGTAACCTTGATCGCCCCCTTCAGCGCCGAGCAGGCGCGACGTTTCGCGACTGGCGTAGGAAGCGGCGGGCCGAAGCAAAACCATACTCGTCGCGTAACCGCGCTGCCCCCGGCGGGTGATGCCTCCACCCACGATTTGCAGCCGCCGGTCGATTCGCACCTTGATCTGGTCGATGCCCGACCGTTGTCAGATGACATCCTCATAATTGCGCACACTGTCGCGCCGACCGGCGGCGGTGCTGGCTGCGAGGCTGATCGGACGGGTGGCGACCTCCCGCAACTCACTCTCTACGCGGTCCTGCCCCCCACTGCGCGGGTGTTCAAGGATCAGATTCTCTATGTTGCCGGTCATGCCCAAGCCCCCTTGCGCCGAGGCTATCGCCAAGCAGGCGCATTTCCAAGCCACTGAAGTCCTGCACCGAACACCGCTCACCTACGACCTCTTTGATTCTTCGAACGCCGTTGCGGATAAAGCAAAAGCATTGCTTTCGCGCTACAGTGATTGCGGCCAGTCGCGCGCGGTGTGAAGAACCGCCAGCACATCGATCCCCGCGGATTGTTGCCGATATGCCGCGATATACGGCAACTGGGAAATGACAAGTTCCCTGGTTCCGGCAATGCGCCCGGGCCGACCGATTCCAGGATTGTCGGATACCAGCATGATGTCTCTACGGATGTCAGCCACAACCCGTCGCGCGGCGGCAGGATTGTCCCGGGCGATGAAAGAGAAGATCTCTGCGAGGTCGGACTTGGCTTGGGGGGTATAGCGAACCCTCATGGTTCGACGATGAACCCGTGCTCCGCAAAAAACGCGTCCATCTCACCGTCCGGTACAAACTCCCCGCGTTCGGCCTGCGCCAAGCCGTTCCGGATCTTTTCCAGCAGTAGCGTTTCGCGCTCCACGTACAGCCCGATGGCCTCGTTGGCCAGTTCGGATTGGTCGCGGTGCATGACATTCGCGAGCGTCTCCAGTTTTGCTTTCAGGTCTGGCTTGATGGTCAGTGTGGCCGACATCGGGGGCACTCCTTGGGTTGATGGACAAAGTCTAGCGCCGCATCCAGCGGGGAGCAACTAGCGCGATGGGACTGCCGACAGGCGTTCAGTGTCTACCGGGTAAACCACCACAAGCTCCGCGCTCGCGAACACAGAGGAGCCCTAATTGTGCCTAACGGCTCCATGACGGCGTCGAAACCTCACCCGCAACTCCCCACCGCCCCGCAAGCCGTACAGAAATCACACCCATCCTTCCGGATCATCGTCAGGTTCCCGCACTCCCCGCACAGCTTTCCAGCCGTCGGCTGCGCCGCGGTGCTGCCTGCAGGGGTCTGCAGGATTCCCATCTGCTGCAGCGGCAGGCCGCTCTCGTCGAGGATGCCGAGCATCGCGTAGCGGTGGATCATCAACTGCGCGAGATAGGCGACGGTCGAGGGGTAGTTGGTCTGGCGACGGGTACCGGGGATGAAGGCCATGAAGTCGCCGAGCGGTTCAGGGTAGTCGAGCAGTTTCCGCAGCTTCATGCCGATCCACGCCGGGTCGAGGACGCGCATGTCGAAGGACAGCAGCTTGGTCAGGCCGTCGAGGGCGCGCGGGTAGTTGCCGGAGAGCCAGACCGAGTACGGGCGAGTGACACCGTCGGGCAGGGTGATCTCCTTGAGGCCAAGGACGAAGTCTTCGCCGGTGGCGGGATTGAAGATGTCGACCGTCCAGGAGAGCGTGCCGTCGGTGCCGGTCTTCGGCTCCTTGCGGCTGAACATCGCGTCGAGCACCGGCGTCGGGCCTTCGTGCTTGAACGAGTCGAGGCGTTCGACGCGGTACTGGATCAGCCGGGCCATCGCCGAGACGACCGAGGGCATGCGCTGGCGCTCGCCGTGCGGCGGGAAAGGCATGTCGAAGCCTTCGTCGCCGGGCGTCTTGGCCAGCGATTCGAGCTTGAGCGCCAGCCAGCCGTGGTCGTTGGCGCGCATGTCCATCGACAGCGTCTTGGCCACCGCGCCGAGGCCGCGCGGCTGCTCGGGGCCGTTGACCCAGACTTCGAACGGCCAGCTACGGCCGTCCTGGTCTACGTGGCCGACGAAGAGCGCGAACTTGCCGTGCGTGCTCTCGATCATGTAGGTCCACGCCATGTTGCCTTCCGGCAGGTGCGGACGGTTCGGCCAGCGCAGGCTGGCCAGGACGGGGGCCGGCAGCGTCTTGATGGTCAGCCGGCGGTTGGCGTCGCCGAGTTCGAAGTCCTGCGGCTGCTTGCGGTCTTCAGCTTGCTTCTGTGACACCGACTGTGACCCGGACGGTGAGCCGACCGACAGCACCGAGCCGAGGACCGCGTTCGGGCGATAGGTGGCAAGTCCCTTGAGGCCGGCTTTCCAGGCGCTCAGGTAGAGATCCTGGAAGTCTTCGTAGGGGTAGTCGGCGGGGACGTTGACGGTCTTCGAGATCGACGTGTCGATGTAGGGCGCGACGGCGGCGACCATGTCCTTGTGCGCCTTGGCGGAGATTTCGAGCGCGGTGACGAAATAGTCGGGCAGCTTCTCGACGTCGCCGCCCTGGTGCTTGTAGAGGCGCCAGGCGTAGTCTTCGACGGCGTATTCCTTGAGCGTGCCGTCGGCCATCCGCTTCTTGCGGCTGTAGGTCCACGAGAACGGCGGTTCGATGCCGTTCGAGGCGTTGTCGGCGAAAGCCAGCGAAATCGTCCCGGTGGGCGCGATCGACAGCAGGTGCGAGTTGCGCAGGCCGTGCTTGCGGATCTCGGCCTTGATCTCGGTTGGCAGGCGCGAGGCGAAGTTGCCGCCGGAAAGGTAGAGTTCGGCGTTGAAGAGCGGGAAGGCGCCGCGCTCCTTGGCCAGGTCGACCGAGGCGAGGTAGGCGGTGTCGCGCATGAATTCGGAGATGCGCGCGCCCATCGCGGTCGCTTCGGGCCGGTCGTAGCGCAGGCACAGCATGCACAGCGTGTCGCCGAGACCGGTGAAGCCAAGGCCGACGCGCCGCTTGTTGGCGGCCTCCTCGCGTTGCCGGTCGAGCGGCCAGGCGGTGACGTCGAGAACGTTGTCGAGCATGCGCGTGGACACCTTGATGACTTCGCCGAAAGCGGCGAAGTCGAACTCGGCGCGGGCGCTGAAGGCGTCCTTGACGAACAGGGTCAGGTTGATCGACCCCAGGCAGCAGCAGCCGTAGGGCGGCAGCGGCTGTTCGGCGCACGGGTTGGTGGCCTCGATGACTTCGCAGTAGTAGAGGTTGTTGTCCTTGTTCATGCGGTCGAGGAAGAGGATTCCGGGTTCGGCGTGGTCGTAGGTGGATTTCATCACCTGATCCCAGAGGTCGCGCGCGCGCACGCGGCGGTAGACCCAGATGCCGTCGTCGCGCTGGAAGGCGCTCGCCCGTTTCATGTCGGCGTTGGGTTCGGCGCGGTGCGTCAGCTCGACCTCGGCGTCGGCTTCGACGGCCTCCATGAAGGCGTCGGTGACGGCGATCGAAACGTTGAAGTTGGTCAGGTCGCCGTGGTCCTTGGCGTGGATGAAGACTTCGATGTCCGGGTGGTCGCAGCGCAGTACGCCCATCTGCGCGCCGCGCCGCGAACCGGCGGATTCGACCGTCTCGCACGAGCGGTCGAAGACGCGCATGTAGGAGACCGGGCCGGAGGCGCGCGACTGCGTGCCCTTGACGATCGCGCCCATCGGTCGGATCGCCGAGAAGTCGTAGCCGACGCCGCCGCCGCGGCGCATCGTTTCGGCGGCCTCGGCGAGCGCGCTGTATATGCCCGGCTTGCCGTCGACGATCTCGACGACGGAATCGCCGATCGGCTGCACGAAGCAGTTGATCAAGGTCGCCGCGAGCGTCGTGCCGGCCGCCGAGTTGATGCGGCCGGCGGGAACGAAGCCGTTTTCCTGCGCCCACAGGAAGCGCGCTTCCCACTGGCCGCGCTGCTTCTCTTCCTCGTTGGCGGCGAGCGCGCGGGCGACGCGCCGGCGCACGTCATGCACCGAGGTTTCGTTGCCCTTGGCGTACTTTTCGACCAGCACCTCGCCCGAGATTTCCTGTTCCGCGAGCGGAAGGTTGACAGGCGCCTCGGCGATGGCCGAGAGGGGTAACTGGTGTACAAGCTGGCTCATGGTCTGTCCCTCGGATGGTGGGTAATGGTGATCAACAGGCGGCGGCTGCCGGCGGCGGCACCGGCGACGCCTCGCCGCCGGCCGGCGCAACAGACGTAAAGCTACTACATGTAGTGGCTGAAGGCAACAATGTTACTAGATGTAGTTTTCCGGAGACGGCCTGTCGGAGAGCCGGAAAGCCCTTGAAATCACGGCCTTGCGTCGGCTACGGGCAGCGGAACTTTTTTTTGGCGGGCGTGGCGCGACGCCTGACCCGCCAGAGCGGGGATCAGCCCGCCTGCTGTTTGGCGCGGTTGGCGTGCGCGATCAGCGCCGCGATGACGCACGAGGCGATGCGCGTTTCGGCGGTGTCGGCGCGACTGGTCAGGACGATCGGCACGCGCGCACCGAGCACGATGCCGGCGCTGAGCGCGTTGGCGAGATATTCGAGCTGCTTGGCGATCATGTTGCCGGACTCGAGGTCGGGGACGACCAGGATATCGGCCCGCCCGGCGACCGCCGAATTGATCCCCTTGGTCTTGGCGGCGACGATCGAGACGGCGTTGTCGAAGGCCAGCGGACCGTCGAGCAGGCCGCCCTTGATCTGGCCGCGGTCGGCCATCTTGCACAGGGCGGCGGCGTCGAGGGTGGACTGGATCTTGGGATTGACGGTTTCGACGGCCGAGAGAATCGCCACCTTGGGTTCGGGGGTGCCGATGATGTGGGCGAGATCTATGGCGTTCTGGATGATGTCGACCTTCTCCTGGAGCGTCGGCAGGATGTTGATCGCCGCATCGGTGATCATGATCGGTCGCGGATAGGTGGGCACGTCCATCAGGAAGACGTGGCTGATGCGGCGCTCGGTGCGCAGGCCGGCGGCGCGGGAGATGACCTCGGCCATCAGTTCGTCGGTGTGCAGGCTGCCCTTCATCAGCGCTTCGACGTCGCCGCTACGCACCAGCGTGACGGCCATTGCCGCGGCATCGTGGCTGTGTTTGACGTTCACGATGCGGTGCGATCCGAGGTCGAAGCCGTTCTCCTCGGCAACCGCCCTGATCTTCTGCTCCGGCCCGATCAGGAAGGGATCGATCAGGTTCGCCTCGGCAGCCAGCAGCGCCCCCCTGAGCGACTCGCGGTCGCACGGGTGCACGACGGCCATGTCGATCGGCGCCAGTCCCGCGGCACGCGCCACCAGCACCTGCAGGCGGGCGTACTTGTCCGAGATGGTGATTTCCGGCATCACCGTCCGCTTCGTCTTGATCTTCTCGGCTGGTGCCAGCACTTCGGCGCTGCCCGACACCACCAGCATGCCATCCTGGTTGACGCACGCGCAGTCGAGGACGATGTGGTGGTTGTGATCGAACTTCTGCCTGATCGTCACCGTCACGGTAATCGTGTCGCCGATCGTCACCGGCCGCGAGAAATGCAGCGTGGACTCGATGAGGACGGTTCCCGGCCCCGGGAACTGTGTGCCGAGGATCGTCGACAGCAGCGAGGCGGACCACATGTCGTGGGCGATGAAGTCGCGGAAGAGGCCGCTGTGCCGGAATTCGGTGTTGGCCAGCGCCGGGTTCATATCCCCGGACATCAGCGCGAAGAGCTTGACGTCCTCCGGGCGCAGGGTGCGTACCAGCGACGCGCTGTCACCGACGCTGATTTCGTCGTAGGGCCGGCTTTCGAGATAGTCCAGCGAGGTCTCAAAGTGCATGATGGGGCTCCGGATGGTGCTCAGAATCGCCATTATGCTGCAACGCACCACGCAATGGTAGGGGAGCGACGCGCAGGCTCCGGTGAGGCGAGGTCCATTGTCGCTTTCGCCCTGCGCGCGCCTTTCCTCGCCTCCGTTGACCTGGATCAGCCCCTGCCGCAGCCGGGACGCTAGACTTGGCTACGGCGTAGCAGAAACTGCCGAGGGCGCGGGAGACTGTCGTGACGGACGAGAGCATGGATGCAGGGCGGATCGAGGCGTTGTTGCTGCCGATCCTCGACGCTCGTCGCCGCGATCCGGGCGAACTGGTACAGATTCTGCGCGAGGCGCAGGAGGCGCTGGGCTACCTGCCGGCCGCCGCTCTGACCCTGATCGCCCGGGCGGTCGGAGTGCCGCGTGCACGCGTCGAGGGAGTCGCCGGCTTCTACTCGTTCTTGCATCTGGCGCCGGTGGGCCGCTATCGGGTTCTCTTTTCGGACAACATCACCGACCGCATGCTGGGCAGCGGCGACCTGCTGGATCGCCTGTGCAACAAACTGTGGATCGAGCGCGGCAAGCTTTCCGAGGATGGTCTGGTCAGCGTCGATACCACCTCCTGCACCGGCATGTGCGACCAGGGCCCGGCGCTGCTGGTCAACGGCAGGGCAATGACGCGCATGTCGGCAGAGCGCATCGACCGCCTCTGCGAGCTGATCCGGGCGCAGGTGCCGCTCGCCGAGTGGCCGAGCGAGTACTTCGTGGTGACCGACAACGTCCGGCGCCGCGACGCGGTGCTGGCGACCGAGTCGCCAGCCGGCGAAGCGCTGCGGGCAGCCATAGCGCGCGGGCCCGAGGCGATGCTCGCCGAAATGAAGGTCTCCAACCTGCGCGGCCGCGGCGGCGCGGGCTTTACCACCTACATCAAGTGGGAGTCGGCGCGTCGGGCGACCTGCCGGCATGCGCCGCCCGCGCGCTACGTGGTCTGCAACGCCGACGAGGGGGAACCCGGTACCTTCAAGGATCGCGTCCTGCTGACGAGCCATGCCGATCTCGTGTTCGACGGCATGAGCGTCGCTGGCGTGACGATCGGTGCCGAAAAGGGGCTACTCTACCTGCGCGGCGAGTACGCCTATCTGCTGCCGGCATTGCAGGAGAATCTCGAACGCCGCCGGCGCAATGGCTTGCTCGGGCCGGCGCTGTGCGGCCGCGCGGATCTCGCCTTCGACATCGACATCCACCTCGGCGCCGGCGCCTATGTCTGCGGCGAGGAAACGGCATTGCTCGAGTCGCTCGAAGGCAAGCGCGGCGTCCCGCGCATTCGCCCGCCCTTCCCGGTCCACGCGGGCTACCGCGGTCAGCCGACGGTGGTGAACAACGTCGAGACCCTCTGCAAGGCGGCGCTGATCGCGGTCAGGGGCGGCGCCTGGTTCGCCGGCCTCGGCACCAAGCAGTCGACCGGCACCAAGCTGCTGTCGATCTCGGGTGACGTCGAATCGCCGGGCATCTACGAATACCCGTTCGGCGTCGCGGTGAGCCAAGTGCTCAACGACTGCGGCGCCGGCAATGCCCAGGCGGTGCAGGTCAGCGGCCCGTCGGGAAGCTGCCTGGCCATGCACGAGTTCTCGCGCCGCATAGCTTTCGAGGACGTGCCGACGGCGGGTGCCTTCATGGTTTTCGGCGCCCATCGCGACATGTTCGAAGTCGCCCGCAACTTCGCCCACTTCTTCGCGCACGAGAGCTGCGGCTTCTGTACCCCGTGTCGGGTCGGCACCTCGCTGGTCGCCAACTGCATGGACAAGATCGCCAATGGCCGCGGCTCGCAATACGACATCAGCGAGATCTTCAAGATCCACCGCCTGTTGCACGCGGCCAGCCATTGTGGCCTTGGCCAGACGGCCTGCAATCCCTTGTTCGACACGCTGAACAAGTTTCGCCCGGCCTACGAGCGACGCCTGCGCTCGCTCGACTTCGCGCCGGCCTTCGACCTCGACCAGGCATTGGCCAGCGCCCGCCAGATGACCGGGCGCGACGACCCGGCGGCACACTTCGGTTTCGCGGCGAGAGGCGTGGGAGGCGAATCATGAGCGACGACTCCAGCATGCTGCTCGACGGCCTGCCCGTCGCCTTCGCTGATGGGCAGACAATCATGGAAGCGGCGATGGCGGCGGGGATCTTCATTCCGCACCTCTGCCATCACCCCGACTTCAAGCCGCAGGGCAGTTGCAAGCTGTGCACCGTCAAGGCCAACGGCCGCTACGTTTCGGCGTGTACCCTGCCGGCCAAGGACGGCATGGAGGTCGAGAACAATTCGCCGGACCTCAACGACAAGCGGCGGACGATGCTGCAGATGCTCTTCGTCGAAGGCAATCACTTCTGCCCCTCGTGCGAGAAGAGCGGCAACTGCATGCTGCAGGCACTGGCCTACGAGCTGGAAATGCTCTCCCCGCACTTCCCGGAGTTCTATCCCGACCGGCCGGTCGATGCCTCGCATCCCGAAGTGCTGCTCGAGTTCAACCGGTGCATCCTCTGCGAATTGTGCGTGCGCGCCAGTCGCGATGTCGACGGCAAGAACATCTTCGCGCTCTCCGGCCGCGGCATCACCAAGCACCTGATCGTCAATGCCGAGTCCGGCCGGCTGGCCGATACCGATTTCTCGCTCGCCGACCAGGCGGCGCACGTCTGCCCGGTCGGCGTGATCCTCGAGAAACGCCATGGCTTCGCCGTGCCGATCGGCAGCCGCCGTTACGACGTCGAGCCGATCGGCATGCAGGTCGAGCGGCCGGCGACAGCTGGCACGCCTGGCACGCGCGACGAGCAGGCCTGACATGAGCGCTGCCCTGCCCTCCCGGAAGCTGCGCCTCGCGACGACTTCGCTGGCCGGTTGCTTCGGTTGCCACATGTCTTGCCTCGACATCGACGAGCGGCTGCTCGACCTGATCGAGCGCGTCGACTTCGACCGTTCGCCCTTGACCGACCTCAAGGAGTGTGGCCCCTGCGACATCGGCCTGATCGAAGGCGGCATCTGCAACGCCGAGAACATCCACGTGCTGCGCGAGTTCCGCCGCAACTGCAAGGTCCTCATCGCCATCGGCGCCTGCGCGGTCAATGGCGGCCTGCCGGCGCAGCGCAACCATCTCGACCTCGGTCTTTGCCTGCAGGAGGTCTACCTGACCGGCACGGGGGTCGTCGGTGGGCAGATCCCCAACGATCCGGAATTGCCGCTGCCGCTCGACAAGGTGCACCCTATCCATGAAGTCGTTCGCGTCGATTACTTCATTCCCGGCTGCCCACCCTCGGGCGACGCGATCTGGAAGTTCCTGACCGACCTGCTCGATGGCCGAACCCCGCGTCTCGGACATCCCCTGCTGCATTTCGACTGAGACAGACCATGGCCAGCGAAAACTTCGAACTCGAGACTGCCGACGCCGGCGCCGGCACGCTGCGCCGCGTGGCGATCGATCCGGTATCGCGCGTCGAAGGGCACGGCAAGGTGACGCTCTTGCTCGACGAGAACGATGAAGTGCAGCAAGTCCGCCTGCACATCGTCGAATTCCGCGGTTTCGAGAAGTTCATCCAGGGCCGCCCGTACTGGGAGGTGCCGGTAATGGTGCAGCGCCTGTGCGGCATCTGCCCCGTCTCGCATCACCTGGCGGCGGCCAAGGCGCTTGACCACGTGGTCGGTGCCGACCGCCTGACGCCAAGCGCCGAGAAATTGCGCCGCTTGATGCACTACGGCCAGATCCTGCAGTCGCATGCACTGCATTTCTTTCACCTGTCGTCGCCCGACCTGCTCTTCGGTTTCGACAGCGAGGCCGGCCGGCGCAACATCGTCGGCGTCGCCGCCGCGCATCCCGACGTCGCCAGGCAAGGCGTGCTGTTGCGCAAGTTCGGCCAGGAAGTCATTCGCCTGACCGCCGGCAAGCGCATCCACGGCACCGGGGCGATTCCCGGTGGCGTCAACCGCGCGCTCACCCGCGCCGAACGCGACGGCCTGCTCGCCGACATCTATCCGATCATCGGCTGGAGCCGCCAGGCCGTGCAGCTCGTCAAGCGCCTGCACACGAGTGATCCCGCGCTCTACGACGTTTTCGGCAGATTCCCTTCGAACATCCTGTCGCTGGTCGGTGCCGACGGCGTGCTCGACTTCTACGACGGCCGCCTGCGCGCCCGCGATGCCGACGGCAAGATCATCGTCGATGGCGTCCACGTCAAGGACTACCACGAACTGATCCGCGAGGAAGTCAAGCCGTGGAGCTACATGAAGTTCCCGTTCCTGACGGCGCTGGGGCCGCGGGACGGCTGGTACAAGGTGGGCCCGCTGGCGCGCGTACAGAACTGCGCGTCGATTCCGTCGCCGCTCGCCGAAGCCGAGCGCCGCGAGTTCATGGAGCACGGCCAGGGCAAGCTGATCCACGCGCCGCTGGCGTATCACTGGGCGCGCATGATCGAGATGCTGCACGCCGCCGAGACGATCAAGCACCTGTTGCACGACGACGACCTCTCGGGCAGCGAACTGATCACCAGCGGCAGCCGCAGCCGCGATGGTGTCGGTGTCATCGAGGCGCCGCGCGGAACGCTGATCCACCACTACCGCGTCGGCGACGACGACCTGGTGACGATGTGCAACCTGATCGTATCGACGACGCACAACAACCAGCCGATGAACGAAGCGATCCGCCGCGTCGCCCGCCGTTACCTGAACGGTCGCCAACTCAGCGAAGGCCTGCTCAACCATATCGAAGTCGCCATCCGCTGCTTCGATCCCTGCCTCTCCTGCGCCACGCATGCGCTCGGCAAGATGCCGCTGCAGCTCGAATTGCAGGATGCGGCCGGCCAGGTGCTGCAGCGTCTGCGCGCCTGAGCAGCGGATGCCGAGGTCAGGAGGGCGTCGCTGATGTCACTGGTGCCGGCCATGCCACCCGCCCCGGTGGTCGTTCTCGCCTGCGGCAACCCGAGTCGCGGCGACGACGCACTCGGACCCCTGCTCCTCGAACGCTTGCAGAACTGGCTGCATTCGGTCGGCCTGGCCGACGGCTTCGAGTTGATCGGCGACTTCCAGTTGCAGGTCGAGCATGCCCTCGATCTCACCGGACGGCGCCTGGCGCTGTTCATCGACGCCGGCGAGCAGACCCCGTCGCCTTACGCCTTTCGCCAAGTGGCGGCGGCCGGCGTCGTCAGCCCCGGCACGCATGCCTTGCCTCCCGCCGCCTTGCTCGCCGTGCTGCGGCGCATCGGCGAGCCGCCGCCGCCGGCTTTCGTGTTGTGTGTGCGCGGCGAGCGCTTCGCGCTGGGCGAGGGCTTGAGCCGCGCCGCGCGAGACCATGCGGACGCTGCCTTCGAACTGCTGACGGGGCTATGCCGCGCCTCCCGGGTCGACGCCTGGCAGGCGCGCGTAACCCGCGACGTGTAGGGGCCGGCCAGAACCCTGCCTGCGGCTTACAGAGAAGTCGTGTCAGCGGCCCAGGCCGCTCGCCGCCAAGGCAGGCCGGTCACCAGCGATCGGATTCAGATCCGTGTACGCTGGCGTGCAGCGCCGGCATCGGCTCCTCGCCGTGCGCTGGAGCTGCCCGGTAACCATCCATCCGACGAGCAACGGCTGTTCAGCCGGCAAGACCAGATGCTATATTGAGCGGCCGGGAGATGCCATTGCTCCTGGAGCCACCGTTGTACGGCCGACGCCGGCCACAGGGTTGCCGGATGTGCTGCCTGGGTTCGTTTCCAGCCTGTCCGCTGCGGCAACACGTTTTCGGGGCAGGAATATTTGAAAGCGATTCTCGCGATATCGGTCGGTGCCGCGCTTGGCGCACTGTTGCGCTGGCAACTGGGGATCAGGCTCAACAGTCTCTTCCCGACGATTCCACCCGGGACGCTGGTCGCCAACCTGGTCGGTGCCTACGTCATCGGCGTCGCCATCGCCTTCTTTACCTCGTTCTCGGCGCTTTCCCCGGAATGGCGCCTGTTGATCATTACCGGGTTCTGCGGCGGTCTGACGACATTCTCGACCTTCTCCGCGGAATTGATGATCCTGCTTCAGCAGGGGCGGATTTCCTGGGCGCTCGGCATCGTTGCGGCGCATGTCGTGGGTTCGGTGGCGATGACTTTTGCCGGTCTGGCGACCGTCTTCTGGGCGCGAGGTTCGCCATGAGACGCCCGGCAACACGCAGTCGGGTTCCGGGCGCGCCTGGCGCGAACCGCTACGGACGCAGCAAACAACTGAGGAAGGCATGGAAGGCTCATTTCTGCGGTTCTATGTGACCGAGTCCGAGGCGCACCACGGGGTTCTTCTCTGGGAGTGGCTGTTGATCCAGGGCAACCGGCTCGGCATTCGCGGCGGCTCGGCGTTCCGCGCCATCGGCGGTTTCGGGCGGCGCCACACGCTGCACGAAGACCGGTTTTTCGAGCTGGCGGGGAGCAGCGGCATCGAGGTCGAGTTCGTGGCCACCGACGAGGAGGAGCAGCGACTTTTCGATCTGATCAATCGCGAGCAGATCCGGATCTTCTATACCCGCATCCCGGCCCGCTTCGGGGTCATCAATCCGGATGCCGAGGACCCTCCGGCGACCGACAACCCGTAAGCGATGCCAGTGGCGGCGGCGGCAGATCGTGAATTGTCGCCGACCCGTGCCGGAGCGGGCTGGCTCACCGGATCAGGGGCAAGGCCGTACGCGCCGTGCCCCTGTGATCCGTCAAGGCTCAGTAGGTCAGGGTCTTCGGCAGATCCTTCGCCTGCTGCACCCAGGACTCGACCATGGCCAACGTTGGCGGCTGCTTGCTGACCTGTTCGCTGGTGTTGGTGTCGATGATTTTGGCGTGCAGATTGTCGGGGCGCCGCGTTGCCAGTTCCTTGACCGTATCGACCCCAGCTTTTTCGAGCAGGTCCGAATAGACACCGGAGACGCCCTTGATGCGGGCGAGATCGGCGCGGTTGGCCAACTCGAGGATGACGCGGGGATCGCAGCCACAGGTACCGGCGAGCGCCTTCCGCTGGGCCGGAGCGGCGGCCGCAGCAAGAAGTTGTTCGTTGTTGGTAATCCCCGCTTCCTTGAGCTTTTCGCTGATCGTCGGGGTGGCACCCTGTAGATCCTTGACCGAGACTGTCATTTCAGTTTTCTCCTCTGGTATGTTGGTGCGAAGCAAAGTTTCGATGTCGTCGGGCTACCCGAGCTGCAGGGGCGTTCGACGGGCACGATTCTAATACCAGTGAAGACATGCGGGGACATCGCGCCACTCGCCGGCCTCGCCGGCCTCGCCATGTCCTGTCGCGGGGCCAGTGCCTGCAGGCCGGCCGGAGGCGCGGACGCCACCGTGATCGTCACCGCCGGGAACGCGTCGCCAGCCGCAGGCCGAGCGCCAGGACCGCCAGCGAGGTCAGCGCAATGACGCCGCCCCAGAACCAGTACGGCAGCCACAGCGCCTGCGCAATGACGGCGGTGTCGGAGGCGTGGCGCATGCCGCCGATGACGGCGCTGGACGTGAACAGATAATCCAGGTCCTGAAGCCAACTCAGGCACAGCAGAGCGCCGGTCAGGCGCAGCACGAAAGTCACCGCACGATCGCCCAGCCACAGGGCGACCGCGGCGAAAAACAGCGCGCTGGCGACGAGGAAGATCACGCCGAACGGATTGCGCGCCCACACGACGACGACGCCGAGCAGACCGCCGGCAACGAGCCAGAGCATCGCCCGCGCCTGTCGCGCCGAGCGCGCCAGAATGATCAGCAGGCTACCGGCAATGCTCGGGCCCAGCAGACCGCCGGCGGCCACGAGCGCGGTGCTCAGGCGGCCGCCCGTCCCCCGCCACAAGGCCAGCCCGGAGCCGTCGGCGTAGAGGGCGAAGCTGCTGAACTCGCCGCCGACGAGCAGTGCCGTCAGGCCGTGCCCGAGTTCATGGGCGCAGGTTGCCAGCAGCGAGAACGGATAGAGAATCGATCGGCCGTACGGCAACTGCCAGGTCACGACGATGAGCGCCAGCACCCAGAGCAGCGCGCGCAGCGGATGTTCTGCCGATGTTTCGGACGACGATCGCGGCGACGCTGTCGACATGGAACTCATGGCTCGCGCCCAGGCTGCACTGGCAATTCGCGCCCCACGTCCGCCTGCCGGGAATCCCGGACTGGGCGAAAAGCCCGCACACCAAGAACGACGCCGGTGATCAGCAGGGCAATTCCGACCAGCGCTGTGCCGCCCGGCAGTGCGCCCCGCCAGATGAAGGCATAGGCAAAGGCCGCCAGGGTTTCGAAGACGATCAACTGGCCGGTGAGGGCTGTCGGCAACAACTTGCTGGCGCGGTTCCAGAGCAGGGTGCCGAGCCACGAGGCGCACAGCCCGAGGGTCAGCATCAGGCCGACGTAGCGCCCCGGATGCGGACCCAGAGGATAGTCGTAAGCGCTCTCCCCCCCGGCATGGACGCCCGCCACTGCCATCCCGAGGGCAGCCAGGGGCAGCGTCGCCAAGCCCTGGGCGAGGGCCCAGGTACCCGAGGCCAGAGCCGGTCGCCGGCGCAACCAGCGCGAATTGCGCACCGGGTACCAGGTCCAGGCGACGACTGCCGCCAGCGCCAGCAGGGCGCCGACGACATAGTCGTGCGCGCTACGACCTTCGCCGCGCTGCGCCATCTCGTGACTGTTCACCAGGGCGATGCCGAGGGCAATCACTGCCAGCGAAGGGAGCAGACGCCGCCACGGCAGTGCCTCACTGCCGAAGTTCGAGACGATGGCAATGACGATCGGCAAGGTGCCGATCAGCATCGTCGGCAACGGCGCATCGGCAAGCTGGATCGCCGCCGACAGGAACAGGTAGTAGAGGATGTTGCCGACCAGCGCCAGCTCGCCGGCCATTTGCCAGTCATCTCGCTGCAGGCGCCGCAGGCCCGGTAGATCGGTCAAGGCGAGGAGCAGCGCGATGACGCCGAAACCGAGGTAGCGCCCGAACGAGAGCATGGCCGGCGGATAGTCCGGCAGCATCAGCGGAACGACGAAGACCAGCCCCCAGAGCAGGCCGGCGCCGAGCGCGCAGGCGACGCCTTCGACGAGTGCGCGGCTGGCCGATGCCTGCGGCCGCATGCTGACGTCTGCCTTCGCGTATCCCGAGTCGCAGCGGCCTAGTAGCGCAGGCTGGGCAATCTCGGCAGTTGCGGCCACTCGACGGCATCGAGCATGTTCTTGACCAGCAGGCCGAGTTCGGTGTCACCAGTGATCGACAGATCGCGGTTGAAGAACAGGGTGTCCGGGTCCTCCTGACGAGCGAGCAATTGCAGAAAAGCAGACAGGTTGGCGCGAAACGACAGATCGGGGGCGTCCGGCAATCTGAAGAGCGGCCGAAACAGACCACGGCGATAGGTGAAACAGGCCTGCCCGCCGGCGTCGACGACCTCGACGACGAAACTTCGCCCTTCAAGTTGCGCCAGGCTGTCTTCCGGCAGCAGGCCGACCTTGGCGGCAGCGTTCAACGCCGTCGCCAGGGCCAGGGAGTGCGGCCATTGCGGCAGATGCACGCCAATGGTGGAAACCAGGCCGGGCAGCCTGAAACGGGGAATTGCGAAGAGCTGGCTCATGTACCGATTCCTTCCTCTGTTGCGGCGACCGCCGGAGGATGCCGGACGATGCCGGCTTCGCCAAACCAGTAGCCGTTCACCAGGCCCTCGGAGGCCCAGCCGGCGGTGTCCGGATCGACAGCCCGAGCGTGGCGAGCCGCGTCGAAAGCGGCAATTATCGCCGACATCGCCTGGGGCTGCGGACTGATGCGCACCACCTCGATGCCCAGGTCCAGCAGATCCGGCATTTGCGGCAGGAGATTGTAGGTCTGCGCCGACATCGTCTGAATGCCGTTGATGGTCAGGAACGGCTGCCCGGTGCGCGTGCGCAGCGTCAGCCCCTCGGGGTGATCGAGGCACTTGAACTGGCAGTCGTCCTTGTTGAGGATGTAGCGACGCGCCGTGAAACAGCGAGCCGAGAAGGCGAGCGGCAGTTTGCCGAAGACAAAGACTTCGGTCTCGACGCCTGCCGGGCGACTGCGATGCAGTGTCTCGATCAAGCGGCTGTCGCCCTCCAGCGGCGGTACCCAGCGCCGCATGCCGTAGCGGAAGAAGGTAGCCAGCGTCGCTTCGTTGTAGATGTTCAGGTGCGGCCCGGCAACGAACGGACGACCCGCGGCGATGCCGACCGCGCCGAGGTCGTTGACTTCGAGGCGGCAGCCGGGAATGTTGGTCAGTTCGTCGGTAAGTTCGTCGGCCAGGCGACGCACTGACTTGAGATCACTTTCCGATTCGAGCAGGGCCTGTGCGGCAACGACCACTTCCTTGCCGGCGGCGGCCAGATCGCGCGCCAGCGCAAGCCAGTCGGCCACGCGAATCTGCTGGCGGCGCGAACAGACGACCTCGCCAATGGTGATGATGTCGATGGCCGGGTTCTGCGCGATTTCGGCATAGAACTCGAAAACCTCGTGTTTGGGCCAGAAGTAGAGCAGCGGTCCGAGGGCCAGTTTCATATCTTGCTCCTAACGCCATGGCCGGTTGTAGGCACCGAGCGTCACCTGGCTCCCCTCGGAGACCTTGGCCAGTTCGGCCTGCCAGGCCGGACGGACGTGAAAACGCTGACCATCGCGGGCCAGCGCGTCGAGCGCGGCGCGCAGGGTACGCGTCACTTGCGCGACGTAGGTCGGGCTGCGTTGACGCCCCTCGACCTTGATTGCCGCGACGCCGGCTGCGGCGATCGCCGGCAGGATTTCCAGCACGTTGAGACTGGTCGGCTCTTCGAGCGCGTAGTAGGTCTCGCCATCGACCGCGAAGCGGCCCTTGCACAGGGTCGGATACCCGGCCGGTTCGTCGTCGCCGAAACAGTCGATGACGATGCCGTTCAGGCGCGTCGTCATCTGTCCCGGCGAGCGTTCCCACTGCACGTACTTCGCCGGCGAACACGCGCCGACGGTGTTCGGTGATTCGCCCGTGGCGTACGACGACAGCCAGCAGCGTCCCTCGTTCATCACGCACAGGCTGCCGAAACCGAAGACTTCGATCTCCACCGGCGTGTTCCTGATGACCGTTTCCACCTGCACCAGAGTGAGTACGCGCGGCAGCACCGCACGCCGGACGGCGAACTCGCGATGGGCGAAGTTGACGGCTTCGTAGCTGGTCGCCGAGCCCTGCACCGAGAGGTGCAGGCGCAGCGTCGGGTGACGCTTGCTGGCGTAGTCGAGCAGACCGATGTCGGCGAGGATCACCGCGTCGACACCGAGATCGGCGGCGCCATCGACCGCCCGCTGCCAGTCAGCGGCACGTCCGGGCTGCGCAAAGGTGTTGATCGCCATCAACACCTGCCGATGACGCGACTGGGCGTAGCGAATTCCCTCGACCATCGCCTTGTGATCGAAATTCAGGCCGGCAAAGTTGCGGGCGTTGGTGTCATTCCGGTAGCCGAGATAGACCGCGTCGGCGCCGTTGTCGACGGCTGCGCGCAGCGCCGGCAGGCTGCCGGCAGGACAGACGAGTTGAGGGATTGTCGGGCGTGCCATGGGAATCCTCGTCGAGCGAAGCACGCCAGTATAGTCACGACGGCCTGGCGGCACTTGATTCCGGTCAAGTTGCGGGCGAATTGGCCAACTCGCGCCGCAAGCGGCGCAGATACGGCAGCCCGTGCAGCGCCCGCGTGCCGTACCAGGAGACCAGTTCCCCATCGATCAGCGCCGCGCGCACGCCCGGCAGTTCGTCCAGCAGTTGGCGCCGGTGTTTTTCACGAAACGGGTAGGGCTCGCTCGACAACAGAACGATGTCGGCTTCGCGGGCCACGCTGGGTAGGTCGACCTCCGGATAGCGGACGCTGCTGAGCACGGGCAGCGTGTCCCAGCCCGCTGCCGCCAGCATGCGCGAGATGTAGGTGTCGCGGGCAACGCTGAGCCAGGGTTGGCGCCAGATCAGGTACAGCACCCGCTGTCGCGGCACGCCGGTGAGCCAGGCGGTGGTCGCCGCCCATTCGCGCTCGAAGGCGGCGCACAGATCCGCGGCCTGGCTCTCGCGCCCGAAGACGCCGCCGACCAGCCGGTACAGATCGAGGTTGTCGCGCGGCGCCAGCGGGTGGGTCACGATCAGATGCGGCACGAAGTCGCGCAGCGCCTCGACTTCCTCGCGCCGGTTCTCGTCGATGTTCGCGATGACGTGCGTCGGCGCCAGCGCCCGCAGCGTATCGATCGAGAAACCTTTGGTGCCGCCCACCTTCGCTATCCGCCGAACCGCTTGCCGAGGGTGGACGCAGAAACCGGTGCGGCCGACGAGAACACCGGCGAGTCCAAGGTCGATCACTAGTTCGGTGATGCTCGGCACCAGCGAGACGATCCGTGGGCTGCCCGGATAGCGGTCGTGCGGCTTGCCGAGCGCGTCAGACCATTGCATGATTCGGCCTCTGCCATGTGGAAGAACAGGAGAGACAGATGCTAGCCCAGAAACTTGCCGTTGTGACCGGTGCCGCGCGTGGCCTCGGCCTCTCGGTGGCACGCGAACTGGCGGCCGCCGGCTGTCTGGTACTGATGGTCGGGCGTACGGCCGAAACGATCGAAGACGCTGCCCGGGACCTGCAGGCGCTGGGCCACAAGGTGCTGCCGCATGTCGCCGACGTTACCGACGCGAGCGCCGTCGCCGCGCTCGCGGCGCGCTTGCGCCGTGAGTTCGGGCGCGCCGACATTCTCGTCAACAACGCCGGCGTGCTGCTCGAACCGCGCGGCTTTGCCGTTCCCGAGGATGCCAGCGCGCTTGTCGTCGACCCCGAAATCGTTGCCGCCACCTATGCCTGCAACGCCCTCGCGCCGCTGCGCCTGATCCAGGCGATCGTGCCGCTGATGCGCGACAACGGCTGGGGGAGAATCGTCAACGTCTCGTCAGGCATGGGGCAGCTAGCTGACATGGGAGGCTGCTGGCCCGGCTACCGGATGTCCAAGGCAGCGCTCAACGCGCTGACGCGCCTTACCGCCAGGGAGCTGGAAGGGAGCCCGATCAAGGTGAATGCGGTCTGCCCGGGCTGGTGCCGTACCGAGATGGGTGGCCAGGACGCCACGCGCAGCGCCGACGAGGGTGCCCAGGGAATCGTCTGGGCAGCGCTGCTGCCGGACGACGGACCGAGCGGCGGCTTCTTTCGCGACGGCAAACCGATCGACTGGTGAGCTTGCCTGCCGTCGACTTCCCGGCCCGCCGCGGCGCCTCCCTCGGCAGTCGGCCCGGCCGGAGCTGCCGACCCGGGTTCACCAGGCCGGGGCAGCGTCCGCCAGCGGCTTGAGGACGATGCGCAAGCGGTCGATCTCTGCTCTGAGTCCGTCGAGCAGCGGCTTCAATTCCGACGGCTCGCTGAAGATGGCGTATTGTTCGAGGCGCTGCGCCAGGCGGACTGCCGGCAACGCACCGAAAATGGCGAGGGTGCCATGCAGCGCGTGGGCGACCGACACGACGCCCTGGAGATCGGCGCTGGCCAGCCCGCGCTGCATCTTGTCCAGATCGCGCGGACAGTGTTCGAGGAACGCGGCGGCGATCAGTTCCACGGTTTCCCGGTCGGCGTCCGCCAGGGCAGCGCCATAGTCGAAGGCGCCCGCTGCGGCAGGCAGCTCGCTCGCTACCAGCGGCTCAGGCACGACGACCGCGGTGGATGTTGCGCCGGGGCCACCGTCGAAGACGCCGCCGAGGCCCGCCAACAGATCGTCGCCAGTAAGCGGTTTCGGTAGACAGGCGCTCACCCCGGCCTCGCGGCAGGCTTGCGCAGCGATGCTGCCGAGCCACGACGACCAGAGCACCTGCGTCATCGGCGCGTCGCCGGCGGCCGCGCGCAGCCGGCGGGCCAGCGCCAGGCCGTCGACCCCGGAACGGCAGGCGTCGAGCAGAACGAGATCGGCCAGCGGTGGTGTGCCGACGCTGGCGAGGGCCGCCACCGCCGATTCAACGGCCGTCACGACGGCGCCGGCGCCGGCGAGGGCACGCGCCAGGACGGCACGCGTATGGGGGTTCTCTGCCAGCAGCAGAACCCGCCGGCCGGCCAGTCGTCGGTCCTTGCGGGGCAGCGGGCGAGCCTGTCCATCGATCCCGCAGCGAAGCGTAAAGTGGAAGGTACTGCCTTGCCCGAGCGTGCTGTCGACCCGGATGTGGCCGCCGAGAAGCTCGGCCAGGCGTGCCGAAATCGTCAGCCCGAGGCCCGTGCCACCATACCTGCGGGTGATCGAGCCATCGGCCTGGGCGAAGGCGTCGAAGATCGTCGCCAGCTTTTCTTCGGGGATGCCGATGCCACTATCGATGATGGCGAAGTGCAGCCCGACTTCGTCGGCGTTGCCTGCCGAGCACTCGAGGCGCACGATCACCTCGCCCTGCGAAGTGAACTTGATCGCATTGCCGACCAGGTTGACGAGCACCTGCCGCAGCCGGCCGGGGTCGCCCAGGACATGTGTCGGGACGTCGGCGGCGATGTCGCCGATCAACTCGATCCCCTTGTCGGACGCGCGCAAGGCCAGTGCCTTGAGCATCTCGCCAACCACCTGCCGGAGGTTGAAGGAAACCCGCTCGGCGACGAGCTTGCCGGCCTCGATCTTCGAGAAGTCGAGAATGTCGTTGAGGATGGTCAGCAGCGCGTCCGACGACTGCTTGACGATCTGCAGGTGGGCGCGCTGACGGTGGCTGAGCGTGCTGCCGAGAAGCAGATCGGTCATGCCGATGACGCCGTTCAGCGGCGTGCGGATCTCGTGGCTCATGTTGGCCAGAAACGCCGATTTCGCGCGGTTCGCCGCTTCGGCGTCTTCCTTGGCCAGGCGCAACTGCTCGGAAGCCATCTTGGCACTCGATACGTCCGCGAGGTAGCCGTTCCACAAGCTGCTGCCGTCAGGCATCGCCTTGCCGTGCGCCTCGCCGTGCACCCAGACGATCCGACCACTGTGGCGATCGATCAGGCGGAAGTCGACCGACCAGGGCGACTGGCTGGCGGCCGCCTGGGCGATCGACATGTTTACCAGCTCGCGGTCGTCCGCATGCACCAGATCATGCAGCGCTTCGGGGCTGGCCATCGCCTCCTCGGCGGACAGCCCGCAGATCTGCGCCAGGCCGCGGCTGAAGAAGCGGAAGGTACGCCCGCCCGCACCCGACAGGTGGTACTGATAGACGGCGACCGGGATGTTCTCGGTAACCTCGCGCAGGCGCGCGTCGGCCTCCTTGAGCAGGCTGACGTCCTGCCAGATGCCGGTGTAGATCGTCGCGCCATCGGCCGCGAGTTCGGGCGCCGGGTGGATCTGGCAGCGAATCCAGCGCAGCGCTTCGTTCGGCAGGTGGATTCGATACTCGTCCTGCCACGCCTGACGCTGCATCGCGGCCACCCAGGCACCACGCATGACGCGCTGACGATCATCGTCGGCGATCTGCCCGGTGATCACGCTGGCATCGGCGAAAACGGCCTCGCGCGGATGCCCGGTGATCTCGCTCACACGGTCGCTGAGAAAGGTGTAGCGAACACCGCGCAAGCCGATCTCGCACTGGAACACGGCGGCGGGAACGGTATTGGTAATGTGGCGCAAACGCGATTCGGCGGCCCCGACGGCGGCTTCCTGTGCTTTCCGCTCCGTAATGTCGACGATGGCACCGAGGAGCCCGGCAATGCTGCCATCCGGCCGCGTCAGCGTCGCCTTGTGGTAGATGGTGTCGCGCCGCCTGCCGTCGCGGCCCTCGACCTGCGCCTCATAGACCTGCTGTCCGGCGGTCGCCAGGAGTTGCCGGTCGCGCTCGGCGTGCAACGCCGCCTGTTCGGCAGGCAGCAGGTCGGCAACGGTTCTCCCCAGCCACTCGCTACGCCGGATACCGAAGAAATCCTCACTCGCCTTGTTGAATTGCAGGTAGCGTCCGGCAGTGTCCTTGAGGTAAATCGGCAGCGGCAGGACTTCGAACAACTCCTGAACGAAGTGCAGTTGCTGATGCAGCTGCTCGAGCGCCAGCCGCCGTTCGGTGACGTCGTTGAGGGTACCCGCGATGCCGGTGAAGCGCCCGCCATCGTCGAACTCCGCGCGCGCAAAGATCTCCAGCCAGCGGCCACGCCCGTCGCGCGTCCGATAGCGCGCTTCCTCGCGGATGGACGCGATCTCCTGCCTGGCCAGGGCAGCGAAACGCACCGCAGCGTAGCGCCGGTCTGCCGCCGGGACACTCTTCAGCGACGGCCGCCCGAGGCTGTCCTGAATGGCGAAGCCGGTAATTTCGGTCCAGGCCGGATTCAGGTAGGTCCAGCAGCCATTGGCATCGGTGCGGAAGATGACTTCCTTGAGGCTCTCGACAACAGACCGGAAACGACGCTCGCTGTCGGCAAGTTCACCTTCGATCCGCTTGCGTTCGCTGATGTCGGTGCGGATGGCGATGTATTGCAGTGGTTGGCCGCCCTGATCGCAGAAGGGCACGATGCTGGCGTTGACCCAGTAGAAACGGCCTTCCCGGCTTCGATTGCAGAGCTCGCCATGCCACACCTGGCCAGCGGAAATCACCGCCCACATCTGCGCAAACAGATCCGGCGGGTGCATCCCCGACTTGACGATGCGGTGGTTGCGTCCGAGCAATTCGTCGCGCGTGTAGCCGCTGATCTCGCAGAACCTGTCGTTGGCGTAGGTAATCGTCCCGTGCACATCGGTGATGCTGACGATGGCATGCTGGTCAAGGGCGAACTTCTGGTTGGCCAGCGCCAGTAGCGCGCCCTGCAAGTCCCTTTGACTCGCCTCGCGCTGGCGTACCAGGTCGGCCATCAGTACGGAAAGGGATTCGAGATCGTCTCCCGGCGGCAGGCTCGGCTCGCTGCCGCCGAGCAGCCCACTGGCGGTGTGGCGCAATGAGCCGATGGCACGCGTGCGACTGGCCAGTTCGCTGCGCAAGCGGTCGTTGGCCTCGAGAAGTTCGTCCGAACATAAATCCAGGCTGCGCGTCTTGAGTTCCAGGTCGCGGTCGTTCTGCGCGTACGCCAGGCCGACATGACCGAGAAAACCTGCCAATCCGTTGACGAAGCGTACCGCCTCGGGCGACATGCCACCCTGTGCGGCAAGTGCTTCCAGTTCATCCAGAACCGCCGCCGCGCGTTCCCCATCAACGCCAAGGCGGCGCCGCATCTGTCGCTTGAGAAGCTTGTGCATGCCCGAGCCGATCAAGGATGCGAACCGGCCGGGCGAGTTTCACCGATGTAGGCCACGGTCATCGTCTGGTTGTGCAGCCGGCAGCCGCCGCTTCGCGCGAAGGGGCCAATCTCGCCGTAGGAATAGAAACCGGCCAGAACGGCGCTGTTGCCGAACACTTCGCCGACGGCTTCGACCTCCTCATCAACGCGGCCGCCCATCACCAGCTTGCGCCCGACACAGCTCACCAGCAGGGCCAGGCCCTGTCCATCGGGTCGGCGCATCTGCTGCACGGCCTCGGCGGCCGCCTCGGCGCCGTCGACCAGGGCATCGGTGCTGGCGTGCATCAGTTTCAGGTAACCCTCGGGGTCGATCTCGCCGGCCAGCGTCAGGCTGCCATCGCGCTCATCGACGCCGAGGATGGTGCGGATCAGTCCCACTTCGCGGTGGTCGCTGCCAAGCATGGCAAAAGGGAAAAGCAGACCCGATGCCGGCAGTCCGCTGGCGTGCTCGCCGAGGTAGCGCTTATAGACCTCCAGCGCCGGCTCGCCATCCAGTTCACGGAGGACGTTGCCGGCACAGCCGGTCACCTTGCGTGCCGGACCGAAGGGAGACCAGCCTCCGAAGGAAGCGTGGCAGAAGTCCAGATCCTCACCGTAGAGCCCGAGGATGACCAGCGTGTCCCTGCTCGCCCCCCGGCCGTCGAGTACCCAGGTTTCGCGGAAGGCACCGCCGTCGCCGGCGAGGCCACCGGCAAGCGGGACGCCTGGGCCGAGAACGTCACCGATCCCGACCAACAGGGCGCAACCATTGATCCTGACTCCCTGGCCAAAGACCAGGACAGCTCGCAAGCCATCCTTCGGCAGCTGTGCGGCGAGCCGCCGACCGGCGCCAAGCGAATCGTCCATTGCCGCCAGTGTCGTCGAGGCAACAGCCAGACGCGTGCTCGCGAAGCCTACGGCGGTGACCACGCACGCATTTTCGGAAACCCCGGCCGCCGAGATCTCGCCAGCGGTCGAGCAACCGACGCGATGCGCGTCGGGAAAGAGAGTCGCCAACGGCGCCGCCGCAGCCTGCAGCAGATCGCTACCGCCGAAGGCCAGGATCAGATCCGCGCGCACGCCGGTCAATTGGGCCAGTTCGCTGGCGATGGCCGGAGCATTGCGAAGAACGACCTGCGCAGTGTGCATCGATGTTTCCCCTATTCACAGCGGCAAGCGCGACGCCGAGCCCGGAGAATAGCGCCGTGCCCCCAGCCAGACAAGCGCTCTAGCCCGACCCCCGCGGCTTGCGCGGCGCGCCGGCAAGGAGCCGGTCGTAGAGCTGGTTCGGCAGCACGCGCAACGCCTTGCCGACCAAAGCCATCTGCCAGGGGATGACGACGTAGCTGCTGCCCCGCGCGATGGCGCGCGCAAAGCGCGGCGCGGCGGCATCTGCCGACAGCAGGAACGGCATCGGGAACGGGTTGGTGGCGGTCATTGGTGTACGGATGTAGCCGGGACTGATGGTCACCACCGCAACCCCCGAGCCGCGCAGTTCGAGACGCAGACTTTCGAGGTAGCTGATTGCCGCCGCTTTCGACGCGCTGTACGCCTCTGCCCCGGGCAAGCCGCGGATGCCGGCCAGCGACGCGATGCCGACCAGACGCCCGGCGCCGGCACGCCGCATGCCGCCGAGGAAAGGTGCAAAGGTCGCCACCATGCCAAAGAAATTGACATCCATAACCCGCCGGATGGTGTCGAGATCCTCGGCGTGCTCGGTCAGCGTCCCGACGGACACTCCGGCGTTGGCAATGACGATATCCGGAACGCCGGCACGGGCGATGAAGTCCTCGCCGGCGGCACGCATGGCCGCCGCGTCGGTCACGTCGAGCGGGTAGGCGTGCAGCTGGCCCGGCCAGCGTGCACACAGCTCCTGCAGGGGCTCGCGCCGACGCGCGCAAACGCCGAGCACGGCCCCTCGCGCCGCGTAGTATTCAGCGAGTGCCCAGCCGATGCCCGATGAGGCACCCGTGATGAAAACAGTGTCAAGCGCCTGCACGCGGTGTCCGAAGAACGAGCGCTCCGGCAAGGGACTGAGCCAGGCAGGCCAAGCGGTCGGCTGACGACGGGCACGGCGATGTGGCGGAGCCGCGCCACGGCGTCACTTCTTGCCGCGCTCGCTGCGTGCCTTGTTGATGACCTGATCGGTCAAGGCGATCAACTCGGTGAAACCCTTGGTCTCCTTGCCGGTCACCAGGTACTTGCCGTCGACGGCCAGTGCCGGAACGCCCTGAATCTTGTACGCCTGAGCCATCTGGTCGGCGCGCTTGACTTTGCTGATCACCCCGAAGGAGTTGAAGGCGTCGGTAAACTTCCGGGCATCGACACCCTGCGTGGCGACCCACTCGATGATGCTTTTATCGTCATAGAGCTTGCCCCCCGCCTGATGCAGAGCGTTGAACACAGCGCCGTCGAGCCTGGCCAGATCGCCTGTCACCTCCAGCGCGTAGTAGAGCCTCGCCAGACTCGCCCACGCGGGACGGCCGAACGACACCGGTACGCGCTTGAAGACCACATCGGCGGGCAAAGCCGCCGACCACTTGCCGACCACCGGGTGGAACTCGCTGCAATGCGGACAGCCGTACGAAAAGAACTCGAGCACCTCGAGCTTGCCCGGGTTGTCTGTGGTCTGTACCGGGACTATCGGCACGTAGTCGCGGCCGACCACCAGCTGCGCCCGTGCCGGCGTCATGAACACCAGCAGACTCAGGGCGAGCGCCAGACACCATCCGTTGATGCGTCCGAACATGCGTATTCTCCTCAATGGGTTCAATCTTTCCTGACCAGATTGGCATCGATGCCCTGCCTGGCCAGATCGGCGCGCAGGTGATTGACGTCGTCGATCTTGTGGTACGGCCCGAGGCGGACCCGATACCACACCTTGTCCTGCAACATCACCTGCTGGATCCTCGCCTCAGCACCGAGTAACGCCAGTTTCGCCTTTTGGTTGTCCGCTTCGCTCGCACTCTGGAAAGAACCTGCCTGCAGGTAGATCGGTTCCTTGAGCGTCGCTTCCTTGCTGCTCTTGGCACCTTCCGCCGACTTGGCATCCGCCGGCTTGCCCTCGGCCGGCTTGCCCTCGGCCGGTTTGCTGGCCGCTGTCCGGGTCTCGACCGGTCTGGTCTCGGTGGGCTTCGCCTCCGCCGGCTTCGTCTCGTCGTGTCTCGTCTCGACAGGTTTGCTGACCGGGGACTTGACCTCCTCCGGCTTGGGATCCGGGATTGCATCCGCCTTGCCGGGCAGAATCTTGTAGAAGTCGAAGCGTGGCTTTTCGCCGGCGACCGGGTCGCCGGGCTTGCCCGGAAGGGCCACCGGAGCCGTGGCAACCGGCGGCACCTCCGCGCTGGCCGGCGTCGCCGACTTGCCGGCGACCGGCGGGGGCAGTCTCGGCTGCTGGCCCGTCGTGGTGAACGGCAGCGGCGCTTTGTTGATGTACCAGACGACACCGGCCACGGCGATCACGCCGATGACCAGACCGATGAACAAGCCGAGCAGAGTGCCGCCACCCGATTTCCTGCCGGGCGGCGCCTTGCGGGGTTTCATGTCACGACTCATGGAAGTCCTCTGTTCTCCAATCACATCGATTCGGGGCAGCTGACGCCCAGAATCGCCATGCCGTTGCGAATCACCTGGCCGACGGCAGCCGCCAGAGCGATGCGCGCATCCCGGATCGCCGGATCATCGACGAGGATGCGTTCGGCATTGTAGTGGCTGTGGAATTCGGCAGCCAGATCCCTGAGATAGAAAGCGATCAGGTGTGGTGCCAACTCGCCGGCAGCGGCCTCGACGACCTCAGGGAACTCGCCGAGCCGGGCCGCCAGCGCCAGTTCACGCGCACTGCCGAGTGGGTCCAGATCTGCGCCGGCAAGCACCTGCGGCTCGCCCGCCCAGAGGGCGAGCAGCGAACGAACACGGGCGTGCGCGTATTGAACGTAGAAAACGGGATTGTCGTTCGACTGGCTTTTCGCCAGGTCGAGATCGAAGTCGAGGTGCTGGTCCGACTTGCGCAGGACGTAGAAGAAGCGGCAGGCATCGTTGCCAACCTCGGCGCGCAAGGTGCGCAGGGTCACGAAGTCGCCCGACCGAGTGGACATCGACGCCTTGCAGCCCGACCGATAGAGCACGGCAAACTGAACGAGCGCCACCTCGAGCACCTCGGGATCCAGTCCGAGGGCGCTGACGGCGCCCTTGACGCGGGGTATGTAACCGTGATGATCGGCACCCCAGACATTGATGATGCGCTGGAAACCGCGTTCGTACTTGTTGAGGTGATAGGCGATATCGGACGCGAAGTAGGTGTAGAAGCCATTGTCACGCTGGATGACACGGTCCTTCTCGTCGCCGAAAGTGGTCGACCGAAACCAGCGGGCCCCGTCCTGCACGTAGAGATGACCGCCCTTCTCGAGCCGCTCGACACAGCGGGCCACCATCCCGGTGGCGAACAGCGACTGCTCGGAAAACCAGACATCGAAATGCACGCCGGACTCTTCGAGGTCGCCGCGACAGTCGGCCAGTTGCTCGGTGAGAACGAAGTCATGGACGTATTGCCACTCTTCGCCGAGCAGGTGCTTGGCATTGACGATCAGGGCATCGAGCTGCGCTTCGCGCTGCTGCGCAGCCTCCGCGTCGGTACGCTCGGCGCCCGGCAGCCCGGGCGTCCCGGCAAGAACGTCGCTCGCCGTTCGCCGGTAACGCTCGCCGTGTGCCGTCAACAGTTGACTGGCCATGGCACGCACGTAGTCGCCCTGGTAGGCGTTCGGCGGAAAGAGCGACGGCGTGCCCTCGCCGGAACACAGTTCCAGATAACGCAGCCACGTCGACAGGGCCAGGATGTCCATCTGGCGGCCCGCATCGTTGACGTAGTACTCGCTGGTGACATCCCAGCCGGCAAAGGCGAGCAACTTGCAGAGGCTGCCGCCATAGGCGGCACCACGGCCATGGCCGACGTGCAGCGGCCCGGTCGGATTGGCCGAAACGAACTCCACCAGCACCTTGCGCCTGCCGCCGCTGGTCGAACGGCCGAAGTCCTCCGCCTGTTCGAGAACGTCGCGCACGACCTGGATCTTGGCCGTTGGCGGCAGGTGAAAATTGATGAAGCCGGCGCCAGCGATCTCGGCCTTGCTGACCCATGGCGAAGGCGGCAGCTCAGAGAGCAGCAGCTCCGCCAGTTGGCGCGGATTGCGCTTCAGCGATCGCGCCAGTTGCATCGCCAGGTTGCAGGAGAAATCACCATGCGCGGCCTGCTTCGGCCGCTCGATGTGGATCGTCGTGTCGGCCTCGGCCGGCGCGACGCTGTGCAGCGCAACGCGCATCAAATCGGCGAGGTGGGACTTCAGGTCGTGACTCATCAGGGTGCGCAGGCTTGGAAGAATCGGTCAAGCCGCTGATTATACGATGCGCAACCTACGCCCGGGCGAACGGCGGAGCGAGGACGGCGGTTTCTGTGTAAACTGGCTCCTTTGCCGACCACACCGCCGCTGCCAGCCGTGCGACTTTTCCGCCTCGCCAAGATCCTGAGTATTGCGAGCCGCTACGGCCTCGACGAGATGATTCTCGAGCACGAGCCGAGCGGCCGCCTCGCTGCGCTGTCGCGCGCCCTGCACTTCTGGCGACGCTTCGATACGCCACCCGCTGTTCGCCTGCGCCAGGCGCTCGAGTCGCTTGGCCCGATCTTCGTCAAATTCGGACAGGTCCTGTCCACGCGCCGCGATCTGCTACGCACCGACATCGCCGACGAACTGGCGAAACTGCAGGACCGCGTGCCGCCCTTTTCCTCCGAGCTCGCGTTGGCGCAGATCGCCCAGGCGTACGGTCGCCCAGCCAACGAGGTGTTTGCCGAGTTCGACGCGACACCGGTGGCGAGCGCGTCGATCGCTCAGGTCCACTTCGCCCGACTGCGTCCGGAAGACGGCGGCCATGCGGTTGCGGTCAAGGTTCTGCGCCCGGAAATGCACGGCGTCATTGCCAACGATCTGGCGCTGCTCGAAACCCTTGCCGGCGTCCTCGAGAAGGTGTGGTCGGACGGCAAGCGATTGAAGCCGCGCGAAGTGGTCGGCGAGTTCGCCAAGTACCTCTACGACGAACTCGATCTGATGCGCGAAGCGGCCAACTGCTCGCAATTGCGCCGCAACTTCAGCGGTTCGCGCCTGCTGCAGGTTCCCGAAGTGTACTGGGACCAATGCACGACGACGGTGATGGTCATGGAGCGCATGCACGGCATCCCGATCAGCCAGACCGGGGCGCTGATCGCTGCCGGCATCGATCTGCCGGCGCTGTCGCGTGCCGGGGTCGAGATCTTCTTTACGCAGGTCTTCCGTGACGGCTTCTTCCACGCCGACATGCACCCCGGCAACATCTTCATCGCCGTCGACCCCGCTCACCACGGCAGCTACATTGCACTGGATTTCGGCATCGTCGGGACGCTGACCGACGCCGACAAGAATTACCTGGCGCAGAACTTTCTCGCCTTCTTCCAGCGCGACTACAAACGCGTCGCCACCGCGCATATCGAAGCCGGCTGGGCGCCGGCCGATACCCGCGCCGATGAGTTCGAAGCCGCCATCCGCGCGGTCTGCGAACCGATTTTCGACCGGCCGCTACACGAGATCTCCTTCGGTCGGGTGCTGCTGCGCCTGTTCCAGACCTCGCGCCGTTTCAACGTGGAGATCCAGCCGCAACTGGTGATGCTGCAGAAGACCCTGCTCAACATCGAGGGGCTTGGCCGACAGCTTGACCCCAACCTCGACCTCTGGAAGACCGCCAAGCCTTTCCTCGAACGCTGGATGAGCGAGCAGGTGGGCCGACACGCTTTCCACCTCGGCGTCCTCCAGGAAGCGCCCTACTGGGCGCGCACCCTGCCGCAATTGCCGCGTCTGGTGCATCAGGCTCTGGCACAGCAGAAGACTTCCGACCTGGCACCTCTACTCGGCGAGTTGGCGCGCGCGCAGCGTCAGCAAGGGCGCTTGCTGGGCATCATCGCCGTCCTGCTGGCCGCACTGGTGGTCAGCCAGTACCTGTAACCGGTAGTCTGCCAACCACCCCGGAGAACCTGCATGCATCGCATCGTGATCAGCGCCACTGGCCTCTACACCGCTCCCCACACCATCAGCAACGAGGAACTGGTCGCCGCCTACAACAGCTACGCCAGGCTGTTCAACGAAACGAATGCCAACCGCATCGCAGCCGGCGAGGTCGTCAGCTGCGCGGAGTCGAGTGTCGACTTCATTGAAAAGGCCTCCGGCATCACTCGTCGCTACGTCATGGACAAGGCCGGCGTGCTCGACCCGCTACGTATGCGACCGAAGTTCGAGCCGCGCGGCAACGAAGAGCTGTCGCTCCAGGCCGAAATGGCGATTGCCGCCAGCGGCGAGGCGCTGGCCGCTGCCGGCAGGACTGGCTCCGACGTCGATGCGGTGATCTGCGCCGCCTCCAACATGCAGCGCCCCTACCCGGCAATGGCCGTCGAAATCCAGCGAGCGCTGGGAATCAGTCAGGGCTATGGCTTCGACATGAACGTCGCCTGCTCCTCGGCCACCTTCGCACTCGAACTGGCGGTCAACGCGGTGCGCTGTGAGACGGCGCAGCGTGTACTGGTGGTCAATCCGGAAATCTGCTCGGCGCATCTGGCCTGGCAGGATCGCGACTGCCATTTCATCTTCGGTGACGTGTGCACGGCGATCGTCGTCGAAAGGCTGGATACGGCAAGATCGACCAATGCCTGGGAAGTCCTCGGCAGCAAACTGGCAACCAGCTTCTCGAACAATATCCGCAACAATGCCGGCTTTCTCTCGCGCTGCGAAGACCGCGACCCGACCGACCGCGACCAGCTCTTCGTCCAGGAGGGTCGCAAGGTCTTCAAGGAAGTGTGCCCGATGGCCGCTGCGCACATCACCACGCATCTCGCCGGGCTCGGCTTGCGGCCGCCTGACGTGCGGCGCTTCTGGCTGCATCAGGCCAACCTGGCGATGAACCAGTTGATCGGCCGTCGCCTGCTCGGTCGCGACGCGACTGCCGACGAAGCCCCAGTAATTCTCGACGAGTTCGCCAACACCGCGTCGGCCGGCTCGATCATCGCCTTCCACCGGCACAGCGCCGACCTCATGAGCGGTGACGTCGGCGTCATCTGCTCCTTCGGCGCCGGCTACTCGATCGGCAGTCTCGTCGTCGGCAAGCGCTGACGACGACGAGAAAGTGTGTCGGCAACGTGTCGTCGCACACGCCGACGCGTTTGCCGGCGGCTTGCCGACGGTCGTCTCTACCTGCCGTAGGAATCCCCGATCACTCCGGCCTCGTTGGCAACGACGTTGCCGGATCCTTGATTGACCGTGCTGGTGTTGCGCTGTGAACGGCGAATGGAAACATAACCCTGGATGCTCGTGGCCATCGACGACTGGTACCGCGTGTAACCCCAGTAGTCGCCGCTGGATGGCTTGCCCGCATAGTACTGCGCCCTTTCCAGATTGCGCTGCGCGGAAAGCCGAGCAGGACTCTGAAACGCCACCTGCGCATAGCGAAGGTCAGGAATCAGCAGGATCACGAACAGTCCGACCAACAATGAGGAGTACTTGGGCATTGTCTTCTCCGCTCTGGTGGCACGGCCGCAGCCGGCCCGGGGGGGCTGCACCCACTCGCCGCAAACGGCCCGCCCTCGAGCCGGCCCCGAGCAGCGACGCGGCTTCCCCGGGCAGGTGCCTCACCTGAGGAAGTGTAATCCGAGGGGCGGCCCCCAGCAAGACGGTTGCCAACACTGGGCATGGCGATCTCCGGGTCCGTGTCTCACGGACTCTGCAGCACTCGATCACGAACGCCTGGGCGAGTCTTGGCGGCGGCAACCGACTAGGCCGCCGGTGACCTGCACCAGCGCAGGCGCGCAGTAAAGCCGCCGGCCGGCAGATTCTCCACTTCGAAGCGCGCGTCGTGCAATTCGGCGATCCGTTGGACGATTGCTAGACCGAGGCCACTGCCTTCAGCGTTCGCCTCGCGACCGCGATAGAAGCGTTCGACGAGCCGCGGCAACTCGGTCGGCGGCACGCCCGGGCCATCGTCGGCGACGCCGAGCGACAACTCGCCGCCTTGCCGACGGGCGAAGACGTGGATCCTGCTGTCCGCAGGCGTGTAGCGCAGGGCGTTGTCGAGGAGATTGCGCAGCACGATCTGCAGCAGTTCCGCGTCGCCGCGGACCAGCAAGGGCGAGCCGGCCGTCTGTAGCCGGATGTCCCTGGCGTCGACGCTTTGCAGGAAGTCGGCCAAGCCTTGCCGAGCCAGTTCGGCCAGGCCGACCTCGACCGGGTTGGGCAGTCGCGCGAGCGGATCGAGCCGCGCCAGACGCAGCAGTTGCTCGAGTACGCGCGTCGCGCGGTCGGCACCGGCGACGATCTGCCTCAGTGCGTGCTGGCGGTCGTTGGCGTCGGGGCTGAGTTGGGCGACCTGTGCCTGGATCCGACTGGCCGCGCGTCCGGATGTCAGTCTTGTGGGAGCCGGTAGCCGGGGGCTCGCATTGCTCACCCAAGATCTGTGTCGAACTTCCGGACGACGCCCCCTTCGTGTTGCTCAATCGCCGGCCAATGTTCCACCACAACCAGCACACTCCTTTCCTGGGGGGCCAGCCAAGTCGCCCAGAGTGTCGGAATTTTTTACACTCGCCAACCCGACACTCGCCAACCCGACACTCGCCAACCCGACACTCGCCATTGCGCCACTAATTTAAAAGACATATTTGGCAACGCCCAACTTCTGGCCGGATTATTGCTTCCGGAAAGTTGCCGAATCGCACGGCCCATCAATAATAGTAAGAAAACGGAGCTCCCCCTTGCGAAACCTGAAATTCATCTGCTTGCTCGCCGGCGTTTGTCTGGCTGTCCCTGGCTGCGACGTCAACACGCCGAAAGTCCGCATCGAAACCGAGTATCAGGCCGTCTTCCTCGACAATGGCCAGATCTTCTACGGCAAGCTGGAAGGAGCAGGCGGCACTTATCCGCTGCTGCGCGACGTCCATTACATCCAGCGCCAGACCGACCCGGAGACCAAGGAGGTCAGGAATGTCCTGCTGCGGCGCGGATCCGAATGGCATGCTCCCAATCTGATGTACCTCAACGACCGGCATATCGTTGCCATCGAGCCTGTGACAAAGGATTCGCAGGTCGCCAAGATGATCGCCCAGTCGATGGGTAAACCCCTGCAATAGCGCCCACCCCTCTGCTTACCATTAACGCCATCACAGCCAAGGAGATCTGATTGAAACCCAAACGCCCCCGGGCCTTCGCGCTCAACGCCGTGGCCGCCGCCCTGTTGGCCGCCTATATCCAACCGGCCAGCGCCGTCACGACCTATTGGTTGGGTGGCCCGACCCCGACCTGGACTTCCGGTGCTTGGACTGACGGGAGGCCCACTACGGGCGACACGGCGGCGCTTCTCTTTCCGGGCGCTGACCCAGTTGTGGTCCATGACGAAATCACGCCTGGGGTTGCGCTAGTAGGCTTGAATATCGGCAGCGATCATATCCTTTTTCAACCGTTCCCGACCGACCTTCGGTCGTTCAACGAGGCGATAGGCACGTACTGCCTGGTTTCTCTCTGCGGCGGGGATCGGGGTTCCGGCGTGGGGACTCATATCCAGGCGGCTGGCACCAATACCATTGCGAATGATCTGCACCTGGGGGTCTCCGCAGGAACCGCCGGGTATTACCAGTTGAACGGTGGCACTCTCACCGTCGGGCGAGACACCGTTCTCGGCCCCAATCTCGTATCCACGGCTGGCTTCGCGGCTTCGGGCACGATCGCCAATAGCGGTGGCACACACACCGTCGGCCGCGATCTGATTCTCGGAACGTTAGAGAATCAGACCGGCACTTACGACCTCAGCGGCACCGGCACCTTGAGCGTCGGTCGGGATACATGGGTTGGCGCGTGGGGCCATGGCAGCTTTAACCAATCGGGCGGTAGCGCAACCATAGGAAAAGACCTCTTGCTCGGGAATTGGACTGGAGGCACCGGCACGGTGAGCGTAACGGGCGGTTCGTTGATAGTCACCCGATCGATACAAGTCGGAAACTTTGGCGACGGCACCTTTACCCAGAACGGAGGTGTGGTAACCAATGAGCAGACTCATATCAACCGGGGTAGCTACACATTGCTCGGTGGTGTCTTCACTAGCACTAGCTCAACGGACGTCAGCGGCTACGGCGGCGCCGCCCTGTTTCAGCAAAGCGGCGGAACGCATAACACTCCCCATTTGACGATCGGGGATAAAGACACCGTGGCCGCGACCTATGACCTAAGCGGCGGTGTTCTCAAGACGGACCTCACCGCCATCGCCAACAACTATTACGGCGCGACGACTGGGATGATGAACCACCGCGGCGGAATGCATGAGACCGGCATACTCGGCTTGGGCTCGTTTTCGGGTAACGTTGGGACTTACAATTTGTTGAGCACAGGTAGCTTGACGGCCGCTCAAGTCAAAGTCGGCGAAGAAGGCACTGGCGTCTTCAATCAGTCCGGAGGCACGGCTACGGTGACGGAGTTCAAACTCGGAACCTGGACGACGGGTACCGGCCGGGCCGAGCTAAGTGGTGGCCAACTGAACGCGAACTACCTGACTGTCGGAGAGAGGGGGGATGGCTCATTCAAACAAACCGGCGGTACTGTGCGTACGGACTACCTACAGGTCCTTTACCATGAGGCTGAGGCGGGCAAACAGGCGAGCTATTCGCTGTCAGGAGGGATGCTTCAATCATACTGGTTGTCAGTCGGGAATGGTGTCAGTAGCGCCGAGGCCAGGTTCGAGCAAACAGGGGGAAACGTCGAGGCCGATAGTGTCGGGATCAACGGCAGTACCGGCAAGAGTAACTACGCGATGTCAGGTGGGACGCTGAGTACCCAGTCGCTAGCCGTTTTTGGCAAGTATTCGACGATGGATCACAGCGGTGGAACTGTGACGGTCAATGATTTGGACGATGGTGTCTCCGGAAGTCTTCTTGTCTCGGGAGCGGGTGCAAACTACCGGCTCTCGGGAACCGGTGTGGTGCGAGCCAGCGAAGCAGTGATTTATCTCGGTGGATCCTTCGACCTGTCGGCCAGTGGTTCGCTACTTACGGAGCGGACTAAGGTGGGCTATTTTGGCCCAGCCCCGGAGTCCTCCTTCGTCCAGAATGGCGGTCATCACCAAACCGGAACGCTGGCTGTCGGATCGAGCGGTGGAACTGGGCGTTACATTTTGCACGGTGGTATGTTGGACGCGACCGGTCTTGGGTTGACCTTGTCTCTTGGCGATGGCGGCACAGGGGCCTTCGTCCAGAACGGAGGTACCGTCAACGCCGGCTGGATGTTCGTTGGTGACGGAAGTGGAGGCCAGGGGAAATATGATCTCAATGGCGGCACGCTGAATACCGCTTGGGAGGCAGTTGTCGGATTCAGCACCGGAACAACTGGCGTATTCAATCAGACTGGCGGAACCCATAATGCCCTGAATGTGTTGCTTGTGGGCTATAGGGGCAACGGCACCTACAACCTTTCCGGCCCCGCTGTTCTTAACGTCTCGGGCACCAGCGGCGTTGGCGGCTATGGTGGTACCGGCACCTTCAACCAGTCAGGCGGCACACACACGACCTCGCAGGTGGCGATCGGCAGCGCTGGAACGTATCGCCTCGACGGCGGCACGCTCAACGCGGGCAGCGTCGTCAACCAGGGCACACTCCATCTCGCCGGCGGTTCGCTGAACACCGCGAGCATCGACAATCGAGGCGCATTGAGCGTCGTAGCCACAGGAGCTCGCAGCCTGACGACAAACCTCGATAACCAGGGCACGGTGGACATTGGCGGTGGTGGCAGCTTCACCTTTAACGGCAATGTGGTCAATCAGGCGAGTGGCAACGTCCATCTGCACAACGCCGGCGGTTCGGTCTTCAACGGCGAGGTGGTGAACCACGGCACCTGGAAACTCACCGACACCACTGCCACCTTCACCGGCACCCTGACCAACCACGGTGCCTATGTGAGCGACCCCTCCGACACGCACGTCTTCAAACTCGTGGTGGGAGAGACGGGGTACCTGGTCGGCGGAGCGGGTGACCGGTGGTTTATCGGCGGCGACTTCGCGAACCACAGCAAACAGGGCGCCCTGTGGAATACGCGGGATGCCTATCTCGCCTTCACCGGTGGCGGCGACCACACCTTCCTGCTGGCCAGTGAGGACCGTGGTGCAGCCGGCTTCGCCGATAACTTCGCTTGGGACACCCTGTTCCTCGGCGCCGGTGACATCCTTCACCTGGGCGACGGCAATACCGACAACAGCGGAACGGCTTTGTACGTCGACGCCTTCCTCCTCGAAGGCAACGATCTCGGCCTGCTGAGCCACCTCTTCGGCGACGGCATCGACATCTACTACGACTACGGCGACGCCCGCAACGCCTATCTGCGGGGTGCAAGCTACACGCTGGCTGGCGGCGGCTCCTTGAGAGCCTTTGGCGCACCACCGCCCCCGCCCCCACCCGCCGGCGTTCCTGAGCCCACCACCCTCGCCCTGCTGGGGCTGAGCCTTGCCGGGCTACGCCTGACGCGCAGACGCCACTGACCAAGTCAGACACCCGCCACGAGAAGAAGCAGGAGCAATGGCCAAGGCAAGAGCAAAGCAATACCGGGGCAGCGCCGTCCAGCTGCATTTCAATTCCGAAAGGCAACACAATGAAAATCGGCACCTTCTTGTCAACTGCCACCCTCGCGCTGGGGCTCGTCGGCATCGGGCCGGCCCAGGCGACACCGTGGACGTTCACGACTAGCGGCAAGATCTTTACGGGGGTTGACGGACTGGGACTGTTCGGTCCGGCTGACGGGAGTTTGGTTGGGCTTGACTACAGCCTGACAACGCGCCTCGCCGACCCAACCGCAAATGCCAACCAAGGATCGAATTCGACAGTCAGCCATTCCTACGGCTTCTCGTCGGACCCAGGGGGCACTTCAGCTGCCAGCTTTTCGGCAACAGTCAATGGTCATACGGTGACACGCGAGTTCGTTGTGCCCGACGGGAATTCAGCCTACGTTTACTCGTATGGCGAGGTCGACGGGAAGGTGGAGAAGGACGGTGGCCCTACCAAGTTCTCGGCGTCTCAACAGGTGTACAGCTTGTCCAACGACTTCGTGCCGGGTATCGGCTTGTTCCAGTCCATCGAGTATCTGTTCAAATCATCGGACGATAGAGGGTTTGCATTCTTTGACATCTTCAATTACGCGACAAGCACTGATGCTGCAAACTGGACAACGTTCGAGGGAACGCCCGAGAGGTTTGTCCTGAACGCACCCGCCGGCCCAACGACGACTGTGCCGGAGCCGACCGCGCTGGCCCTGCTGGGCCTCGGCTTCGCCGGCCTGCGTTTGGCGCGTCGACGCTGCTGAGCACTGACTCGTGAGCAGACGCCCCACGGCGGGGCATCTGCTCACGAGCAAGGACAACAAGCGATCGCCACGCCGGCAGCGAGGAAAGACGCCGCATCGACTTGCCCGGCATACTTAGTAGTGCAAGCCGACCGCGCGTCCTGTTCACAACCCTCTTTCTGCTCGCCCTACTCGAGTACAGCCCCCAGCCTGACACGCTTCACTCGGCCGGCAGCGCAGCCACCGCAAACGGATTTGACGGTGGTCAACTGGGCATCAACCACCAGGCCATCCTCCCTGCCATCACGCGCGTGGGCGATAACGTTCGTATCGACAAAGACCCGCTCACTGGCTCGCCAGACGTCCGTGCAGATCCTCACGTGTGGGCCAGATCGGCCATCTTCACGAACCGCAGATTCAGGGGAAGGGCCGCGCGACAAGAAGTCCTGCATGGCGGCGGCGTACAGTCCTTCTGCTGGCTGGCACGCGCGAGGGTTTCTCCACCAGCTTTGAAACGCTGGTCTTGCTCCTCGCAGCTTCGATCCGCGCGCATCGCAGGGTCGATTCATCTGTGGTGATGGTCAAGTTGGGCATTGCGATCTCCGGGGCCGTGTCTTCCGGACCCAATACAGCACTCGATCACGAAACCATGGGCAAGTCTTGCCGCGTAAACTGGCTAGGCCGTCGGCGACCTGCACCAGCGCAAGCGCGCAGTGAAACCGCCGGCCGCCAGATTCTCCACTTCGAAGCGTGCGTCGTGCAATTCGGCGATCCGTTGGACGATTGCCAGACCGAGGCCACTGCCTTCAGCGTTCGCCTCGCGACCGCGATAGAAGCGTTCGACGAGCCGCGGCAACTCGGTCGGCGGCACGCCCGGGCCATCGTCGGCGACGCCGAGCGACAACTCGCCGCCTTGCCGACGGGCGAAGACGTGGATCCTGCTGTCCGCAGGCGTGTAGCGCAGGGCGTTGTCGAGGAGATTGCGCAGCACGATCTGCAGCAGTTCCGCGTCGCCGCGGACCAGCAAGGGCGAGCCGGCCGTCTGTAGCCGGATGTCCCTGGCGTCGACGCTTTGCAGGAAGTCGGCCAAGCCTTGCCGAGCCAGTTCGGCCAGGCCGACCTCGACCGGGTTGGGCAGTCGCGCGAGCGGATCGAGCCGCGCCAGACGCAGCAGTTGCTCGAGTACGCGCGTCGCGCGGTCGGCACCGGCGACGATCTGCCTCAGTGCGTGCTGGCGGTCGTTGGCGTCGGGGCTGAGTTGGGCGACCTGTGCCTGGATCTTGACGATGGCCAGTGGCGTGCGCAGTTCGTGCGCCGCGTCGGCAGTGAAACGGCGCTCGCTCTCCAGCGTGTCGCGCAGCCTGAAGAGCAGCCGGTTGAGGGCGGCCACGAGCGGCTGGGCTTCGCTCGGCGCCGCGCGATTGGCGAGTGGGCCCAGGTTCTCCGGCGACCGTGAAGCGACATCGGCGGCCAGGTCATCAAGCGGTTTCAGGCCGCTACGGACCGAGTAATAGATCAGCAGCAGAAGCAGAGGGGAAATCGCTGCAATCGGCAACACCGACTGACCGGCAACCTCGAGCGCGGCGCGGTCGCGCAGGGTGATCGACTGTCCCACCTGCACCCGGTAGTCGCCGGACGCGGCCTGCATGTTCAGCATCCGCCAGGGATGGCCGTCGTGTTCGATGACCGAATAGCCCGTCGCGGCCGACAAGGGGATGCCCGGCGCATGCTCCGAGCGCAGCAGCAGCGACCCGTCGGCGCGCCCGATCTGGAACTCGAGCGGCGGTTCGTAGAGATTTGCCTGATCGCTGCGTACGGTTGCCAGACGCGCGGCGAGATCCGCCAGGTGACTCTCGTTGTCGCGCACGAGCGCCAGCAGGAGTCGGGCCGATTGCGCCAGATGCCCGTCCATCAGTTCTTCTGCCTCGTGCTGTGCCTGCTGGTAACTCAGCGCGCCGCTCAGTGCCAGGCCCAGCAGCGCGGCGATGCAGACGGTGCGCAGCAGGCGCCAGCGCAATGACCGGACCTGCGCGCACTGCAGCGATTTCGGCATCAGCCGGCGTCACCCAACTGGTAACCGAGACCGCGAACGGTGCGGATGAAGTCGGTCCCGAGTTTCTTGCGCAGGTGGTGGACGTACACTTCGACGGTATTGCTGCCGGTTTCCTCGCCCCAGGCGTAGAGACTCTCCTCGAGTTGGCTGCGCGTCCGGATGTGCGTCTTGTGGCTCAGCAGATCATGCAGCAGGGCGTACTCGCGCGCCGACAGGGCGATCGGCTGGCCATCCCGCAGCACCCGCTTGCTTGCCGGTTCGAGAACGACGCCGGCGTGCTCGAGCGTCGGTGTCGCGGCGCCGCCGGCGCGGCGAATCAGCGCCCGCAAGCGCGCCTGCAGTTCGGGCAGATCGAAAGGCTTGGTGAGGTAATCGTCGGCGCCGGCGTCGAGCCCAGCGATCTTGTCGGCGCTGCTGTCGCGTGCCGTGAGGATGAGCACCGGCAGGTGATTGCCGCGCGCGCGCAAGTCCTTGAGGACCGACAGGCCGTCGCGCTTGGGCAGGCCGAGATCGAGAACGCAAGCCTGATAGGCGTGGTCGAGCAAAGCCAGGCGCGCCGCCTCGCCGTCGCGCACCCAGTCGACCGCGTAGTCTGCCAGCTTCAGACCAGCACGGATGCCGTCCCCGAGCAAGGAATCGTCTTCAACCAGCAAAATCCGCACTTACTTGCCTTCCTTCCTGACTTTGGCCAACAGGGCCTGGATCTCCTGGCGGCGGCCGCTATCGGCCACTTCGCGGCCCGGCCGCGGCGGCGCCTTGAGCGCCTTTTCCAGATAGGTGAGCGCCTCGCCAGTGCGGCCCCGATCGGCCAGATACTCACCGTAAAAGAAGTTCGGGTCAATACCGTCCGGGTTGATCGCGAGCGCCTTCTTGAAGTACTCCTCGGCACGCTCCTTGTCGCCAAAGCCGACCGGCCAGCCCGGCACCTTGGCATACAGCGTCGCCAGACTGGTGTACGCCGAACCGTTGAGGGCCTTGTCGTTCAGCTTCAGAGCCTCGTCCAGAAGCTGGCGCGCTTCCTTGGCCAGCGACAGCGCCCCGAGGCCGCCCTTGGCACCGGCCTCGCTCGACACGACGATGCCTTCCCAGATCAGCGGCTCGGGCATTTTCGGATTGGCTTCGACGATCTTCTTCGCCTGGGCGGCCAGCAGGCGATAGCTTTCGGCCTGCTGCTTTTCCGGCTGGCGATACTTGATCTCCGCCCACTGTTCCTGAATCGGCCGGATCAGTTCTTCGGGCGTTGCGGCAGCGGCCAGGGTAGTGCAGGCAAGAAACAGTGGCAGGGCAAGAAATGCGCCTGCCTGGCGGACGATGATGTTCATTGGCGGAAGTCCTTTCACAGGAGATCAAGAGGAGGAGGAGGAAGAGTGCTGTTTGATGATCGCCAGCTTGCCAGCCAGGCCGCGGTCGATGAGCGCGGGGGCGAAACCGTTGATCCAGGCGAAGAGGCGCTCCGGAAATCCGAAATGACTCTCGCCGTCGCCACGACGCAGGGCGCGCACGATCTGCCGAGCGACGTCTTCGGCGCTGTCGCTGTGGTTCTTCAGCGCCCGGTTCAACGCCTTGACGGGGTCGCTGTTGAGCGGCGTATCGATGGCGCGCGGCGCGATGTGGACGACCGACACCAGCGAATCGGCAAGTTCACGACGCAAGGCCTGGGAAAACCCGCGCAGCCCGGCCTTGGCCGCCGAGTAGGCGACGAAGCCGGGAAACGGCAGGCTGCCGAAGGTCGAACCAATGTTCACGATCGCCGCTTGCGGCTGTGCCTTCAACCATGGCAGCAGCGCGTGCGTCAGACGAACCGGCGCTTCCAGGTTGGTGGCGAGGACCCCCTCGATCGTCGGCCAATCCTGATTCTCGAACAGGCCGAAAGCGCCGACACCGGCATTGTTGATGAGGACATTGATGCCGAACTCGCGCGCGGCACCCGCCAGGGCGACGACTCCCGCCGGCCGCCCGAGATCGGCGCAGACACTGGCGACGCCAGTTCCCAGCGACGTCGAGAGGGCGGCCAGGCGGCCCTGATCGCGCCCGGCGAGCAGCAGTGCGGCGCCGGCGTCGTTCAGCTGGCGAGCCAGTTCCTGGCCAAGGCCACCACTGGCGCCGGTCAGGAGAATGCGGGCATTCTTCAAGTCCATGATGGTTCCTCGCGCGGCAGTGCCCGGAAGACATCGCCATAGAGTTTGTAGAAAACGCGCGCGCTGCGCAGCACATCGGCCTGATCGTCGGGCACCATGCGCGCGAGCAGATCGGCCAGATGCCGGGTGTGCTCCTGGTCCAGCGTACCGTGCGAGCGCAGGTACGAAAAAGCCGCATTCGGCAGTGCCAGCGCCTCCTGGATGCGATCGGCCGCCTGCAGGGCCAGGGCGATGCTGGTGCCTTCGAGAACGAAAACCATACCGAAGAACGCCGCTGGATTGCCGCGGTTGAGCAGGTCGTAGGCGTAGGCGACCATGACTTCGGCCGGCAATTCCGGCTGGCTGTTGCGCACGGCCGCCGCATCGCCGCCGGCGGCGGCGATGTCGTTGAGGATCCATTCCTCGTGGCCGATCTCCTCGTCGATGTAGTCTGCGACCGCTCGCCGCAGCCATGCCAGACGTTCGGGCAGGCGGCCGCCGAGGGTCATCAGCAAAGGCGTCGTATGGCGAACGTGGTGATACGCCTGCCCCAGGAAGGCCAGGTAGCTGGCCCTGCTGACGCGTCCCTGCAGGCAGTCGGCGATGACCGGTGCCGCCAGCAGATGCGCGCGCTCGGCGGCTGTGGCAGCGATCAGTTGTTCATAAAACGACATTGGTGGCTTCCTGATCAAGATAGAGTGCCGCCAGTTCGGCAGCATACTGAGTGAAGATGGCGCTGCGAATTGGTCGCCCGTTGCCGGTGGCCAGAGCGTTCGCTGCGCCGAACGGTGCGGCTGCGATCCAGCGCGCGACACGCGCGTAGTCGGGCAGCGCAGCATTGGCCCGCTGGACGGCAGCAGCCAGGCCGGCAGCGTCGACGCCGGGCGATCCGACGAGCACGGCGCTGAGCCAGGGCTTGCCGTCGCCGGCGACAACCGCCTGGGCGATGGCTGGCTGCGCCAGGAGGACCGACTCGACCCATTCGGGGGCGATGTTGCGGCCGTAGGACGTGATCAACAGATTCCTGCACCGACCCGACAGATGCAGATGACCGTCGGCGTCGAAGCAGCCCAGGTCGCCAGTGGCGAACTCGCGCGCCGGCACGAGCGTCCCGGCGGTCTCGATCGGCGGCTCGCCGACGTAGCCGAGGAATGCGCGCGCAGCGACGCGAACTTCACCGTCGACGATACGCACGCCGACGTGGTCGAGGGGGCGTCCGACATCGTTGCCGTCGTCACCGGGGCGGTTGATGCTGACCACCGAGCCACACTCGGTCAATCCATAGCCCTGGTAAGCGGGCAAGCCGAGCGCCCGCGCCTCGCTCAGCAGAGCCGGGGAGACGCGGGCGCCGCCGACGGCGAGGTAGCGCAGTGCCGCTGGCGCGCGTTGCCCAGCCGCCGTCAGGAACAGGCTCCATGCCTTGAGCAGTTCGGGCACGAGGATCAGGCTGTCCGGACGCGCCGCGTCGACTTCGCGCTGTAGCGCGGCCGGGTCGAAACCGGCCATGCCCCGCCATCCCAGGCGCTGCAGATCAGGCAGGCAGACTTCGGCACCGCGCAACAGTGGCGCGTAGACTCCGGCGCTGTTCTCGAGCAGCAAGGGCAGAGGCAGGACCGCCAGATGCCTGCGGATCGGCAGGTCGGCCAGGCGACTGGCAACGGCACGGGCGGTATCGAGCAGGCCGGCGGCGCTCAGGCATGCCCCCTTGGGGGTACCGGTGCTGCCCGAGGTGAACGACACCTTGGCAGTGGCCGTGGGCAGCGACACGCTCACGGCCGAGCGCTGCATCCAGACAAGGCCATGCCACTTGCCGCCGATCGCGAACCCCAGATCCAGCTTGGCTATGCGTGCCGGCTGGTCGGTGAGGAGCGTGTCGGCGCCGCTTTGCTCGAGCGCGTGCGCGAGCTGCGCCTGGCTGAAGAAATCGGGTAACGGCAGATGCACGATTCCCGCGCGCAGGGCGGCGAGATCGGCGATCACCCACGCCGGGCCATTGTCAGCCAGCACGGCAAGAACGCGACTGCTGGCCAGCCGGCTGGCCAGCAGCTCGATCGCCGACAGCAGCTCCGCGGTACGCCAGGTCTGCGTCGTTCCCTGCAGGACGACCTCGTCCGGCGCTCTGGCGGCCAGTGCGGCAAACAGCAGATCGCCGCTCATGGGCGCCGGCCGATCCGCTCGAGAGCCATGCGGATGCGACCAGCGACGACGATCGGCTGCGTGTCGTAATAGTGGCCCCAGGCGGCGGCATCGTCACCGAGGCGGGCGGGGTCGGCCGAGGCCAGCGCCAGCAAGGGCAGCCCCAGGCGGCCAAGAATGCCGATCAGTTCGCGGGTGGCGGTGAACACGACCCACTCATAGCCCAGGCGGTCGAGGTGAACGGCGAGAGCGAGCACCACTTGAGCCGTCCCGCCAGGCTTCTCGGCAGCCAGATTCCCGACTTCGACGATACGCTCACGGCGCACGCGCTGGTTGGCGAGTTCAGCCATGGCCTGCTCGACCGGCTGGTCGAGATAACGCTCGAGAAACAGCGCGTCACTCGCCGCAGCACGCCAACCGGTGGCGGCGACTGTCCGGTCATGCTGTTCGAGGAGCAGCAGGTTGGGGGCAAACGACGATACGTCGGCGCCGTGGTGCCGCGCGAAGACCGTCCGGATGAAGGACTCGGTTTCCTTGCGCCGCGGTGAACCGACGACACTGTGGGTGACGAGGACTGGGCTGGAACGGCTGTCGAACACGTCGCGTCTTGCGGTCTGCATGGCAGATCCCTGGTGAAGAATTGCCACCAGTTTGCGAGCTGATCCTTAAAGTCCTCTTAATGGGGCGAATCGCGGGAACATCATGGCAGACGCCTTGCTGGTGCCGGCAAGGGCTGTGCACCCGATTGGGGCTTGGCGCGCGACCGCCATTGACAATATTGCCTGGCGAAGTGGGAAGAGCGTGGCTCCGCTGCATCCCGCCGCGAGGTCAGGGACGGTCTGCGTCGGGCTCCGCCGGACGCCCGATCAACTCGCGCAGAATTCCGGCGACTGCCCAGACCATCAGGGCAACGCCGGCAGCGACGGTAATCACCGCCGTTGGCGTACTGGTCGGGAAGTCGGGAATGAACAGCGTCTCGCCCCGGGCCAACCACAACGCACCGCTCGCCAGGATCAGCATGCCGACGACATCGAGCAGCGCAAACAACAGCACACGCGGCGTAACCCGCGAGCGTTGGCGTGCCTGCATACCGCCTACTTGACGCGCATGCCGGGTGCGGCCCCGGCGTCCGGCGCGAGCAGGAAAATCCCCGGCGCTTGACCGTCGGGATCCGAGGCAGCCAAAACCATTCCCTCGGACATGCCGAATTTCATCTTGCGCGGGGCGAGGTTGGCGACCATCACCGTCAGCCGGCCAACGAGCGCCGCCGGATCGTAGGCCGCCTTGATCCCGGCAAAGACCTGCCGGCTGCCGAGCGGGCCGATGTCGAGCAGCAGGCGAACCAGCTTGTCGGCGCCATCGACGTGCGCCGCCTCGCTGATGCGGGCTATGCGCAGGTCGATCCGCATGAAGTCGTCGAGACTGACGTGTGGTCCGGCGGCGGTTGCCACGGCAGCCTGCGCGACGGCGACGACGGCCGCCTTCTCCTGCTGCTCGGCGTGTTTTTGCGGCGCGGCCTGCGGGAGTGGCGCGCGCGATTCGCGATTGGCTTCGACCAGCGCCTCGACGAGCTTCCTGTCCACGCGCGTCATCAGGTGCCGGTAGGCATTGATCGCATGCCCGGCGGCGAGAACGGTAGCCGAGTCCTCCCAGACAAACGGGGCGACGTTGAGAAATGCCTCGGCCCTGGCACTGAGGGCCGGCAGGACCGGTTTGAGCAGAATGGCGAACAGGCGAAAGAGGTTGAGCGCATTGCTGCAGGCGGCCTGGAGTTCGCTCTCGCGCCCAGCCTGGCGGGCGAGTTCCCAGGGCTTGACGCTGTCGACATACTGATTGGCGAGGTCGGTGAGGGCCATGATTTCGCGAATGGCCTTGCCGAAGTCGCGCGCTTCATAATGGTCCGCGATCAGCGCGCGCCGGTCACGGATGGCCTGGATCGCCGGCAGGCTTTCGTCACAGGTGCACAGCTGGCCGGCAAAATGCTTGACGACGAAGCCAGCCGAGCGGCTGGCGATGTTCACGAACTTACCGACCATGTCCGAGTTGACGCGGGCAATGAAATCATCGAGATTGAGGTCGATATCCTCCATCGAACTCGACAGCTTCGCCGCGTAGTAGTAGCGCAGCCATTCCGGGTCCAGGCCCTGCGCGAGATAGCTTTCGGCGGTGATGAAAGTGCCGCGTGACTTGGACATCTTGGCGCCGTCAACGGTCAGGAAGCCATGCGCAAAGACCTTGCTCGGCGTGCGATACCCGGCGTGCTCGAGTTCTGCCGGCCAGAACAGGGCGTGGAAATAAAGGATGTCCTTGCCGATGAAGTGATAGAGCTCGGTTGCCGAACCCGGCCGCCAGTACTCGTCGAAGTCGAGACCTTGCCGGTCGCAGAGATTGCGGAACGCCCCCATGTAGCCGATCGGCGCGTCCAGCCAGACGTAGAAGTACTTGCCGGGCGCGCCGGGGATTTCGAAGCCGAAGTAAGGTGCGTCGCGCGAGATGTCCCAGTCGGTCAGATGATTCTCGCCCTCGGCTCCCAGCCACTCCTGGAGTTTGTTGGCCGCTTCGCTCTGCAGGCGGCCTTCTGCCTGCGTCCAGCGGCGCAGAAAGGTCTGGCAGCGCGGGTCGGAGAGCTTGAAGAAATAGTGCTCGGACTGCCGCAGTTCCGGTCTGGCGCCGGAAACCGCCGAATACGGGTTCTTCAGGTCGTTCGCGGTATAGGCAGCGCCGCAGCTTTCGCAGTTGTCACCGTACTGGTCGTGCGCACCGCACTTCGGGCATTCCCCCTTGATGAAACGGTCGGGCAGGAACATCTGCTTGAGCGGGTCGTAGTACTGCTCGATGACGCGCGTTTCGATCAGACCGGCCGCCTGCAACCGGGCGTAGATCTCGTTGGCACAGCGGCGAGTCTCGTCGGAATGGGTCGTGTAGTAGTTGTCGAAACCGATATGGAAGCCGGAAAAATCGCGGGCATGCTCGCCCTGCACACGTTCGATCAGCGTCTCGGGAGTGATTCCCTCGGCCTCTGCACGCAGCATGATGGGTGTGCCGTGCGTGTCGTCGGCACACACGTACCAGCACTCGTGGCCGCGCATCTTCTGGAAGCGTACCCAGATGTCGGTCTGAATGTACTCGACCAGATGACCAAGGTGGATTGCGCCGTTGGCATACGGCAGGGCGGAAGTGACGAGAATCTTGCGTGTCATTGGGCTTGGCGCAACCGGGACAAAAAGCCATTCTACCAAAGCGCAGCAAGGCTGAGCGCGATTGGCCCCGCAAGCATTGCCGGTGGTGTCTGATTCCCGGCCCCGTCCGCCAAGAAGTGTCGCCTAAATACCGGCGATTAGCTATGATTCTGGCCAGACCACAAGCGGAGTGCAAGAAAATGCGGAAGAACCTGCCGGTAACCAATCTCGAAACGATCCTGCCTGACAACGAGTTCATCTATTCGCGCACGGATGCGAAAGGAGTCATCGTCGAAGCCAACGAGGCCTTCGCCAAGGTCAGCGGCTTCACGCGTGAGGAAATGATCGGGCAGCCGCACAATCTGGTTCGCCATCCGGACATGCCCGAGGAGGCGTTCGCCGACATGTGGCGCGATCTGAAGGCCGGTCGCCCCTGGTGCGGCCTGGTCAAGAATCGTCGCAAGGACGGCGGCTTCTATTGGGTCGTTGCCAACGTCTCGCCGGTGCGCGAAGGTGGCCAGGTCGTCGGCTACCAGTCGGTGCGCAGTCGGCCGAGCCGCACAGAGATCAATACCGCCGATGCCGCGTACAAGCAAATCCGGGAGGGTGACAAGAGCACCCGCGTCGAACATGCTGGCCTTTGCCCTCACTTGACTCCGCTGCCACTCAAGGCGCCTGGGGGTGCGACGGATAGCCTTCGGGGTAGGAGCGCCAGATTCGAGGCGCAGGTGAGAGGGTGAAGATGTTGTACATCTGGACGGCCACGTCGAGATGCTGCAGACCGCGCCAGAGCACCTGGGTACCGGGCGGAGCGTCGCCGCGACGTCCGAGGTGGCCGCCCATCTTCGCCAGCATGCGCACCGCTTGAGCCATGCTGGGCGGTTCGTCGGGGGGTACCGAGGTCTGGTAGTGATAGCAGTGCAAGGCCTTCCATTCCACTTCTTCGAAGAAGACGGTGCATGGATGATCGGGAACCTCGCGCCCGAGCATCGTCAAGTGGTAGATGCGCCACGCCACCACCATGTCGATCCCCAGGCACGCCTGCAAGCGCGTGGCGGTGCCGAGTTGGCGATCCTTGATCCGACAGCCGCTCTTCAGGGTGCGGTGGAAGACCTCGATCCCCCAGCGCGCGGCGTACCACTCGGCGCGTTCAACGGCATCGTCGAAGGTGTTAACCGGCACGGTGGTCAGCAACATCCACTCGATTGGCTCGGGATCGTCGGTGTTCTCTTCGTATAGATGAACCGCCCACAGCTCAACCGCCGGCAGGCGACTGTCGCGCGGCGGCTGCAGCGTCACTTCGGCGAAGCGCACGGACAGCACCACCGTGCGCTTCGGGCGGTTGCCCCGCCGGGGAATGTGCAGGGTGATTTCGCCGGCGGGCGACTGGCGGCTGATGAAGTCCCACAGGGCTTCGTTCTCCACTCGCCGCTGCCGGGTACGCTCGGCCCGCACCAGCAACTTCGGCCCTGCCGGATCGCGCGCGGCCAGCGCAAACAGATCATGAATATCCGACTCCCGATCCCCCATGCTCACCAACAGGGTTTCCGGGCACAGCGCCTGAACTTCAGCCACCCGAGCGAAGCTGTTCAGCCACTTCATGCTCTCCTTTTCCTCGATCGGCAGATGCTTACGTTCCTCGCTCTTGCCGTGCTCGTCGGGATCGCGTGCCCAGCACTGGGCGTCGAGGACGCCGAGCGGTGTCCCCTCGACGCTGAACGCCACGGTGTCGTGCAGCATCAAGCCGACGGCCTGGTCGCGCGTGGTGTTGACCGGGCCCAGTCCTTGGGTTGCGGGATGATGCGAATAGTTGAGCGTCGTCGTATCCTGCGGGACCAGGACGATCCGGTGCGCTCGAATGCGCTCGATGGTCGCTTCGATGTGCGGGGTCAGAATCGCTTGCAGGTTCACCTGGCGGTTACGGAGAAAGCGATACGCGGCCATCGTGCCGGCGCGCGAAGCGCAGGCTTCGGGGACATTCGCCTGCGGGCGATGGAAGAAGTCGAGCGCAAGGGACACCAGCCGTCGTTTGAGGCGCTCATCGTACCAGCGAACGGTGGCAAATTCTTCTTCCGCCCAGTTGCTCGCCGGCGCACGGGGGGAGGTGCGCAGGCCGTCGTGGGGTTTCGCGGACAATCGCTCGCGCCACTGCGTGTCCAATGGCAGCAGGAAGATCTGTTTGGCCACGCCATCACGGCGCCCAGAGGTGGTTCCGACGTCCATCCAGTTGGCCGCGCGGTAGCAGTGGCCGGGAAAACGCGTGGGATCGACGAAGGTCTCCAGCAACAGCGGCCGTACGTCGTAGCGCGCTTCCCAGTCCGCCGGCAGTCGCCGGCTCGCGAGTCCGAGCACGTGTGAGGCAAGATTCGGCACCTGCACGCCCGGTCGGATCAAGAAGCGGGCATTCGCCACCACCTGCCGCAGGTTGTACCGACGCGCCGCATCATCCCACCCAATCGCTTTGTCACGCTCCTTCAGGGCCCAACTCGCCGAGGTGAAACCGAGCGCTCCCAGCCAGCCGTAGAGTTCGCAGCGCACCAGGTAGCGCAACTGGGCACCACAGAGGGGCTTTTCGCCCAGGTAGTGTTCGCGCGCCATCAGCGCGCGCCAGATTTGTGCTTCCCGACTCCCCGCCTCGACGGCCACCAACTCGACGGCACCCAGCGTTGCCAGCGGCCCACTGACGCGGAGGTCTTCCACTTCCAGCGTGGTCGGCTGGCGTGGCGTGAATCGGGCCCGGACGGCCGGAAGTTCGATGACCTGGCGCCGCACGAGCTGTGCCAACGCTTTGCGGCAGCCGCCTTCCTGCCAACCGCCCGTCGTGGTACGCCAATCGAGCCACTCGCAAACCCGCCGCGACAGCGCCCGACGCGATATCTCCGGCACCGACGTGACGGCCTCCCGGATTCGATCCAGAAGGTCGATGGAGAATTCTTGGCCACAGAGACGCATGCCCAGAGCTTAGCGCTCACGGCCAACGGAGTCAAGTGTGTGGGAGCTTCAGGTCGAACATGGCCGGGTCGTCGATCGTCGGGCGGCGTCGGTCCGGGCGGTTCTCGCGCTGCCGATCCAGCTCACCCTGATCGGCATCGCTGCAGTTGCCGGCGCCGCGATGCGCTTGGCGGGGGGGAACCTCGGCAGCGGCGCACTCGCGACTGCCCTCGACGTCGTCGCGACCGTCCTGGGCTTGTACGGCCTGTGCTTTCTTTTCGTCTACGCGCCGCGCGTCATTCGTGATCTCAACGCCTTCGGTGCCTGGCTCGATGGCCTCCTGACTACCGGCAACCTCAAGCAACGCGTAAATTCTCAACGCCATGACCTGATCGGCACGGTAATCCAGAAGACCGACAATTTCGTTTCCTCCGTCCAGGCAACCGTGCAGGGAATGGCCGACGTCGCGGCGCAGGTTGGCAGCGCGACCCACGAGGTCGGAGCCGGCGTGCAGCAAGTTCACCAATCGGCGCGCAAGCAGAGCGACGCGACCTCCTCCGCGGCAGCGGCGGTCGAAGAGGTGACGATGTCGATCGGCGAAGTGGCGGAGAACGCGCGCTCGACGCGTGAGGTCGCGCATCATACCGGCAAGGTATCACGCGATGGCTTCGAGCGATCCGGGCAGGCCTGCGAAGCGATTCTTTCACTCTCGGAAACGGTCACGGTCTCTGCGGAACAGGTCGAAACCCTGGGCCAACGTTCGGCGGAAATCAGCCAGATTGCCAGCGTCATCAAAGAGATCGCCGATCAGACGAACCTGCTGGCGCTCAACGCCGCTATCGAGGCAGCACGTGCCGGCGAGCAGGGACGCGGCTTTGCTGTCGTCGCCGACGAGGTGCGCAAGCTCGCCGAGCGCACCGGCAAGGCAACTCAGGAGATCAGCGCCATGATCGCCATCATCCAGAGCGAGACGAAGCTCGCCGTCGATGGCATGCGCGCCGGCGCCGCCCAGGTTGGCGAAGGCGTAAACCTCGTTCATTCCTCACAGGAAGCGTTGCAAAGGATCAAGGACGAGATGGACGACACGATCCGGCGCGTCGACGAGATCTCGCATGCGTCGGTCGAACAACAGGCAGCGATGACCCAACTGGCCCAGAACGTCGAGCAGGTAGCAGCGATGACCGAACAGAACGTTTCGGTGGTCGCGCACACCGACGTGATGGTCAGCCGGCTGAGTTCGATCGTCGAGCGGATGGAAAAATCGGTCAACCAGTTCACGGTCTGAGCACACCGCAGACGCCCCCCCCTGTGATCTGCAGGCTGATCCGCACCACTGCAGCGGGCGTCGTCGCTTGGCGCTGGTCGTCAGAGGCAAGCCCGCATCGCGGACGAATCCGCCACCTTGGAACCAGGACTACAGGCTCACCGCATCGGCACGTCACTGCAACAAATGGAATTCTCAACGCATTGACGGTGCGTGTTTATTGACCGCATGAATGGCGGTTTCACTGTAACTTCACGGCAGTTCCGGCTTGTCTCCGATGCTATCAGCATGGTATAATGCGCTTCCTGGGGTTCGGATCAGGTGGTTTCCGACCCCGAACGGGGCGAGGAGCCCCTTTTTCTCGCGGCTGGGTCTCCTGTCCCAGCCGCTCATTCTTGTCCACGGGGGTAGTGATGGCGGAGCAGAAGCTGGGAAATCCGGCGGTTGTCGGTCTGGCCGGTTTTGGTTTGACGACGATGGTGTTGCAGTTTCATAACGTCGGCTGGATGGGCCTCGGCCCGGTCATCTGGCTGGGACTCATCTTTGGCGGGCTGGCGCAGATGATCGCGGGCTTGCAGGAGATGAAAACGGGCAACAACTTCGGCTATTGCGCCTTTACCGCCTACGGCTGTTTCTGGATCGCGCTGGCGCTGCTCCTGATCGGCAACCACTACAACCTGTACACCTCGAGCAAGACCGACGTCGGCTGGTTCCTCGTGGCGTGGACGCTCTTCACGTTCATCCTGTGGATCGGCTCGCTGCGCATTCACGGCGCTCTGGCACTGACGTTCACGTTGTTGTTGATCGGGTTCATCCTGCTCGATCTTGCGCACTTCGGCTATCCCGAACTCACCGTTGTCGCCGGCTACGAGCTGATGGTCACGGCCGCGATGGCCTGGTACATCATGGCGCACATTATTTATGCCGACGTCTTTGGCCGCGACATCCTGCCGGTGGGCAGGCCGTGGATCGGCTAGGGTCAGTCAGGTCGGTGGCCGGCTCGCCAGGACTTCCTGGCAGCGACCGGACCAGCCGACATCGTGAACAAGTTCTGAAGGAGCAAGATGCTATGAAAAATGGGAAAGCGATCGGCCTGATCGCGGCTTTGGCCGCTTGCGGCTTTGTACCCTGCGCGAGTGCCGCCGATGCGGACATCGCAACTGCCGAAGAGGCCGTCAACAACGTGCGGGCGGCCGCCAAATTCCTGCACGACAAGGGCTCGGCCGGCTACGCGGAGTTCAACAACAAGGATGGCAAATGGGTGTGGAAGGACAGCTATGTCTTCGTCTACGACTGCCGCCGCAACAGAATGATGGCACACCCCTTGCGGCCCGATCTGGTCGGCCAGCCGATCATGCAGATCACCGACAATGCGGGCAAGTTCATCTTCAAGGAACTCTGCAAGGTCGGTAGCGAACCGCGTGGCGGCTGGGTGGAATACATGTGGCAGAAGCCGGGGGCCGGCAAGCTTTCGCGGAAGCTCTCCTATGCCCTGGCGGCGGACATATCCTTCACCACCGGCATCCAGGTGAGCGCCGGCATCTACGATGAAAAGCTGACTGCGCCGGAACTCGGCAAGGTACTCGAGAAGATGTCCGACCCGGCCAAGTATCCGGCCCTTTGACGACCGCGACAAGCGGGCGGCCAAGCTGACCGGGCCGCCTTGCTTGTCGAGCCTGCCGGCACTATCCTCACTATCTCACTATCCTTCTAGCACGACGTGGCCGCGCCCGGCGGCGTTGCGCCGACCAGACGCCGTGCCTCGGCGACGACCCTTGCCACAGTGATCCCGAAGAACTCGTAGAGTTCGGCAGCCGGCGCGGATTCGCCAAAGCGGTCGATACCGACCACAGCACCATGGCCACCGAGATACTTCCACCACAGGTCGGGATGTCCGGCTTCGACGGCGACTATCGGCAGCGATGGCGGCAGCACTTCCTGCCGATACGCTTGGGCCTGCAGGTCGAATCGTCGTTGACACGGCATGGAGACCACGCAAGCGGCGATACCCTCCGCGCGTAGCGCGGCCTGCGCATCGACGGCGACGGCGACTTCCGAGCCCGTGGCAATCAGCACGACCTGAGGAATCTCCGCATCGGCGTGCCGGAGGACGTAGCCGCCAAGCCTGATCCCGGCAAGCTGCTCGGCGGTCCGGGACAGTGCCGGGAGATTCTGCCGGGAAAGGAGGAAGCAGGAGGGGCCATCCTGCCGTTCCAGCGCCGCAGTCCAGGCCACCGCCGTCTCCATTGCGTCGGCCGGGCGCCACACGTCGAGACCCGGGATCAGCCGCAAGGACGCGGCCTGTTCGATCGGCTGGTGCGTCGGACCGTCCTCGCCAAGGCCGATCGAGTCGTGCGTGTAAACCATCAATTGCCGCAGCCGCATCAGCGACGCCATGCGTATGGCGTTGCGCGCATAGTCGGAAAAGACCAGGAAGGTCGCGGTGTAGGGAATGAAGCCACCGTGCAGGGCAATCCCGTTGGCAAGCGCCGTCATGCCGAACTCGCGCACGCCATAGCTGACGTAGTTGCCGCCCGGCTCCCGGTTGGCGGGTCGCGTGCCGCTCCAGTTGGTGAGATTCGACCCGGTCAGGTCGGCCGAACCACCCAGCAACTCGGGCAGGAGCGGGGCGACGGCCTCGATCACGTTCTGCGATGCCTTGCGTGTCGCCACGGCACCGGTCTGCGTCGCCAGCTTGTCGAGCAAGGCGGCCACCCGGGCGTGCCAGTCGCCCGGCAGCTCACCGCGCGTCCGGCGTTCGAATTCGGCTGCCGCTTCGGGGTAGGCTGCACGATACGCGGCGAAATTCGCCGTCCAGACTTCTTCGGCGGCTTCGCCACGGGCGCTGGCATCCCAGCCGCGGCGAACGTCGTCCGGGATTTCGAACGCGGCAAATGGCCATTCGAGCTGGCGGCGAGTATTGGCGATTTCGCTGGCGCCCAGGGGTGCACCATGCACGTCGTGCGTGCCCCCTTTGTTCGGCGAACCAAACCCGATCATCGTCTTGCAGCAGATCAGCGTCGGCCGCCCGGTTTGCGTCTTGGCGATGCGAATCGCCGCCTCTATCGAATCGGGGTCATGCCCGTCGCAGTGTGGGACGACGCGCCAGCCGTAGGCCTCGAAACGCTTCGGCGTGTCATCGGCGAACCAGGGCTTGACGTGGCCGTCGATCGAGATGTCATTGTCGTCATAAAAGACGATCAGCTTGGACAGTGACAAACGGCCAGCCAGCGAACACACCTCGTGCGAAACCCCTTCCATGAGGCAGCCATCGCCGATGAAGGCATAGGTGTAGTGGTCGACGATCGCGTGCTCGGCGCGGTTGAAGGTCTCGGCGAGCAGACGTTCGGCCAGAGCCATGCCCACAGCATTAGCGAGGCCCTGCCCAAGAGGCCCGGTCGTCGTTTCGACACCCGGGGTCATACCGAACTCCGGGTGGCCGGGAGTCCGCGAATGCAGTTGCCGAAAGCGCTTGAGTTCCTCGATCGGCAGATCGTAGCCGGAGAGATGCAGCAGAGCGTAGATCAGCATCGACCCATGCCCGTTCGACAGCACGAAGCGGTCACGGTCGACCCAGTCGGGATTGGCCGGATTGTGCTTCAGGTGGTGACGCCAGAGGACCTCGGCGATGTCGGCCATGCCCATCGGCATCCCCGGGTGGCCGGAATTGGCGGCCTGGACGGCATCGATGGCGAGAAAGCGCAACGCGTTGGCGCAGCGACGGCGGAACTTGCGGGATTGCGTCGGCACAATAATCTCCTTCAATCAGGGCACGGGAACAGGCTTCGAGAAGTGAACCTGCCAGCCCGTCAGCGCGCGCGGCGCTTCTTGTCGATCAGCTGCATGATCATCGGCGTGAAGATGATCTGCATGGCCAGGCCCATCTTGCCGCCCGGACAGACGATGATGTTCGGCCGCGACATGAACGAGTCATGCAGCATGCTCAGCAGGTAGGGGAAGTCGATGCCCTTGGGGTTGGCGAAGCGAATCACCAGCATGCTTTCGTCCTGCCCCGGAATATCCTGGGCGATGAAGGGGTTCGAGGTGTCGACCGTCGGCACGCGCTGGAAATTGACGTGCGTCTGGGAGAACTGCGGGCAGATGTAATTGATGTAGTCGGGCATTCGCCGCAGGATGGTGTCCATCACCGCTTCAGTGGAGTAGCCCCGTTGCGCCTTGTCGCGATGGAGCTTCTGGATCCATTCCAGGTTGATGATCGGCACGACGCCGACACAGAGGTCGACATAGCGGCCGATGTCGACCGCTTCGCTTCTCACGCCACCATGCAGTCCCTCGTAGAACAGCAGGTCGGTGTCGCTGGGCAGATCGGCCCATTCGGTGAATGTCCCCGGCGGCGCGCCATACTTCTCCGCTTCGGCATCGTCGTGCACGTAGTGACGGCTCCTGCCCCGGCCGGTCTCGCCGTATTCGCGGAACAGGCCTTCGAGTTCGGCCAGCAGGTTGGCTTCGGGTCCGAAATGGCTGAAATGATGGTCGCCGGCGAGGCTCTTCTCGGCCATCTTCGCGCGCATTTCCAGGCGGTCGTAGCGATGAAAGCTGTCACCTTCGATGATCGCGGCGTTCAGACTCTCGCGCCGGAAGATGTGTTGAAAGGCGCGCGTGACCGACGTCGTACCGGCGCCCGAGGAACCGGTGATCGCGATGACGGGGTTCTTGATCGACATGCTGTGTGCCTCCGTGGCTCAAAGGGATAGGGAGTGTATTCAGTCGCTTGCTCCGGACCGACTAATCGTCACGGAACAGCGTGCGCGTCGAGAAAAGAGGCGAACGGAACGGCTGATCTTCACCGGTTTCATGTTCCCGGTGGTAACGTTCGATGCGCTCGACTTCGTCGCGCGAACCGAGAATCACCGGCACCCGCTGGTGCAGGCTGGTCGGTTGCACGTCGAGAATGCGCTCGTTGCCGGTTGACGCCAGGCCGCCCGCCTGGCCGACGATCATGGCCATCGGATTGGCTTCGTACATCAGGCGCAGCCGCCCGGGCTTCGACGTGTCCTTGCTGTCGCGCGGGTACAGGAAGACGCCCCCGCGCATGAGGATGCGATGAACTTCGGCAACCATCGAGGCGACCCAGCGCATGTTGAAATCCTTCCCGCGCACGCCGGTCTTGCCGGCCAGGCACTCGGCGACGTAGCGCTGAACCGGTTTTTCCCAGAAACGCTCGTTCGAGGCGTTGATCGCGAACTCGTGGGTATCCGCTGCAATGACCAGATTCGGATGCGTCAGGAGGAACTCGCCGATATTGCGATCGAGCGTGAAACCATGCGTACCGTTGCCCACTGTCAGCACCAGCATCGCCGACGGACCGTACAAGGCGTAGCCGGCGGCAACCTGCCGGCTGCCGGGCTGCAGAAAGTCCGCCGCGGTCGGCGTGCCGGCGCTGCCTTTTTCCGGGCAGCGCAGTACGGAAAAGATGCTGCCCACCGAGAGGTTGACGTCGATGTTGGACGAACCGTCGAGAGGGTCGAAAACCAGCAGATACTTGCCGCGCGGGTTCTCGGCGGGGATCGGATAGATGTCGTCCATTTCCTCGGACGCCATCGCCGCCAGGTGGCCACCCCACTCGCAATGGTGTATGAAGGCCTGGTTGGCCAGCACGTCGAGCTTCTTCTGCGCCTCGCCCTGGACGTTCTCGCTGCCGTGATCGCCGAGCACGCCGGCCAGCGAGCCACGCGAGACGCCTTGGGCAATTGCCTTGCACGAGCGAACGACATCGCTGATGAGCATCGAGAAATCGCCGGCCAGCGCCGGATTCCGGCGCTGCTCCTCGATCAGGAACTTGTTAACATTGGTACGGCCGCATAGCATGGTGAGACTCCAGGAGTTGAAATTCTTGTTGATCCGGGGACTGCTCAGATTCTAGCGGTCCAATACAAAAGCGCTAGTTAAACATACTGTCTGTTTAATTTAAGAAAACCTTGCATATGAGAAACGCAACGATCCGTCAACTGCAAATCTTCTCGGTAGCCGCCAGCCACCTCTCGTTTGCGCGTGCGGCGGAGAAGCTGCATCTGACACACGCCGCCATCTCCCTGCAGATCAAACAACTGGAGGATGTCTCCGGTGCCCTGCTGTTCGAACGGATCGGCAAACGGGTGTTTCTTACCGAAGCGGGCGAAATCCTGCTAGACCATACGCGTCAGATCCTGCAGTCGCTCAAGGAAGCGGATGAGGCCCTTCTGGCGCTCAAGGGGCTGCGCGGTGGGCGCATCGCCGTCGCGGTCGCCAGTACCGCCGAGTATTTTGCGCCCGGCCTGCTGGCCGAGTTTCGCAAGGTCCAGGCCGACGTTCGCATTCGCCTCCTGATCGACAACCGCGACACGGTGACTCGCCTGCTTGTCGGCAACGAAGTCGACCTGGCTATCATGGGGCGTCCGCCTGCCGAGCTCGACGCCACGGCCGTCGCCTTCGCGCCGCACCCCCTCGTGATCGTTGCCAGCGCCGCGCATCCCCTGGCCGGACAGGCGAACGTTGCGGTCGAGGATCTCGCCGGCGAAACGCTGATCGTGCGCGAGACCGGTTCGGGAACGCGCTCGGCCATGGAGGAGTTCTTTCAGGAACGTTCGATCAAACCGCGGATCGGCATGGAGATGGGCAGCAATGAAGCGATCAAGCAGGCGGTCGTCGCCGGCCTGGGAATCAGCTTCATCTCGCAGCACACGCTCGGACTTGAACTCAGCGCCGCGCGCCTGGTGATCCTCAAGGTCGAAGGTACCCCCGTGATCCGGCGCTGGCACATCGTCCGTCACAAGAACAAACACCTGACACCGGCACTCGGTGCTTTCTGGGATTTCGTTCTCGAATTCGCTCCCGCTTATCTGCGGAGACTGGCCTGACGTCGGCCCGACAGGCTCGCGAGGTCGGCACCCCGATCCGCCAGCGTAACGCCTGTTCGTCGTTTGTTTGGCCCACCCGGCACGTCGGCCGCCCTCGATCCAGTATCATATCGCGCATCGCGATCAGGGATCTTTCGTCATGAAGTTGCTTTACTCGCTCGCCCGGTCATTGGGATACGAACTCATCCGGCGAAAGAAGAATCCGTCTCTCCGCGCCCACCTCCGCAACGTCATCCACCGCCATGCCATCGACGTGGTCATCGACGTCGGAGCCAACGACGGGCAGTTTGCCCTCCTCCTGCGCAGCGAGGGCTTCAGGGGTACGATCTATTCCTTCGAGCCGGTCAACAGCACCTACGAGCAGTTGCGCCGGATCGCGCAACACGACGCGAACTGGGAGGTTTTCAACACTGCTCTCGGCGAGAGGGTCGGCGACGCCATAATCAACGTCACCGCTTCCTCCGATCTTTGTTCGCTGCTCGACCCGAACGATTTTGGCAAGACGGCCTTCCCGAGCATCGCGGTAAGCCATCAGGAAACCATCGCGATGGACACGCTCGACAACTTCATTGCACGTGAGAAGCTCGCCAAGGCAGCGAGGATTCTCCTGAAAATGGATACCCAGGGCTACGACCTGCAAGTGTTCCAGGGCGCCCAGCAATCCCTTGGCTGCATCGTCTGCCTGCTCTCCGAGATCTCCCTGATGCCGATCTATGCGCAGGCACCACACTACCTCGATGCCTTGCGGCTCTATGAGGGAAAGGGCTTCGTCCCGAGCGGCCTCTACCCGGTCAGCAGGAACGACGACCTGTCGGTCATCGAGATGGATTGCGTCCTGATCAACAACGCCCTGGCGCAGCCTTGAGCAGGCGATCGCGATTCGTCGCGCATCGCGGCGCCGGAAATCTGCCGCCGGCGACAGAGATGGGCACCGACGACCACCGGCGTCACCATCCACTTCCAGACAGGGCCCGGCCAGGGTTTCGGTAATGCACAGTGCCCAACCGGGTTGGTCCCTCGAGCAACCAGAACCGTCGCCTCTGGTCCATCCGCGCTACCGTCCCGACATCGACGGACTGCGTGCCTTGGGCGTGCTCCTCGTGGTGCTGTTTCACGCCTTCCCGAAAGCCCTCCCGGGCGGCTTTGTGGGCGTCGACATCTTCTTCGTGGTCTCGGGCTATCTGATCAGCACGATCATCTTCGGCAGCCTCGAAAATGGCACTTTCAGCTTCCGGGAGTTCTACGCCCGGAGAATCAGACGCATCTTTCCGGCCCTGCTCATCGTCCTGACGGCAGGCTGGGCCGCCGGCTGGTACCTGCTCTTCGTGGACGAACTGCAGCAGTTGGGAACGCACATAGCCGCCGGGGCCGGATTCGTTTCGAACTTCGTCCTCTGGGGCGAAGCAGGCTACTTCGACAGCGACGCCTACACCAAGCCCTTTCTGCATCTCTGGTCACTGGGTATCGAGGAGCAGTTCTACATCGTCTGGCCGCTTCTCCTGGCACTGGTCTGGCGACGCCGGGCGCACTTTCTGAAGATCACCATCGTCATCGCCATCGCCTCCTTTGCGGCGAACATCCTGACGACAGGCGCCGACCCGGTGGCGGCTTTTTACTCGCCGTGGTCGCGTTTCTGGGAGTTGATGACAGGCGGGATTCTCGCCTACCTTGCGCTGCACCGGCGTGGCCCCCTGGCCAGGGCCGGCAACTGGCAGTCGGCTGCCGGCTTGTCGCTGATCCTGGTAGCGGTTGCCCTGCTCAGTCGGAAGTCCGCCTTCCCGGGTTGGTGGGCCCTGCTGCCCACCCTCGGAACTTTCCTGATCATCTCCGCAGGCCCGCAGGCCTGGCTGAATCGGACCTTTCTGAGCAGCCGGGGTATGGTCTGGGTCGGCCTGATCAGTTACCCACTCTATCTCTGGCACTGGCTGCTGCTTTCCTTCGCGTGGATTGCCAGAGGCAGAATGCCGCCCAGCAGTACCCGCGCCGCTCTGGTCGCCCTCTCCTTCCTGCTCGCCTACCTGACCTATTTCTACATCGAAAGGCGGGTGCGGGCGGGCCGGGAGCGAATCACGCTCGTCCTGGCGGGCCTGATGGCGGCCCTCTTCGCCTTCGGGATCGCCACGCAGGCCGAACTGCTTCGCCCCAGAAACGACAGCCGCAGCATCGGGCTCATGCTCGAAGCGATTCATGACTGGGAGTACCCATCCAGTCTGGAGAAGACGACCTTCCAGGGGACGCCGGTCAGGTCGAAGAAAGCCGGCGAGAAGACCGTGCTGTATGTCGGCGACTCCCATCTCGAACAGTACGCAGCGAGGATTGTCAGCCTGCTGGAGCGAGGATCGACCAGCTATCCATCGGTTGTCTTCCTGACCAGCCCGGGATGTTCGCCGATCCCCGGCAGCGCGCAAGTGAATAGCTACCATGTCGAGAGATGCGCGACGTTCAGGCAAGACCTGGCGCGACTTGCTGTCGATCCGGAAGTCGATGCCGTCGTTGTCGCGGGGGCCTGGAACCTCTACTTCCTGGAATCGCGCACGCACTACGCCGGCAGTATCGATGTCGAGTCGGAGATCGCCGGAATTGACGCCTTCCTGAGAACACTTGCCCGGCACAAGAAAGTGTATTTCGTCCTCGACAACCCCAGCGGACAGCAGTTCGAGCCGAGAAACTTCTTTGCCGGCAGCCGGCTGTCGGCCTTGACGGTGAAGCCGTTTCAGGAGCAGGTCGCGCTCGCCGAGGACCAGGCCGCGTTGCGTGCACGCCTTGCCCAGGTGGCCGCGACCGCCGGGGCGGTGGTGATCGATCCCGCTGCCCACCTCTGTCCGGGAGGCCATTGCCGCGTCGTTACCGATGCCGGCAAGCCCATCTACAAGGACGATAATCACTACCGGGCGTCCTACGTCCGCGCGCATGTCGATTTCATGGATGTTACCCTGGCCGAGTGACCGGCGCGGCATTCGTCTCGTCCGCATCGCCCAGGGGTTGGCGTATCCTCCGGATAGCGAGACAATGGCTGAGCCCGGCCCGTTTGCCGTCGAAACAGGCCTTTGCCCGCCGTGCACCGGCCACGATTGCCGTACGCGCGACCCGTCAACGAAGGAGAGAACGAGATGAAATGGACTTTGCGTCGCTGGCTTGTCCTTGCCGGACTGGCCACCGGGCTGCTCGCCTGCAGCAGCATGCCACCGGACGGTGTCGGCTATGCCCGCTCGTCAGCGCTACCCGCACCGCCGGATCCACCGGACAACCCGACGACGCCGGAGAAAGCCGCGCTCGGCAAGCAGCTCTTCTTCGACAAACGTCTCTCGGGCGATGGCAGCATGGCCTGCCAGGGCTGCCACTTCCGGCACCTTGGGTGGACCGACGCACTGCCGCTGTCGCGCAAGGTCGGGGGTGGCATGAACACCCGCCATACGCCCACCGTCTATAACACCGGCTATTACACCGCGTGGTACTGGGACGGCCGCGCCAAGACTCTTGAAGGCCAGATCACGGCCGCCTGGAAGGCTCAGATCGGTGCCGACCCGGCCAAGGCCACCGCCGTCATCGCTGCCGTTCCCGGCTATCAGGCGGGGTTCCAGAAGGTCTTCGGCGCCGCACCCAGCGAGGAGAACATTGCCAAGGCGCTCGCCGCCTTCCTGCGCACACTGAACAGCGGCGAAGCGCCATGGGATCGCTATGCCGCCGGCGACAAGACGGCCGTCTCGGCCGATGCGGCGGCCGGTGCCGAACTGTTCACCGGCAAGGCCGGCTGCGCCGCCTGCCACAGGCCGCCCCTCTACAGCGACGGCATGTTCTACAACGTCGGTCTCGAGGCAGGCAAGGCACAGCCCGACCTCGGCCGCTTTGCGGTAAGCAAGGACCCGGCCGACACATCGGCGTTCAAGACACCGACCCTGCGTTCGGTCGGCATTTCCGGTCCCTACTTCCACGACGGCAGCGTCGCCAGCCTCGAAGAAGCAGTCCGCTACATGGCCGCTGGAGGCAAGGCGGATCCGCACAAGAGCCAGATCCTGATCGACCGCAAACTCTCCGAGAAGGAGATCGGCCAGCTCGTCGCTTTCCTCAACACACTGACCAGCGAGGAAAGCTTCGCGCCGCCGAAGCTGCCGTAAGCCAGGAAATCCCGATCCATGTCCGATCTGCTCGCCAACCTCAATCCGCCGCAACTCGCCGCCGTGACGCTGCCGGCACAGCACGCGCTGATTCTGGCCGGCGCCGGCAGCGGCAAGACGCGTGTGTTGACGACGCGCATCGCCTGGCTGATCTCGACCGGACAGGTCGGCCCGCAGGGAATCCTGGCGGTTACCTTCACCAACAAGGCGGCGAAAGAGATGCAATCGCGTCTCGCGGCGATGCTGCCGATCAACACGCGCGGCATGTGGATCGGCACCTTCCACGGCCTGTGCAATCGCCTGCTGCGCGCGCACCACCGCGAGGCCGGGTTGCCGGAGACTTTCCAGATCCTCGATGCGGCCGATCAGCTGTCGGCGATCAAGCGCTTGCTGAAGAATCTCAACGTCGACGACGAGAAGTTTCCGCCGCGCGAGCTGATGCATTTCATCAACGCGCACAAGGAACAGGGCATCCGCGCAGCACAGGCCGAGGCCTACGATCATTACACCAGCCGCCGCGTCGAGTTGTACACCGAGTACGAAGGGCAGTGCCAGCGCGAAGGCGTCGTCGATTTCGCCGAGCTGCTGCTGCGCTCGTACGAACTGTTGCAGAGGAACGAGCCGCTTTGCCGGCACTATCAGGAGCGTTTCCGGCACATCCTGGTAGACGAGTTCCAGGACACCAACCGGCTGCAGTATGCCTGGCTGAAGCTCCTCGCCGGGCGCGGCAGCGTGCGCCCGGAAACGCCCGGCGCCTGTGTCTTTGCCGTCGGCGACGACGACCAGTCGATCTACGCCTTCCGCGGTGCGGAGATCGGCAACATGCGCGACCTGCAGCGCGAGTTCGAGTTGCCGAGCGTAATTCGCCTGGAGCAGAATTATCGCTCGCACGGCAACATCCTCGACGCGGCGAACGCGCTGATCAAGCAGAACGTCGGCCGCCTCGGCAAGAACCTGTGGACCGAAGCCGGTGCCGGCGAGCCGATCCGGGTTTTCGAGGGCATTTCCGACTTCGATGAAGCGCGTTTCATCGTCGACGAGATCTCGGAACTGCTGCGCGAAGGGATCGGGCGCGACCAGATCGCACTGCTCTATCGCTCGAACGCGCAGTCGCGCGTCCTCGAACATCAGCTATTCACGGCTGGCGTGCCGTATCGCGTGCACGGCGGGCTGCGCTTCTTTGACCGGCAGGAAATCAAGCATGCCCTCGCCTACCTGCGCCTGATCGCCAACCCGGACGACGACACGGCCTTTGCCCGGGTGGTCAATTTTCCGACCCGCGGCATCGGTACGCGCAGCCTCGAAGCCTTGCAGGAAGCTGCGCAGCGGAACAACGCCAGCCTCTACAACGCTGCCGCGAGTCTGGCCGGCAAGGCCGGCACGGCGGTTGCCCGCTTCGTCGCGTTGATCGAGGACCTGCGGGCGGACACCCGGGCTCGCTCCTTGCCCGAGGTGGTCGATCACCTGATCGACAAGACAGGACTGCGGCAGCACTACCTGGCCGAAAAGGAAGGACAGGACCGACTCGAGAACCTCGACGAATTGATCAACGCCGCGACCACCTTCCTCTACGAGGACAGCGACCAGGACGGCGAGCCCGCCGCCAATGGCGGGCCGCTCGCGTCCTTCCTGGCACACGCCTCGCTGGAAGCCGGCGAGCATCAGGCCGGCGAAGGCGAAACCGCGGTGCAGTTGATGACCGTGCATGCCGCCAAGGGACTGGAGTTCGACGTGGTCTTCATCACCGGCCTCGAGCAGGGGCTCTTTCCGCACGAGAACGCGGCGCAGGAGCGCGCCGGCCTGGAAGAGGAGCGGCGATTGATGTACGTCGCCGTCACGCGCGCGCGCCAGCGGCTCTACCTGACGCATGCGCAGACGCGCATGCTGCACGGGCAGACGCGCTACTGCCTGCCTTCGAGCTTTGTCGACGAACTGCCGGCGGAGCTGCTGCGCAGGATCAACCGCACCGCCAGCGCTGGCCAACCGGGGCGAGGCGCCGCAAGCGCCGCGCGGCAACCGCCGACAGCCGGCCATGGCCTGCGAATCGGCCAGAACGTGCGGCACGCGCGTTTTGGCGTCGGAGTGATCGTGTCGACCGAAGGTGCCGGCCCGGAAGCCCGCGTGCAGGTCAACTTCGGCGCCGCCGGCATGAAGTGGCTGGCCCTCGAGTACGCCAGACTGACACCAGCCTGAAGCCGGCCGACTCGGCCGCGTCCCCCGGGGACGCCGGCAGGACGGCGTGACGGATGTCCTGCAAACCCACCGTTTGTGTGGATAAGCCTGTGGACGACCCCTGTGTGCAAGGGTCAAGTGGCAGAGTCGACAGGCTTTTTTCCGCTTGCTCAAGAAGCGGGCGGAATACTAGACTGTCGGGCTACGCCAACGGAGGAGATCGACATGCCATTTGCCATTCGTATGCGCCAGGTCGGCGGACCGGAAGTGATGTCCTGGGAGGAGGTCGAGGTCGGCGATCCGGCGCCGACCGAAGCGCGCGTACGCCACGCGGCCGTCGGGCTCAACTATATCGACATCTACCATCGAACCGGCCTGTATCCGCTGCCGCTGCCGAGCGGCCTTGGCCTCGAAGCGGCAGGTGTGGTCGAGGCGGTCGGCAGCGCGGTCACCGACCTGCGCCCCGGCGATCGCGTCGCCTACGCCGGCGGGCCGGTCGGCGCCTACAGCCAGGTGCGCTGCCTGCCTGCCGATCGCCTGTTGAAACTGCCGGCTGCGATCGATTTCCGGACGGCAGCGGCGATGATGCTGCAAGGGCTGACCAGCGCCTACCTGCTGCGCCGGACCTGTCGCGTAGAGGCGGGTGACGCGGTGCTGATCCACGCCGCCGCCGGCGGCGTCGGCCTCATCGCCTGCCAGTGGGCAAAAGCGCTCGGCGCGACGGTCATCGGCACGGTGTCGAACGACGCCAAGGCCGCGCTGGCGACCGCGCACGGCTGCGACCACGTCATCCACTACACGCGCGAGGACTTTGCCCGGCGCGTGCGCGAGATCACCGGCGGCGCCGGCGTCCGCGTGGTCTACGACGGCGTCGGCAAGGACACGTTTGCCGGCTCGCTCGACAGCCTGCAGACCTGCGGCATGCTCGTCAGCTTCGGCAACGCCTCGGGCCCGGTGCCGCCGTTCGACCCGCTGCTGCTCTCCCAGAAGGGCTCGCTGTTCCTGACCCGGCCGACCCTGATGCACTACACGGCGAAGCGCGCCGATCTGGTCGCGCTGGGTAGCGAACTGTTCGACGTCGTCGGCGCCGGCAAGGTGAGAATCGAGGTGAACCAGACCTACCCTCTGGCCGATGTCGCCAGCGCGCACCGTGACCTGGAAGCGCGCAAGCATACCGGGTCGACCGTCCTCCTGCCCTGATGGATCGCCTGCGCGCCAGGCTCGTCGCCGTCCGCTACATGCTGGCGACGGCCTGGCCGATCGTCCTGATCACGGCGATCGGCCTGCTCGTCGCCTACCAATTCGTCGAGCCGGCGCCACCCAGGCAGATGACGATCACTACGGGCAGCGAGACCGGTGCCTACTATGCATACGCCAGACGCTACGCGGCACTGCTGGCCGCCAAGGGAATCACGCTCGAGATCAGGACCTCGGCGGGTTCACATCAGAACCTCGATCGCCTCGACAAAGGGGAGGCGGACATTGCCTTCGTACAGGGCGGCATTCGCGCGCCGGCAACCCCGGACGACGAGGACGACGACGATTCCGGCCATCTGCGCTCGCTGGGCAGCGTCGCCTACGAACCGGTGTGGGTGTTCTATCGCGGCGAACAGCGGGTCGACAAGCTGCATCAGCTCGACGGACAGCGCATCGCCGTCGGCGAGGATGGCAGCGGCATCCGTGGGCTCGCCCTGCAGTTGCTCGAAGCCAACGAGATTCGGGCCGATAGCCCGAACCTCCTGCCTCTGGCCGGGCTGACGGCGGCCGAAGCACTGCAGAAGGGCGAGATCGATGCGGCTTTCATCGTCGCCGCCCAGGAAGCGCCGGTCGTCCAGGTCATGCTGCGCTCGCCGGGACTGCACGTCGTCAGCTTCAGCCAGGCCGACGCCTATCTGCGGCTATTCCCCTTCCTCTCCAAGGTGGTGCTGCCGCGCGGGGTCGTCAGCCTGGTGCGACACGTGCCGCCGCGCGACGCCGTCCTGCTGGCGACGACGGCCAATGTAATCGTTCGCGACGACCTGCATCCGGCACTGGTCAGTCTGCTGCTGCAGGCGATGACCGAGGTCAACGGCAAGGGTGGTTTCTTCCAGCGCGCCGGCGAGTTCCCGGCCTACAAGGACCAGAGCTTTCCGCTATCAAGCGAAGCGGCGCGCTACTACAAGTCGGGAGCGCCGTTTCTGCAGCGCTACCTGCCTTTCTGGCTGGCGGTGCTCGTCGAGCGCCTGTTCGTCATGGTCCTGCCGCTGGTCATGCTGTCGCTGCCGCTGTTGAAGTTCGCTCCGACGATCTACAGTTGGCGAGTACGCTCGAAGATCTTTCGCTGCTACGGTGATCTCAAGTTCCTCGAGAACGAGTTGCGCGGGCGTTACGATCCCGCGCTCGCCGAGGAATACGCCAACCGCCTTGACCGCATCGAGCAGGACGCCAGCACACTGAAGATTCCGCTGGCCTTCAGCGATCTGCTTTACACTTTGCGTGAGCACATCAACCTGGTGCGCGCCGAGCTGCTTCGGCTCGGCACGACCCATGACCGGGGACAACAACAATGAAATCGTTTCTGATCGCGAATCCAAAGGGGGGTTCAGGGAAGTCCACGCTGGCCGTCAATCTGGCCGGCCATCTCGCGCGCAGCGGCCATCGGGTGATGCTCGGCGACGTCGATCGGCAGCAATCCTCGCGCGACTGGCTGCACCTGCGGCCATCGATCCTGCCGAAGATTCGTAGCTGGGAAATCGAGCCGGGAAAGACCGCCAAACCACCGAAAGGTACGACGCACGTCGTTCTCGACACGCCGGCAGCCCTGCACGGAAAAGCGCTCGACACGGTCGTCAAACAGGTCAATCGGGTCCTCGTCCCGGTTCAGCCGTCGCTCTTCGACATGCTGGCGACACGCCATTTTCTCGAGGTCCTGCTGGCCGAGAAAGCGGTGCGCAACGAACATGCCTTCGTTGCCGTCGTCGGGATGCGTGTCGATCCACGCACCCGCTCGGCCGCCGAACTGGAGCGATTTCTCGAGAAGTTCGACCTGCCGGTGCTCACCTACCTGCGCAATACACAGCTCTACGTGCAGACGGCGATGCACGGGATGACGATGTTCGACCTCTCGGCGTCGCGCGCGGCGAAAGATCTCGAACAGTGGCGACCGATCATCGACTGGGTTGACAGCTAGCCCCGATCAGCGACGCGCGGCCCAACCGGCCGCGTGCGAGTGCCGCGTGCGCAGTGATCGGCGCGTGCGCCGCCCGCCCTCGGGGTAAAATGGCGGGATGCTCGAAGCCCCGTTCATCCATCTCCGCCTGCACAGCGAGTATTCGATTACCGACGGCATCGTCCGCCTCGATGATGCGGTTGCGCGTGCGGCCGGCTACGGCATGCCGGCCCTGGCACTCAGTGACCTCGCCAATGTCTTCGGTCTGGTCAAGTTCTACTCGTCGGCGCGCAGCAAGGGGATCAAGCCGATACTCGGCAGCGATGTCTGTATTGCCAACGACGGCGACCCGGACCGACCGTATCGCCTGCTGCTGCTCTGTCGCTCGCGGCCGGGCTACCTGCAGCTCTGCGAACTGCTGTCGCGTGCCTACCTCGCGCCGCGCGTACGCGGGCGCGCGGAAATCACCCGCCGGATGCTCGAGGAAGTCGGCGTCGACGGCCTGATCGCGTTGTCGGGCGCCGCCGCCGGCGATGTTGGCGAGGCGCTGCTGCAGGGCAATCAAGAACTGGCCGCGAACCGCGCAGCGCGCTGGGAAAAGACCTTCCCCGGTGCGTTCTATCTGGAAGTGCAGCGCTATGGACAGGCGCAGCAGGAGGCGCTGGTCGCCGCGACCGCCGATCTGGCCGGCGAACTCGGCTTGCCGCTGGTTGCCACCCACCCGATCCAGTTTCTCGAACGCGATGATTTCAAGGCGCACGAGGCACGCGTGTGTATTGCCGAAGGCTACATGCTCGGCGATGCGCGGCGCCCCAGGCTACACACGGAAGAGCAGTACTTCAAGTCGGCTGACGAAATGCTCGCCCTGTTTGGCGATCTCCCCGAAGCGCTCGCCAACTCGGTCGAGATCGCCAAGCGCTGCAATCTGCAGATCACACTCGGCAAGAGCTACCTGCCCGATTTCCCGACGCCGGCAGGCGTGACGCTCGACGATTTTCTTCGCCAGCAGGCGGTCGCCGGCCTCGAAATTCGCCTGCAGCAGCTTTTCCCCGACCCCGACGTGCGCACTGCCGAGCGGGCGCCCTACGACGCGCGCCTGCAACTCGAGACCGATACCATCGTCCAGATGGGCTTCCCCGGCTACTTCCTGATCGTTGCCGATTTCATCAACTGGGCCAAGCACAACAGTTGCCCGGTCGGACCGGGCCGTGGCTCGGGCGCCGGATCGGTCGTCGCCTACGCGCTCGGCATCACCGACCTCGACCCACTGCGCTACGCCTTGCTCTTCGAGCGCTTCCTGAACCCCGAGCGGGTGTCGATGCCCGACTTCGACATCGACTTCTGCCAGGACAACCGGTGGCGGGTCATCGAATACGTGCGCCAGAAGTATGGGGCGGCGGCGGTATCGCAGATCGTCACCTTCGGCACCATGTCGTCGAAGGCGGTCATCCGCGATGTCGGACGCGTGCTCGATCTGCCGTACAACTTCTGCGACCAGCTTTCCAAGCTGATCCCGGTCGAGACCAACAAGCCGTTGTCGCTGGCCAAGGCAATTGCCGCCGAACCGCAACTGCAAGCGCGTATCGACGACGAGGAAGAAGTCAGGGATCTCTTCGCGCTCGCCGCCCGGCTCGAAGATCTGACACGCAACGTCGGCATGCATGCCGGCGGCGTACTGATCGCTCCCGGCAAGCTGACCGACTTCTGCCCCGTGTACTCGGCCGATGGCGGTTCAGTCGTTTCGCAATTCGACAAGGACGACGTCGAGAAGGTCGGGCTGGTGAAGTTCGACTTTCTCGGTCTCAGGAACCTGACGATCATCGAGCTGGCGCTGAAGTACGTCGAGCAACTGAGCGGTGTGCGTCCCGATCTGGCGACGATGGCCTTCGACGATCCGCAGGCTTACCAGATCCTCAAGGACGGCAACACGACGGCAATCTTCCAGGTCGAATCGGAAGGCATGAAGAAGCTGGTCAGAAAGCTCGCGCCCGACCGCTTCGAGGACATCATCGCCGTTCTCGCGCTGTATCGGCCGGGGCCGCTCGGCTCGGGAATGGTCGACGACTTCATCCTGCGCAAGAAGGGTCAGCAGAAGATCGAATACTACATCGACGATCTGAAGGCCTGCCTCGAACCCACCTACGGCGTCATCGTCTACCAGGAACAGGTGATGCAGATCGCGCAGATCATCGGCGGCTACACGCTCGGCGCCGCCGACCTCTTGCGCCGCGCGATGGGCAAGAAGAAGGCCGAGGAGATGGCGCTGCATCGCGACCTGATGCGCGAGGGCGCGCGCAAGAAGGGCTACGACGAAAAGCTGGCGATGCAGCTCTTCGACCTGATGGAGAAGTTCGCCGAGTATGGCTTCAACAAGTCGCATACCGCCGCCTACGCCGTCGTCACCTACCACACCGCCTGGCTGAAGGCACACCACTGCGCGGCTTTCATGGCGGCGACCCTGTCATCGGACATGGACGTCACCGACACGGTCAAAATCTTCCACGACGATGCGATCAACAACGGCCTGCGCATCCTCGGCCCGGACGTCAACGCCTCCGAATACCGCTTCATGCCGGTCGACCGCAGCACCGTGCGCTATGGTCTCGGCGCCGTCAAGGGCACCGGCGAACAGGCGGTCAACGCGATCCTGAAAACCCGTTCGGCGGCGGGCGCTTTCCGGGACCTCTTCGACTTCTGCCGGCGCGTCGACAAGCGGCTCGTCAACCGCCGGACGATCGAAGCGCTGATTCGTGCCGGCGCCTTCGACTCGCTCGACAGCCACCGCGCGCGGCTGCTCGCCTCGGTCGGCATCGCCATGGAAGCCGCCGAGCAGGCCGAGCGCAACGCCATGCAGGTCAGCCTATTCGACATCTTCGAAGCGGGCGGCGAGGAGGATCGCGAGCATGGCCCGCAGTACGTCGAGGTCGCCCGCTGGAGCGAACGCCAGAAGCTCAACGAAGAGAAGCTGGCGCTCGGTTTCTACTTCTCCGGCCACCCGTTCCACAGCGTGCAGGCCGAAGTGTCGCGCTTCGTGCGCACGCGGCTGGCGGCGCTCGAAGCTCGGAAGGAAGTGCAATGGCTCGCCGGACTGGTCGTCGGCGTGCGCAGCAAACTCACCGCACGCGGCAAGATGGTCTTCGTCCAGCTCGACGACGGCAGCACATCGCTCGAGGTCTCGGTGTTCAGCGAATTGCTGGAAAGCGAGCGCGCCAAGATCCGCGAAGACGAGGTGCTGATCGTCGAAGGCCGCGTGCAGCGCGACGACTTCGCCGGCGAAGGCCGCGTGCGCATCATCGCCGAACACCTGCTGACACTGGCCGAAGCACGCGGGCGGTTTGCCCGTCACCTGCGCCTGTCGCTCAACGGCCAGGCCAGCGGCAGCGGCGCGCGCGCCGCCGTGCAACGCCTGCGCACGCTGCTGGCGCCCTACACACCCGGCAATTGCCCGGTCCGGCTCGCCTACCGCAATGGTGAGGCATCCTGTGAGCTCGCCTTCGGTGACGCCAATCGGGTCCGCCTCGAAGACGATCTGCTGGTGGCGCTCAGCGAATGGTTGAGCAGCGACAATGTCAGCGTGGACTACCCATGATCGGACCTCACGCAGGCGAGTCCGATTACTTTCGCCCCCTCTGCTCCTGCCGCCCCCTGCTCATGAGTCATCACGAATGCCGAGTTGATCGACCACACCGATGACCGTTCTGTTGATCTCCGATCTCCATCTGCAGGAGGAACGGCCGGACCTGACCCGGGCCTTCCTGCACTTCCTGCAGACGCGCGCGGTAACCGCCGAGGCGCTGTACATCCTCGGCGACCTCTTCGAAGTCTGGGTTGGCGACGATGGCATGACCGCGAGTCAGCGCGCGATTGCCAATGCATTGCAGGAAACCGCCGACGCCGGCACGCGCATCCATCTGATGCACGGCAACCGCGACTTCCTGATCGGCAAGCGCTTCTGCCGCATGGCTGGCTGCACCCTGCTACCCGACCCGAGCGTCGTGCAACTGGGCGGCGAGAGAGTGCTGCTGATGCACGGCGACACTCTGTGCACCCGCGATGTCCAGTACCTGCGCAAGCGCAGCCGCATCCGTAGCCCCCTCGGACTGTTCATCCTGCACCACGTCATGCCGCTGTCGAAACGCCAGGCGCTGGCGCGCAAGCTGCGCAGCGAGAGTCTCGAAAGAACGGCGATGAAAGCCGCCGACATCATCGACGTCAGCCCCGAAGCCATACCGTCCGTGATGCAGAAACACGGGGTCAGGACGCTGATCCACGGCCACACCCATCGCCCGGCAATTCATGAACTGCAGGTGGCCGGCGAACCGGCGCGGAGACTCGTGCTCGGTGACTGGGATGCCAGAGGCTGGGCCCTACAGGTGGATGCCGACGGTTTTGATCTGGCATCCTTCCCGATCGGCGCCTAGCGTCTTCTGCGGGCCGCATGCGCAGCTTTCATGCGCACCATCGATCCCGTACGCGGAGGCCAGCGTGCCTGCCAACTGTTCGCCATGGCGGCCAAGGTCGCCCCGACCAGCCACACCGCCCCGTCAGCCTAGCGCCGCCGCTTCGCTGCGCAGCCAGCCAATGGAGAGCCTGAAGGGCCCCGGCTGTCGGTCGGCAATCATCAGGCCGAGGCGGCGGATTCTCCCGGGATCGAGGGCCGGCGCGAGCACGGCCCGGCCACGGTAGCGCGGCGCGAATTCACCGATCGGCAGCACCACCTCGCCCCACTGCCCGACCGGCGGCACGAGCGCCGCCTGGTAACTGACGCCGTCCCAGGCATCGTCGGTGCGCAGGTTCAACCTGTAGCGGCGACCGTCACCGCGGACGCGCAGACGCACCGACAGCATCCCCGGAGCGGAGTAGGCGCCGGGCAGCGTTCGCACCGAAGCAAAACCGCCGTTGTTGGCCAGCGAAACGGTGCCGATGAAGTCCGCATGTCCCTCGGTGGCGAAGACCAGACGGCTGCTCGACAGCCCACCCATCACCGCATCGTCGATCGCTGACCAGGCGAGGACGCTTTCCGGGCCGTCGAAAGCGACGAGGATGCCGCTGCAGGACGGGCCAGCCTCCGCAACCTCAGGCATCGGGCCGATCCTGATCGACCCAAATCAGTCGCGTGGTCGCAAAGCCCAGTTGCCCCGCCTTGTCGAGCAGTCGCTGGCGAACGTCGGCGGGCAGGCGGCGCTCGCGCGCCAGGATCCACAGGTAATCCCGACTCGGGCCGACGACCAGCGCCCAATGGTAGTCGCGTTCATCGAGCGCGACGATGTGGTAGCCGCCGTAGAAGGGGCCAAAGAACGAGACTTTCAGCGAGCCGACTCTCGGGTCGCCAATGAACTTTGCCTTGCCGATGACCTCTTTCCAGGCTCCCTTGTCGGCACTGTAACCACGGTTGATCACTTCCACGCTGCTGCCATCGGGTGCCCGGCGGTACTCGGCGGAGACATCGCTGAGACCGCGTTCGAAGGAGTGGTCGAGACGAGCAATCTCGTACCATTTGCCGAGGTAGCGGTCGAGCTGGAAGTTGTCGACTGCCGTGATACCTTCCGGAAGGCTCGTGCAGGCGGGAAGAAGAACGAGGAACAGCAAGGGGCACAGCAGCTTGAGCAGGGAGCGGCGCATGGCATCGACCGTTGATGAGGATTAGAACAGACAATGATCGGCCGCCGTAGTTCGCGAAAGGCCCCGAACAGTGTCAAGCTGTCGGCAGTTCCGGCTGATGTCAGCCAACCCGAGTGATGGCCTTGCAGCGTGGTAAAATCGAACTCCCATGAGACTCCTGATCAACGGTGAAAGCCGCGAATTTCCTGCCTCGCTGACGGTTGCCGATCTGGTGAAGGCACTCGACCATGCGGGCAAGCGCATCGCTGTCGAGCGCAACGGTGAAATCGTTGCGCGCGGCCGTCATGCCGAAACCACGCTGGTCGACGGTGACCGGATCGAGATCGTCGTTGCCGTCGGCGGCGGCTGACCTCATTGCCAAGCGAGAGACAAATGCCCTCCTCCCCACACAGTCTGACGGTAGCCGGCAAGACCTACCGCTCTCGTCTTCTCGTCGGCACCGGCAAGTACAAGGATTTCGCCGAGACGCGGGCGGCGATCGATGCGTCGGGCGCCGAGATCGTCACCGTCGCCATTCGCCGCACCAACATCGGCCAGAATGCCGGCGAACCGAATCTGCTCGACGTTCTGCCACCGTCGCAATTCACGATCCTGCCGAATACTGCCGGTTGCTATACGGCGGCGGATGCGGTGCGCACCCTGCGTCTGGCGCGCGAACTGCTCGACGGGCATGCGCTGTGCAAGCTGGAAGTGCTGGGCGACCCGACCAACCTGTTCCCGAACATGCCGGAAACCCTGAAAGCGGCCGAAACGCTGGTCAAGGAAGGTTTCGCGGTGATGGTTTACTGCGCCGACGACCCGATCCAGGCGCACATGCTGGAGGAGATCGGTTGCGTTGCGGTGATGCCCCTGGCCTCCCTGATCGGCTCCGGCATGGGGATCATCAACCCGTGGAACCTGCGCCTGATCATCGATCAGGCGAAAGTGCCGGTGCTCGTCGATGCCGGCGTCGGCACGGCTTCCGACGCGGCGATCGCCATGGAACTCGGTTGCGACGGCGTGCTGATGAATACCGCCATCGCGCATGCCCGCGATCCGGTGCTGATGGCCAGCGCCATGAAGAAGGCGGTCGAGGCCGGGCGCGAAGCGTTCCTCGCCGGCCGCATGCCGCGCAAGTATTACTCGGCCGATCCTTCGTCGCCGACGGCGGGGTTGATCGGCTCCTAGCCATGGAAGACCGGGGAAGCGTCGCCGCCCCCGACAGGGAGGCGTCCATCCGCAGCTTCGTTCGCCGCCAGGGCCGTGTCTCGAATGCCCAGCAGCGCTATCGTGAGCAGATGATGGCAAGCATCGGCGTGCCATACCGTGCGGCGCTCGTCGACCTCGACGCCGCGTTCGCGCGTACGGCGCCGCGGATTCTCGAAATCGGTTTCGGCATGGGCGAGACCTCGGCAGTGATCGCTGCTCGCCATCCGGAGAACGACTACCTCGGCATTGAAGTGCACACGCCAGGAGTCGGCAGCCTGTGCAAGCTGGTCGCCGAGTTGGGCCTGCAGAATCAGCGCATCATCCAGCACGACGCCGTCGAGGTGCTGCGGGACATGATCGCGCCAGCGTCGCTCGCCGGTGTGCACATCTTCTTTCCCGACCCCTGGCCGAAGAAACGTCACCACAAGCGGCGGCTGCTGCAAGAGCCTTTCGTGGCTCTGCTCGCCAGCCGACTGAGACCCGGCGGCTACCTCCATTGCGCCACGGATTGGCACGACTACGCCGAACAGATGCTCCGCGTGCTCGCCGCCGAAGCCCGGCTCGAAAACACCGTAGCGGGCTTCGCGCCGCGCCCCGAGCATCGCCCACAGACAAAATTCGAGCAGCGCGGCTTGCGCCTTGGGCACGCGGTGTGGGACGTGGTCTTTCGGCGGCGACAGGGGTCAGTCGAGACGGAAGATGACCGGCAGGATCAGCTCGCGTGACTGAGCCCAGCTTACTCTCCCCATCGCCCAGGCCGCCCTCTCTGCCGCCTTGTCCAGAACCGGGTGACCACTGCTGGCGGCGACGCCCACATCGACGATGCGGCCGTCGTCCGACAGGGTCAGGATCAGCCGCACTTCGCCCTCGAGGCCCCGGGCGACCGCCTCCGGCGGGTAGTAGAGGTGTTGCGACAGTTTGCGCTGAGCGGCCTCAACTTCACGTCTGGGCGTCGTCCTGCTGGCAGGCGACGGCGCGCGCGCCGCAGGTGGCGGCGGCAGCGGCTTGATGGCCGGGGAAGGCTTGTCGGTGGGCAAGGTGTTCTTCAGCAGCGGTTCGTCGCTGGGGAGCGAGGGCCTGACTGGCGGCAGGCGCAGCGACGCCTCAAGCGCCGGACGCACCGCAGTGGCCTCGCGCTTCAGGATATCTGGCAACAGCAGGCTGGCGTGCAGGGCAAGCGAGAGCGCAAGGGCGGGGATCAGGCGAGACAGCATGGAACCTGTCATTGTGAACCAAAACCGTGCCGCAGAACACGCGAAGGCAACTCGATGCGCCTCGGCTGCCGGGTTGGAGGGGAGAAAACTGGTGCGAGTCGTGTGGGCTGGAACCTGTCGATGGCTATTGCTGTGGCTGCTCGTCGGTGCCGTATGGGCACAGGCGCCGGCACCCGATCCGATCACTTTCGAGTACACCGTCGAGCGCGGCAATCTTCGCGCGGTCAAGCGCTGGCTCGATGACGGCCTCGATCCCGAGTACCAGGCAGCACACATCGGCAGTGGGCTGATGGTCGCCGCCTGGTATGGCAACATCGAGATGATGGCGCTGTTCGTCGAGCGCGGTGCCGATGTGCGGCGTACCAACCGCAACGGCGAGCAGGCGCTGCAACTCGCCGCCTGGGGTGGGCATCTGGACGCGGTCAAATGGCTGCTCGAGCACGGGGCGCCACTCGAACGCCAGGGAAATCAGTGGGGGGCCCTGCACTACGCGGTCTTCAACGGTCACGAGAAGGTGGTCAGCGATCTCCTCGCGCGCGGGGCCAACGTCAATGCGCGTGCGCCGAACGGCGCGACGCCCCTGATGATGGCCGCCCGCGAAGGTCGCGACGGACTGGCGAAGGTGCTCCTCGAAGCGGGTGCGAATCCCGCCTTGCAGAGCGACTGGGGCGACACGCCACTGACCATGGCCATGCGCTACAACCATCTGCGGCTGGCCAAGATGATCTCCTCACCGGAAGAGTTCGCGATCGCAGTGAAGGCGCCACCAGAGAACTTTGGCGAGCCCAGCCGCTCGGCATCGGTTCCGCGCGAGATCGAGGCGATCATGAAGGAGATAAGGGCCGCCGAAGCCGAAGGTCGACCGAGCGAGGAGTTGCACAAGAAGCTGCTCGCGGCCGTCAATGCTCTGCGCAGCACCAGTACGGCGCCACTCGCCCAGCGGCCGATGCCGCGCCCCTATCAGCCACGTTCCATGGTGATCACCGCCCGCCGCGGCCAGCCTGGTGCCGAGCGCGCGCAGCTGATCGAAAGCAAACCCACTGGGCAGCCGGGGACGATGGCGGACGCCCCCGTTCCGGCGAGCAAGACCACGAAAACGCCGCCGCCGATCGCCGCGGCGAAAGCGCGCAGTCTGGCGGCGGCGCGGGTGTCCGATCTGCTGCGGCAGATCCGCCTGAGCGAGGTGCAGGGACGACCGGCCGACGAACTCCGGCAGCAGCTCTCTCAGGCGGTCGAAGCGATGCAACAGTAGGACGCCGGCCGCCGGCGGGACGGCGTGTGCACCGTCCCGCCGAGCACGCTCATCGGCGCTCGGCGAGAAAGCGCTGAACGAGCTGATTGAGAAAGCGCCGGCCCCGCTCGCTGGGCGCAATGCGCTGCCCCTGCCGCTGCAGGAGACCATCGCGTTCGGCCTGCCGGAGTTGGCTCTCGATGCTGATCAGGGGCAGCGCGGTGCGCATCTCGAACAGCGGCGCCGCGAAACCCTCGACCAGGCGTAGCGCGTTCATCATGAATTCGCAGGGCAGCTCGGCAGGGGCGACGGTGAACTCCTGCTGCACCGGCGTCCCCGCCGCCACCTTGGCGAGATACTGCTCCGGCCGCTTCCAGCGCATCTGACGCTGCACGCGGTCGTGCAGCGTCAGCTTGCCGTGGGCCCCGGCACCGATGCCCAGGTAGTCGCCGAACTGCCAGTAGTTGAGATTGTGCCGGCACTCCTGGCCAGCCCGCGCAAAAGCGGAGATTTCGTAGTGCCGATAACCGGCGGCCGCCAGCTTCGTCTCGATCGCGTCCTGCATGTCGGCACAGGTATCCGGGTCGGGTAACGCGGGCGGTCGGGCAGCAAAGGCGGTGTTCGCCTCGATGGTCAGCTGATAGCAGGAGAGATGCGGTGGTGCGCAGGCAAGTGCCGCGTCGACGTCGGCAAGAGCCTCCGCCAGCGTCTGCCCGGGCAGACCGTACATCAGGTCGAGATTGAAATTGTCGAAGTGGCTGGCGGCGATCCCGATCGCCAGTCTGGCGTCGCGATCGTCGTGGATGCGGCCGAGGGCGGTGAGGTGCCGCGAGTTGAAACTCTGGATTCCCAGCGACAGGCGGTTGACGCCGGCAGCGCGAAAGGCGGCAAACTTTCCGGCTTCGACGGTTCCCGGATTGGCTTCGAGGGTGATTTCGGCGTTCGGCAGCAAGGGAAGGCGGCTGCGCACGGCGGCAAGAAGCTCGTCGACTCCCTCGCCGGAGAGCAGGCTGGGTGTTCCGCCGCCGATGAAGACGCTGTCAACCCGGCGTCCCCAGACCAGGGGCAAGGCCGATTCGAGGTCGGCGATCAGGGCCGCGAGGTAGTCGCTCTCGGGGATCGCCGTCTGCCGCTGGCCAATGCTGCTACCTACCGGCAAGGCGTGCGAGTTGAAGTCGCAGTACGGACACTTCTGTACGCACCAGGGAACATGGACGTACAGCGCCAGCGGCGGCGGGTTGCGGAACTCGACGGGGTTTCCAGCTGCCGATGCCAAGGGCCGCCGAAGCAGCGGGATGACCGCTCGGGCCCCGCCGCCCGGCATCAGCGCAGCCGCTGAAGACGCTCGACGAGGCGGGCGAGCGCCTGGCCACGATGCGAGCGCCGGTTCTTTTCGGCGGCGTCGAGTTCGGCAGCGCTCTTGTCGAGCTCGCGGATGTAGAACAGGGGATCGTAGCCGAAGCCATCGTCGCCGCGTGCTGCTGACAGAATCTCGCCATGCCATTCACCCTCGGCGATGATCGGCTGCGGATCGTCGGCGTGACGAACAAAAACGATCACTGAAACGAAGCGGGCTCCGCGTGCAGCCGTCTCGCCAAGGGCGGAAAGCAGCTTCTCGTTGTTGCGGGCATCGGATTTCGGTTCCCCCGCGTAGCGTGCGGAAAAGACGCCTGGCGCTCCCCCGAAGGCGTCGACGCACAGGCCGGAATCGTCTGCCAGGGCCGGCAGTCCCGCCAGCCGCGACGCGTGGCGAGCTTTCGCCAAAGAGTTCTCGACGAAGGTGCAATGCGGCTCCTCGACCTCCGGGATGCCCAGTTGCCCCTGCGGAACGAGTTCCCATCCCAGCGGCGCGAGAATGGCGTCGAGTTCCTTGAGCTTCTTCGCGTTGTTCGAGGCGAGTACGAGTTTCATTGGGCGAGCGCCGCTTTCTGCCGGGCAATCAGCTGGCCGATGCCGGCATCGGCCAGATCGAGCAACTGGTTCATCTGGCCGCGCGTAAAGGGAACGCCTTCGGCTGTACCCTGGATTTCGACGATGCCCCCGCTACCGGTCATCACCACGTTCATGTCGGTGTCACAACTTGAATCCTCGGCGTAGTCAAGGTCGAGAACGGGCGATCCCTGGTAGATGCCGACTGAAATGGCGGCGACGTGATCGCTTAGCGGGTTGACGACCAGCCTGCCCTGGGCCAGAAGATGCGCGCAGGCATCATTGAGCGCCAGCCAGGCGCCCGTGATGGCGGCGCAGCGTGTTCCGCCGTCGGCCTGCAGGACGTCGCAGTCGAGCGTGATCTGGCGTTCGCCGAGCGCCTTGAGGTCGGTCACCGCACGCAGGGCACGGCCGATCAGACGCTGGATTTCCTGGGTGCGGCCAGTCTGCTTGCCTTTCGCCGCTTCGCGCTGAGTACGGGTGTGCGTCGAGCGGGGCAGCATGCCATACTCGGCGGTGACCCAGCCCGCTCCCGTACCGCGCCGGAAGGGCGGCACGAACTCCTCGACGCTGGCCGTGCACAGCACGCGCGTGTCGCCGATCTCGATCAATACCGAGCCTTCGGCGTGGCTTGTGAACTGGCGCGTAATGCGCACCTGGCGCAGTTGTGACGGTTGGCGTTGGCTGGGGCGCATCGGGATTCCTGTTGCTATTTGTACTTCTGAATGGTCGAGCGGATCTCTTCGATGGCGCGTTCGATTTCGGCTTCGGTAAGCTCGGTCCTGGATTGCGGGTTGCGCCCGAATTCGTCCATCTTGGTCGTCACCGTATCCCGCGGCATCGTTCTGGTGGATATCACGCTGCTGCCACCGCTGCTACCGTCGCTGTAGGTGTCCTGCCAGCGCACGGCGATCATCGACAGGTTGTCGGCAGTCGGCCCGCCCCGCGCTTCTGCCTGCCCAAGCAGCAGCGGCACGGCACGCAGCAGGTCGGCAGTCTTCAGCGCTATTGCCAGGATGTCGCCGGGCAAGCCACTCCAGGCTCCGTCGGTGCACAGCACCAGGACGTCGCCGGCTTCCAGCGTCACCTTGTGCGAGAACGTGACCTCCGGCGTCTGCTGGCCACCCAGGCAGCCGTAGATCTTGTTGCGGTCCGGGTGGCTGAGCACCTCGTCTTCGGTGATGACCCCTTGATCGACCAGCAGCCGCACGCGCGAGTGATCCTTGGTCTGCGCCAGCACCTTGCCATTGCGCAGCAGGTACAGACGTGAGTCGCCGGAGTGGGCCCAGTACGCGACGTTGTTCTGAACGATGCAGGCGACGCAGGTGGTGCGCGGCGAATCCTGCAGATGATGCTTGCCGGCGAAGTCGAGAATCCCACGGTGCGCGTTGAGCATCCCCTTCTGCAGAAACATGAAGGGGTCACGAATCCGGGGCTTGAATTCGCGCTTGAAGGCCTCGGTCAGCGTCTGCACGGCGATCTGCGCAGCAACTTCGCCATAGTAATGGCCCCCCATGCCGTCGGCGACGACCGTCAGCAGCGCATCGCGCGAATAGCAGTGTGCCAACCGGTCTTCGTTGTTGGCGCGCTTGCCGATCCGGGTTTCCTGATAGATCGTGAATTTCATGCGTCCCTGGACTTCCTGATTCTGCCGACCATCTGGCCAAGCCAGTTGTCCTTCGGCGGGGGATCCGGCGCCACCACCGGCTCGGTGAGCGCCTTCTGCAGGGCGAAAACGCTCTGCGGGCGATAGCGCTCATTCAGGCACAGGCACCAGTCGATGGTTTCGAGCAACTGGTCCGAGTACTTCCCGTCCCAGAGCACCATGGCCGGTTTGAGTTCGTCCCTGGCCTTGCGAATGTCTGCCGGCACCGGCGTACTCGCGGCGAGGCAGGCATACATCGACGCGCCGACACTGTAGATGTCGCTCCACGGACCGAGGAGATCGCGCTGCTGGCTGTAGTGCTCGGGCGAAGCGAAGCCCGGCGTATACATCGGCTTGAGCATCGGCGCATCGCACGCCAGCGTCTGGCGTGCCGCGCCGAAGTCGATCAGCACGGGCACATGGTGGTTGCGCATGTAGATGTTTGACGGCTTGAGGTCGAGATGCAGCAGGCGATGCGAGTGAACCTCGCGCAGGCCGTTGAGCATCTTTGTAAATACATTGCGGATGAAGTTCTCGGTCACCCGGCCCGGGTTGTTCTGGATCAGTTCCTGCAGCGTACAGCCTTCCTCGTATTCCATGACCATGTAAACGGTCCCGTTGGCGCGAAAGAAGTTCAACACCCGAATCACGTTCGGATGCGCAAGCCCCGCAAGCGCCCGGCCCTCCTCGAAGAAACACTTCATGCCGTAGCGAAAGGCTGGCAGGTGTTCTTCGGAAATGATCGGCGCCGTCTTGCCCTCCGCGCGCAAGGCCAGCGTATTGGGCAGGTATTCCTTGATCGCGACACGCTGCCCCTGGCCGTCGGTAGCGACATAGACTATCGAAAACCCCCCCAGGGACAGCTGTTTCTCGATGCAGTATTCATCGAGTTGAAAACCGGCAGGAAGGGGTTGGTTCGCTTGTTGCGCCATCGATGTCAAGGCTATCATGGGAGTCTTCACCCATTGTCGAGGTTTTTGGGGGGAACTGTAAAGCCGGCTTCCCATCCGAGAACGCCAACCCCTGTCAGGATTTCGATGATCTACAGCATGACCGGCTATGCCGCCAGAACCTGCACCGTCAAAGGCGGCGCCCTGCACATTGAATTGAAGAGCGTCAATTCCCGTTATCTCGATTGCCAGTTCCGCGTCTGCGACGAGTTGCGCATGAGCGAGCCCGCGCTGCGCGAACTCATCAACGCGCACATCAGCCGCGGCAAAGTCGAATGCCGTGTGAACTACGTGTCGACGGTCGGCAACAACGCGCAAAGCAGCCTCAATGGCGACCTGCTCGAGCGCCTCCGAGCATTCGATGCCCAAGTGCGAAGCGTCATGCCGCTGGCGGTCCCGCTGGCCGTCAATGATGTGCTGCACTGGCCCGGCATCTTTGGCGACGACTCCGTGGATGGCGATGCCCTGAGCTCAGCCTGTCTGGCCCTCGCCGGTGAAGCGTTGGGCGACTTCACCGCAAGCCGGGCACGCGAGGGCGCAAAGCTGACCGGCGTGATACTTGAAAGGATGGCCTGCATGCGTCTCCTGCTGCGCGACGTGGGACCGCGGATTCCCGCTGCCCAGGCAGCCTTCAACGAAAAGCTGCGACAGCGCCTGCTGGATGCCGTCGATAGCGCGGCTGACGAGCGCATCCGTCAGGAAGTGGCGGTCTTCGCCGCTCGCATCGATGTCGCCGAGGAACTGGCGCGCCTCGCCACCCATCTCGACGAGGTTGCACGCGTACTCACGACGGGTGGTGCGAGTGGCAAGCGTCTCGATTTTCTGATGCAGGAACTCAATCGCGAAGCCAATACGCTTGCCTCCAAGTCGCTCGTCGCCGAGGTTTCGCAGACGGCGATCGAGCTCAAGCTCCTGATCGAACAAATGCGCGAGCAGGTGCAGAATCTGGAGTAGCAGATCGCGCGGCACTACCGCGTCGCTTTCGGCGGTCCGAGAATGCGGAGATGAACGGTTGACCTGCCACCGGCGCGTGCTCTCTTCCCGCCGTCGCGCCGATGCTCTCCCGGGGAGGCAAGCCGCAGCGGCTCTGGTTCTACTTCGTGATCGGCGAGTTGCGACCGGAGAACTGGTCGCTCAGACGAAATGCCGCATCACTGAACTGGCCAAGCGGCTTTTCGACACAGTAGCGCTGAACATGCTGCTCGACCGTCCCGGTCGACAGCGTCGACACCTGCTGACTCTGGTTGGCGTAGTTGTGGCCAGTAAGGACACCGCGCACCCAGGCGACGTAGAGTGCCCGGAGATCGGCATCGTCCTTGGATGCCGACCAGGCACGGCACGACATGTCGTCAAAGCCGAGGATCTTGATCGGGACAGCAGCGCCCGCCGGCGCTGCCGACATTGCGGCAAGCACCAGGACGTATCGCTGCACCACTTTCCATCGGGACATCGGATTGCTCCTCGCTAGGTGTAAACGCTTTCAATGCGCAATTTTCGTCGGTAAGGGCCGGCGAGTCCATGCCGACAGACGTTGCGCGCTCACCGTAACGAGGCGCACCGCAGGTACAATTGAAATTTGGCGTTAACTGGCCAGCACACATGACTGGACATCTCTACATCGTCACCGCCCCCTCCGGCGCCGGCAAGACGACCCTGGTGCGGTTGCTGCTCGAGAACGATCCCGGCATTCGCCTGTCAATTTCTCACACGACGCGCGCACCGCGCGCTGGCGAAAGGAACGGTATCGAGTACCACTTCACGGACGTGCCGGACTTTCTCGACAAGGTTCGTGAGGGCGAGTTCCTCGAATGGGCAGAAGTGCATGGCAACTACTATGGCACATCGAGAAGCGGCATCGAAGCTGCCCTGCACGCAGGCCAGGACGTTCTGCTGGAGATCGACTGGCAGGGTGCGCAGCAGGTGCGCAGATGGTTCCCGGCGGCCATTGGCGTGTTCGTCCTGCCGCCTTCGCTCGATGAACTGGCGCGTCGGCTGCGCCAGCGGGCGACCGACAGTGCCGAGATCATTGCTCGTCGGGTCACCGCGGCTCGTGAGGAGATGCGGCATGTCGGCGAATTCGACTATGTTATTATCAACGACGAATTGCCACGTGCGTTACACGATCTGTTGGCGGTCGTGGCGGCTTCGCGACTCCGCTATGCAGCGCAAAGCCAACGCCACGCCATCCTGTTCTCAACACTGCTTGCTTGACCCTCCAGGGAGATTTGCATGGCCAGAGTGACCGTAGACGACTGTCTGCACCGCATCCCGAACCGCTTTCAGATGACCCTGGCGGCTACCTATCGTGCCCGTCAGATTACCTCGGGCGCCACACCGTTGATCGATGCCGGTCGTGACAAGCCAACAGTGATTGCGCTGCGCGAAATCGGCGCCGGCAAGATTGGCCTCGAGGTGCTCAACCGCGGCCAGGCCTGACCCTCGGCCAACGACGGGTTGCCCAAGGCGTAATCGTGAATACGCTTGCCGAGACCGCCAGGCCAGCCGAAGTCGCGGCGGCCGAAAACACCTGCCCGCATCCCGAGGATGATCCCGCTTACCAGGTTTTCATCGACAGCCTGAGCTATCTTCCGCCGGAAGAACTGCAGATCGTTCGGGATGCCTATCTGTTCAGCGAACAAGCGCATCGCGGTCAGTTCCGCCTGTCTGGCGAAGCCTACATCACCCACCCGCTGGCGGTCGCCGGCGCGATCGCCGAATGGCAGATGGATGTCGAAGGCGTAGTCGCCGCCCTCCTGCACGACGTGATGGAGGATACGACGGTCGGCAAGAGCGAGATCGCCGAGCGCTTCGGCAAGCCGGTTGCGGATCTCGTCGACGGACTGTCGAAGCTCGACAAGATAGAGTTTCAGTCGCACGAGGAAGCACAGGCGGAAAATTTCCGCAAGATGTTGATGGCCATGGCGCGTGACCTGCGCGTGGTCTTGATCAAGCTGGCCGACCGCCACCACAATCTGCAGACGATGGCTGCCGTGCGCGCCGACAAACGGCGACGCATCGCCCGCGAGACGCTGGAGATTTACGCACCGATCGCCAGCCGGCTCGGCCTCAACAAACTGTTTCAGGAACTGCAGGATCTCTCCTTCCAGCTGATCTATCCGATGCGCGCGCGTGTGCTCGCGCGCGCGCTGAAGGCTGCGCGGGGCAACCGGCGGGAATTGCTGTCGCGAATACTCGAAGGCATCAAGGGCAAGCTGCGCGACACCGGCATCGACGCGCAGGTCTTCGGGCGCGAGAAAAGCCTCTACTCCATCTATCGCAAGATGCTGGAGAAGCGACTGTCGTTCTCGCAGGTGCTCGATGTCTACGGTTTCCGGGTCGTCGTCACCGATGTACCGACGGCCTACCTTGCCCTGGGTTCGCTGCACGCGCTTTACAAGCCGGTGCCGGGGAAGTTCAAGGACTACATCGCCATTCCCAAACCCAACGGATACCAGTCGTTGCACACCACCCTGATCGGTCCGCATGGAACGCCCTTCGAGTTGCAGATCCGCACCGCGGCGATGGACAACGTGGCGCAGGAGGGGATTGCTTCGCACTGGCTCTACAAGGACGGGGAATCCTTCGGCGCCGAACTGCAACAGAAGACCACCAAGTGGTTCCATTCGCTGCTCGACCTGCAGAGTACGGCCGGCGATACGTCCGAGTTCTTCGAGCACGTCAAGGTGGACCTCTTTCCCCATGAGATTTACGTGTTTACGCCCAAAGGCAAGATCATCGCTCTGCCGCGCGGTGCAACGCCCATAGACCTGGCTTACGCGGTGCATACCGACATCGGCAATCACTCGGTGGCTGCCCAGATCAACTTCACCCTGATGCCCTTGGCGACGGAGTTGACGAACGGCGACCGGGTCGACGTTGTCACCGCCGCCGATGCGCATCCCAGCGTGGCCTGGCTCGCCCACGTCAAGACCGGGCGAGCGCGCAGCAAGATCCGCCACTACCTGAAGACCGCCCACAACGACGAGTCCACGGCACTCGGCGAGAAAATGCTCGACCAGGAGTTGCGCGCCCTCGGCGTTGTCGCCTCGGAGCTGCCGGTTTCGAGCTGGAAGAGCGTTCTGCGCGATTCCGGCAACAAGCTGATCAAGGAGGTCTACACCGACATCGGCCTGGGTTTCCGCATCGCGGGCGTTGTTGCCCGCCGCCTGCTGGCCCGCGAGGAAGCGCCACAGCCGACAGACAAGCGGCCCGCTTCGCTGATCATTCGCGGCACCGAAGGCATGGCCGTGCAGTTCGCGCCCTGCTGCCAGCCGATTCCCGGCGACCCGATCATCGGTTCGATCTGGAAGGGCAAAGGTCTGGTGATCCATACCCATGACTGCCCGGCGATCCGCAAAGCGCGCACTGCCAAACCGACGAAATGGATCGATGTCGAGTGGGAACCCGAGCCCGGCAAGCTGTTCAGCGTGCGCCTGCGGATCATGGTGCAGAATACGCTTGGCGTGCTGGGTAGAATCGCCACCGAGATATCGAACTCGGGCACCAACATCGAGCATGTCAACATGGACGAGAAGCATCCCGGGCTATACACAACCCTGCATTTCACCGTCCAGGTTGGCAGTCGCACGTCTCTTGCACGCCTGATGCGCGGCCTGCGTCGCATCCCGGAAGTGGCACGGATTTCCCGGGACCAGGGGTTGACTGCTTGAAGGTTCTGGTCCTCGGGGCCGGTGTCGTTGGCGTCACCAGTGCCTGGTATCTGGCCAGAGCCGGACACCAGGTGACCGTGATCGATCGCCAGGCAGCGGCCGGCATGGAAACCAGTTTCGCCAATGGCGGCCAGATTTCCGTTTCGCATGCCGAACCGTGGGCCAACCCGCACACCCCGTTGCGGGCCCTGGCGTGGATGCTGCGCGAAGACTCGCCCTTGCTGTTTCGCCCGCGGTGGGACGTCGCCCTGCTCAACTGGAGCCTGCGCTTCCTCGGCGAGTGCACGCCGCGCCGGACGCGCGACAACATCCGCCAGATCGTCACGCTCGCGCTCTACAGCCGCCGCCAGTTGCAGGCGCTGCGCGCCGAAACTGCACTCGCCTACGATCACCTCGAGCGTGGCATCCTGCACGTCTACACCGCTAGCGGCGAGTTCGCCGCGGCGACCAAGGCCGCCGCCGTGATGCGTCACTTCGGCTGCGACCGACGAACGATTGCCGTCGACGAGTGCATCGCCATCGAACCGGCGCTCGCCGGGGCGAAGGAACTGCTCGTCGGCGGCGACTACACGGCCGAAGACGAATCGGGTGACGCGCATCGCTTCACCCAAAGTCTCGCGACCCTCTGCGCGGCGCGCGGCGTCGTCTTCCGCTACGGCGTCACGATCGACAAGCTCGCCACGTCCGACGGGCGGGTGAGCGGGCTGCTTGCCGGCGGCGAGTTGCACCAGGCCGACGCCTACGTCGCCGCCCTGGGCAGCTACACCCCATTATTGCTCCGTCCCGTCGCCGTCCGCCTGCCGATCTATCCGGCGAAGGGCTACTCGGCCACCGTGCCGCTCGCCGCGGACAGCGTGGCACCGACTGTCAGCCTGATCGACAATGGCCACAAGATCGTCTTTTCGCGCCTCGGCCAACGCCTGCGTATCGCCGGAACAGCCGAGTTCAACGGCTACGACACCGAGCTCAACGCGGTACGTTGCGGCGCCTTGATGAACCGGGCAAACGAATTGTTTCCGGCGCTGCAGCCGGCTGGCGAGCCGCAGTTCTGGTGTGGTCTGCGGCCGGCAACGCCTTCCAACGTGCCGCTGATCGGCCGTTCGGCGTTTCCCAACCTGTTCATCAACAGCGGTCACGGAACGCTTGGCTGGACAATGGCTTGCGGTTCCGCCGCGGCGCTGGCCGACATCGTCAGCGGCCGCGCGCCCGAGCCGGATTTCAAGTTCCTTTGACGGCGTTTTCTCAGCATGCTGATCGACACGCACTGCCACCTGGCTGCGGACGAGTTTGCCGATGATCGGGATGATGTCGCCGCCGCCGCCAGAGCGGCCGGCGTCTCGGCGCTGGTGGTTCCGGCCGTCGACGCGACGAGCTTTCCTGAGGTGCGCGCGTGTTGCGCGCGCTATCCCGGATGTGCGCCGGCCTACGGCATCCATCCACTCTACGTGCAGCGCGCCAGCCAGGCCGATCTGGACACCTTGCGCGACTGGCTACGGCCATCTGGCGACCACTCTCCCCGGCCGGTGGCCGTGGGCGAGATCGGCCTCGACCTGTTCATCGTGGATCCCGATTTCCAGCGGCAAGAGTATTTCTTCGTTGAACAACTGAAGATCGCGCGCGCGGCGGATCTGCCCGTGCTGTTGCACGTTCGCCGGGCAATCGACCAGGTGCTCAAGAACCTGCGCCGCATCCGCGTCAGGGGGGGCATCGCGCACGCCTTCAATGGCAGCCGCCAACAGGCGGACGAGTTCATCAGCCTCGGCTTCAAGCTCGGTTTCGGCGGCGCGCTGACGCATGCCGGATCGACGCGCATCCGCCGCCTGGCCGCGTCGCTGCCGCTCGATTCCCTGGTCCTCGAAACCGATGCTCCGGACATGCCGCCGGCCTGGCTGGCGGGCGGGCGCAACGCGCCGTCGCAGTTGCCGCGGATCACCGAAGCACTCGCGGAACTGCGCGCCATCGAGCCGGCCGAGTTGGCGCGGGCGACGTCAGCCAACGCGCTGGCCGTTCTGCCCGAGTTGCTTTCACTCGATTGATCGGGTAGGGTACGCCCTGTCGGCTTCGAGCTCCCTGGCTTCCAGGAGGGCGGGCAGCGTGCGGAGCCCTTGGCGGAGCGTGTGCCAGGGCATTCTCGGGCACACGCAAATTTACAGCGGGAACTTCAGCCAGGCTTATCGGTCCCAACGCGGCATTCAGCCGATCGTAAACCATAACATCTTCCCTATGAAAACTCGCATCGATCGACCTGGTGCCACCTGCGTGGCTGTCAAGAAAAGCCTGCCTGCCGTCCCGCAGTACCTGCAAGCGCACTACTGGTGGGCCTACGTCCATCCGCGGGCAGTGCATGTCTTCGAGCGCCAGTGGCTGGTGAATCTCATTCTCTGGGGCAACTACAAGCGCTTGTGCAACGCGGTTCTCCATGATTACGGCCATCATCTGCCCGGTCGGACGCTGCAGGTTGCCTGTGCCTACGGCGACCTGACGCCGCGCCTGGCCAACTGCGTGACACCGGACGGCTCGCTGGAAATCGTCGATATCCTGCCGATCCAGCTCGACAATCTGGCCAGCAAGCTACCGCGGGACGTGCCGATAAAGCTGCATTGCATGGATTCGGCGGCGCTGGGCTTTGCCGATGCGAGCTTCGACCGGGCGCTGCTGTTCTTCCTGCTGCACGAACAACCCCAGGCGGTGCGCGAGCGAACCCTGGCCGAGGCGCTGCGCGTGGTCCGTCCCGGCGGAACCCTGACCATCGTGGACTATGCGCCGCCGAACCGCTTCAACCCGTTGCGCTACTTCTGGAAACCCGTTCTCGACCGGCTGGAACCTTTTGCGCGTGACCTTTTCAGCGAGGAAGTCGCTGCCTGGTTACCGAAGAACGGCAGTTTCCTCACCGTCAGCAAGCAGCGCTTCTTTGGTGGCATGTATCAGATGTTGACGCTCAAGGTTGCCGAACCTGTCAAGGACAGGCAAACCGACGAGTAAGCAATCAGTCGGCCCCGGATCTTCCGGGGCTTGTCGTATGTTGTTCGCGGCTGGCCATGCCGGGCGCGAGAAAGGATAAAGCGTGGAGACATACAAGGCAGATGTAGTGATCGTGGGCGGCGGTGGCGCCGGCCTGCGGGCGGCAATCGCCGTCGCGGAAACGGATCCGACGCTGCGCATCGCTCTGGTCTCGAAGGTCTATCCGATGCGCAGCCACACGGTGGCCGCAGAGGGTGGCTCAGCGGGAGTCAAGCAGGCGACGGACAGCCTCGAATATCACTTCAACGATACCGTGCATGGTGGCGACTGGCTGTGCGAGCAGGATGTGGTCGACTACTTCGTCGCTCACTGCACGGAAGAGTTGACCCAGCTCGAGCACTGGGGTTGCCCGTGGAGCCGGACGCCGGACGGGCATGTCAACGTGCGCGCCTTCGGCGGCATGAAGATCGAGCGAACCTGGTTTGCGGCCGACAAGACCGGCTTTCACATGCTGCACACACTGTTCCAGACGTCGATCAAGTACCCGTCGATCAAACGCTTCGACGAGCATTTCTGCGTTGATCTCATCGTCGAGGAAGGGCGCGTCCAAGGCGTCGTGGCGATCGAGATCGCTTCCGGAGAACTGACGCTGGTCGAGGCCAGGTCGGTGGTCATCGCCACCGGCGGCGCCGGCCGTGTGTTCCGCGAGAACACCAATGGCGGCGTCGTCACCGGCGACGGCATGGCCCTCGCCTATCGGCACGGCGTGCCGCTGCGCGACATGGAATTCGTCCAGTATCACCCGACCTGCATGCCCGGTACCGGACTGCTGTTCACGGAAGCCTGCCGGGGCGAAGGCGGCTTCCTGGTCAACAAGGACGGCTACCGCTATCTGCAGGATTACGGTCTCGGTCCGGCCGAGCCGACACCGCGCAACAAGGCGATGGAACTCGGCCCACGCGATCGCCTCAGTCAGGCCTTCTGGTACGAGCAGCAGAAAGGCCGAACGATTGAAGGCCTGCACGGTTCAGTCGTGCATCTGGACCTGCGCCATCTCGGCGAGGAAAAACTGCGCGAGCGCCTGCCGCAGATCTACGAGCTCGCCGAGCAGTTCATGGGCGTCGATCCGGCGCGCGCGCCGATCCCGGTTCGCCCCGCCGTGCACTACACGATGGGCGGTATCCTTGTCGATGGTCGCTGCGCCGCGCCACTACCGGGCCTCTATGCCGCCGGCGAATGCTCGAGTGTCGGCATCCATGGCGCCAATCGTCTGGGATCGAATTCCCTTTCCGAACTCCTCGTCTTCGGCAAAGTGGCGGGAGTCGAAGCCGCCCGCTTCGCCAAGTCGGTGGCGCCGGGGAATTCGGCGAGTCTGCTCAAGCAGGCACAGGCCGTCGAACAGCGGATTTCCGGGCTGAAGACGAAGACCGGCGGCAGCGAACGCATCGCCACGCTGCGCAAGGAAATGGCGCAGACGATGGAGGACGGCTGCGGCATCTATCGCCTGGCCGAGACGATGCAGAAAACCTGTGACAAGCTCGACGAACTCAAGGCGCGTTTCAAGAATGTGAATCTCGAGGACAAGTCGAGCGTCTGGAATACCGAGTGGCTGCTGGCGATCGAACTCGAGTACCAGCTTGACGTCGCCCAGGCGATGGCGTATTCGGCGATCAACCGGCGCGAGTCGCGCGGTGCGCATCAGCGACTCGACGGTTTCGAAGCGCGCGACGATATCAACTTCCTGCAGCACTCGCAGGCACACTATGTCGCCGGCGCCGCGCCACGCATCGACTACGGCCCTGTCAAGATCACCAAATCGCAGCCGGGCACGCGTGCCTACGGTGCCGCAGGCGAAAAGGCCGAGCAGGAAAGGAAGGCATCCAATGTCTGAGAATCAGAAAGTCATCGAAATCGAGGTTCTGCGCTATCACCCGGAGAAGGACAAGGAACCTCACAAGCAGGTCTTCGAAGTCCCCTTCACCGACGACATGTCGGTATTGCAGGGCGTGCAGTACATCAAGGACTACCTCGACGGCTCCTTGAGTTTTCGCTGGTCGTGCCGAATGGCCATCTGCGGCAGTTGCGGCATGATGATCAACGGCGAACCGAGCCTGTCCTGCCAGACCTTCCTGCGCGACTATTACCCGGCCCGGGTACGCGTGGAAGCACTGTCGCATTTCCCGATCGAGCGCGACCTGGTGATCAACATGGAGGGCTTCATCGAGAAACTCGAAAGCATCCAGCCTTACATCATCCCCAAGGAACCGCGCACCCTGGCGCAGGGCGAATACCTGCAGACACCCGAGCAGCTCAACGCTTACGAGCAATTCAGCTCGTGCATCAACTGCCTGCTGTGCTATGCCGCCTGCCCACAGTTCGGCCTCAACTCCAGCTTCATCGGACCGGCCGCGACAGCGCTGCTGCATCGCTACAATGTCGACTCGCGCGACGGCGGCAAGGCCGAGCGCATGGAACTCATCAACTCCGAAGAAGGCGTCTTCAACTGCACGGCGGTGGGCTACTGTTCCGAAGTGTGTCCAAAACACGTTGACCCGGCCAACGCCGTCAACCAAAACAAGACCAACGCCGCAGCCGACTATTTTCTTCGTTTCCTCGCTCCGAAGGGAGGTGCCAAGTGAACAAGCGTCGACCCTATGTTCGCTCGATGGACGGCTGGTGGAAGAAGAATCCGTTCTTCGTCGAGTACATGATTCACGAGGCCACCGCTCTCTTCGTGGCGGCCTACGCAGGGATACTGCTGTTCGGCCTGCTGCGGCTGTCGCAGGGTGAGGCTGCCTGGAACGAGTGGCTGATGGCACTGAAGAACCCGTGGTACATCGGCTTCCACCTGCTGGCGCTGGTGGCGATCAGCTACCACACCTACACCTGGTTCAAGATCATGCCGAGGACCATGCCACCGGTGATCGTCGGCGGCCAGCGGCTCTCGGCCTGGGCAATCACCGGCAGTGGCCTTGCCGTCGCCGCGGCGGCGAGTGCTGCCCTGCTCGGTCTGGTATGGGGGATGGCACGATGAAACCAACGACACTGAAACGTTCCAACGCCCCGATCTTCTGGGCGCTGTTCGGCGCCGGTGGCATGCTTTCGGCGCTGCTCGGTCCGATGCTGGTGTTCATTACCGGCATCGCCGTGCCGCTCGGCGTGGTCCTGCCACCGGACACGATGAGCTACCCGCACATGCTCGCCTTCGCCAAGAACTTCATCGGCAAGGGTTTCATCTTCGCCATCATCGCCCTCTTCCTGTGGCATGCGGCGCACCGCATCTTCCACAGCCTGCACGACATCGGCATCCATGCTGGCACCGGAGCGAAACTGCTCTGTTATGGAACGGCGATGGTGGGGACGCTGATCGCGGCATACGCGCTGCTGGCGATCGGTTTCTAGGCGCAGCAGCCTTTCGTGACGCCTGTCGGCCGGGTGACGCCCGGCCGACTAGCCGAACCCACGGCGCGGCAGGCCAGCGATATCGCCGCGGCCCGCGCCAGAGCGTTCAGGCCATACCGCTGAGGCGTGCCTTGCGCTCGCGCTCGACGCGGGTGATGTAGCGCTGAACCATGCTCATCCTGGCCCCGGGCAGAGCGATGAACTCGCAACCGACGCGCACGTAGCGCGAGCCACCGCGGGTGGTAACGTCGAACTTGTTGCGCACGCACAAGTTGGCGACCAGCAAACCCTCGTCGGGAAGCGTCATCCTGCACTCGGTCAGCATGCCGCCGCGCGGCAGCAGCGCCGCCAGTGCCGGAGAAGCCATCAGGCCGACACCACCGCCGCTGATGTCCAGCAGTGACGCCTCGACGATCAAGGCGCTGCCGTCCGGGCGCTTGAGAGTGGTGACGAACTTGACCGGTTTGGCGATCGGCGTCGACAGGCGGAAATACTCGCGCCGCTGCAGGCGCAAGACCTTGTCGGGAAGCGCCGCACTGAAGGCCGCACGACCCGCGCTCTGCGTCTCCGCGAGCTTGCTCAGCGTGAACTGAATCTTCACCTTGTCGACCATCGCCGTCAGGATCAGTTGGTCGGCGAGCAAGGCCTGGCGGTTGGTCGCCTCTTCACGGCCGCAATCGAGAACGAGTTGGCCAGACCCCGTGTCGACCTGCAGCACCGACGTCAGCAGAAACGAACTGCCGCGGTTGAAGTAGGCGCTGACCAGCGCCCTCTTCTGGACCAGTGAGCGAAGCACCGCGACGATCTCGGGCCTGGAACGCAACAGGTACTGTTCGTAGTCGTCGGGCTGTTCGATTTCGAACCGCAGCGGCGTCTCCTGCGGCTGGACGTCCGTTTCTTCCATTTACTTCCCCGGAGTCGGCTGGAACCGGCAGTTTAAAGCAAAAGCGCTGCCGCGGTAACCGGGAAGGACGCCGTCATGCTGTCGGCGTCTCTTGCGGGGGAGCGACGAAGACCGGTGCCGGCGACTCCGACTGGCCGCTTTCCAGTCGATAGAGCCAGGCCAGCAGTTCGGCGACAGCCAGATACAGTTGCGGCGGGATATGCTGATCCAGATCGACCTGCAGCAGCAGAGAGACCAGTTCTGCCGACTCGTGAACGTAGACCCCATGTTCGTGAGCGCGCGCTATGATCTGCTCGGCCACCAGGCCACGCCCCTTGGCGACCACACGTGGAGCCGCGTCGGTCTGGCTGTAGGCCAGCGCGACGGCGTTCTTCAGCGGGTTGGTCGGCGTCCTGGGCATGCTCACCGCGCATTCATGATCGCCGTGACCAGGATCCTGGCGGCAAACGATGGTTGGCCTTACTCATATGAGAGCATATTAACCGCGTCGGCCGCAATCCGGTAGGTCTGCACGATCCGCCGCGCGGTCGAGTCGTTGGCGCATGGCGGCACGCACAAACCGGGCGGTGGCTTTAACCCCACCACGCGCAAACCGACGTTTACCTGCTTGTCGCATATCTGGTCACGAAAGGCCGATCATGAAAGTATCGAGCATCCTTCTCCTGGCGACGGCGCTCCTCACCGGACCTGCCGTTCTCGCCCAGCAACCGGCGATCAGCGAACCGCTTGCGCCGCCGCCGCGACCGCTCGTCCTGCGCGTCCCGGAAGCGGCGCAGCCGGTACGACTGACGCGCGTCAATGTCGACGTGATGGTCGTCGGCCGCCTGGCAAGAACCACTGTCGAGATGACCTTCCACAATCCCAACGCCCGCCTGCTCGAGGGCGAGTTGCAGTTTCCCTTGCTTGACGGACAGCAGGTCAGCGGCCTGGCCCTCGATTTCGATGGCAAGTGGCGGCCAGCAGTGCCGGTGGAGAAGGCGCGCGGCCAGGAAATCTTCGAAGAGGTGACGCGCGCGCGCATCGATCCGGCCTTGCTCGAAGCCACGCAAGGCAACAACTACAAGCTGCGTGTCTACCCGATTCCGGCGCATGGCGAACGCAGGGTGTCGCTGACCATCAGCGAACACCTGCGCGAAAAGCGCGATGGTTCGGCGCTCTTGCGCCTGCCACTGGCCTTCAGCGAACGACTGGACGTCTTCGATCTGCGGATTCAGGCGCCCGGACTCAAGGCGGAAGCGGTGAAAGCGGTGCGCGGCCTGGGCGGAGCGCGCTGGGAAAACCGCGCCGGTGGCGCGACGCTCGAAATGCGTCGCCGCGACTACCGACCGGAAGACCGGGTCGAAGCGAGCTTCTCCGCAGCAGGTGGCCCGCTGGTCACGGTCGAGGAATTCGACGGCAAGCGATACTTCTATGCCGAACTGCCAGCGCCGCGCACACTCCTCGCCCCCCGCCCGAGCCCGCGGCAACTGGCCCTGGTCTGGGATGCGTCGGGCTCGGGCGCCAAACGTGAGCACGGCCGCGAGTTTGCCCTGCTCGACGCCTATTTCAGGGCTCTCGGCAACACCCGGGTGCGCTTGACGCTGGCGCGCGACGCCAGCGAAGACAGCGGCACGTTCGTCATCAAGGGCGGCGACTGGTCGTCCTTGCGGGCAGTGCTGGAGAAAGTCAGCTATGACGGCGGCACGAACATGGCGGCGTTCCGGCCGCACGCGGCGGCCGATGCGGTCCTGCTCTTCTCGGATGGCCTGGGCAATTTCGCGGCGCCGACGATGCCCGATTTTGCCGTGCCCTTGTTCGCCGTGAGCGCCGCGGCAGCCGCCGACAACGACCGCCTGCGTCAGGCGGCGGAGAAGAGCGGCGGCGCCTTCGTCGATCTGCTCGCGAGTTCACCGGCGGAGGCGGTGACGGCACTCTTGAAGCAGGGTCCGCGTCTGACCGGCTTGCGCTCCAACGGCGCGCGCGATCTGGTCGCGGCGCCTGCCGACGCGGAATCCGGGCGACTGGCCGTCGCCGGCATCCTGAGCGAAGCGAGCGCCATCCTCGACCTGGAATGGCGCCAACCTGGCGGCGCCGTCGAGCGCCAGCAGCTCAAGGTGGGCAGTGCGGGGGCTCTCAGCGCCAGCTTTGCGGCGCAAGCCTGGGCAAACCTGCAACTCAGGCAGTTGTTGCCGGAGCGGAGCGTCAATCGGGCGGCGATCGAGCGTCTGGGCAGGGCGTTCGGGCTGGTCACCCCGGGGACTTCGCTGATCGTCCTCGATCGCGTCGAAGACTATGTGCGCTACGAAATTGTGCCGCCGACCGAACTGCGTGTTACGTCCGCCCCTAAACGGGATTGAAGGGCTTTGAATATCGCGCGTACTTTGAGCAGGAAGATCGAAGGATCTCCTGAGCGAAGGCGGAATGAAGAAGGACGGAGAAGGGCTGGAACACCTCTG
>JAFLDO010000014.1 GCA_017302455.1 Accumulibacter sp.
ACCTGTCGCCGTCGCGGAGCATCCGCCTGGCAGTACCTCGGCACCGTCATCGCCGCCGCCCGCAAAGGCTTGCAGCTCCCCACGATCCCCGCCATCCCGGCAACCGCGTAGGGGAGTGAATGATTACAGTTCACAAGTGCTACCACAGACGGCACCTTCGTCGTGCTCCGACTCGCTTCCGAAGCGCTGGGTGAACTCCGGCATCGACAAACCGGGTTTAAACCTGGATTCGATTCATGGCCATGGCGCTGCTCTCCGTATGGTGACGGTGTCCAGGCTAAGCCCCGCTGGGCTCACCAGATGCGCTCATCTGACGATTATTGCTAATCGGGATCGGTTTTCAGGCCGCGGAGCAATTCGACCATCTTCACAGCCAAGATTTTTCGGTCGTATTTCTCGGCAGCGACAAAACAATTTGACCGGTAGTGTTCATAGGCTTGCCGATCCTGTCGCAAAAGCTTGAGATACAGAACCAGTTGGGCAGAGTTTTCCGGCTCGAAAGCGATTCCCACATCTTCCATGCGTACGATATCCGCAGACTCGCCGGCCACACCGTGTAGAACGGGCAATCCCATTCCCATGCACTCGAATAACTTTGAAGGGATGACCGTCGTGAACAGATCCGTTTTCCTCAGGTGAATGATCGACACGTCGAGCACGGACCAGTAGCGGGCGACTTGGTCCTTGGGCACGGAGTCCACAAACGTCACGTTGCTGAGTCCTCTCCGACGGGCATCTTGCTTCAGTGCCCCCTTACGAGCACCGTCGCCAAGCAAGACCAAGTGAATATCCTCTCCCAAGCCCTCGGCGCAAAGCTTCTCGGCGGCATCCAGGATCGTTTCCAAGTGATGCGCCATTCCATGAGTTCCGACGTAACCGGCAACAAACTTGCCCGCGATGCCTAACTCGGCCACCAGACCTTGATCTTTGGGCATCCGTCTGAAGCGGGACATATCTACCCCGTTGGTAACCACGCTGATCTTGCCGCTACTGATACCCCGCGCAATCAACCTGTCACGGAAAGAGTGTGTGACAGTAACAATCAGACTCGCCTTCCGATACAGGAACATCTCTAGCCGCTCCAACCATCGAATAGCCGCTGAGTCCTGCATGGCGCCTACGGCTTTGATCGACTCGGGCCACAAATCCCTCAGCTCAAACACGAACGGTACCCGCTTTAGGACACTGACTACCCATGCCGCGCAGACGGTAAAGAAATGGGGAGAGGTTCCGATCACCACATCGACGTGGCGGACGAAAAGGGCAGACAAAGTGGCTGCAACCATAAAGCTCTGGTAGTCCAGGATGCGCTTGACGAAGCCCTCATTGGCCGTGATGTAGGACCAGACCCGGACGACGCGAATTCCGTCCATGTCCCCTGCCTGCCAGACTTTGTTTCGGTATCCGTCATAGACTCGGCCCATCGGAAAGTTTGGGACGCAGGTGATGACCGTCACCTGATTGCCCGCCTTGACCCACTCACGGCAATGCTCGAAGGTTCGACTCGCGGGGGCATTTACCTCCGGCGGAAAATTGTCTGTCAAGAAGAGGATATGCATCTCATGCCCAATCGAAATCAACCACCACCGCAGCGCCCTCGAACAGCACTTCAATGCATTGGTTGGATACGGAAACCCCAAATCCTGGATGCCACGTTGATGGCACCATCTGCGCGTGTCCGTCCGTAACCGACCAGCGAACTACTTGTCCGCCCGCTAAGCGTAGCTCTCGATCGCCTGTCACCCGGACATCCGGATGAAGGTGGAAGCGGCTAACGGCCTGGCGGAAACCTCCGGTTATCGCGTCGATGACCCGCAGACCACCGGTACGGAATTCCCACTGGCGGCGATGGATGGGGGATCCTGAGAGCCGCCGATAGCCGTCGTGGGAACAGCGTACCACCACTCTTTCACCGTCCTGCCAGACATCTCGCCAGAACTCCAGCGCGATTGGTCGGGCGCGCCGAGCGACCCGAAAGCCAGCCCATACCTCAGAGGAATCTTCCCCGTCGACTTCAACGGTGTTATGTGCTGACGTACTTCGTTGGCGTTGACGTTCCGCGCCTTCGCCATATCGGGATGTCCCTGAATTAACCAGAACGCGTTCACCAAAGAGGCTCAACTCAAAGCTGAGAGTGTCGGCGTGGGCGTGACCCGGCTGGTAATCCGGACCCACGTTGGCCACATCCAGCAAGGCCTTTCCACCCGAGCCAAGTTCGACGACGATGTAACCCGTGTCCACAAGATGGTTCAGCAGAAGTGGTCGCACCACGGCCTCGTCACCGGGACAACCCAATGCCCTCGCATACGCTGTGATCTGCGCGGAGCGTGGGGCAATCCCGAACGTTGCATCGTTAAAGAAGGCAATCTCACCGTCGGGATGGCACATGTGCCCCAGCCACGCCATGCCGCGTTCGATAGCGCCATGCCAGGCCGGAGCGCGCTCAGAAAGCTCGGGCAATCCACTCCTCTGGGCCAGGTTCAGCAAGTCGCAGAGATCCCACAGCAGGGTCGCGTGATACATCGGCGATAGCTCGAAGTGACCGCCATCAGCCAAGAACTGCTCGGGGATCTCTCGGTCCAGAATACCTAGTCCCCGGTGCAAGCAGCGGCTCCCCGAATCGCCCCCAAGGAAGGTGCCGGCAAACGTCAACGCCTTGCCGTTGGCGAATAGGTGGTTGGCCAGAATGTGGCGCTCCTCCTGTGCCGCAAGAGCCTGGGCTTGCCTAGCGATGCTGTCGAGCCACTCGGCAGGCACCTGCTCCTGCCGTGCACACCACTTGACCAGATTCACCAGCCGCAAGGAAAGGGTGTAGGGCTCCCAGCCGTTCCCGGTGAGAGATGGATTGTCGTGGATCCAACGCTCAATCAGCCATCCCTGTTGCTCGGCACGTGTGTCCGCGTCGACGGCATTGAGATCGTCGAGATAGTGAAGATTGTAGAGCCACAGTTTCGCGTGCTTATCCGAATTCCAGTCAGAGGGTTCCTTCACCTCGCCACGCTCCCCGAGAAACTCGAAAACCCCTGCCGTCAAGTGGCTACGCGGTGAAGTAAGCGGAGCCGACCACGGTTCGGACCAAGACCGTCGAACTGCCACCCTAATGGGTGCCAGCGCGAGCCGCGCGACCAGCGGTTTGGCCAAACGGTAATAGAGGCGATAGAGCACCTGCTCGGTCCGCAGGTGACGAATCGTACGGAGCAACAGCAAGATACGCCCGATACCCATCTCTCAAGGGACTCCTTTGGGTAACTGAGCGCGCCATCGCAACGCTATCACCACCATCCTGGGTCCGAGCCCCTGGCTATCCCGCTGACCTGCCACCGAATGTTGTCCACGCAACCGCACCCCATTTCCAAGCGCCCAGACCGACTCGACGGCACCATAGATACCCAGTGGCCAGTCGGTTGGCCCAACAAGGCGCGCCCAATCCACACCCAAAGTCTACGAAGCCAACAAGATCGACACTCGACTCACCTCGACAATCTCTGCGAACGGAATCGGCGCAACGGCCCCACCGCGAATCGCGTTGACAAAAGCTGCGGCGCACGCCTTTTGCCCCTTGTCCTGCCGCCACAGATTCATGTCCTTGAACCCTGGCCAGGCGTAGCCCTTCAGTCTTCGGAAGTTGTCAAGCTGCAACACCCGACCCCCTGCAAAGACTTCCAGGCGCTCCTTTGGAAACGCCTTACAACCATTCGCGAAATAGTTAACTGTACCGATGGAACCGTCAGCAAAGCCCAACTGTAGGCTCACGGTATCCCCATTCGCTGAATCCATCGCCATACGAGTGTGCGCTACCAAGGGGCTAGCGGCCAAGAATCGCAGCAAATCAATGAAATGGCATGCTTCCCCGATGACACGCCCGCCACCAATCTCGCGGTCATGCGTCCAGTGGTCCGACGGAATCTCGCCCGCATTGACAGTCATCACAAATGACTTCGGCCCGGTCACCCCGGTCAGAAGCGACTTGACCTTAGCCACTTGTGGCGAAAAACGCCGATTGAAACCAACCATCAGCAACGGTGCAGTGCCCAGCTCATGCAGCCGGGAATACGCCACTTCGATCTCATCCAGCTCTCGCAACGTCAGACAAATCGGCTTTTCCACAAAGACATGCTTGCCGGCCTGCAATGCCTGCAAGACAAACGCCGCGTGGCTGTTGTGACGGGTGCTTATTACCAAAGCATCCACCGTCGGGTCGCTGAACAGCTTGTCGGTATCCGTGGTGGTCTCGACAAAGCCATGCTTCTTACCAGCGTGCACCCCACTCACCCCGGTGCTTGATGCAACCGACTGCAGGTGGGCGCCAGCCTCCTTGAAGGCGGGGATCAGCACGCCCGTAGCGTAGTTGCCTGACCCGACAAACGCCACCACCGGAGCCTGCCCGGTCCCGGCAACTGGCTTGTGCGCCCCCACGCAAACCGTCGCCGCCCTCATCTCCGCGTCACTCTTTTCCTCACGGGTGGGGTACTCCAACAAGATACCCAGGGAAGGCTCGCTACCGCCAACCACCGCATACGCCGCTTCAGTCTCATCCAGCTTGAAGCGATGCGACATCAGCGGCTGAACGTCGAGGTGGCTATCGGCCAGCATATCCAGTACAGCTTCAAAGTTCCGCTGCTCAGTCCAGCGCACAAATCCAACCGGATAGTCCTGTCCTTTCTCCTCATAGTTTGGGTCATAACGGCCAGGGCCATAGGAAGCAGACACTTGAAAGGTCAATTCCTTCTTGAAGAAATCGTCACGAGACAAGTCGAGCCCGGTAACTCCCACCAGCACAATGCGCCCGCGCTTGCGACACATGAGAGCCGCCTGATGTATCGGCTCGCTGCTCCTCGTAGCCGCTGTCACCAGCACCGCATCGACCCCCCTTCCCCGGGAAAGCCGCTCCGCCACTCGAACGGGATCTTCCCCGGCGCTCAGGTTAACTACCTCGGCGCCGAACGCCTTGGCCATCATCAGTTTGGCCGGGTCGAAATCGATCCCCAAGACGCGACAGCCATTCGCACGAAGCAGTTGCACCGCAAGCTGGCCAATCAAGCCTAGGCCAGTCACCACCACGACCTCACCCAACGTTGGCTGCACGAGGCGGATACCCTGCAACGCAATCGCGCCGATGACGGCAAACGCTGCGGCGTCGTCACTCACCGCGTCGGGAACGCGTGCGCAAAGGTTCACCGGTACGCTCACGACCTCGCCGTGTTTCCCGTTGGACGCCACCCGATCGCCTGCGGCAAAGCCCTCGACGCCCCTGCCAACCTCCAGTACCACGCCGACGTTGCAGTAACCCAGAGGCACGGGTTGCCCCAACTTGTTGCGCACCGCATCGAGCGTCGGCATCAATCCGTCGGTCTTGATCTTTTCCAGGACCATGCGCACCTTGTCCGGCTGCTGACGAGCCTTTTCAATCGGGTTTGCTTTCCCGAAATCCACCAGCATCCGTTCAGTGCCAGCGGAAATCAGCGAGCGTGAAGTGCGGATCAATAACTGACCGGTGGTCGCACGCGGGCACGGTACTTCCGCCACACAGGTGGCGCCGGTTTTCAAGTCTTGAAGAATCTGTTTCATCTCTTTACCTATGACCACCAACAATTCAGCTCACGAACCGTGCGAAATGCAATCCGACAGCCCGACGTAGGCGACCCACCTGCACGCTCGCGGCCAGCATAGACTCATGCGCGCGACCCCACAGTCGGCCACCCCAATTTCTTCCCGCACTCACCCCCAGTTTTGTACCAGCGCGACATGTCAAACCGCTCACCGCAGATCCGAACACTACACGCTCCGGTACTCTTTCCACCCGGGCTCGCGCAACGTCCCGACCAGAAGAACACGTAACGGCCAGAATATCCCGCAAGAATTCACTAATCGCTCATACGCTGCACCCAGCAAGTACAAAGGCCAGGTCATGCGCAGATACTCAGGGCGACCCTCGACAAGCTCAACTCGCTCCAACAACATCCCGGAGTCCTCAGCCAGCCGGGCCACATCGCGCCGCGTATTGGCGCGGTAACGGGTCGGACACGTAGCGACCTCGGGTCGCCCGCGCAAACGATTGACATACTGGTGAAATCCATGTGGCGTAAACCGCGCTATGGTCGGCATGTAGTGCCACTTGTTCCGCGTCTTGAACAGAAAAACACCACATCGAACCGGCCATCCTCATAGGGTATGCCAGCCGCCTTAGCCACGCGCCCTTCGTCGAGCATTGGGTTGTCGATCACCCTTGGATCCAAATCAACCCCACACATCTGCCCCACGGCTACACGGAAATTCATTTGCGGTACAATCCCCGCACCGGCGCCAGGGTCGAGCACAACTGAGCTAGGATGCAAATACGCGATAATCCTCTCGCGGAAAAGCTCGTCATCCCAGTTTCGCGAATAAGATGGATAAAGTCTGCGATTTAACCAGTCTACAGCACTGCTCATTTCATTGATCTCCATGTCCTCGTTAGCACCTATTCCTTCTCTGCTCCCGGCGGCACCGCTCTCATCGTCGCAAACGCCCCTCTTGACCCACATTGCCCAATCTCTCTTGACACCGAACCCATGAATCACCAGCGCACTGCAAATTAGAACTACGGTTCTCTGCCCAACCCAAGCTCCTTATAAATGTCGATCAGCACCTCGATGGTGTTCGGCTCGACAGCACCTACGTTCGACGTTGTACCCGACTGTAGTAAAGCAAATAACTCGTCGAGGTCACGATACGCAAGGACCCCTTCTGGCCTATCTACCACATTGGTGGCGAAAACGGGTTTGCCCAGGTAAAGTGCCTCCCTGACTGAAATAGAATCGCCGTCGGTGCTCGTGTTCCGGATAAATCCTTCGCTAAGCTTTATCACCTCGCAAAAATCATGCGGAAAGCAGATCCAATGTGGAACATCGATCAGATCTGGAGCATTGACCCTGACGAACGCTTTGTAGCTCCCCGTTGGGTCCGAAATGATCAGCTTATAATCTGATCGCAGGGAGAAGCGCGACAAGAGATTGGTAATTCCATAAATCTCTAAGCCGTGCTTGTCGAATGTCACATTAAAGGCATTCGTGCAAAACACTCTCTGCCGCAATTTAATTCTCTCAATGACTTCCAAGGTCGCCAACGGCAGTGGCTGCACATCAGAAGGCGGGATAAAGGCTGAAACCCGTTGCGCTCGAGGATTCATACCGCGTGCCAACGTGTGGCTGCCCCTGTTGATTACGATTGGCACCGAACACCAACGTAATGACAAATAATCCGCCTCGTTTTTCAGCCAGGAGTAACGCGACAGATTACCGTGGTATGTAATTATCGTACGCTTCCCCAGGATGTGCCCAACAACCGCGAATACAAGCCGCAAATAGACATTAGACGTGTGCAGGTGAATTATCCGATGACCGAGAACGGAACTAATCCCTCTACCAGTAAACAAATCCTTCAAATGCAGGAACGAGCAATCGCGACGAGAACAAAAATACGCCCATAGACGACTAACATGAATTGTAACTCCGCCAATTGGCGGGGGAATCTTGCCAACTATCAACAGATCCTTCATTTAAAATACTCAGATGAAGTCACACAGCAACACGCCGAAGCATCCTGACGACTGCCGTCGAATACAAGGCCAGAAGAAGACACCGACTTACCGCTCTTAACCCATCTACGAGCGATTTCGACCCTTATCATATACTCGGTGGCGTCGATGGTACTACAGACGCAGCCCGGTATCAAAAACTGTGATCGTCCGCGAGGCAACTTATCCCAATGGAAAGAGAGGAATCACCAGAAAGTAGCAGGATAACCAACTAGTTAAAGCCGCGTAGCCGTACACTATGCGTGCGTCAATGCCCGAAGAGAATTCGCACTCCTTGGTAACGGCACGTCCCACCGAGCGACCTAGCGATTGCCTGGCGGGCTTCCCTTAATGCTCTCCAACACTAGACGGCGCGTGGATGTGGCACGCCATTCGTCGTTTGGGCTAGAAATGACATCAACGGCAAGTCTCCTTGCCGCCTGATTGCCGAACATCGAGGCATACCGCGCAAGTAGTGCCGCATCCTCTAGACCGAGTCGCCACGCTTCCCAACGCCTGCTGCTAAGCAGAGACTGGTTACCTTCTTCGTACACAACGCCAAAATCGGGACGTCGCCCATCAAAATCGTCCCAGGCGCTTCCATATATATCGCCATAACTCCAAAAGCCGACGCCACCAAAACCTCTAGCATAAGCACGCCAAGGCATAAGCCGATAGTAACTATAAGCCAGATTGTCCTTCCCGGGTCCCCGCATGTTATAGAGCCACACCTTGGAACCTTCAACGACAGCAGGGTCACTGGATAGACCTTCAGCCACGCATGCAATATCCACCAGTGAAACCAGAGCTAAGGCGGATCGGTTGTCAATCGTCGCGAAAAGTCTCACGCCAGCCAACTCGCTACGCATCCACCGAATTACCTCGTGCGCCATCACAATCTCTTCACCAACAGGCTCATCATACGGGTATAAGAAAACCCGTACATCGCTCCTTCCGACGCTCCGGATACTATCGATAATCCCATGGTACCACTGAACAAATTGTCGACGCCAAACAGGATCAGCAAGTTGCGGGGCATTTCGTCGAAAATCCAGGAACAGCAGGACGATGCTCACGCCAGTATATTTCTCAATGACTTTAGAAAACCCCTTAAAGTCGACGGACCGATACGGCGTAAGCATGGCTGGAGGAATGACTGCAACACTTGTATGATGGGCCAACAGGTCTGCGCGAGCTAAGTCGCCCCGCATAGCCAACATGCCATGGCCTGGATATGCCCAAACAACCGATGCCAGAAAGGAGCGGTTGTCAATGGTTGCAGCCCTTTCCACGTCGGTGGTAGCGATAAAGCGCTTACGAGAACCGTCGATCCGAAGGGTATGCCTTCCCTCACCGCACAATTTTAGCCACAGCATCACGGTCTCTCCCGGCGCGATGTCGTAGATGGGGCCCACAGGTACCAGTGGGTCGAAAACCGTTTCTAAGCTTGCTGTCAAGACTGGCTTGGCTTCAAAGAGAGCTGCTGTCAGGGCCGCTTGTTGCGCTGATTCGGTGAACCGAACGCGCAACGGTATGGAAGCCGGATTGCTTAACGTGAACGCGCGATAATCGCAACTCCCCTGGGGTATAAGTATCTTGTAATCTGCCTCTGCCTGACCCTTCGGCAACGTCAGAGGCGAAATGTGCGCCAGAGGATTAACCGTGTCGATCACGAACTCCTCGTTGGGAAAGCGCTTAGCCAATGCGGCGGCTCGCCGCGCGACGGTATCTGGGCCCGAGGGAAGGCCCAGCCGATCCAAAGCGCGCATCGCACGACGGCTTGCGTCGACGGTACGCGAAGCAGTGACGCGGCGTGAAACGTCGGCAGGAATCTCTCCCAAATCAATGGTCGATTTCAGTTCTGTTCCGGCTACCGCTTCGACGATTTCCACCTCGTCGGTAAAAAAATAACGGCCCCGCAAAATGATTTCCAGACGGGCATAGCGGGCCAAGCGTCCCAACCCAGAAAGGCTAAACCGTCTCTCCTCGTAGGGTCCTTCGTGCCCACCCACATCGTTAACGACATCGCCGACAAACTCGTACCGCTCTCCATCTGCACTAAGATAGACCATTCCGCGATAGGGAAAGCTTACGCCAGCAGCGAAACGTCGGGCAGTTCGAATCGCCACTGACTCAACCGGGACGATGTGCCCAAGATCTACGGTGATCGCCACCCCACGCGTCTCCTTCCAGCCAAGGCTCCCATCGGACGTCCATAAGATTCCCTTTGTGAACTGCTGGTCCGTGAGTGCCTTCGCTACTGTCTCCTTCGAGTAGGTTTTGTAGTTCGGCTCTGGATCTAACTGGTAAGGCTTCTGCCGAGAAACGAAGTCCGCGGCAGAGGCTACCGAAAGCCCCAGAATGGCCAGTGCTGCAGCTAAAGCAAACCTCCCCGACCAGGGGCGCCGGTACCGTGAATCAGCTTCCATCGCCTCCCTACTCTCCACTAGGGCTACTTCCTTGAACACTTCTGCGGCGCCAAGAGTTGGGACACGCCAACGCTATGGGTCAACAGCACTCCTAGCTCACCTCGAAGCGCCAGTCCGACCGCCTACTGAAAGCGCGCTCGCAGCACGTTATTTCTGAAACCGTGACTGCGATCTGTCACTGAGCCAACACTAACACCAGCCGGGGCAAGAGGCGTCACGACCCTCCTTTTTCGACGACTCAGCATCCCGGATAGGTTTGACACCTACGATGTACAAGTGCTGCCAATTGCCGACCCGTCGACAACCGCAGCGTACAACTTCGCCTGAGTCTTAGCAGCCTCACGCCACGAATAGTCTCGTTGCAGCGTCATGAAAGCTTCAGCACCCATTGCCTGCAACCGATCGTGTCCGACATCCGTAGCCTCACGGATTGCTCTCATCAACGCACCTACGGTCGGTTCGCCAATCTCGAAACCGAACTTTCCATCGCCCAGTAACTCGCCGAGCCCCCCTGCCGTCGTACTGGCAATTGGCCGGCCACTTGAAAGGGCCATGGTTGCGACACCACTTTGCGAGTAGAAATCCGTGTAAGGGAGCACGACCAGATGCGAGCATTCAAACAACCCGCGAACTTCTTCTTCCCCAATAAAGCGTGCCACGACATCAATCCCTTGCGGTGCACGCGCAACCAACGCCTCGCATTCACCCCAATATAACCTTTCTCCCTGACTCACAGCACCAGCGATCACAAGAGTCACCGGCAAACCTTCTGCCCGCAGTCTCTGCACGGCCTCGATAGCGAGATGAATTCCCTTGTTCTTGCGTATGGCCCCAAAACATAGAACGCGAAACTCCTCCGAACGTGTGTAGGGTAACGGTCGATCACACAGAGAAAAAACGCCATGGGAAGTGACTGTCACGGAATCGGCAGGAACACCAAAATCTCTTATCAATGTCTCCTTTTGGCTGGAATGATGGACTACCAATGCGTCGGGAGCCTGATACAAAGCGGTCAGGATCTTGATCTCAATTATGCGCAGCCAAACAGGCAGAAGCCACCGATGTGGGTAGACGTCGTGAACGGTCAGCACGAGACGAACATGCCTACGTGACAACTGCCACATCTGAAGAAGCGAAAGAAATGGTATTCCCGGAAAGTTGAAATGCACCAGAGTATGGGCTGATTTTGCGGCGTGCTTCAAGTCAAGAATTATAGCTGAACATTGTAAAAACTGCTTGCCCATCTCAAGAAGCTTACCGAATCGCCGCCGTGCCCGTAGTGAACAGAACACCCTCAGTTTGTCTTTCGGGAACGTCCCGAGATACTCGAAATCCTCCGGGCAAACCAACACCGCATCCGGATAACTCGAACGAATAGCGCCGAATAGCTCACTCACGTATTTCGCAGCCCCTGACTTGCTGGCTTGCGTGCATTGAATCAATAGCACCTCGTGGCCCTCTAACACGTCACTTCCCTCTTTGTCCGTTGCATTGTGTTACTTCGCACTGAAGCAGCCAACACGAGCGCTGCTCCTGCATAAGCCATGAAGTCGACACCTCCGTTTGCATACCCAAGCAGCCCACCGTGCTCCGACAAGCCACGTACAACAAGAAGCAACACCCACGTGGGGGCAAGAGCTGCAACGAGTCGGTCATCCCCGTGAAGTTGCTGTCGCTTCCAGAATAGCCACAGGCTTGCCCTCAACACATAGATTAGCATAATCATGCTGACGGAAAATCCCAGAAGCCCTTTCTCGGTCAATATAGTGAGGTAGGCATTATGGAAGGCGCCTGAATCGAGGCTCGTAAAACGTTCGAGGTTGCTTGAGTATAGCGTGAGATAGCGTGTTAGATCAGTGTCCCAGGTAAGCGCCCCCCACCCAAGAAAGGGCTTGTCCATAAACTTAGCCAAAGCGCCGCTCCACAGCTCAGAGCGGCCCGTCGTAACGTCGCTGAGCCAGTACAACGCTTGGAGTAGTGCTTGATCGTCAAGAATCGTCGCGCCGGCCACGAAGGCAAGAGCAGCGATGGGTAACATGAAGAGGACCACCATCTTCGACGGCGGACGCCGTAGAAGCCACGCAATCCCACCGGCGACTCCCAACGCTAGGATACTGGTCAAGGCGCCACTCAGTACCAAGGCCAGGAGAACTGTTAGGCTATAAGGGTAAAACCACCAGCGCCGTCCGTACCCTTGCCAGTTCAGCACAAAGGCAAGCAACATCGCAAAGGATAATGGATTCGGGTTGAGGCCATACCGGGCGTCCATCTCAAACTTGTAAGCGGCGAACTCCATCAGGTTGGCCGGGCTTGGAGGACCCATAATTAACAAGAAACCGCCGATCAGCGTGATTGCACCAATCAATGCGGGGATGACCAACAGTTTCCGAAAGACCCGGCTGTTTCCCATGCGCCTAAAATGGACCATCAGGACAAATGTCGTAGCCACCATGAAAGCTTGGCGAGCGGCGTCAAGCCACCCCAATTCCGGGCGAGATGAGTCCATTGTCGAAAAAACTCCGCAGATCACGTAGGTCATTCCGAGGACAAGCCAGCGCCTCTCAGCGTGGTTGATCCGCCAGCCTGAGGACCCGAGGCCCGCGAGAGTCAGGATGGACGCCCCGGTGATTAGGCCTCGAGCCAAAAGCCCGTACACACTGCCGGGGAGCACCACGAGCGCAAGAGACATCATGAACATCAGCGAAATTAGAACACTCACACTTCACTTCCTTTGAGGAGGATTCGGGTGGTCAGCCATAGAGCTACAGCTCCCTCCGAGATCACGCAAACCCAGATGACATTAGCTAGGCTGGTTGAAAACGCTAGTTTCCCAACGAGGGCAACCCCGTAAGCCAAGAGCATCAGCTTCATGTACAAGGCTCCACGCCCAAGCACAAAGCAGTGTCGAGCCGCGAGTTGATTAGTCGACATCACAAAGAAGTATGCTGAGTACGGAACCAGAAGGTCCGCAACCAAGCGTGTCTGGGTTGGACCAAAATGGCCGCGCTCATAGACCAACCGCACGATAGCGTCGTCTAGGCTGACCATCAATAGGGCGATCAGTCCACTAGGCAGGCAAAGGCACAGGAACACCCATCCCGTCGGCCGCCGGCCTGCACTCAGTGACCGAGCAGCCCAACTCTGATAAATCTGCCCCAGTTGCGAACTTATCAAATTGAGCGGCAGCATCCCAATTCGCAGCGCAAACGCGTTAATCGCCACTAGGCCATCTCCAAGACGTGCCGCAAAATAAAAATTGGAGAGCTGGTTAATGTTAAACCCGACGTTTTCGAGAGATGCTGATCCAAGTGATCGCATAAAAGATGATAAATTTGGCGCATCGCTAGTACCCCCCCCTGCCAAACGGCGCAGCAAGACCGTAAGGCCAATGAAACCAGCGAAGGCCATTCCGAAGAGATACGACCACGGCAAAGCAGCAGTCATGCTATCGCGTGTGGACGAAACGGAGTAGAACACCACGAGAACAATTAGCATAGTCGCCGGCGCCGTGGCACTTAGCAAAGTGGCTTCATTATGGCGGCGGTCGGCATGCAAGACACCAAAAGCAAGGCCAACTAAGACAGTAGGCAGGATCGAGAATGCAAGAATGCTGGCGAAACGCTTGAGCAGTTCATTGGGCGGCGCAAAACCAAGAACCACTGCCAGCTGTGTGGAATCCAGCACTGCTAAGGCGACAGTCAGCAGAAGTGCCAGCCCGCCAAGCCAGCACATCACCGGCCGGAGGAAGCTCGGACCACCGCCAGCTGCCTCACTCCTTATGTAATGCGGTACAAATGCAAGGTTGAACGCCCCCATCATGAAGCTAGAAACAAAGACCAGCAACTGTTGAATAGCAAAAAAGGCGTCAGTCACCCCCGAGACTCCAAAAACACTCGATATGAGCACTTCGCGGACGAAGCCTAACGCTTTGCCGAAACCGTTTATCAAGAGCTGTAGAAGCACGGGGCCCAATCGCCAAGGCAGTCCCGCGTTCATTATACAGCCCGCTTATAAAACACGATCCTGGTGGGCACGAGGGCGAGCCCGAATCGATAGCACCACGCAGCGGCGGTGAGACCGGCGATACCAAGAAGGCTTCGATGGAAGCCGACCCGTAAGAGCCCGTGGCGCGCGGGTAAGCAGAAACCAGCCGCAGCCCCCTCGGCGCGGAAGCGCTCACTGGCAGCCATCTGAGGGGCTTCAAGATCACTGGCTCGCGGGTAACGATTGCTCTGTTTGTAACCCCGGTTACTTAGCCCCTTGGCCCGGTTCAACTGGTCCATGGTCAGCCGCCTGAAAAGCGACCATGCGATCGCGTCAACGCCACCCTCGTCCTTGACGCGGTGAACTGCGATTAATCTTAGCCTCGCCGAAATCGCGGAACTCGCCAATCTGCAAAGGTTCGATTCCCACGAATGCGCTAACGCACCTCGTACAGCGTCCGCACCTTCCGGTGTCAGCCCTTGATCGATAAGGACGCGGACATCGAACACGAAACGCTCATCGACGGTCACGCCACTCTTCCTACCACCGCTCGTCGCGAAGGCGATCGTGCTCTTCGTCGCTCGGAGGTAGCCCGCTCACGATCGTTCGTTTCCAAGACCCAAGGATTTCCTTGACGGCTTCGCGGACAGAGCGCCGCGGTTGGGGTGCTCCTTTAGAGTCTCCCCCGCTGGAATAGCTGTCTTCCGGGAATGGATCCGCTTGAGTGGTTGCTTCGGGTACCGTTTTATGATCGGGAATGATCACCGTCAGTCGGATTCTCGAACGCTTCACATTAACTCCCGGTAGCAGTTGAAGCCAACCGTGGTCATATATGGCTTCTACTTGCATAGATGGTTCTCCTCCCACCGTCGATGACCGGCCACTCGGCGATTTCCTGTGCCGGTGTACAGGCAGACCGCCCCACCTTCGCCAACGGCGGGCAGCGATAGCCACTCTCCACTCTCGCGCCTCCAACCGGTCTGTCGGGCCGGGACGCCGGTCATGGGCGCGGAGGGCTTGACATAATGCTCACCGATCGCGGCAGTCGGGATCTGTGCTGTCACTTTCAATGTAACCTTCGTTTTAGTTTGTCAGCCAGGGCCAAGCTAGTGGTCCACTTGCCGCCGAAGACGCTCAGCAGCTTCCCGTTGCGCTGGAAGGCGTAATCACGACGCGCACGGGTTGGATCGCCGGCGGACTTGACCAACGGCCGAATTCCGGCAAAGGTTTCAACGATATCGGCCGCTGAGATCGGCCGGCTGTGGAAGTGATTGTAGGCTTTGAGAAGGTAGTCGGTTTCTTCGTCACTGCAGGCTATCGGCGCGTCCAGAGGTTGACGGACTTCAGTGGTGCCGATGAGGGTGCGACCCTTCCACGGTAGCACGAAGAAGATTCGCTTGTCCCCGGGGACTTCGAGCAGCAGGGCATGCTCGCAGGGACAGGCGACGACGAGATGACTGCCGCGAACCACGTCGAGACGATACCGGGGCTCGATACCGCTGTCGGTAAGGAGTTTTTCCGCCCACGGGCCGGCGATGTTGAGAATTTGGTCGAACGCCAACGGCTCGCCTGTCGCCAACGTCAGCCTTCCGTCTGGAGAAACGGAGCCTACGGCTACTCTTTCCTTGATGACGACGCCGGCTTGTCGGCACTGCTCGGCTACCCAAAGTCCGAGGCGCCGGTCGTCCATCTGGCCATCGTGGTAGCGGAAGCCGCCGAGCAGATCGTCGGTCTTCAGCGTCGGCGCCAGTGTCACGACCTGTTCCCTTGTCAGCGCTTCGCTCTTCGGTAGCCTCGACTTGCCAGCCAGGAGGTCGTAGAGCTTCATGCCTACCGCCAGCATCCACATCGGCCGACGGCTACTCCGGTAGACCGGCAACAGTATTGGCAGTGGCCGGGTCAGGCGCGGCGCACGCGCCAGCCAGGCGTCGCGCTCGCGCAGTGCCTCGCGTACCAACAGGAACTGACCCGTCTCGAGGTAGCGCAGCCCACCATGCAGCATTTTCGACGAGGCAGCACTGGTGGCTTCCATCACGCGAGCGCGCTCGAACACGGTAACGTCGTCGCCACTCTTGGCCAGCCGCCAGGCTGAACACAGGCCGTTGATGCCGCCGCCGATGACTGCAATCCTCATCCGCAGCGCTCCCGGCGTTCCACTGGCAGCAACCCGGTGCGACCACCGTGTGGTGAGCGGCAGGCGCCGATCGATACCGCCCGCGAACCCGGCGCTTCGCGACGCTCGGCGCGGGATTCGAGTTCACCACAGAGGACGTCGGTCCTATCGAGCCAATGGCGGGCTTGCTTCATGGCCGTTCCGCCGACGCGTTCGCCGGTGCCGGGCCACTTGACGGAGTTGCCATACCTTCCCGGGCGGGTCCAGACGAAGTCGCGCGGCACCTCCGAGATCTTCCCGATACGCGTTTCCAGAACGCTCCAATTGAGCAGACGAAGCGTGACATTGTGGCGGTTCTCCTTGACGACGAAGCAGTGCACCCTGGCTTCGTCACACGCTCTGGCCAGACCGGCGCGATTCTGCGCGCCGGGCCACGAGAGGGGGCTCGGTGATCAGGTTCACTCTGTGACGGGCGGCGGTTCCTGCCTGCTTGCGGTGCAGGCCACTCGGCCTGCGAGGGTCAACACGTTCCAGATTATCCGAATGGGTTTCGACGGCAGCGAAATGGTTCCTGGCGATACGGCCGCAACCGACGATGCCGATGCGGATTTTTCTGCCCTGGATGATTTTGTTCATGGTCGATTGGCTAAAGAGCGAGAGCACGCGTCTCGCAAGGGATGTTCGGTTGTAGCAGCAGCAAGTCCGCTACCTGTGACGGCTGTGTTCCGCGGTGTCGGGTAACCACCCTTCGTTGAGGACCTCCCGCATCGCCCACCGGCAGGCGTCGGGAAAACAGTCGAGGCCGGTTTCCCCGACAGCCTGGGCAAGCGCCTCGGCCCAGACCATCTCCAGCCATCGCGCTTCCTGGAGCTTGGGAACGAGGCTGGGGGGTGTCATGCAGCCCATAGGCAATTTCCTTGCGCTGCGCCAGGATGGTCTTTTCCCAACTGGCTCGCCGCCTATCCATCTGGTATTGCCACTCGAGCAGATGCGCCAGCAGGACCGCCATGCGGCTCGCCAATTCGCGTTGTTCGCTCCTGGCGACGCTCTCAATCTCTTCCGCGACGTGCTCGCGGTCGAGCAGCTCGACCCGCCCGGCACGAATGAGACTGGCCTGCTCGCTGGCCCATACCACCACAGCCGATTCGTAACTGGCTATCACACTGCCCCCTGCAACCCCGGCTGACAGAAAGCGTTTCATTCTACCCGAACCCTGCCTATGGAACCTGGACTTTGCTCAGGTTCTGTGCCGTACGGTAACGGATTCGACAATGCCAGCCAGTGCGAATGGGCTGGCGTTGACGTGGCGTGAACGCCTTGCTCAGCTAAGCAGATCACTCTTCGGAAGCGCGGACTTCCCCGCATTGACCGCGCTTGCGCTGCGCACCTATACTCGTTTCGCAGGTGCCGTTAGATTTCGTCCCCCCATGATGCCATGGCACCGAGGCTCATCGTTGGGCAGCGCATGAGGAAGGTGATCGATGAACACGGAATCTCTGAAGGAAGTGATCAAGCGGGAGTTGCCGGTCTGGCTGCGGGAAGATCCCGAGTTGCGAGCCTACATCCTGGAACTCACTCGTCAGGAATACGCCGCCCGGGCGGATACCCAGGACAGGTTCTACGAGATTCTGGCCGAATTGCGTCGTGATCGGGAGGAGCAGGCGCGCAAGTGGGACAAGCAGTCGCGTAAGTGGGACGAGCAGTCGGGCAAGTGGGACGAGGACGCGCGCCAGTGGCACGAACAGAACCGCAAGTGGGAAGAATCTGAGCAACGCTTCAACCGCGTTCACGAAGAGATCATGGCGCAGGCCAGAAGGCATGATCGCACCATCGGGGCCTTGGGCGCGCGATGGGGCACACAATCGGAAAAGGCTTTCCGCGATGCGCTGGCCGGAATTCTTGAACAGACCTTCGGGGTGCAGGTGTTGAATATCAACGAGTACGATGATGAAGGCGTCGTGTTTGGGCGTCCTGACCAGGTGGAACTGGACGTGATCATCAAGAACGGTTTGCTCCTGATTTGCGAATTGAAGTCCTCAATCGACAAGGCAGCAATGTATATCTTCGAAAGGAAGGCCCGCTTCTATGAGCGGCGGCACCAGCGCCAGGCCGACCGGCTGATTGTGGTTTCGCCGATGATTGATGCGCGTGCGCAACAGGTGGCGCAGCGGCTGGGGATCGAAACCTACGGTGATTCGATGGAGGTTGCGCCGGGCTGAGGTGAGGCTAGGGGGGTGGTGCACGTGAGGGCATTCTGCCACTGTTGTCCCGCGTCCGGGCGGGTCAAAAATAGAGTCGACGTTGCTGCGGTCATGCTCACTGGTCGATGCCGCCGCCTCGGCTTCGTAACGAGCTCTCTCACCGTTCCCTTTCCCTTTCCAGCCCGACGCCGAGCGATCCACTGCCATTACCCGCCCAGATGCCTGTCGACCATTACGAAAACTTCCCCGTTGCCTCGCTGCTGCTGCCTCGGCGCCTGCGCCGACCGATCGAGGCGATCTACCGTTTTGCCCGCGCTGCCGACGACATCGCCGATGAGGGCGATTCCCCTGATGCCGTCCGGCTCCAGGGCCTGGCCGAGTACGGCGACGAGCTGACGCGTATCGAACGCGGCGAGCCGCCACTGCGGCCGGCCTTTACGGAACTGGCGGCGATCGTCGCCGAGTGGCGGCTGCCGGTGCCCTTGTTGCGCGACCTCCTCGACGCCTTTGCGCAGGATGTGGTGAAGAAGCGTTACGCCGACTATCCGGAGTTGCTCGACTACTGCCGGCGCTCGGCGAATCCGGTTGGCCGCCTGTTGCTGCATCTGGTGGGGACCACGAGTGACGAGAACCTGCAGCGCTCGGACTGGATCTGCAGCGCCCTGCAGCTCGTCAATTTCTGGCAGGACGTGGCCATCGACTGGCGGAAGGATCGTGTCTATCTGCCGCAGACCGACCTCGCGCGCTTCGCCATTGCCGAGGCGCAGATCGCCGACGGCTGCTCGAGTGCCGAATGGGCGGCGCTGCTCGATTTCGAGTGCGAGCGCACGCGCCGCCTGATGCTCGCCGGCGCGCCGCTGGTCCATCAACTGCCGGGGCGCATGGGCTGGGAAATCCGCCTGACCGTACAGGGCGGCCTGCGCATCCTGGAGAGGATTCGCCAGGTTCGCGGCGATGTTTTCCGGCAGCGCCCGGTTCTCGGTGCGGGCGATTGGCTGCACATCGGCAAACGCGTCTTGTTCATGTAATTCATGTAATTCATGCCAGAATTGCGGCCCTGTGGAAACCCCGAGATCACCCATGACACCCGACGAGTACTGCCAGGAGAAGACTGCCCGCAGCGGCTCCAGCTTTTACTACAGCTTCCTCTTCCTGCCGCAGAATCAGCGGCGCGCCATAACCGCGCTGTATGCCTTCTGCCGGGAAGTCGATGATGTCGTCGATGAGTGCCAGGATCCGCAGATCGCCGCCACCAAGCTGGCGTGGTGGCGGCAGGAATTGAGCGGCCTCTACGCCGGCAAGCCGCAACATCCGGTGACGCAGGCGCTGCAGGCGGCAAGCGGCGAATTCCATCTGCCGGAGGAACAGTTGCAGGAAATCATCGACGGCATGGCGATGGATCTGCAGCAGACGCGCTATCTCGACTTCAAGGCGCTGTCGCTCTATTGCTACCGCGTCGCCAGCGTCGTCGGACTGCTCGCCGCCGAGATCTTCGGCTATCAGGACCGCAAGACTCAGAAGTACGCACACGATCTCGGCCTCGCTTTCCAGTTGACCAACATCATTCGCGATGTCGGCGAAGATGCACGCATGGGCCGCATCTACCTGCCGATCGACGAGCTGCAGCGCTTCGGGGTACCCGCCGCCGACATCCTCAATGCCCGCCACAGCGACAATTTCCGCCGCTTGATGGAGTTCCAGATCGAGCGCGCCGAAGGCTATTACGCACAGGCGATCGACGAACTGCCGGCCATCGACCGCCGCGCCCAGCGCCCGGGCCTGATGATGGCGGCGATCTACCGCACGCTGCTCGACGAGATCCGGCGGGACGGCTGCCAGGTGCTCACGCAACGTACGTCGCTGACGCCGATCCGCAAGCTGTGGATCGCCTGGCGGACCTGGGTGAGTGGATGAGGGTGGCGGTGATCGGCGGTGGCTGGGCAGGTCTGGCAGCTGCCGTCGAACTGGTGAGCGCCGGGGTCGGCGTCACCGTCTTCGAGGCGGCAAGGCAGCTTGGCGGGCGCGCGCGTAGCGTCTCGGCCCACGGACGCCGGCTGGACAACGGCCAGCACATCCTGGTCGGCGCCTATCGCGAGACGCTGCGCCTGATGCAGGTGGTCGGCAACCATCCCGATCGTCTGCTCGAACGAATGCCGCTCGAGATCGCCTTCCCGGGCCGCCAGCCGGCTCCTTTCCGGCTGCGCTTGCCGCGCCTGCCGGCACCGTGGCACCTGGCCGTAGGCCTGCTCGGCACGCGCGGCGCCAGCCTGGCCGAGAAGCTCCGGGCCGTGCGCTTCATGCGCTTCCTGCAGGCCACGAACTATCGGCTGGGCGACGATTGCACGGTAGCGGCGCTGCTCGATCGCCACGCGCAGCACGGGAACCTGCGCGGCTGCCTGTGGGAGCCGCTCTGTCTGGCGGCGCTGAACACCGCGCCCGAACAGGCTTCGGCGCAGATTTTCGTCAATACGTTGCGCGACAGTCTCGGCAGTGATCGCGCGGCGACCGACCTGCTGCTGCCGGCAGCCGACCTCGACCAGTTGTTCCCGGCGGCAGCGGCGAGCTTCATCGCGGCGCACGGCGGGGAAATCCGCCTGTCGACGCGGGTGGCGAGCATCAACGCCAGCTTCGTTGTCGGCGGTGAGCGTTTTGCTGCCGTGGTGCTCGCCACCGGCCCGCAGCAGGCGGCGCCTTTGCTCGCCGGGAACGAGCAAAGCGGGCCGGTGGCACGACTGTTGGCCGACTACCGCTGGGAGCCGATCGGCACGGTCTATTGCGGCTATCCGCCGGAGGTGCGCCTGCCCTTGCCGATGCTCGGTCTCGCGGCACAGGGCGACGGCCGGTTCGGGCAGTGGGCCTTCGATCGCGGCGGGCTGTGCGGCACGGCGGGAGTGATCGCTTTCGTCCTCAGCGGCAGCGGCGCCTGGGAACATGCCGACAATCCAACGCTGGTCGCGGCACTGCATGACGAGCTGGCGGCGGCGCTGGGTACCCGGCTACCGCCGGTCCTCTGGCAGCAGGTGATCCGCGAGCGGCGCGCGACGTTTTCGTGCCGCCCAGGGCTGCCGCGCCCAGCCGCGAGAACCGCGCTGGCCGGACTCTGGCTGGCCGGGGACTATGTGTGCGCCGACTACCCGGCGACGCTCGAGGCGGCGGTGCGCAGCGGCGTCGCCGCCGCCAGGGGGATCCTGCTCACTTGATCTCTTCGAGCTGCCCGGCGTGCATGCGCAGGCGGCGCGCGCAACGCGCCGCGATCTCCTCGTCGTGGGTGACGAGGATCAGCGTCGTGCCGCGCTCGGCGTTGATGGCGAACATCAGCTCGATGATCTGATGCCCGGTCGCCGCGTCGAGATTGCCGGTCGGCTCGTCGGCGAGCACCAGTCGCGGTCCCGGCGCAAAGGCACGCGCCAGCGCGACGCGCTGCTGCTCGCCGCCCGAGAGATGCTTCGGGTAGTGGCGCAGGCGTTGCGCAAGGCCGACGCGCTGCAGCCAGTACTCGGCGCCGGCACGGGCATTCGGCGTGCCGGCGAGTTCCAGCGGCAACATGACGTTTTCGACGGCGTTCAGCGAGGGCAGCAACTGAAAGCTCTGGAAGACGAAGCCGAGCAGGCGCCCGCGCAGGACGGCCCGCGCATCCTCGTCGAGACCGCCGAGATCCTCGCCGGCGAGGGCGACGGAGCCGCTGCTCGGCAGATCGAGGCCGGCCAGCAGGCCGAGCAGCGTCGATTTGCCGGAACCGGAAGCGCCGACGATGGCCACCGTCTCGCCGGCAGCGACGGCGAACGAAATCTCGTGCAGAATGGTCAACGGCTCGCCACCGTTATCCACACGTTTGGCAAGATCGCGAACCTCAACGACCATCGATGCGTCTCCAACCATGCTCCGTTTTCCCACCTTTCATTGGCTGCTGCTCGCCGGACTGATGCTGCTCGCCCCGGCGGCCCAGGCGGCACGAACGATTCTGGTCTTCGGCGATTCGCTCTCGGCGGGCTACGGGATTCGCCAGGATGCCGCCTGGCCAGCCTTGCTGGGCAAGCGCCTGCAGGAGAAGAAGCTCGATTATAGCGTCGTCAATGCCAGCATCTCGGGAGAAACCACCAGCGGCGGGCGCACGCGCATCGACGCGGCGCTGGAGCGGCACGCGCCGCAGGTGGTCATCGTCGCACTCGGCGCCAACGACGGCCTGCGTGGCCTGCCGGTGACGCAGTTGCGCGACAACCTCAGCGCCATCGTCGCCAGCGCCCAGCAGAAGAAGGCGCGGGTGCTGCTGGTCGGCCAGCGCATACCGCCCAACTACGGCGCCTACGCGGTGCAGTTCCACAACACCTTCGGCGAGGTGGCGAAGGCCCGCAAGGTGGCGCTGGTCGACTTCCTGCTCGACGGCGTGGCGACACAGGCACAGCTCTTTCAGGCCGACAATCTCCATCCCACCGCCGAGGCGCAACCGCTGCTGCTCGACAATGTCTGGCGCGGGCTGGCGCCGCTGCTAAAATGACCGGCCGTTGACCCAGGGGCTGCCGCGGCATGAAACATGACATCACTTGCGTCGGGCACCTCGGCGAGCTGTCTTCCTTTGACGAGATCATCGATGTGCGCTCGCCGGCGGAGTTTGCCGACGATCACATTCCGGGGTCGATCAACTGTCCGGTGCTCGACAACGAACAGCGCATCGAAGTGGGCACGCTCTACAAGCAGGTTTCGCCATTCGAGGCCCGCAAGGTCGGCGCGGCGCACGTTGCCGAGAACATTGCCCGGCACTTGCGGGCGCGCTTTCTCGAGCGGCCGAAGACCTGGCGGCCCTTGGTCGTCTGCTGGCGCGGCGGCCAGCGCAGCGGCTCGCTGACGCACATCTTCCGGCGCATCGGCTGGGATGCGCAACAACTCGAAGGCGGCTACCGGACGTATCGCCGGCTGGTCATGGAGAGCCTGGCGGTGCTGCCGCGCCAGCTGCGCCTGAAGGTCATCTGTGGGGCGACAGGCAGCGGCAAGAGCCGCATCCTGCAGGCCATCGGGCGACTCGGCGAGCAGATCCTCGACCTCGAGGAACTCGCCTGTCACAAGGGTTCGGTACTTGGCGTGCTGCCCGACGCGCCGCAGCCGTCGCAGAGGATGTTCGAATCGCGGTTGCTGACGACGATCCAGGCCTTCGACCTCGAGCGCCCGGTTTATGTCGAGGCGGAGAGCCGCAAGATCGGCTCGCTGCATCTGCCGGCGGCGCTGATCGAAACGATGCGCGCCGGCGAGTGCGTGAACATCGAGGCGTCCTTCGCCGCGCGCGTCGACTTTCTTCTGCGCGATTACGACTACTTCCTGGCGGCGCCCGAGTGGCTGAACGCCTGCCTGCAGCCGTTGCGGGGCATGCACAGTACGGAAACCTTCCTGCGCTGGCGCGACTACGCCTGCGACGGCCAATGGCGCCCACTGGTCGGCGAACTGCTCGAACAGCACTACGACCCGCTTTACAGCCGTTCGCAAAGCCGCAATTACGCGGGATTCGATTCGCCGGAAACCGTCACCACCGACGATCTGACGCCGGCAGGGGTCGAGGCGGTGGCGCGCCGCATCTGCGGCGGCTAGTCAGAGCCGGCCGGCGATCGCACCGCGCGCCGCGCACAGGCGCTGCACCATGGCCGGCTTCGGCAACTCGACGCTGCCTTCTTCGAAAGCCAGCAACCGCCAGCCGCGCTGCCGCACCCAAGCGAGCATTTCCTGCGAGCGCAGCAGGAACTCCGGGTTGCTGGGGCGCCCATAACGCTCGTTGCCGACCATGAAGGTCTCGTAGATCAGTACGCCTGGTTCGGCCAGCGCCGCCAGCAGTTCGTCGAGCCGCGGACGAAACAGGTAGTTGGTGACGACGATGCCGGCGAAGAGGCGCCCGTGGTAGGGCCAGGCGCCGGCCTCGAGGTCCGCCTGACGGACGTTCACCCCGTCGACGTCGTGCAGGGCGGCCAGCGCCTGCGCATCCCGGTCCACCGCCTCGACGCGGTAGCCGGCTGCGGCGAGCAGGCGGGCATGTCGACCCGCGCCGCAAGCGAGATCGAGCACCTCGGCGCCCTCGGGAATCAGCCGCAGAAAGCGGCGAACCCAGGCCGAAGTGGCGGATTCGGCGCAAGAAACCGTCATTGGCGGCAATCCTTCCTTTATCATGGTCGGCGTCCTCGGGAGATTGCTCAATGGCAAGAGACAAGCACGAAAAACACGACAAGCACGACCAACCCGTCGTGGTCAGCGAGAGTGGCCAGGGACCATACCAGCAGAGCATTCGTGTCGGCAAGCACCACCTGATCGCCGACGAGCCGGTCGCCATGGGCGGCGCCGATACCGGCCCGGCTCCCTTCGATTTCCTCCTCGCCAGCCTCGGGTCGTGTACCTCGATCACCCTGCGCATGTACGCGGAGCGCAAGAAACTGCCGCTCACCGGCATCAGCGTCGAACTGGCCCACGATCGCATCGACGTCGAAGGGCACGGCAAGGTCGACCGGATCTCGCGCACGATCACCCTGCAGGGCGATCTGACATCGGAACAACGCAGCAGCCTGCTGGCGATCGCCAACAAGTGCCCGATGTACCGCACGCTGCAATCCGATATCCGGATCGAGAGCGTCCTGGCCACGGGTAGACCGGCACCCGTCGACTGAACGACACCGGTGAACCAGCAGTGCTCCGAGTGTGCTCGATGTCACGCCTGTGGGTCATTACACGCGCCGGCTTAGAGACTTTTCAGGCAGCCTGTGGTAAATTGATGCGGTGCAACATCGCACCTGTACCGCGCCTCGCCAACCAGAGGTGAATGGACCCCATCATGTTAGAACACCACTATCTCACTACCCTGTTTGAACCCAAGTCGGTTGCCGTCATCGGCGCCTCGGACCAGGAACATTCCGTCGGCAACGTCCTCTTCAGGAACATCCTGGATTCCGGCTACAAGGGGCGCCTGTACCCGATCAACATCGCCCACGACACGATCTCCGGCGTGCAGGCCTACAAGTCGATCGAGGAGATCAGTGCCCGCGTTGAACTGGCGGTGGTCGTCACGCGCCCGCAGACGGTCCCGAAGATCATTGAGCAATGCGGCCGCAGCGGCGTCAAGAACGCCATCGTGATCACCTCCGGCTTCGCCGAGGCAGGGCACTCGGGTGCCGCGCTCGAGCGCAAGATGATGGAGATTGCCCGCAGCTACGGCGTCCGCCTCCTTGGCCCCAACTGCCTGGGCATCATTCGTCCGAATCTCGGCCTGAATGCGACCTTCGCGCGCGTGCATGCGAACATCGGTCATCTGGCGCTGGTTTCGCAGTCGGGGGCCATCTGCTCGGCCGTCCTCGACTGGGCGACCAGCAACCGGATCGGCTTTTCCAGCGTCATCTCGCTGGGCGGCACCGCCGATGTCGATTTCGGCGAGATCCTCGACTACCTGATCTACGACAACCTCACCCACTACATCCTGCTCTACGTCGAAGGCATCCGTGACGCGCGCCGCTTCATGAGTGCCCTGCGTTCGGCCGCGCGCATCAAGCCGATCGTGCTGCTCAAGGCCGGGCGGCACGCCGGCGGCCTGGCCGCGGTCGAGACGCATTCGGGCATGGCCGCCGGTTCCGACATCGTTTTCGAAGCGGCGGTACGCCGGGCCGGCGTCGTCCGCGTCAAGAACATCGGGCAGTTGTTCTACGCGGCCAAGGCTCTGGCCTCGAAGTTCCGCCCGCAAGGCAAGCGACTGGCGATCATTACCAACGGCGGCGGACCCGGCGCAATGGCCGCCGACCGTGCCGGCGACCTCGAGATTCCGCTCGCCGAATTGTCCACCGCGACCATCCAGACGCTCAACGCCGCCATGCCGCCGACCTGGTCGCAACGCAATCCGGTCGACATCGAGGGCGATGCCACCCCGAAGCGCTATTACGACGCCATCCTGGCGGTCGCCGAGGATGCGGAAGTCGATGGTGTCCTGGTGATGCTTTCGCCGCAGGCGATGACGCAGCCGATGGAAGTCGCCAAGGCGGTGATCGAGGTCGACCTGCTGACCGCCAAGCCGATCCTCACCTGCTGGATGGGCGAGGATCAGGTGCATGAGGCGCGGGCGCTGCTCGAGGATTCGGGCATTCCCTCTTTCCGGATGCCGGAAACGGCGGTCGAGCTGTACTACCACATCTCGACCTACTACTGGAACCAGAAGCTGCTGCTGCAGACGCCGGCCCCCCTGTCGAAGCATGCGCGCCCGGAAACCGAAGGTGCGAAGATGCTGATCGAGGCGGTATTGCAGGAACGCCGCAAGCTGCTTTCGGAAATGGAATCGAAGGCGATTCTGCGCGCCTTCCGCATTCCGGTGGCGCAAACCATGGTGGCGCACACGCCTACCGAGTCGCTGCTGCTGGCCGAGCAAATCGGCTTTCCGATCGGCATGAAGATCGATTCGCCCGACATCCTGCACAAGAGTGAGGTCGGCGGCGTTCGCCTCAACATCACCAATGCTCCAGCGGCGCGCAACGCCTACCACGACATCATCGAGACGGTGAAGAAGCGGCACCCGACGGCGCGCATCAACGGTCTGTCGATCGAACCCTACCTCGCCCGCCCGAACGGCCGCGAACTGATGATCGGCGTCTCACGCGACCCGATCTTCGGCCCGATCATCACTTTCGGCGCCGGCGGCACCGAGGTCGAGGTGTTCAGCGACCGCGCGGTCGCCCTGCCGCCGCTGAACCGCTTCCTGGCGCGCGACCTGATCTCGTCCACTCGGGCTTCGAAACTGCTCGGCGAGTTTCGCAACATGCCGGCGGTCAACCTCGAGGCGCTCGAGGATGTGCTGCTGCACGTCTCGCAGATGATCTGCGAACTGCCCTGGCTGCAGGAGCTGGATCTGAATCCGTTGATCGTCGATGAGAACGGCGCCATCGCCGCCGACGCGCGCATCATGATCGATCATGCCGCGGCATCCGGCGACCGCTATTCGCACATGGCCATCCACCCCTACCCGGTCCATCTGATCCAGGACTGGGAGCTCCCGGATGGCCGCGTCGTGACGATTCGACCGATCCGCCCGGAGGATGCCGAGCGCGAGCAACAGTTCGTCATCTCCATGTCCGATGAAAGCAAGTACTACCGCTTCATGGACACCATCCGCGAACTGACCCAGACGATGCTGGTGCGCTTCACCCAGATCGATTACGACCGCGAAATGGCCCTGGTGGCGACCCTCCACAACGAGGAAGGTAAAGAAGTGCAGATCGGCGTCGCGCGCTATGTCACCAACCCGGATGGCGAATCGGTGGAGTTCGCCCTCGCGATTGCCGACGACTGGCAGAAACATGGCGTCGGTCGCAAGCTGATGAGCGCACTGATTGAATGCGCGCGCGCCAAGGGCTACCGTACCGTCGTTGGCGACGTGCTGTCGATGAACACCAAGATGTTCAACCTGATGAGCAAGCTTGGCTTCACGATTCACCCACACCCCGATGACCCCGCCGTCAAGCGCGTCATCAAACCCTTGAACAACTAGCCAGCGCTTCCAGGGGCCGGGGAGACAGGCAACGCGTCCAGTTCAGCGAAGCCGAAGTCTCCGGCCCCGCCATACAGGCAGAGAAAAGCCGCCGGGCGAGAATCGCCCGGCGGCTTTCTTGTGTGGAGCGCTATGTACGGCGTACGGCGGAGTTACTGCTCGAAGCGGAGTTACTGCTCGAAGTTCACGTCGTAGGGATAGGGACGTGCCGCCTCGGTAGACTCCCGGCGGGACTTTTCCTCGTTCAGGTCGACCTTCCTGTCCCACCAGATCGCCCGGCCCCGGCGCTGGTCCTCGAGCCATTCTGGATTCTTGGCCATCATCTCGCGCATGAACACGGTGTGATCGGATTCGTACAAAGCCATCGCTGCTGCTCCCAGAGGTTAGAAAACGGCCTGCAGACTGTGCTGCCCAAGGCGCACATTATACGCCCGTGCCCGCCGGCCGGCTCAACGCCACAGGCCGACGGGCACGCCCCAACTCAGTGCACGACGATCGGCCGCGCCGCACCAGCGCAGTACTCGTCAAGCAGCGCGTCGATCGACTCTTCGTCGCGCTCGCTGTCGGGAATGCCGTCGATCGCCCGACGCAAGTCCCTGGCCACCGACCCCTGTACGAAAAGACTGCGGCTGGCCGCCTTGTCCACCAGCTCAAAGCCCTGTTGCACCGGGTAGGCGACGATCGCGTAGTGCTGACTGTTGTATACGATGTTCATGCGTACTCCTTTCCAGGTGGCGGGCTCAATGCTCCACAGCGTCCCGATTCGTTCAACACAAGCCTTCCGAATCTTCTAGGCACGTAAACTTGAAGCAAGTTCCGCGCCATTTCACCGCCTTCTCCTCTAGGCCTTGTCAAAGCGCATGATGCCGCTGTCGCAGGCGACGCGAATCGTATCGCCTGCGGCGAAACGGCCTTCGAGGATGGCCATGGCGAGGGAATCCTCGAGTTGCGACTGGATCGCGCGCTTCAGCGGGCGCGCGCCATAAACAGGATCGAAGCCGGCCGTCGCCACTTCGGCCAGCGCGCTATCCGCCACTTCCAGCCGCAACTCGAGCTGCGCCAGGCGCTTTTCGAGGTAGGCGAGCTGGATTCTGGCGATCGCCTTGATATGCTGCTCGTCCAGTGCGTGGAATACAACCACCTCGTCAATCCGGTTGATGAACTCGGGCCGGAAATACGTTTTCACTTCACCCATTACAGCCAGCTTGATCAGCTGATAGTCGTCGCCAGCCATCTGCTGGATCATCTGGCTCCCGAGGTTTGACGTCATGACGACGACGGTGTTCTTGAAATCGACGGTCCGCCCGTGCCCGTCGGTCATCCGCCCGTCGTCGAGGACCTGCAGCAGCACGTTGAAGACGTCCGGGTGCGCCTTCTCCACCTCGTCGAGAAGGATTACCGAATAGGGCTTGCGGCGTACGGCTTCGGTCAGGTAGCCGCCCTCCTCGTAACCGACATAGCCGGGCGGCGCACCGATCAACCGGGACACCGAGTGCTTCTCCATGAACTCGCTCATGTCGACGCGAATCAGGTGCTCCTCGGAGTCGAAGAGGAAGCCGGCCAGGGCCTTGCACAGCTCGGTCTTGCCGACCCCGGTCGGGCCGAGGAACAGGAAGGAACCGTAGGGGCGGTTCGGGTCGGCGAGGCCGGCGCGCGAGCGGCGAATGGCATTGGCGACCAGACGCACCGCCTCGTCCTGCCCGACGACGCGCTGATGCATCCGTTCTTCCATCTGCAACAGCTTCTCGCGCTCGCCCTGCATCATCTTCGATACCGGAATACCAGTCGCCCGCGAGACGACTTCGGCGATCTCCTCGGTACCCACCTCGGTGCGCAGCAGCTTGTTGTGCTGGCCACCGTCGCCCGATTTCTCGGCAACGGTCAGTTGCGCCTCGAGTTGCGGCAGCTTGCCGTACTGGATCTCGGCGACCTTGTCCCACTTGTTCTCGCGCTGCAGTTGAGCCAGCTCGAGCTTCAGCTTGTCGATCTCTTCCTTGATGTGCGCACTGCCCTGCACCTGCGATTTTTCGGCCTTCCAGACCTCGTCGAGATCGTTATACTCGCGCTCGAGCTTGACGAGCTCCTCCTCGATCAGATGCATGCGCTTCTTGGAGGCGTCATCGCGCTCCTTGCGCACGGCCTCCCTCTCGATCTTGAGCTGGATCATGCGGCGGTCGAGCTTGTCCATCACCTCGGGCTTGGAGTCGATCTCCATCTTGATGCGCGCCGCCGCCTCGTCGATCAGGTCGATGGCCTTGTCCGGCAGGAAGCGGTCGGTGATGTAGCGATGCGACAGTTCGGCCGCGGCGACGATGGCCGGGTCGGTGATGTCGACGCCGTGGTGCAGCTCGTATCGCTCGCGCAGGCCACGCAGGATGGCGATCGTCGATTCGACCGTCGGCTCCTCGACCAGCACTTTCTGGAAGCGGCGCTCGAGCGCGGCATCCTTTTCGATGTACTTGCGGTACTCGTCGAGTGTCGTCGCGCCGACGCAGTGCAGATCGCCGCGCGCCAGCGCCGGCTTGAGCATGTTGCCGGCGTCGATCGCGCCCTCGGCCTTGCCGGCGCCGACCATCGTATGCAACTCGTCGATGAAGACGATGATCTGCCCCTCTTCCTGGGCAATCTCCTTGAGCACCGCCTTCAGGCGCTCCTCGAATTCGCCGCGATACTTGGCGCCGGCGAGCAGCGCGGCCATGTCGAGGCTCATCACCTTCTTGCCCTTCAGCGTCTCCGGGACTTCGCCATTGACGATGCGCTGCGCCAGGCCTTCGACGATCGCCGTCTTGCCGACACCCGGCTCGCCGATCAGGACCGGATTGTTCTTGGTACGCCGCTGGAGAATCTGGATCGTCCGGCGAATCTCATCGTCGCGCCCGATCACCGGGTCGAGCTTGCCAAGGCGGGCGCGCTCGGTGAGGTCGATGCAGTACTTGCTCAGCGACTGGCGCTGCCCCTCGGCCTCCTGGTTATCGACGGCCTGGCCGCCGCGCAGCGAGGCGACGGCCTGCTCCAGGGATTGCTTGACCAGTCCGTGCTGCCGGAGCAGGCGACCGCACTCGCCCTTGTCGTCGCACAAGGCGAGCAGGAACATTTCCGAGGCAATGAACTGGTCGCCCCGTTTCTGCGCTTCCTTGTCGGTAAGGTTCAGCAGGTTGGTGAGATCGCGCCCGACCTGCACCTCGCCGCCGTGCCCTTCGACTTTCGGCAGGCGGTTGATGGCCTGGACGAGCGCCGCCTTCAACGGCGGCACGTTGGCTCCGGCATGCGCCAGCAGCGAAGTCGTCGAGCCGTCATCCTGCTGGAGCAGGGCGAGCAGCAGGTGCTGCGGTTCGATGATCTGGTTGTCATGTCCGACGGCGAGACTCTGCGCATCGGCGAGAGCCTGCTGGAACTTGGTGGTCAGTTTGTCCAGGCGCATGCTGCTATCCTCCAGGGAAGTGTGGTCATGCACCGCAAGTGGGGACGGCCAGCGCCAAATCAACGTGCTCGCCGCAAATTCCCGGTGCAGCGAGCTTCCCGTGCGAAGGACGTGCGGCGGCGACTCACCGGCGTCGGTCGCGTCCGCGCCCCGCATCCCACCGCGGCAGGCTCAGCCGTGCGCTGGGCGGGAGAAGCCAAAGGGCCGGCGCGAGATGATCCGCAGGGGCGTTCTCGATGCTTGCCGAGAACGCCCGTGTCAGGTCTGCCAGCGCTCCGCGGCCTCGTCGTCGGCTGCGTGCGCCGCGACCCAGCGCGCACCCTCGGGCGTCAGTTCGCGCTTCCAGAACGGCGCGCGCGTCTTCAGATAGTCCATGATGAACTGGCAGGCGGCAAAGGCGTCGCCCCGGTGCGCCCCGGCAACGGCTACCAGGACGATCTGATCGGTCGGCAAGAGTCGGCCGACACGGTGAATCACCAGGGCGTCGATGATCGCCCAGCGCCGACAGGCTTCGCTGACGATCGCCTGCAGCGCTCTCTCGGTCATTCCCGGATAGTGCTCGAGCGTCAGTTCGGATACCCCGGCGCCGTCGTTCAACTCGCGCACGAGGCCGACGAAGGAAGCCAGTGCGCCAATCTGTGGATCCTTGCCGCGCAGCGCCGCCAACTCGGCGCCAACGTCGAAATCGGCTTCCTGGACGCGAACGACCATTTCAGCCACCGGTCACCGGCGGGAAGAAGGCCACTTCGTCACCATCGACGACTGGCGTATCGAGTCGCGCCATTTCCTGGTTCACCGCGTAACGCAGGTTCCGGTACGTGCCCAGGGCTTCCCACTGGCGACCACGCGCCGTCAAGAAACGAATCAGGCCGGCAACATCGCCCACCGCTGCCGGCAGGTCCACGTCCTCGCCACTCTCGCCAAGCGTCTCGCGCAGGCCGGCAAAGTAAAGAATCTTCAGCTTCATCAGCCCTCCTCAGGCAAGCAACTCGCTAAACGGCAGGAAGCGAACCGTATCGCCACGCCGGATGATCTGTTGCGGCGGGTTGTCGACCAGACCGTCACCCCAGACGGCCGAAGTCAGGACGCCCGAGCTCTGGTTGGCGAAGAGTTCGACACTGCCGTCGGCGCCGCTTCTTGCGCGCAGGAATTCTCGTCGCGCATCCGGCTGCAACCAGTCGAAATCGGCACGCAGCCGATAGCTCGCCGGGGTGATCTGGCCAACCCCTTGCCGCCTGAGCACGAAGGGCCGAACCAGCATCAGGAAAGTGACGAAGCTCGACACCGGGTTGCCGGGCAGACCGATGAAGGCCACCTCGCCCACGTCCGCAGTGATCTGACCAAACGCCAGCGGCTTGCCTGGCTTGATGGCGATCTTCCACATGTCGAGCCGACCCTCCGCCTCGACGGCTGCCTTGACGTGATCTGCCTCACCCACGGAAACGCCGCCCGACGTGAGAATCAGGTCGCTGTCGCGCGCCGCTTTGCGCAGCGCCGCCCGTGTTGCCGCGAAATCGTCGGGCACCTGACCATGGTCGCGAACCTCGCAGCCGAGACGCTCGAGCAGGGCGGTGAGGAGAAAGCGATTGGCGTTGTAGATCGCTCCCGGTGGTAGTGGCTCGCCAGGCATGCGCAGTTCGTCGCCGGTGAACAACACGGCGACGCGCAAGCGGCGAAAGACGGGCAGCTGCGCGATCCCCACGGACGCCGCGAGGGCCGTGTCCTGTGGCCGCAGGCGCTGTCCAGCCGGCAGAATCTCGCTGCCGGCGGCGATGTCGCTTCCCGCGCGCCGGATGTGCTCGCCCACTTGCGGCAGGTGATTGATCACCACCTCGTTGCCGGCGTGCGCGCACAACTCCTGCATCACCACCGCGTCGGCACCGGGCGGGATCGGCGCGCCGGTGAACAGGCGTGCGGCGGTCCCCGGCTGCAGCCGGGTGCCGACGCTGCCGGCCGGAATCCGTTGCGACACGGGCAAGCGCGTCGCCGCAGCGGGCACGTCGACAACGGCGAGCGCGTAGCCGTCCATCGCCGAGTTGTCGAGCGGCGGCGCGTCGACCGTGGCGTGCTGTGCCTGGGCGAGAACTCGCCCAGCCGTCGCCAGGGTCGGTAGCCACTCCACTTCGGCAACCGTCGGTGCACCACGCTGCAAGCGTGAAAGCGCCTCTTCAAAGGACAGCATGCCGGTTTCCTCCAGGTTGGAGCGTAGCAAGTTGCAGCGTATCGAGGATGAAACGGACGATCGTCTCCGTGTCGTTCAGATCCAGCCAGACGGGGTCGCCTGGACGATCTGCCAACGGCCTCTGGTCGGACGCCACCGCCACAATGTCCGGGTCTTCGGGCCACAGCGGCGGTTTGCCGTTGGCTGGCCGATAGACCTCGAGCTTCGGGATCGCTTCCTGCTTGAACCCCTCGACGAGCACCACATCACAGGGCGAGAAATGCGCGACGTATTCCGCCAGCGACGGCTCGGGATCCGCGCGCAGCTCGCTCATCAACACCCAGCGGGCGCTGCTGGCGAGAAGGACCTCGGTGGCGCCCGCCTGGCGATGGCGAAACGAGTCCTTCCCCGGGCGATCGATATCGAAATCATGATGCGCGTGCTTGACTACCGATACGCGTAGTCCGCGGGCCGTCAGGCGTGGCAGCAGCTTTTCCATCAGCGTCGTCTTGCCGGAGCCGGAGTAGCCGGCGATGCCGAAAAGTCTCATCGGCAGTTTCCCGGCTGCGCGTTGCAGGACACCGGAACGACGGCGGCGAAACCGCCACCGGGAGTCCGGAAGTTCGTCGTCTGGCCCCGGTACAGGCGGGCCGAGACAAGCTGAACGACACCGCGATAGACGTAATTGCGCAGATCGAGCTTGAAGTCCTGTTCGACACCATCGATCAGCAGGCGCCGCTCCGACGGTGCCACCACCGCCTGAGCAACGTAGCCGCCGCGTGCGATTTCCTCGAACACGCGCCGGGTCATCTTGTCTCCACGATACGTCGCCCGGCTGCCGAAACCCGCGGCTGGCTTGAAGAACCAGCGCTTGCGGCCGGTCCAGAAGGCTTCCGCCCTCTCCGCGGTGACTTCCTCGGTGCGCGGGATGCTGCTCGCCAGAAACTGTCGGTCCTCGTCGTCGACGCCGATGCGGGCGAGCCACGCGTCGTCACCGAGGGCGACCAGATTGCGCTTGTCGGCGAACAGCGCATGCGCCTGCGGATGCGGTGTCAGGACCACGGCATCGGCCAGATAGGCCGCGCGCAACATCGCCTGGGGCGGCTCTTCGAGAGCGAAGTCGGTGAGCCGGTTGTAGACGAGGTCGACCGCTTGCCCACGACAGACGAGGCGTTCGCCGTCGAACGACAGCTCCGCCGGGTCCGCGATCATGGCGGCGATGCCGTTCGCCTCGAAGAGTTGGCGAAAGAGTTCGAACTCGGGTGCCAGGTATTGCTCGGCCGGCAGGCTGTCGACGATGGCGATGCGCGTCAGCGGTCGGAGCCGAGAATCGCGACCGGCCAGACGCCATTCTTCGCGGAACATGGCGACGAACGCCGCTGCGTCCGGCAGTGCGGCCGGCATCATCCTCGCCACCGGTTCGCAGCAGGCACGCTGGGCGCGCAGCAGGCACGCGTTCAGCAGCGCGCCACCGGCGTTCGAGTTGATCTCGATCAACCAGGGACCGTCCGGGCCGAGATGAAAATCGTAGCCGAGAAAGACGCCGGCAGCTCCGGGCGAGTGGCGAGCGACCGGCGGCGCGTACTCCAGCACTCTTTCCTGGTAAGCCGGCAAGGCGACCACGCGGTCGAGCGCGGCGACGGTCTTCGCCATCCGCAAGAGGTGTGCCTCGCTGACGAAAACCATGCTGTCGGAAAACAGATGCGGTCGCGTCGCCAGCAGGTCGGCGTGTGAAATCGCTCCTTCACCGTGCTCGAGCGCGGCTTTCAGCGACTGATGATCCACCGAGATGCAGGCGCAACCGCGATTGAGCAGTTCCGCGGCAGCGCGGCAGTCAGCCGGCAAGAGATCGGTCAGCGACCGCAGGCGCTCATTGTCCATGCGTATCAGGGCGCCGCTTCCGGCGCAAAGAAGGCCACCGCTTCGGCGAGTTCGCGGGTACGCTTCATCGGTGGCAGGCTGCGCCAGATGCGTTTGCCGTAGGGTTTGCCGATCAGCCGCGGATCGCAGATCATCAGGACGCCGCGGTCCGTTTCGTCCCGGATCAGGCGCCCCGCCCCCTGCTTGACGTTGATCACGGCGCGCGGCAGCTGATACTCCATGAAGGCGTTGCGACCTTCGCCGCGCAGCCGTTCGATGCGCGCCGACAGCACCGGATCGTCCGGCGGCGCAAAGGGAAGCTTGTCGATGACGACCAGCGACAGTGCATCGCCGCGCACATCGACGCCCTCCCAGAAGCTCTGGCTGCCGATCAGGATGGCATTGCCGAGGCGGCGAAAGCGCTCGAGCAGTTCGTTCTTGCTGCGTTCACCCTGCAGCAGCAACGGCAGGTCGAGCCCGGCGCGCTGCAGTTGCTCGCTCAGCAACTCATGCGTCCGGCGCATTGCCCGCAAGGACGTGCACAGGAAGAAGGCTCTGCCGCCGCTCGCCTGGAGAACGGGAAACGCGGCGGCGACGACCGCCTCGGCATAGTCCCGGCTATTCGGGTCGGGCAGGTTGCGTGGCGCGTACAGCAAGGCCTGTCGCGGGTAGTCGAAGGGACTCTCCCAGCGCGCCGAGCAGGCCTCCGCCAGTCCCATCTCGCTGCAGTAGTGGGCGAAATCCTCCTGTACGGCAAGCGTCGCCGACGTGAAGATCCAGGCGCGCGGATGCCCGCTCATCTGCTTCTGCATGATTTCGGCAATCACCAGCGGCGTGGCGTTGAGCTGCAGCGAGTGGCTGAAGGTCTCGCCCCAGCGGACGAAGTCGGCGCTGGCGCCGCTCTGCCAGGACTGCAGGCGCGCCAGCAGCTCGCCAGCACGCCGCCAGCAGTTTTCGAGCCCTTCACCACGCTGGGCCTGCGTCTGCAGCAACGCGGCGAGCGCTTGCAGGTCGCCGATGACCGTCGCCAGAGCGCCGGCGAAACCCGGGCGTGCCTCGATTTGCAGCAGCGCGTAGCGGGCCGGTTCGAGGGGCAAGGTCAGGCGCAGCTCGCGAGTCGCTTTTTCGAGCTGGTCGCAAAGACCCGGCAAATCAAGGCAATCACGCGCCGAGGCGACGCCCTCGAGCCGGGTATCCCGGGCCAGTTCGAGAAGCTGCGCCGACGAGACGCTGTCGCCGAAGAACAGGCTGGCAACTTCCGGCAACTGGTGCGCTTCGTCGAAAATCACCGCATTGCATGCCGGCAGGAGTTCCGCCGTACCTTCGTCGCGCAGCATCACGTCGGCAAAGAACAGGTGATGATTGACCACCACCAGATCGGCAGCCAAAGCATCGCGACGCGCCGCCAGGACGAAGCACTCCTTGTGATTCGGACAGTCCTGGCCGAGACAGTTGTCGCGCGTCGAGGTCACCATTGCCCAGACGCTGGCAGTTTCCGGCACATCGGCACACTCCGCCTTGTCACCGGTAAGCGTCTTCTTCGCAAAGCGCGCGATGCGCTGTGCATACCCGGCATCCTCGCGCGAGAGGAAGCGACCGTCGGCCAGCGACCGTGCGAGATGGTAGTGGCACAGGTAGTTGGCTCGCCCCTTGAGGAGTGCGATCCTGATCGGCGACTTGAGGATCTTGCGGATGGTCGGAATGTCGCGCGCGAAGAGTTGATCCTGCAGGTTGCGCGTCCCCGTTGACACAATCACCTTGCCACCCGAGAGCATTGCCGGCACGAGGTAGGCATAGGTCTTGCCGGTCCCTGTCCCCGCCTCGGCAACCAGCACACGGTTGTCGGCCATCGCCGCGGCGATGTGCTCGGCCATTGCCAGTTGCTGGCTACGCAAGCGGTAGCCGGGAACACCTGCCGCCAGTGGGCCGTCGGCGGCAAAGACTTCGGAAAGCGAGGCGGTCATGGATTGTTCGTCGAAAGCAGCACGCATGCTACCAGAAGCTGGCCCGTCCGGCCTGCCGACCCGCTCGGGCCGCGACATTCGTGGCCGGTCGCCGCCCCGCTGCGGCGAACCGGTCGACAAGCCAGGGAGACCCGGAGGCTGTCGGCGCATCGCCACCGCCAACGAGGCGGCGCCGGTCGACTAAGGATTCGGCTTTTCCATCAGCTCGCGCAGGAAGCGTATGGGGATGGCGAAACTTATCCCCGATGGCTTGCTGAGGACGGATTCCTTGTTCTCCTTGACGAACACCATGTTGATGATCCCGATCACTTCGCCGCGACCGACCTCGTAAAGGGGACCACCACTGTTGCCGGGATATGCCGTCGCATCGAGCTGGTAGACATCGAAGCTGCCGCTCCTGATCTGCTGGATGACCCGGGCATTGAGCTGGCGTGCGTTCGCCCCCGGCAGCACGATCGGCGTAATCGCCGAGATGATGCCGCGGTGCGTCACCGGCGTCAGTCCCAGCACGCTGCCGATCGGGAAGCCGGTAAAGGCGATCGACTGACCCTCCCTGACCGGCGCCGAGTCATGCAGGGTCAGGGCCGGCAGGGCCTGGCCGTCGATTCGCAACAGGGCGATGTCGTGCGCCTTGTCGACAGCGACCGCTCTGGCCGACCGTTGTTGCGCGCCGCTTGGCCCCGCGCGTGACGCGACGACCAGTGTTTCACCGGCGGCCGTGTCGAGCACTTCGGGAAGCACGTGCGAGTTGGTCGCCACCTGACGCCCGTCGCCGACGACGAAACCGGTGCCCCGCATGACGAACTGCGGGCTGCGCGTCAGCTGATAGGTGCCGATGACAACGACGGAGGGCTTCACCCGCTCGATCACCTCCGCCAGTTCCGCCGACGCGGCGCCGGCCAACAGGGTCGAGGCCGCGATCCAGGCAGCCATCAGCAAGCATTTCAGCGTCCGCATGCGCTCTAGGAGCCCTTGGTCAAGCGAATCCGCGGCAACTCCGGAGAGGGAGTCGTGACCCTGGAGTCGTAAGGATGATCGTCACGCTTGAACAGGCCGATGATCCGTTTGACGTAGCCACGCGTCTCCGCATACGGAGGCACGCCACGGTAACGATTCACCGCACCCTCGCCGGCGTTGTATGCCGCGGCCACCAGGCTGACATCGCCTTCGAAATAGGCCAGCAACCAGCGCAGGTACGCCAGACCACCACGCAGGTTCTGCTCCGGGTCGAACGGCTTCTTGACGTTGAAGCGCGCCGAGGTATCGGGGATCAACTGCATCAGGCCCTGTGCATTCTTGTTCGACAGTGCCGCCGGGTTGAAGTTGGATTCGGCCCGGATGACGGCGAGGGCCAGCCGCGGACTGACACCGTACTCGGGCGCCAACTGGTTGACCAGGCCAACGACCTGCCTCTGGGTTTCGCTGCTCGGCACGATGACATCCTGGCCGTCGTCGACAGGCAGTGCCGGTCGCATGCACTCCGGCACCTCGCTGGTCGGATCGCCGACGAAACGCTTCATTTTCTGCGACTGCGCGTGTCCCTGTTTCGCCGCCAGATCGAAAAAGTACGCAGCCAGCGCGTCATTGCGTTCGAGGCCACGGCCGTTGGCATACATCCAGCCGAGACTGAACTGGGCTTCGGGATCGCCGGCACGGGCGCCGTCGCAGTACAGTTTGGCCGCGCGTGCGGGATCCTTGGCGACGCCTTCGCCATGCTCGTGCGCCAGGGCTTCCTTGCGCAGCGCCAGCAAGCGCTCGGCATCCGCCTCGCGGGGAGCTTCTCCGGCAGCGAAGGCTGCCATGCTCAGCAGGCCGCAGAGCAGCAGAGAACCCTGGCGCACCAGGGCCGGGCAGCGGAAGCAGGCGGGTATCATCGACAGACCTCGTCGGCGACAGCAAAACGGGAAACATACCACGGCATCGCCACGCGTACCCCGTCTTCGAGCCGGTGGCTCGGCAGGTAGCCGAGCAGACGCCTGGCCTTGTCGATGTCGGCCTGCGAATGACGGACGTCGCCGGGCCGAAAGCCGCCGTACACCGGCCGCAGCGAGCGTACGTCAGGCCGGAAGTCGGACAGCGCATCGCGAAGAATGTCGAACAGCCGATTCAGCGATGTTCTGTCGTCGACCGCGACGTTATAGACCTGATTGACCGCCGCCGGATCGTCGGTCGTCGCCGCCAGCAGGTTTGCCTGCACCGCATTGTCGACGAAGCAGAAGTCACGGCTGGTCTCGCCGTCGCCGTTGATCTTCACCTCCTCGCCAAGAAGCATCGCCCGCGTCCACCGTGGAATCACCGCGGCGTACGCACCTTCCGGATCCTGGCGGGCGCCGAAAACGTTGAAATACCGCAAACCGATCGGCGCCAGGCCATAGCAGCGCGCAAACACTTCGGCGTAGAGCTCATTGACCAGCTTGGTCACCGCGTACGGGGACAACGGCCGACCGATGCGCTCTTCGATCTTCGGCAACGCCTCATGATCACCGTAGGTGGAACTCGACGCCGCATAGACGAAACGCCTGACCCCGGCATCACGCGCCGCGACGAGCATGTTCAGGAAGCCGTCCACATTGGCGGCATTGGTCGCCACGGGATTGGCCAGCGAGCGCGGAACCGAGCCCAGCGCCGCCTGATGGAGCACGAAGTCAATGCCGCGGCACGCCTCGCGACAGGCGTCCAGGTCACAGATGTCGGCCTCGACGAAACGGTGGCGCGACCATTGCGCCGGGGTCACCAGCGAGCGAACCTCGTCGAGGTTGCGGCGATGACCGGTGGCGAAGTTGTCGAGCCCGACGACGGTCTGGTCGAGTCGAAGCAGCGACTCGACCAGATGCGAGCCGATGAAGCCGGCACTTCCGGTCACCAGCCAGCGCGCCGGCTGCGCCGTCAGCCGCTTGCCGAGGACCGCGAAGGGGGAAAGAGAAGAACTCAGAGACGCCACACCGTTACCCCTTGCGATACCAGCTGGGCCTCGTTGAACATGCTCTTGACGTCCGTCAGGACACCACGCTGCTGCAACTTGCCGACATAATCCGTCAGCGGCCGCTCCTTGAACTGGCGGTGGCCAACGGCGGCCACGATTGCCGCCGCCTGCGGCAGATCGTCCCAATCGGTCAATGCGACGCCATACTCGTGCCGAGCTTCGTCGGCATCGGCAACCGGTTCATGCACGAACACCCTGGCGCCATACGACTCGAGTTCGCGGATCACGTCGATGACGCGCGAGTTGCGCAGGTCCGGGCAGTCCTCCTTGAAGGTCAGGCCGAGCACGATGATCGGCGCATCCTTGACCTGCCAGCCATTGCGAATCATCTGCTTGACCGTCTGCTCGGCGATGAACTTGCCCATCCCGTCGTTGATGCGACGCCCGGCATTGATCACCTCCGGATGGTAGCCGAGCATCTCGGCCTTGTGGGTGAGGTAGTAGGGATCGACGCCGATACAGTGGCCGCCGACGAGGCCAGGGCGGAAAGGCAGGAAGTTCCATTTGCTGCCGGCGGCTTCGAGGACTTCGAGCGTGTCGATGCCGATGCGGTCGAAGATGATCGCCAACTCGTTCATCAGGGCGATGTTGAGATCGCGCTGGGTGTTCTCGATGACCTTGGCGGCCTCGGCCACCTTGATGCTGGACGCCGGATAGACGCCGGCGGTGATCACGCTGGCATACACCTCGCGGACCCGTTCGAGGGTTTCCGGGGTATCCCCGGAGACCACCTTGACGATCCTGGTCAGCGTCCGCTCCTTGTCGCCCGGGTTGATCCGCTCAGGCGAATAGCCGACGAAGAAATCCTTCTTCCACTTCATTCCCGAATGCTTCTCGATGATCGGAATACAGATTTCCTCGGTCGCGCCGGGATAGACCGTCGACTCGAAGACCACGGTGGCGCCCCGCTTCAGGTTCCTGCCGACCGCTTCCGACGAGCCGATCAGCGGTGCGAAATCGGGTTGATGCGCCTGGTCGACCGGCGTCGGCACGGCGACAATCAGAAAATCCGCCTCGGCGAGGGCGGCCGGATCCGTGCCGACCTCGAGGTGCACCGCTGCCGCCAGATCGGCGCTGCTTACCTCGCCCGTCGGGTCGACATGCTGCCGATAATGCGCCACCTTGCTTGCCGACAGATCGAACCCAATGGTCCGACCCTTCTTGCCAAATTCGACGGCGAGAGGCAGACCAACGTACCCCAAACCAACCACAGCAACTATAGTCATTAACTTCCCATCCTGAGAGTGTTGTTGTTGTACCCGCAGCGGTGTCCTGGACGGCTACAGGCCTTTCTGCAACTGCGCGACTTCGGCCTGCGCCGGGAACTTGTCGCCAAGCTTCGCGATCTGTTCCAACTCGTTCTTGGCCTCGTTCTTCTGCCCGGCCTTGATCAGGGCCTTGGCGTAGTTGAGACGAATCGCCGCGGCCTGCGGAGCCGTCTCCAGGGCCCTCTTGAACAGATCGAGGCCGCGCGCCGTGTCCCCCTTGTCGACCAGCAGAGTGGCGAGTGTATCCATCAGTGCCGGTTGATTGGGCGCCAGCTTGTTCGCTTTCTCGGCATACTCGATCGCCTTCGGGTCCTTGAGCTGCCCGGCGACCCAGGCCAGATTGTTGAGCACCGCGGGGTTGTTTGCTTGCGTCTCGAGCAGGGCGCGATATTGCCTGGCCGCGCCGGCGTAATCCTTGCGGCCGCTTGCCGACTCCGCCAGATAGAGACGGAAACGTCCATCCTTGGGATGATCCTTGAGCCAGGTCTCGGCAAACTTGTCGGCCTCGCCGGCGTTGCCACCGGCCAGCAATGCCCAGTGGAGCTTCGGCGCCAGTTCGCCGCCGTCGGCAGGCGCCGACTTCAGCCCGGCGCGATAGGCGCTGACGGCTTCCGCCCAGGCCTTCTTCGAGGCCTGCGCATCGCCCTCGAAGATGTAGCCGATGGCTTCTTTCGGCCTCTGCTTCTGCACGTCCCGGGCAACGGTCAGGGCGTCAGTGAGACGACCGGCGTCGAGGTCGAGCATGATGATTCCGCGCTGTGCCTCGAGCGAATCCGGTTTCACCTTGAGCGCCTTCTGCAGGCTCTGCCGCGCGCCATCCTTGTTCTTCGCCGCCACCTCGACTTCGGCCATGCGCAGGTAGGCCAGCTGGGAATCCGGTTTGAGCGCGGCCAGCTTGCCGTAGGTCGCCAGCGCCTGATTGAAGTCACCGGCCGCCTGCTGAACGCGTCCGGCGGCGTCGAGGATCTCCGGCTTGTCCGGGAGCGCCGCAACGGCATCCTGGGCAGCTGAAAGGGCACTCTTGACCTCGTTCTTGCCCAGGTAGAGGCCGATCAGCGCCAGACGCGGTGCCAGCTCGGTCGGATTTGCCGTCACTGCCTTGTTGATCAGACTGGCCACTTCTTCGGTACTGCCACCCGCCTTGGCACGCATCTGGGCGAGCGCCAGGAGCGCCTGTATGCTCTTCGGATCCTTGGCCAGCACCGCCTCGAAACGCTTCCGGGCCTCGTCGGGCTTCTTCTCCGCCAGATCCAGGTTGGCCAGATTGGCCGCTGCCGGGAAGTAGGCGGGATTAAGCGCCACGGCCTTGTCAAAGCTCTTGCGGGCGCCGGCCATGTCGCGCTTGCCGAGCAGTGCCGTACCCCGCAGGTTGTGCGTCAGAGGGTTGTCCGGCTGCTTCTTCTCGAGGGAAGCAATTGCCTTCAGGGCCTGATCGAACTCGCGGCGCTGCAGGTGGGCGGCGATCAGCGCCAGATCCGCGCGATTACCGGTGTCGGCAGCCGCCACCTGTTCGAGGTCGCGAAACGCCACATCGCTGTCACCCTTGGCCAGATTGACCATCGCCAGAGAAGTGCGCTTGCCCGTGTTCTTGGGATCGAGGGCGGCCGCCTTGGCAAAGTAGGTCCCGGCCTTGTCGACCTGACCATTCTGCATGAATACCTGGCCGGCAAGTGCCAGCATGTTCGAATCCTTGTCGATCTTGTCGAGGACCGGCTCGATGACATTCATCGCCTTGCCCGGCTGGCCATCACGCAGGTAGCTGGCAATCAGCACGCGCCGCGCAATGCCGAGTTCGGGTGTTCGCGGAAGCGCTTTCTGCAGATAGGCCTCGGCCTGCGGATAGGCTTTCAGCTCGTACTCGATCAGCCCGGCCAGCTGCAGACCATAAGGGCTCTCCGGCGCCGCCTTGAGCATCTGCAGGACGGCTTCCCGGGCGACCGGATAGTTCTTCTGCTGGTAAGCTACCATCGCCCGCAGGTATTGGGTCTGCGGATGATTGGCCGAGACCTTCTTCATCGCGTCGAGTTGTTTCACGGCCTCATCGAGCTTGCCCTCGGCGAGCAGTCCGCGGATGATTGCCGAGTGCGCCGAGAGATTGTCCGGCTTGATCTCGAGACCCTTCCGATACGCGACCATCGCCCCGGCGCTGTCACCCTGTGCCGCCAGCAGGTCGCCCTTGAGTTGCCAGGCCTCGTAAAGTTTGGGCGATTTCTCCAGGCTCACGTCGAGCAGCGCCACTGCCCCTGGCAAGTCGCCCCGGCCGGCCTTCATCCTCGCCTGCCCCATCAATGCCGATGGATAGCCGGGCTGGGCAAGCAGCGCCGCCGCAAACGCCGCCTCCGCCAGGTCCGGCTTGCTCTGCATCAGATAGGCCTGGCCAAGCGCGGTCTGCAGGTCGGCCCTGGCCTCGGGCGAAGAGAGTTCAGCCTTGCCGAATTCCTTGATCACCTTGTCGGCCTGGCCCCGCATCAGCATGGACCTGGCCAACAGCGGTGTCACCTGGTCGGCGGGATACTTGAACTCCAGCGCCCGCCGGAACTCGATCTCGGCACCCGTTGGATCGCTCCCGTCGAGCAGCGCCTTGCCGAGCAGAAAACGTGCCTCGGCCAGTTCGGGATTCTTCTGCAACGCGTTCTTGAGCTGGATGGCGGCCGCCTTGTGATCATGCTTGGCCAGGTATTCCCTGGCCGACGCCAGCATCGCCTCCGGCTTCTCTCCCCCGCAGCCCACCAGGAGAAGAGTCGCCAGCAGTGCCGAGACGGTTGCTTTGCGCAGCCCGCTCATGGAGTTACCAGTATTCATGGTTGCCCTCGTGGAGTGGATGGATGTGCTCTGGAAAAACCCTACTTGAGTCCAAATCGATGCATCAGGTCGTACAGCGTGGGACGGCTAACCCCCAGCAGCTCCGAGGCCTTGACGACATTGCCGTCGGCACGCGCCAGGGCGGCGATGATTGCCCGCCTTTCCGCGTCGTCGCGGGCATGGCGCAGATCCAGCACGCCCTTCTCGTTGTCCCCAGCGCCAGACAAGCCCACGTCATCGGCAGTGATCTGGTTGGCGTCGGCCATGATGACCGCGCGCTTGATGCAGTTCTCAAGCTCCCGCACATTGCCCGGCCAGGAATGTGCGTCGATCGCCCGTAGGGCATCTTCGCGCAGACTGATGCCACCACGATTCTGTTCCTCGGCAAAGCGTCTTACGAAAGCGTGTGCCAGCAATGCGGCGTCGCCAGAGCGAGCGCGCAACGGGGGGATATTTACCACAATTTCCGCCAGTCGATAGAACAAATCCTCGCGGAAACGCCCCTCGGCGATCAGGGACTTGAGATTCTGGTGCGTGGCACAAACGATGCGCACATTGACCGGGATTTCCTGCCGACCACCGATGCGTTCAATGACGCGCTCCTGCAGAAAGCGCAGCAACTTGGCTTGCAGCGAATGCGGCAGGTCGCCGATCTCGTCCAGCATCAGCGTGCCGTTGTTGGCGGTTTCGATCTTGCCGGGAGTCGTCTTGGCCGCACCCGTAAACGCCCCCTTTTCGTAGCCAAAAAGCTCGCTCTCGAGCAGGTTCTCGGGAATTGCCGCACAGTTGATGGCCACGAACCGCTCGCGACGCCGAGGCGATGACTCGTGCACGCCGCGCGCGAGAAGTTCCTTGCCGGTTCCGCTCTCGCCGAGCAGCAGGACCGTCGCATCGGTAACCGCCACTCGCTCGATCGTGCGACACACACGCAGCAACTCCGGATCGCGGGTGAGCAAACCCGACAGGACATCGGGCTGCTGCATTGCCTGCAGTCGCTTGTTCTCCTGTTGCAACTCGTATAGCCGATAGGCACGCTGGATCGTCAGACCGAGCATCTCGATTTCGAACGGCTTGGCGAAGAAGTCATAGGCACCGAGCGCAACGGCGCGAAGCGCGTTGGCCCGATCGTTCTGGCCGGTCAGGACGATGATTTTGGTGTCCGGCGCCAGGGTGAGCATTTCTTCGAGCAACTTGAAGCCTTCGGAGACGGAATCGGCGTCCGGGGGCAGGCCGAGATCCATCGTCACTACCGGCGGCTGATAACGTCGCACCTGCACCAGTGCGCTCTCACGGTCATCGGCGGTCAGTGTTTCGTACTGGTCGAACGCCCAGCGGATCTGCTTCTGCAACGCTCGATCGTCCTCGACGATGAGCAGGTGAGGCAACTTCTCCGAACTCATTCAGACTCCTTAGGTGGCCTGGCGGACTTTGCTCCGCTGCCGGCATCAAAAAGTGGCAGTAGCAGGCTCACCTGCGTTCCGACATCAACGGCGCTATCGACCGACAGCTTGCCGCCCAGTTCATGGACGTACTGAAAACTCTCGTAGGCGCCAATTCCCATCCCTGTCGGTTTGGTCGTCTGGAAGGGCTTGAACAGACGTTCGCGGACGAATTCCGGACTCATTCCATGGCCGGTATCGCCGACTTCGACGAGAGCATTCGTTCCTTGCCGCGCCAGCCTGACCCAGACGCGCCCATCGGGATCGGTGGCGTCCAGAGCGTTCTGCACGAGATGGCCAATCACCCGTTCGACCCGGTCCTCGTGCCCGCGCGCGATCAGGCGCTCCTCGATGTTCAGTTCCACATCCCGCCCCTGGCCGGACTTGGCGTTCTGGATCCGACGCATCACATCAGCCAGATCGATACCGCGCGGTCCGTCGAGCGGTGTCGCGCCTTCGCGCAATTGCATCATCAATTGCCGCATGCGCTCGACCGAGTGTTCGACGGTCATCAGCATGTCCTTCTGGAACTCCGGGTTGTCGCGATGACGCTCGGCGTTCTTGAGCATCAACGACAACTGCGCAATGATGTTCTTCAGATCATGAACGACAAACGCCGACATGCGGTTGAAGGAATCGAACTTCCGGACTTCGAGAAGCGCTTCACTGGCCTGCATCTGCCCGAGAAAGGCGCCGGCCTGCCGCGCAGCAGTTTTCAGCAGGTCATTGACTTCCCAGTTCACGTCGATCCTGGTTCGCGCAGTCGCCAGCACGACGAAAGCGATCAGTTCGTTCCCGGTCGTCAGGGGCACGACCAGCCAGGCGTTGGGGACTTCGACGAGCCACGAGGGAAGGTCGAGGCGATCATAGCGACGTGGCAGAGAACGGTACTCCTCAAGATTGATCACCCAGCCGCTATCGAGCAGGAAGTTGCACAGAGGGCTGCCGTCATCTTCGGTCGCCGCCGAAATTGGCGTGTTCCAGCAAGCGGCCTGCGCGAAGAAGCGCCCCGACGGATCCTTCAGCCACAGCGCACCACCAGGGCTCTCGACCATGTCGGCCAACCCGCGCACCACGTGCTGTCCCATGGCGGAGAAGCCACCCTGCGCGGAGAGCGTCTGCGTGAAGCGCAACCATTCTTCGCGATAGTCGTAGCGGTAGCTGAAGAAATGCTTGCCAACCTGCACGCGCAAACGCGCTCGCATGGAACCTGAAAAGGTCAGTGCCACCAGGACCAGCAGGGCCGCAAAGAGCAGGGCCATCTGTACGGCCCGCCCCCACTCGCCACCAAAGAAACGGACGTAGTAGCCAGCTGAGGCCATGAACAACAGGTAAACACCGACGATCAGGAGCGTCACCGATTGCAGCGCGGCGCGCTGCGACATCACCAACCTTCGTTTCCAGTCATGGCTGCGGACCGCCGCAAGCGCCACCAGGGGCAAACCGAGGGCATGCGCAAAGCCACGAATGCTGAAGGCGTCCACGTCCACCCGGTTGAACAGGAGGGCATCCGAGTACAGGTAGAGATCGAACAGGAAGGCACCACCCAGGCCCAGACACAGGGGTTTGATACTCCAACGAAAGTCAGGCGACACTTTGCGGAACAGCTGTTCGATCAGCAGCAGACCGAAGACGCTCATCGCCAGCGAGACGAACAAGGCAGCGCGTTGTGTGGGCACCGGGAAGTCGATGCCGAAGACAACCAGGGCCTGCGAGCCGAAACCGGCAACCGTCAGCAGCATGGCCATGCCGCCGAGCCAACCCAGGCGCCGCGACCATGGCTCGGCTTCAGTGGACTCCGGCTTGATCAGAATCAGCAGGAATAGCGACCATCCACCAAAGCGCAGCGCGTCAGTGAGCAGGCTGCCGGCAAGAAAGACGCCTTGCTGGGTCAGCGCGAAGGCCAGACCCAGCATCCCCCACACCGCCGAGATGGCAACCGCAAGAAACATCGCGCGACTGCGCCCACCGGTTCGCCAACCGGACGCCAGATAGAGCATGAGGAAAGCCGCGAGGAATCCGGCCATACCGTAGCTCCACGCCGCCACCATCGCCATTTTGCTGTCCATCACGACCTGCAATCCTCCCGCGTCGCCACCCGCCGACGCACCGCAGCCCCCTGCGGAAGAGTCATCGAGCGCCCTTGCCCGTCAGCACAACGCCGACCGTCTGAAAGAGAATCACCAAATCGAGGAACAGCGAGTGATTCTTGACATAGTACAGATCGTACTGCAGCTTCTGGATGGAATCATCGACCGTTGAACCGTAGTGATAGCTCACCTGCGCCCAGCCGGTAACACCTGGCTTGACGCTGTGGCGCACGGCATAGAAGGGGATATCACGGGTCAGCTGGTCGACGAAGAACGGGCGCTCCGGACGTGGTCCGACCAGACTCATGTCGCCCGTGAGCACACTATACAGTTGCGGCAATTCGTCGATCCGCACCCTGCGAATGAAGCGGCCAACGCGCGTCACGCGGTCGTCATCGGCCGTCGCCCAGCGTGGCTTGCCGTCGCTCTCGGCGTCGTTGCGCATGCTGCGAAACTTGATGACCTTGAACAGGCGCCCGTCCAGACCAACCCGTTCCTGGCGGTAGAAGACCGGAAAACCGTCTTCCAGAACGATCAGGATCGCCGTCACCAGCATCACCGGCAGGGAAAGCAGCAGCAGGAAGGAAGCCGCGACGATGTCGAACAGGCGCTTGACACTCGCCCGGCGCCAGCTCTGCCGGAAGCCCTCGCCAAAGATCAACCAGCTTACCCGCAGGGAATCGATGCGGATCTGCCCGAGCGCCCGTTCGAAATAGCTGGCCAGATCGAGCACCTTGACTCCCGAAAGCTTGCACTCGAGGAGTTCGCGCAAGGGCAGCGCGCCACCCCGCCGCTCACGCACCGCGACGATGATCTCATCGACCTTCAGGGAATGTGCCGTGTCGGACAACGACATGGCCTGCGACAGGATAACCTGGGCAGGAACAACGATCTCGGTATCTGTGGGACTGGGATAGAAGCCGACGATCTCAATGTCGGGATCCGACTTGCGCAGCACACGGCCGACGTTCTCGGCCTCCTTGCCGACACCGAAGACCAAGACCCGATGGCTCAACAGCGAGCCCGTGCGGCTGTGCGCCGAGTGGACACGATGCACCAGCGTCGCGAAAAGCGCTGCCAGACCCGATAGCAGCATGAACCCGCGATCAACCTCGGCAACCGCCAACACGGAAAACACGAGGTAGGCAAGCGGAATGGCGAGGTACAGCGACAAGACAGCGCGCGCCTGTGTCTCCGTCCGCGTGCGGTCATGCACCCGCTGATAAATACCCAGCCAGGCGTTCAGGATGATCATCGTCAGCGCGAAAACCACGGCATAGAAACTCACCTTGTCAAGAGAAGGCTGCCCTCCCCGCCCGATCCACATGGCCGCAAGCATCACACAGACCACCGGGAACATCAGGTCGACGGCAACCTGGGCAAGAGTCTTCCGATGAAACCAATGATTGAATACCTTGATCACGATGGACCCCTTGCAAGTACGAACCTGAAAACTTCTCGTTGATGATCGATTCTCGGCGGGATTTCTTGCCGTTTCACGTCAAGAAAACTTCGTGAATCTCACACAACGAAGGCTATCACTCAGGAGAACTGCAGACCGTGACCTAATGCACAAGCACCTGACGATTGCGGAAAGCGGCCGACGCAGGCCCTCTGGCCGGCCATCCAAACGATTCGACAAACTTGAGGAAACATTCGCAACACATTGAAATCATTCTACTTAATGCCTAACCAGAAATTCAATTATGCTATTATTATACTATGCGGAGCACCCATTAGGGTGCTCTCGAGGCAGTGGGCGAACGTGAGAGGGATCTGTGCCGACGCGCCCGTCGAGGAACAGAGCACAGCATAGCAGCAGGAAGAACAGGAACGCGGACCGCGGCATGTCGAGCACGCTGGAAAACGTCCCGACGGTCGCGACACCGGCCAGCGCGGCCAGCAGATAGGGCGCAAGGACGTGCTCGCGTCCCGGACCGCGCAGCAGGTTGGCAAACGCCGTCGCCATGAGGACCAGCAGCAACAGCAGCCCGATTGCTCCCTGGTCGATCAGCGCCTCGAGAAAGAGATTGTCGACATGCCAGGGCAGATAGTAGTGCCGAACCCCGAAGAACCAGTGCGCCAGCCCACCCGAAAAGTTACCGTTGCGCAGCAGTTCGTTGCCCGCCGCATCGCGCAAGCTCAGATTGTCGATCTCGACCAGATCGCCCGGCCCTTCGAGGCGCAGCACCAGGAATCCCAGCCCGAATCGCTGCGACGCCCCGCCCACGCCGTGCGGAGTTGTGAACGATGCGGCGACGTGTCGCCATTCGCCGCGCGCATCGGGCACCAGAAAGCCGGTGCGCACGCAGGCCGCATCACGCAGCAGATGCCTTCGGCAAACACCGATGCTCAGTCCGACTGCTCGTGGCGCACGTATGTCCATCGCGACGGCGTACACCCCGCCGCCGGTCGGCGCCCGCTGGAGAAGTTCGAACGTCCCACGGCGTGTGTCGTCGCGAGATCCGGAGATGAGCAGGTGCCGGGTGTCGCCTTTGCCGACGATGCGCAGTCGACCCGGCATCTCGCGCCCCGGCACGCTTTGCGAATAGTCTGTCGGAAACCGCCCGAGCCCCATTCCCAACAGGAGATCAGACGGCCCGCGCAGCAGGCTGAGGCCCTCTCGCCAGTGCTGCAGGCGCCCTCCCAGATCGTTCTCGCTCGCCGCCAGTCTGCGGCTCATGAAGTCGCCAAAGCCAAGCACGACGACACCTTCCAGGACCAGCACCAGCAGCAACCCGCGCCCACCCCATAGCCGCCAGGGTTCCGGCGCCGCTAGCGGCGCATCGGGCGTTGCTTGCCCAGTCGGCACGGATGCCTGCGGTAACCGCCGCGCTATCGACAGCCGCCAGGCGAGCGCCGTCAGCGCCACCGCGACTCCCAGGTAGACCCCGCGCGAGAAGGTCGTCAGACACGCATAGCCGGCGACGACCGCGAGCAGCGCACCGAGCAGCCAGCGTAGCGCGGTCGGCGCGCGCAGCACCATACAGGCCGCAAAGGGTACGGCCAGGACCAGGAAGGCGTCGAGTCCTGCACCGCCGACGTGCATTTCCCAGAATAGCGCGGTGGCGCGATAGGGGGTTGAGAAGTCGAACAGTCCGGGATAGCCGGTACGCTCGCAGACGATCGACAGACTGACCAGCCCCAGACCGGTCGCCACTCCTGCCGCCAGACGCCCGGCAAGCAGCGCCGGTGCACTCTGCAGCAACTGGCGCAAGGGTGACATGAGCAGCAGAACGAACAGGAAGCTCTTGGCGACACGCAGGCTGTTCAAGGGGTCCTCGTAGGCCTGAAACCACTCCAGGCGGAAGCTGCCCGCGCCCAGGAGGCCGCGCAGGAGCGCCAGCAGCCAGGACAAGGCCATCAGACCGAGACAGATCCGCGTCAGGCGAAATGCCTGCCCTTCCCCCGTAGCTCCCATCGCCAGGCGCGCATGCGCTCCGGTTGCCGCACCGAGGACGAGCACGTCGAACTCTTCGACGCCGACCCATCCCGTCCAGGGGGCGAAGCCGGCGACGGGCAGCAGCGCGGGCAAGACAAAGGGCCAGATCGCCGGACGCAGGAAAACCGCCAGCGACCAGGCCGCAAAGACGAAGGTCAGCAAGACCGGCGCCAGAGGATGATGAAGGGCAATGAATGCGCCCAGCACGCCGACCAGTGCCGCCAGCAAGGCCTGCCACCAGTTCACCAGCCAACCCCGCACGGCCCCCGCCGGCCCGCTGCCGTCGTCGCCCAGGCCATCACGGTGGCTCCTAGACGTCTTCGCGGGCGATACTCAGGGCCTCACGCACTACGTTGAGATCACCAATGTGATTGGCGAGCAGAAGGATCAGGCGCGCATTGAGCAGCGCGCTCTGCGCGTCGGAAAGCTCGCGATGCGCGTCGATCAATGCCTCATAGAAGTCGTCACCGGGAGAAAAGGCGCGAAAGTAGCGTTTATCCGGATCGCTGAAATTCGCCGCCGTGTTGAGTGTCGCCATGGGGACTTCCTCTCAGACCCTGCCGATTGCACGCGCCAGGGCGGCAAGAACCCGTTCGCTGTCGATCGTGCGCCAGCGCGCGCTGACATGCTGATCGGGGCGCACCAGATAGGCCGTACCGTTCCTGGCATCGTAACGTTCGGCATAACGGCCGGCGCTGTCCTCGAGGACGCGCAAGCCCCCCGGTGCCACGCCGTCGCGAGCGGCCACCAGCACGACCTCGACGGCGACCGGCGCCGCACCGAGTGGTGCCAGCGCCGCCAGGGTCGTCGCATCGACGGCAGCCGGCGTATCGACGTAGCACAACAACATGAAGCGGTCGCGCACGGCGTCGAGCAGCCAGAGTTCGCGTCCGGCCTCACGCAGCGGTGCGTCGTCCATCGGCGCACCGGGGATCATCTCGCCGCGAAAGCATTCCGAGTCAGGCGTATTCAGCGACGACCCCTCAAGGACGGACGGCACCGACAGGCGGCCCGAGTTGACCAGGGCGCGCGCGAAGGGATACCTGCCCGCCAGGCTGAGCACGGCGTTGCGAAACGTCAGCGAAGCACTGCTACCCGGAGTGATGAACTCGGTCGATCGCGTCGAGTTCATCAGGTTCTCGTCAGCGGCCAACTCGCGTTCTTCGGCGTAGCTGTCGAGCAGCGTTTCGGGTGCCTTACGATCGAGGACCAGATTGAGTTTCCAGATCAGATTATCGGCGTCCTGGATTCCCGAGTTCGCGCCGCGCGCGCCGAAAGGGCTGACCTGGTGCGCCGCGTCGCCGACGAACAGCACCCGCCGATGACGAAAATCCCGCATCCGCCGGCACTGGAAGGTATATACGCTGACCCACTCGAGATCGAATTGACGATCGTCACCGAGCATCGCCTTGATCCGCGGGATCACGTGCTCAGGCTTCTTCTCTTCCTCTGGATCGGCCTGCCAGCCGAGCTGAAAATCGATACGCCAAACATTGTCGGGCTGCCGATGCAGCAACACCGATTGCCCGCGGTGAAACGGCGGGTCGAACCAGAACCAGCGCTCGGCAGGAAAATCGGCCTTCATCACTACGTCGGCGATCAGGAAACGGTCCATGAAGACCTTGCCCTCGACCTCGAGGTTGAGCATCCGGCGGAGGCTGCTGCGGGCCCCGTCGGCAGCGATCAACCAGTCGGTCTCGAGCGCGTAAACCCCGTCCGGCGTCTCCACCTGCAGCGTCGCCAGGTCGTCACTCTGGCACACGGCGACGACTTTGTTCTTCCAGCGCAGATCGACCAGGGGCAGCTCTTGTGCGCGTTTGACGAGAAACTCTTCAAGGTAGTACTGCTGGAGGTTGATCATTCCCGGACGCTTGTGATCCGGCTGCGACAACAGCTGAAAATTGTAGACCTCGTCGTCGCGAAAGAAGGTTCGCCCGACGTTCCAACTGACGCCCTTGGCGACACAGCCATCGCCGACGCCAAGCCGGTCGAGCACTTCGAGCGCGCGTTTGGCGTAACAGATGCCGCGCGAGCCGACCGAAACCGTGTCGTCGTCGTCGAGCAGCAGCACGGGGGTTCCGCGCTGCGCCAGATCGATCGCCGCCGCCAGACCGACTGGGCCGGCGCCGACGACAACCACCGCGTACCGTCGCGTCGCCCCTGCACGCAATTCGACTGGCGGCACATAGGCGTACTGCGGATGCCCGTAGGTACTCAGCACGGATCGGTTCCGATCTTTCTGTATCGCTCGGCGGCGGCGTCGCGCCTCAGCCCTTTGCCTGCAGTGCGTGCCACATTTCCTTGTCACGCTCGGCGGTCCAGATCCGCGGATGGCTGATGCCGCTCGCTTCATCGACGGCGCGGACCACGTCGAAGGGCAGGCAATGCTCGTAGATGAAGACATGCGCGAACTTCGGATCCATCGCCCGGCGTGTATGCGCCATCGCCTGCTCGAGGTTCATTCCGGCGGCGACGGCTTCCCTCGCACACGCAAACAGGGTGCCGACGAAATCGCTGGTGTAGTCGAGACCCCTGGCCACTTCGCCCGGGCTCGTCAGCGCCGGTCCGCGCCCCGGCAGCAGCTTATCGGCGCCGAGCGCGCGGATCACCGCCAGCGTCGCCGGCCAGTCCGCCAGCTGCGCGTCGCCGGTATAGCACGCGGCATCGCATTCCACGAGGTCCCCGGAGAACAGCACGCGTTCGGACGGTACCCAGACGACGGTGTCCCCCCGGGTATGGCCGGCACCGGGATGCATCACGCAGACCTCCAGGCCGCCCATCCACAGCGTCAGCGATTCCCGGAAGACCAGCGTTGGCCAAGTCAGTCCCGGGATCGACTCGAACGCCTGGAACAGGCGCGGGAAGCGCTCGTACTCCGATTGCATGTCCTGCGCACCTCGCTCGACGATCAACTCGTAGGTGCCCTGACTGGCAATGATCTCCTGCAGGCCTTGGCCGCGGTAAGCTGCGGCCCCGAGCACGCGTACGGCGTGGTAGTGGGAGAGCACGACGTACTTGATCGGCTTGTCGGTAAGCCGCCGAATCTCGGCGATCAGGCGCCCCGCCATCACCGGGGTGGCGAGGGTGTCAACGATCAGGACGCTTTCGTCGGTGATGATGACGCCGGTGTTCGGGTCACCCTCGGCGGTGTAACCCCAGCAGTGCTCGGACAGCCGGACGAAAGTCGTGCGCTTCTCGTCCAGATCGGCAACCGATGCAAATTGACTGTTCATGCGCTGCTCCGAAAGTTGGCTCCTGCGTTGGCTCCTGCGTGTCCTTCGGCGATTCTGTCTTTCGGGGTCGTTTCTGTCAATCCAACACGACCCACCGCAGCGTCGCGGTGCCCCGGTCGGCGGGAACACCTGCCGGTGGCCACCGCCACCGGGATCGCCCGCATCACTTGCCAGCGGCGACGTTATGGCGTCTAATCGCCAGGCTTTCCCGCTCCGTGGCTCCGCGGATCCAGGCGCTCCGCCGATGCGCTGCCGCCGACAGTCGCGCGCGGGCAAACGGAGGAACCGCACGTGTTTTCGCCCGAATGGTGGCACTGGATCGTCCTCGGACTCGCCCTGACGATGGCCGAGATGGCCATCCCCGCCTTCTTTGTCGTCTGGTTCGGGATTGCCGCGGCCGGCGTCGGACTGATCCTGCTAGCCGCACCCGACATCGGCTTTTCGACCCAGATCCTGCTCTGGGCGGCGTTGTCGGCGGCGCTGGTCGCCATCTGGTTCCGCTATCTGAAGCCTCGCACGATGACCGCAGTCGGCACCTCGGCGGCAACCGTAGCCGGCGAGGTCGGCATCCTGGTGGCCAGCATCACCCCGGATAGCCGTGGTCAGGTGCGTTTTCAGAAGCCGATTCTCGGCTCCGATTCCTGGGAATGCTATTCGGAAACGACGATTCAGGCCGGCGAACGCGTTCGCGCCGTCGCCGTCGAAGGGAGCTACATCAAAGTGGAGAAAGCAAGATGACCGGCATGACCGTTTTTTCACTCGTCCTTCTCGTGTTCGTCGCGGTCACCGTCGCCTACGGCGTGCGCATCGTTCCGCAGGGCGAGGAGTGGATCGTGCAGCGCCTCGGCAAGTATTGCATGACACTGCTGCCGGGGCTGCGCTTCATCATTCCCTACGTCGACATCGTCTCCTACAAGGTGACCACCAAGGACATCATTCTCGATGTCCAGGAACAGGAAGTGATCACGCGCGACAATGCCGTGATCGTGGTCAACGCCATTGCCTTCATCAAGGTCACCGACCCGGTGAAAGCCGTTTACGGCGTCCAGGATTATTCGGAGGCCATTCGCAACATGATCATGACCACCCTGCGCTCGATCGTCGGCGACATGGAGCTGGATCAGGCACTGTCGTCACGCGACACCATCAAGGCACGCCTGAAAGCCGGGGTCGCCGACGAAGCGCTGGACTGGGGTCTGACCGTCAAATCGGTCGAGATCCAGGACATCAAACCCTCGCAGTCGATGCAGCGCGCCATGGAAATGCAGGCCTCGGCCGAGCGCGAGCGCAAGGCCATGGTGACGCGCGCCGAAGGCGAAAAACAGTCGATGATCCTGACCGCCGAAGCGCGCCTGGAATCGGCCAAGCGTGATGCGGAAGCCCAGGTTACCCTCGCCGAGGCATCGTCGCAGGCTATCACCAAGGTCAATGGGGCGTTCGGCAACAACGAACTGCCGATGCTGTACCTACTCGGCGAAAAATACATAACCAGCCTCACGCGGATCGCCGAGTCCGACAACGCCAAGCTCGTGCTCCTGCCGGCCGATCTGCAGAGTACCCTGCGCGGACTCTTCCAGCGCTTGCCCGGGAGCGGACCGTGAGCCGCTGTGGCGATGCGGCCACCTGGGTCGTCGAGCGCACCGCGTTCACCGCGACGACCTGCCGCCCGTCCCGGGCAGGAACTTTGCTCCCGGGCGCGATGCAATGAACGCCGGGTGGATCGTCTTTGGTCTGTGTGTCGTCTTCGTTCTCGGCGCCGCGATCCCCCTCATCAGGACCCGCGGCGGCGACAAGGCGCCTCCCCTGCCACGCCGGGACACCCTGCGCGACTGGCGCAACGAAAAGTAGCGTCGCTGCCGTCGGCCAATCCCAGGCGGGACGAGTGCGACGGCCCAGGCGCGGACCAGCGCTACCGACGACCGATCGAAAAGTACTCAAGCCCCGCCCGGCGGGGCACTGCGGGATCGTAGAGATTGCGGCCGTCGAATATCACCGGCGTCTTGAGCAGCGACTTGATCGCCGCAAAATTCGGGGCGCGAAACTCCTTCCACTCCGTGACGATCGCCAATACATCGGCACCCTTGAGGGCCTCCATCGGCATGCTGGCAAACTCGATGCGCGTTTCGCCGGCAAAGATGCGCTGTGCCTCACGCGTCGCTGCGGGATCATAGGCCCGGACGCGCGCACCCCGCGCCAACAGGTCCGCGATGAGCACGCGGCTGGGCGCCTCACGCATGTCGTCGGTGTTGGGTTTGAACGCCAGGCCCCAGAGAGCGATCGTCATGCCCGACAGGTCCTCGCCGAGGCGTTTGACGATCTTTTGCGTGAGCACCGCCTTCTGGGCCTGGTTGACTTCCTCCGCCGCCTGCACCACCTTGAGTTCATGACCCGCGGCGCGCGCCGTGCGCAGCAGGGCCTGTACGTCTTTCGGGAAGCATGAGCCGCCGTAACCGACGCCGGGGTACAGGAAGTCGAAACCTATCCGGGGGTCGGAACCAATGCCCTTGCGCACCAGTTCAATATCCGCCTGCAGACTTTCGCTCAGGTTCGCCAGATCGTTCATGAAACTGATGCGTGTCGCCAGCATCGCGTTGGCGGCGTACTTGGTCAACTCCGCGCTTTTCACATCCATGATCAGCAAACGCTCGTGGTTACGCTGGAAGGGGGCGTATAGCTCGCGCATCAGGTCCAGGGCACGAGCGTCCTGACCGCCGACGACAATACGGTCCGGCTTCATGAAGTCGTCAACAGCAGCGCCCTCTTTCAGGAACTCGGGATTGGAAACGACGCTGAATTCGATGGTCAGCCGACGCTGAGCAAGCTCATCGGCAATGACGGCGCTTACCTGTTCGGCCGTGCCCACGGGCACCGTGGATTTGTTCACGACGACCTTGTACTCCGTCATGAAGCGACCGACATTGCGCGCGCCCGCCATCACACTATCCAGGTCGGCAGAACCGTCCTGATCCGGGGGCGTGCCGACGGCGATGAATTGCAGCAAACCATGGTCCACGGCTTCTTCGATATCGGTGGTAAAGCGCAGGCGACCAGCCGCCACGTTACGCTTGACCATCCACTCGAGGCCTGGCTCGAAAATCGGGATACTCCCTTCCTGAAGCAGGCGAATCTTTTCAGCATCGAGGTCGAGACAGAGAACGTCATTGCCGACGTCGGCCAAACAGGTGCCGGAAACCAGCCCCACGTAGCCGGTACCGATGACCGTGATTTTCATGTCAATCCCCCTCCTGCAGCCGAACGCTGCGAATCAACGCAAAGCCTCTCGGCGTATCTCGGCTCCCTGCACCAGGAGTTCGCCAGAGCGACCCGGCACCGTGCCCCAGACTATCTCGTGGCGAGGCAGCGTCACCGGGTCCAGCTCCGCGCGCAGTTGGCGCAAGGCAGCCAGCGTATAGCCCTGCTGCTGCCAGCCCAGGAGCAGCTTTTCGAGCACAGGCAACAGCTTCATGCCCTCCAGCTCGGCGTGCAGCGTGAATACGTGGCCGGTGGCAGGAGCTTCCCGCGTCAGCGACAGGAGGTGCTCGTGGACGTTTGTCTCGTCGAGCCCATCCACACCAATCAGTTCGTCCAGCGTCGGCAGGGTGGTGGGCAGTTGCGGGACGTTGACCTCTTCGCCATTCCACACCGGGATGAAAGGCCGCCAGCCGCGACAGTCGGACGCGTGGGTAAAGCGCAGATCCCGGATCAGGCGCAGGGCGTGCAGATTCATCTGCCAACCGGCTGCACCATGGACGGTGGCAGCAGCCTTGAAGAGAGCGGCGTAGCGGTCAGCGGCCAGCACCATCTCCCGTTCCGTCCAAGCCGGACCCTCGCCGCGGACGCCGTCCTGCCAGGAAATGTGGTCCCAGCAGTGGATGCCCGTCTCGAAGCCGGCATCGCGGACGCCGCACAGGAGGTCGGCGCAACGCCGGCCGATGTCCGGTCCCGGCAGCAGGGTACCGTACATCAGAGTCCTGAGTCCGTAATGGGAGAGCACCGACGTGCGCGACACCTTCTGCATGAAGCCCGGACGGAAGGCGCGCTTGATCGCGCGGCCGGTGTGGTCGGGACCCAGGGAGAAGAGAAAGGTAGCGTCGGCAGCGTAACGGCGCAGCAGTTCCACCAGGCGCGGCACGCCGATCCGGGTGCCGCGGTACGTGTCGACGTCGACTTTGAGGACGAGTTGAGGCATGCGCCGTGACTATCGTCAATCCATCAACTTGCGCGCTTCGGCCACGTCACCCCGATAGGCTTCGAAAATCCCCCGCAGCGCGTCCTCGAAACGGACCTTCGGCTCCCAGCCCAGATCGGTCCGGGTGTTGTCGATTTTGGGCACCCGGTGAAACGTATCCTGGTAGCCCGAGCCGTAGTACTCTGCGGAGGAGGTCTCCAGGACCCTCACCCGGGCGGCGGAGGCCGCGTATTCCGGGTACTCCCTGGCCAGGTCCAGCATCAGCGTCGCCAGTTCGCGAATGGAGTAGTTGTTCTTCGGATTGCCGATGTTGTAGATCTTGCCGTTGGCGACGCCGTCCTTGTTCTCGATGATCTTCATCAGGGCGTCGATGCCGTCGCTCACGTAAGTAAAGGAACGTTTCTGCGCACCGCCGTCGACCAGTTTGATCGGTTCGCCGCGCACGATGTGGCCGAGGAACTGCGTGATCACCCGCGACGAGCCTTCCTTTGGCGTGTGGATCGAATCCAGGCCGGGGCCGATCCAGTTGAAGGGGCGGATCAGCGTGTACTGCAAACCCTCCTGCTGGCCGTAGGCGTGGATCACGCGATCCATCATCTGTTTGGCGCAGGCGTAGATCCAGCGCGGCTTGTTGATCGGGCCGTAGACCAGTGGCGAATTCTCGGGATCGAATTCGGGATCCTGGCACATCCCGTACACCTCGGAAGTCGAAGGAAAGATGACGCGCTTCCGGTATTTGACCGCTTGGCGGACGATCGGCAGGTTGGCCTCGAAGTCCAGTTCAAAAACCCGCAGCGGCTCCTTGACATAAGTCGCCGGCGTGGCGATCGCCACCAGCGGCAGAATCACATCGCACTTGCGCACGTGATACTCGATCCACTCCTTGCTGATGGTGATGTCGCCCTCGAAGAAATGGAAGCGCTCGTGGCCCAACAGGTCCGCGACACGCTCGCTGTTGAGGTCCATGCCATAGACCTCCCAGTCGGTGCTGGCGATGATGCTTTGCGAGAGATGATGACCGATGAAGCCGTTGACGCCGAGAATGAGGACTTTTTTCATGGGATTCAGAGCAAGGGAATAGGATGCTGGCCCACTCGTGCAGGCAGCGCGGAGGGAGGAATGGCTTCGCCGTCGACTTCCAGGGAGAGAATTCTCAGCACCCCACCGTCGGCGCAACGGGCCAGCAGTCGCGTGTCGTCCGCATACAGCGCTGGCTGCCCGGCCGGCCCGGTCTCGCCCGGCCGGAAAAGGCTACGCGTGATGACGATGCGGCGGCCATCCAGGTCAAAGAAGGCACCCGGGTAGGGCGGGGCAACGGCGCGGATCAGGTTGTGCACGACGGCGGCCGGCTGGGCCCAGTCGATGCGACCATCCTCCGGCTTGCGCCCAGCGAAATAACTTCCCGCTTTCAGGTCGAGCGGCGCGTGCGCCGCGGTGCCCGCGAGCAGCGCCGGCAGTACTCGGTCCAGGGCCAGTTCGGCGGCGACCGTCACCTTGTTGAAAACTTCGCGCGCCGTGTCGTCGGGCAGAATCGGCACCGCCTGCCGGGCGACGATCTCGCCGGCATCCGGCTTGTCGACCATGCGGTGCAAGGTGGCGCCGGTTTCCCGCTCACCGTGGATCAGCGCCCAGTTCACCGGTGCCCGGCCGCGGTACTTGGGCAGCAACGAGCCATGCATGTTGTAGGCGCCGCGCGGGATGGCCAGCAAGGCGGGACAAAGCATCAGGCGGTAGTAGAAGGAGAAGAGGAAATCGGGTCGCAGGGCCTGCACCCGAGCGACGAACTCGGGCGTGCCGGGATCCTCGGGCGTCACGACGGGGATGCCGTAGTCGCCCGCCAGGTCCGCCACCCGCTCGAACCACAGGTTCTCCGCAGGATCGTCCGCGTGGCTGACCACCAGGGCCACGTCGACGCCATGCGCGATCAGCACCCGCAAGCAACGGGCACCGACGTTGTGGTAGGCGAAGACGACGGCGCGTGGGGCAGCGCTCATTCGCCTTCTTCCAGCACGGCTTCGATCAGGTAGCGGGGACGGTGGCGCACCTGCAGATAAACGCGTCCCACGTATTCACCGAGCAGGCCGATGCCGAACAACGCCAGACCAATCAGGAAGAAGACCAGGGCAAAGAGGGTGAACAGCCCCTCGGCTTCCGGGCCGAGCAGGATTCGGCGCACGATCAGCAGGACGAACAGCGCCGCCGACCCCATGGAGACGACGATGCCGAGCATCGAGAACCATTGCAGGGGCACCAGTGAAAAACCGGTCATCAGGTCGAAGTTGAGACGGATCAGGCTGTACAGCGAGTACTTGGACTCGCCGGCGGCCCGCTCGGCGTGCTCCACCATCACCTCGGTCGGGTGGCGGGCGAAGGTGTAGGCGAGCGCCGGAATGAAGGTGCTGACCTCGCGGCAGGAATTGATGGCATCCACCACGCTGCGGGAATAGGCTCGCAACATGTTCCCCTGGTCGGTGATCTTGATGCGCGTGGTCGTCTCGCGCAGGCGGTTCATGGCCTTCGACGCCCAGTTGCGGAACAGGCTGTCCTGGCGCCGGCGGCGGATGCTGCCGACGTAATCGTGGCCTTCGCGCATCTTGGCGATCAACTTGCCGATCTCTTCCGGCGGGTTTTGCAGGTCGGCATCCAGCGTCACGATGATCTGGCCACGTGCTTTCTCGAAACCCGCGAGGATCGCCATGTGCTGGCCGGCGTTGGCGGCGAGGAGAATGGCGCGCGTCACTTCGGGTCGCTTCTGGTATTGCTCGCGCAAAATGGCCGCCGAGCGGTCGCGGCTGCCGTCGTTTACGAAGATGACCTCGTAGGACTCGCCGAGCCGGTCAAGCGCCGGGTAGATGCGGTCGAAGAGGGTCTGCAGGCCGGCTTCCTCGTCGTAAACCGGAATGACCACGGAGATCTCAGGGGTGCGCATGGCTCAACGCTCGAGTGCTTTGGCGAGGGCCATGCAGACACGTTCCACGTCAGCCTCGGTCATCGCCGGAAACAGCGGCAAGCTAACCGTCCTGGCACCCACATCCTCGGCATGCGGGAACTGACCGGCCCGGAAGCCGAGGCCGCGATACAGGGTGAACCGGTGCAAGGCCGGGTAATGCACGCCAACGCCTATGCCCTGCTCCTTCATCGCCGCGATAAAGGCCCCGCGGTCGGTGCCCGGCGGCAACAGCGGCTGCAACATGTGCCAGTTGCTGTTGGCGAAGTCCGCTGGCGGCAGTTCCAGGCCAAGGGCCGGGTCAAGCCGTTCGAAGTATCGCCGGGCCAGCACCCGGCGCCGCTCGGTGAACCCGTGCAGGCGCTTGAGCTGGCCCAGGCCGATGGCGGCAGCGATATCGGTGAGATTGAACTTGCCTCCCAGCACGTCCACGTCCATGTTGCCATCGGGCTGGCGTTTGACGCCCTGCAGGCGCAGAAGCTCGCAGCGCTCAGGGCCGATGTCTGCCGGCAGGACCAGCGCCCCGCCCTCACCGGTGGTCAGGTTCTTGTTGGCGTGGAAGCTGAAGGCGACGAAGTCGCCGGTGCTGCCGATCGTCTTGCCGTTCCAGGACGCGCCGAGGGACTGCGCCGCATCCTCGACTACCCGCACGCTGTGCCGAGCGGCGATGGCGTAGAGGCGATCACGGTCGACGGGCAGACCGGCGAGATCCACGGGGATGAGGGCTCTCGTCCGCGGCGTAATGGCGGCTTCGAGCAAATCGAGGTCAAGGTTCCGGGTCGCCGGATCGATGTCCACCAGCACCGGTGTGGCGCCCACTTCGAGGATCACGTTGGCCGTGGCCACCCAGGTCAAGGGGGTGCTGATCACCTCGTCACCGGCACCGACCCCCGCCAGGCGCAGTGCCACTTCGAGGGCAGCAGTGCCGGAGTTGAAAGCACGCACACAGCGGCCGCCGCAGAAATCCGAGAGAGCAGCCTCGAAGGCCTGTACCTGCGGACCGCTGGTGATCCAGCCGGAGCGCAGGACGTCGGCAACCGCGGCAATGGTCTCCTCGTCGATCGATGGACGGGTGAAGGGGAGAAACGTTGCGCTCACGAGTTGGCCACCAGGAGCAGGCCGATGATGATGAAGCCGATACCCAACAGCTTCTGCAGGACCAGCACCTCGCCGAACCAGTAGTGGGCAATCACCGCATTGACTACATAACCGATCGAAAGCATCGGGTAGGCAATGCTCACCGGCACCCGCGACAGGGCCATGATCCAGACCACCACGCTGACCGCATAACAAGCCATGCCACCGATGATGAACGGCTCGCCAGCGATCTTCATGCCGATCGGGATGACGTTGTCGAGCTGGAAATCGAAATGGCCGATGGCATTGGTGCCCGCCTTGAGCAGCAGTTGCGCGGCGGCGTTGAGCAGCACGCCGGTGAGGATCAGGATGAAGGCTATCGTGGTCATCTCAACGTATGGCTCCGTCGCATGCTCGCTCGCCGAGCGAAGGGTTGGCCGACGGGGACGGCGCGCCGGACACCGCTGTCGCGCACCCCTCGCTCGAGCGAGGCGCGGAAGGCGTGCTGATCTTCTCGGCGATGACGTAGCGCCGGTTGCGGGCGATCTCGGCCATCGGCAGACCCTCGGCGAGAAGCTTCTCGAAGACATCGATCTTCATCACCGCGTAGGCCCCTCGGTCCTCGCGCCAGCGCGCCTTGAACTCGTCAACGGTGGGAATCCATTTCTGCGGCTCGTGCTCGAGGCCGAAGTCCATCTCATTCTGGTTGGCGACCAGAGTCAGTGTCCGCTTGAGATAGAAAGGCAGCGTCTGCTCGTAAGAGAGAACGCTGTAGAAGGGCAGGCCAGGCTTGATCCGGGGCAATGCCTGGGCGGCCAGGTCCCGGGTGGACGTGTAGGGTGAGAGATGGTCGTGGCCAAGAAGCAGCGCGCTGCTGCCCAGGCATCCGCCAACGGCCAGGACGATCGCCGCAGCCGCTTGGCGGTGTCGCCAGACCAGCGCCGCCGCGCCCATGATGGCCACCAGAAAAACTGCAGCGGCGCCGCTCAGCCACGTGGCTACGCCTTGCAGCATCGCCGGCGTGTACTCCTGGCCCACCAGGTCCATTGTCCGGGGGGCCAGCACCAGGCCGGCGAGCGCCACCACGGCCAGCAGTGCCAGGTGAATCAGCCAGGCTCGCCGCGACAAGTCGGTAACATGACGTCCGCCGAGCAAGGCCAGCGCCGGGAAAATGGGCAGGATGTAGGGTGCCATCTTGGAACCGGACACGTTGAAGAAGGCGAAAGTTGTCAACACCCAGAGCAGCACGAAGCGCTCCGGACTGAACGTGCGGGCAACACCCCGACTCCAGGCCCTGGGCACGGCTTGCAGCAGGAGCAGTGTCCATGGCAGGGCGCCGAGGCTGTATACCGCTAGAAAAAACCAGGGCGGCTCGTCGCGGCGGTGGACCGTGCTGAGGAATCGCTCGAAGTGCTCGTGGATGAAGAAGAAATGGGGAAACTCGGGGTTCGCCACGGAAACCGCGACGAACCAGGGGGCGGCGACGATCAGGAACAAGGCCAGACCGGCCAGGGGCGAAAGCCGCCGCCATGGCGAGGTGTCCCGGTTGAGCAGCGTGTAGCCGACCAGCGTGGCGCCAGTCAAGACCAGGGCGACGATACCCTTGGACAGGACCGCCAGCGCCAGCCCTGCCCAGGCCAGGAGCATCCAGCGCCGACTGGTCAGACGGTCCTCCTGTTGGGCAAAAAGACAGCCCGTCCACGCCACCTGCAGAAAGAACGATAGCCCCATGTCCAGGGTCAGAATATGGCCCATGCCAACGAAGAGAAGCGAACTCGCGAGGATAGCGGCCGCCAGGTGGCCCGCCTGCGCCCCCCAGAGCCGGCGCCCGGTCCACCAGACCAGCACGATGCTGAAAAAGCCGGTCAGCGCCGGCCAGAGGCGTGCTGTCCACTCGTTGTCAGCGAAAACCTTGAAGCCGGCGGCTGTCGCCCAGTACTGGAGAGCGGGCTTTTCAAAATACTTGATGTCGTTGAGGCGGGGTGTCAGCCAGTCGCCGCTGACTGCCATTTCCCGCGGGATTTCCGCGTAGCGACCTTCGTCCGGGCGTGTCAGCGCGCGCTGGCCGAGCGTGCCGAACCAGACCGCCGCGAGGACGATCCAGAGTAGCCAGGTCACGCGGCGACTCATTCGCTCACTGGCGCCGCGGGATGGTCGAGCCGCCTGCGCAGCGCCAGTCACCAGGACGCGCATGGCCGTTGCCGCAGACGACAATCGCAGACTGACCGCGTTGGATGTCGCGCTGAAGTCTCATTCGGGAAGGACTGTTTCAGGGGAGAGTCGGGGACAGGAAGCGCATTGCCCAGCGGATAGGCGGAGTATTATACACGAGCACTTGAGCATGACTTTCAGGCTCGCCAGAACCTTACCAACACGCGAAGGAAATGCGCATGACCAGATACGGTTTCGTGGCATCGGGTGGCGGCTATCGGAGCTTCTATACGGAAGGCGTGCTGGTCTGGCTGAAGAAGAACGACGTCGCGGTCGTGCATCTCACGTCGACCAGTTCCGGCAACAACATCGTTATCGACTACCTCCTCTGGGACTGGCAGAGCGAAGAGTTGCCACCGGTCCTGACGCGTACGGTCCGCCTTGACGTCACCGACATTTTCCAGATCTTTTCCAACTTTCTGGGTCTGCGCCCCCAGTTGCTGCCCACCGGCACGCACTTGTTCACTGTTGACAAGGACAGTTGCCGCAAATCGCTCCTCCTCGACGATCCCCGACGACGCGAACTGCTGGCCGAGCATCTCAAGGCGATGCGCTGGGACATCCGTGCGACCAATCTCAGCCGGCGGCAAGGGAGGTCGTTCAACGTCAATGAGATCCTGCCCACCATCGACGATGCCAGCCTGGACGTCTTCATGGACGCCTTCCTCGCCGGGATCACCACCATTCCCTATTTCAAGGCCATCACCATCGACGGCGACTACTACATCGAGGGTGGCTATCTCGACAACACGCCGCTGCGAACGCTGTTCGAGGACGACGACGTCGACGAGATCATTGCCGTCGATTTCACCGACTACGACTACCACCGGGAACTTGACAAGCTTTACCACGCCAAGTCGTTCATCCTGCCGTTCAACGGCATCGACACACATCTGCTGGTCAGCGATATGCAACTGACGCTGCCCAACGCCCGCATCTTCGCGCAGGCGACCCTGATCAACGAAATGCTCGAGGCCATGGGCCAGCAAAGCGCGGAGATCGGTGGCCGGCGCTATTACGCGAAGCCTTTGCACGTTCTGCGGCCGAAGGACCTCGAGAGCATGACCATTTCGCTAAAGGACCGGAGCGCTCAGAAGCGCTATTTTGAACTGGGCCAGCAAGAGGCTGCGGCGATGTTCTCCACTTTGTAGGCGATGCCGCTGAGTCTTTGGCGACGCCAACGTCACCACGGTGCGGCCCGCTCGGGTGATGACGCCGCAGCAGGCAGGCCAGAACGTGGTCGCTGTACAACAGCGTTGTCGAAGGCGTTGACGATCTCGTCGCGCGAACTGAAGTGGGCCCTGCACGGCGCGCTCCCCGGCCGGCCACCGATGGCCATGAACAGCATTCTTCGGCACAATGTCCGGCCTTGACCATCCGCGACAAAGCGGCCGTTCCGACACCCATGCGACTGCTACTGATCGAAGACGACGAACTGCTCGGCGAGGGCCTGCGCGACTTCCTGAGCGGCGAGGGCCACCGCGTCGACTGGTGCCGCAGCCTGCACGAAGCAACGGCCTACCGCGGCGAGCCATACGACGCCTTGCTCGTCGACTGGCAGTTACCGGATGGCTCCGGCCTCGCTTGGCTGCGTGCGCGGCGCAGTGCCCGCGACAGTACTCCGGCATTGATGCTGACCGCGCGCGACCTGCTCAGCGACCGTGTTCAGGGCCTCGACAGCGGCGCCGACGACTACCTCGTCAAACCGTTCGCCCCGGAAGAACTGTCGGCTCGGTTGCGGGCGGTGTGCCGGCGTAGCGCCGGCGGCGCGGCGTCGCGGCTGTCCTTCGGCAGGGTCGAGGTCGACCTGACGGCGCGCAGCGCCTGGTTGGCCGGCCAACGCATCGAGCTGACCGGCCGCGAGTGGTCGATCCTCGAAGCTCTGGTCCTGCGCGCCGGACGCATCGTCCCCAAAGCCGACCTCGAGCGACTGGTGCTTGGCTTCGAAGCGGAGTTGGCGAGCAACGCCATCGAGGTGCATGTGTCGGGCCTGCGACGCAAACTCGGCTTTGATCTCGTCGAAACCGTACGCGGGCTTGGCTACCGCATTGCGGCACAGGCATGAAATCAGGCCTGCCGTCGATCCGGACACGCGTGACGCGCGCCCTGCTCGGCTGGTCGGTACTATGGACCCTGTCGGTGTCGCTTGCCGTGTGCCTGGCGGTGCAGCAGGAGATAGACGAACTGCTCGACGATACCCTGCTGGCGGCGGCCCAGGTGCTTGACGCCTCGTTGCCCACTCCCAGCGAGACGAGCGCGGTGGCCGGCACGCCGAAGGAGACGAACGAAGCGACGACGCCAGCGCCAAGCGGCCGCTTCACCTGGCAGGTGGTGGAGTATTCGCCAAGCAGCGGGGCACGTATTCTTCTCGCTTCACCGCTGGCGCCCACCCACCCATTACGGACAACTCCGTCCACGGGCTTCGCCGACGTACCGGCGTGGCGCGTCTTCGGCACTCACCTGGCGGGTGGCACGCACCTGCTCTATGTCGCCCAGAGTCAGGACGAACGTCGTGAGGCGAAAATCGAGGTCGCCTTGAGCGCCGCACTCGCCACGCTCGCCATCGCACTGCTCGCTCACTTGTGGCTGCGGGCGCGCCTCCGGCAGGAGTTGCTGCCCCTCGAGCATCTGGCTGAGCGACTCGCCCGGCACGATCCCCTGATCCTCGGCGCCACTCTCGGCGCGGCCGAGCGCGCCGAGCTGCGACCCGTGCACGCCGCCATCGACGCGCTGACCGACCGACTCGCGCGTCGTCTGGCGCATGAGCGCGCCTTCACCGCGCATGCGGCACACTCGCTGCGCACGCCACTGGCCGGTATCGATGCCCAGCTCGCGGTGGCCTTGCGCGAATGCCCAGCGCAGCTGCAACCCCGCCTGCAGCGCGTGCGTAGCGCTGCCGCCCGCCTGCAGCGCGTCGTGACGGCGCTGCTGACGCTGTTCCGCAGCGGCGTTGACCTGCGACGCCAGCCCCTGGATCTCGCGTCCCTGGTTGGGCGCCTGCCGATCGAAGGACTGTCCATCACCGTGGAGGCATCGCAGACGCTTTCCGCCGACGGTGACCTGCTCGCAGCGGCACTGCTGAACCTGTTCGACAACGCGCTGCGCAACGGTGCGAGCCATGTCATCGTGTCGACGCCAGCGAGCGCTGCGCTGCGCGTACACGACGACGGGCCGGGGGTCAGCGCTGCCCAGCGCGGCGAACTCCAGGAGGCGATCGCCGCGCAAGCCTACGAGGGCCACACCGGACTCGGTCTGATGTTGGCTGATCTGGTCGCGCGTGCGCACGGCGGCAGGCTGTCGCTTCCCGAGGTCGATCGAGGCTTCGCTGCCGAACTGCGGCTTGCCCAGGCTTGAGAGACAAGGACGGCGGCCGCCGCAGCGCTACCGCCCCTGCGCGACCCAGCGGTTGAAGCAGGTGCGTGCACCATCGATGACTTCGCTGGCAGTCAGGCCGACGGGTCCGCAGCCAGCGGCAACGCGCTCGTCCGCGGCCAAGCCGTGCAGATGCACGGCCGCGAGCAGGCCCTCGAGGGCCGGCCAGCCCTGTGCGAGCAGTGCGACGACCAGACCGCTGAGGACATCACCGGTGCCGGCCGCAGCGAGGCCGGGATTGCCGGTTGTGTTGACAAACCAGCGCCCGTCAGGCGTGGCGACGATGCTGCCGCAACCCTTGAGCACCACCAGAGCCTGGTAGCGGCTGGCGAGTTCGAGCGCGGCCGCGCCGCGGTCGGCCTGGACGACGCTGGTATCGGCGCCGAGCAGGCGTGCCGCCTCGCTCGGATGCGGCGTCAGCAGCAGCGGAGACGGGCACTGGCGGCGTTCAGCGAGCACCCTCTGCAACCGGCTCTCGGCGGCCAGCAGATTCAGTGCATCGGCATCGAGCAGTAACGGCAGATCAAGCGCGCAGGCCCGCTCGAGGAGGCCCAGCGCGACCTCGCCGCCGCCCATCCCCGGCCCGCAGGCCAGGGCCGTCAGCCCGACAGCCAGCAAGGCAGCGGGTTGGCGCAGCATCAGCTCCGGCTGTACCGGGTCGATCGTCGGCGCCTGCGGGTCGAGCAATCCCAGGTAGACGCGGCCGCTGCCGAGCCTGAGGGCAGCGCGTCCCGCCAGGAAGGCCGCGCCGACCATACTGCTCGCCCCGCCGAGAACACCGGCGCTGCCGTAGCTGCCCTTGTGGCTGTTCCTGGCGCGTGGGCAAAGGTAATCGACGAACAAGTCGGTACCGATCGTATGCGCGCTAGCATTCGCCAGCCGCTCGGCATCGAGCTCGAGGGCGGCGACCGAAACCGTACCGCAGTGGTCCGGGCCATCACCGGTGAGCAAGCCAGGCTTGCCGGCGATGAAGGTGATCGTGTGGCTGGCCCGAATCGCCGTGCCGCAGAGCTTGCCGGTGTCCGCGTCGAGACCGCTCGGGCAGTCAAGAGCGAGCAGGGGACAGTGGTCGCGAACGGCGAGCGCATTGGCCGCCGCGACGAGCTCGCCATGGCGGCCGCCGACCGGTCGTTGTAGCCCGATGCCGAACAACCCGTCGATGATCAGCGACCAGCGCAGACCATTCGGTATGCCGTCGAGAACGCTACCGCCGTCGTCGATGAAGCGCCGGTAGGCCGTCGCCGCATCAGCCGGCAGGCGGCCGACTTCCCCGGCAAAAACCACGCTCACGGTGAATCGGCGTTCGCGCAAGTGCCGTGCGGCAACGAAAGCGTCGCCGCCGTTGTTGCCCGGCCCGGCGAGAACGAGCACTGCCGCCCCCTGCAAGCGACAAAGCGATGTTGCCAGATCGGCGGCGGCCAGACCGGCACGCTGCATCAGCGGCTGATCGACGGCAAGCGTCTCGATGGTCCGCAGGTCGGCGGCGCGATACAGCGCCTGTGATCGGGTGCGTGTGTTCATTGACAGATCCTAGCCCAACAAGGGGTCGAAGATTCGCCGTGCGGCAAGTACCGTCCGGCAGTGGATGCTGACCGTATCGTCGATCACGTGCGCGTAACCGCCGGCCATCGCCACCGCGACCGGCACGCGCCGGTCGCGGCACGCCGCGAAGACCATTTCATCACGTGCGGCAAGGCCGTCGAAGGTCAGCGCCAAGCGACCCAGACGGTCATCGCAGTAGGGGTCGGCGCCAGCCAGATAGATGACGAGGTCCGGCCGCGCACGCGCGAACACCTGGTCGAGTGCCCAGGCCAGCTGTTGCAGGTAGACGGTATCGCCGGTACCGTCGGGTAGCCCGACGTCGAGGTCGCTGATTGCCTTGGCAAAAGGAAAGTTCTTCTGGGCATGGATCGAGAAGGTGAAGACAGAGGCATCTTCGGCGCAGATGCTCGCCGTGCCGTTGCCCTGATGGACGTCGCAATCGACCACGGCCAGCCGCTGCACGCATCCTTCGGCGCGCAGCACGCGCGCGGCGACCGCCGCATCGTTGAACACGCAGAAACCCTCGCCATGGTCGGCATGCGCGTGGTGGGTACCGCCGGCCAGATTGATCGCGCAGGTCTCCTGCAGCGCTATCCGGCAGGCGGCGATCGTTGCACCGGCGGAACGCCGCGACCGCTCGACCATGCCTTCGCTCCAGGGAAAGCCGATACGCCGGATCTCGGCCGCACTCAGGTCACCGCGGCAGACGCGCGCGACGTACTCGGCGACATGGGCATGGCAAAGCTGCTCGGTGCTGGCCGCCATGGGGCTGCGAAAGTCCGCGTCGGCAAACTGGCCGGAGGCGCGCAAGCGCTCCCGCAGGCGCGCATACTTCTCCATCGGGAAGCGATGGCCAGGCGGCAAAGGCAAAACGAAAGTGTCGGTATAGAAGAGTTTCACGCGCGGCATGGGCGAGTTTCGCGCCAATTGTAATTGACCTGTCCAGGGGCTGCTCTGCCGGCGTCGGCTATAATCGCGCCTCCGCTTCCTTAACGCAGGCTTGCCTGCCCTTCTCTGCAGCGCGCCATGGCCGACATCCTCACCCTCCGCGGAGCCCCCGCCCTGTCCTCTTTCCGCCTGCAGCGTCTGCAGCAGGCTCTGGCCGCCGGCGTGCCCGGGGTACGCATCATCACCGCCGAGTACTGGCACTTTGTGGCGACCCGGCAGCCGTTGACCGACAGCGAGCGTCGGCAACTCTCGGCACTCCTCGAAGAACGCCCGGAAGCGAACAGCGAGCGCGGCCAGTTGTTCCTCGTCACGCCGCGCATCGGGACCATCTCGCCCTGGTCGTCGAAGGCCACCGACATCGCCTGGAACAGCGGTCTGCACACGATCGAGCGCATCGAACGCGGCGTCGCCTACCTCCTGCATGCGCGACGGCGCAAGTTGTCGGCCACCGACAGGCGCGATATCGCGGCGTTGCTGCACGACCGCATGCTCGAGACGGTGCTCGACGACCCCGCACAGACCGCCGATCTGTTCCGCCATTTTGCCCCGCGACCACTGACCGGTGTCGATCTGCTGGGTGGCGGTCGCGCAGCCCTGATCGACGCCAATTCCCGGCTTGGGCTGGCCCTGTCGGACGACGAAGTCGATTACCTCGTCGAGTTGTTCGTGCGGGCAGGGCGCAACCCGACCGACGTCGAATTGATGATGTTCGCGCAGGCCAATTCGGAGCATTGCCGGCACAAGATCTTCAACGCGTCCTGGGTCATCGACGGGCAGCCGCGCAGCGAAACGCTGTTCGGCATGATCCGTGAAACGCACCGCGCGCACCCGGCAGGAACGATCGTCGCCTATACCGATAACGCGTCGATCATCGAAGGCGCCAGCGTGCCGCGCTTCCATGCTGGGGCGGATGGTCGCTACGCGTATCACGAAGAGCTGACCCACATCCTTGCCAAGGTCGAAACGCACAACCACCCGACGGCGATTTCGCCCTTCCCAGGCGCGGCCACCGGCTCGGGCGGCGAGATCCGCGACGAAGGCGCCACCGGGCGGGGCTCGAAGCCGAAAGCCGGCCTGTGTGGCTTCTCGGTGTCCAACCTCAACATTCCGGAGGCACTCCAGCCGTGGGAGCGCGCGACGGCCACCTACGGACGCCCGGCACGCATCGCCTCGCCGCTGGCCATCATGCTCGAGGGTCCGCTCGGCGCAGCCGCCTTCAACAACGAGTTCGGCCGGCCCAACCTGGCAGGCTATTTCCGTACCTACGAGCAGTTCACCGGTGACCAGCAATTGGTGCGTGGTTACCACAAACCGATCATGATCGCCGGCGGCGTCGGCAACATCTCGGCCAGCCAGTCGTTCAAGGCCGAAACGCTTTCGGCCGGCACGCTGCTGCTACAGATCGGCGGCCCCGGCATGCTCATCGGCCTCGGCGGTGGCGCGGCCAGTTCGATGACCACCGGCAGCAACAGCGAGGATCTGGATTTTGCTTCGGTGCAGCGCGGCAACCCCGAAATGCAGCGGCGTGCCCAGGAAGTCATCGACCGCTGCTGGCAGATGGGTGCGCCGAGCGGTGACGGCTCGGCAGCCGCTGACGGCAATCCGATCCTCTCGGTGCATGACGTCGGTGCCGGCGGCATCTCGAATGCCCTGCCCGAACTGGCGCACGGCGCCGGCTGCGGGGCGCGCTTCGAACTGCGTGCCGTAAACATCGAGGAGCCCGGCATGTCGCCCGCCGAGATCTGGTGCAACGAGGCACAGGAGCGCTACGTGCTGGCCATGCCGCCCGGCCGCCTCGGCGAGTTTTCGGCGCTGTGCGAGCGCGAGCGCTGCCCTTCGGCAATCGTCGGCGTCACCACCGCGGAAACGCGCCTGGTGGTCAGCGACAGTCATTTCGGCAATGAACCGGTGAACATGGACATGGACGCCCTGCTCGGCAAGCCGCCGCGCATGACGCGTGCCGTCGACCGCCTGCCGCCGCTGACGGTGCCCTTCGACGCTACCGCGGTCGACCTGCAGGAAGCCGCCTATCGCGTGCTGCGTCTGCCGGCCGTGGCCGACAAGAACTTCCTGATCACCATCGGCGATCGCAGCGTCGGCGGCCTGACCGCGCGCGACCAGATGGTCGGCCCCTGGCAGGTAGCGTGCGCCGACGTGGCAGTCACTCTGATGTCGTTTCAGGGGCATCTCGGCGAGGCCTTCGCGATCGGCGAGCGCGCACCGTTGGCGGTGATCGACGCGCCCGCTTCGGGTCGGATGGCGCTTGGCGAAGCCTTGACCAATCTCGCCGCCGCCGACGTCGCGACGCTCGGCGACGTCAAACTGTCCGCCAACTGGATGGCCGCCGCCGGCTTCCCCGGCGAAGATGCGCGACTGTTCGACACGGTGCGGGCAGTTTCCGATCTTTGCCAGGCGATCGGTGTCTCGATACCCGTCGGCAAGGATTCGCTGTCGATGCGAACCGGCTGGACGGAAGGTGACGGCGAGCAAGGCGATTGCCGGAAGCAGGTGGTATCGCCGTTGTCGGTGATCGTCACCGGCTTCGCGCGCGTGCAGGATGCGCGCCGGACGCTGACCCCGCAACTGGTCCTCGATGCCGGGGAGACCGATCTCCTGCTCATCGATCTCGGTGCCGGCCGCAACCGCCTCGGGGGGTCGGCGCTGGCACAGGTCCACAACGCCACAGGCAGCGACGCACCCGATGTCGATGATCCGGCGCGCCTCGTCGCCTTCTTCTCTGCCATTCGCCAACTCGCCGCCGACAACCTGCTGCTCGCCTACCACGATCGCTCGGACGGCGGGCTGTTTGCCGCCATTTGCGAGATGGCCTTTGCCGGACACTGCGGCGTTTCGATCGACACCGACGGTCTGTGCTACGACCCGCTGATGAGCGACGTCGATGGCAACGAAAAGCGTCCCGAACTGCTCAACGGCCGTTCTTTCGAGATATTGATGCGCGCCCTGTTCTGCGAGGAACTCGGTGCCGTGGTGCAAATCCGGCGCGAGCAGCGCGGCCAGGTCATGGGCGTGCTCCGGTCAGCCGGACTGGGAAGCTGCGCGCAATTCATCGGCTCGCCCAATCGCTGGGACCAGATCCGCATCATCCGCAATGCCCGGGCCGTGCTCAGTGAGACGCGCGTCGATCTGCAGCGTGCCTGGTCGGAGACCAGCTTCCGCATGCAACAACTGCGCGACAACCCGGAGTGCGCCCAGCAGGAGTACGACCGGATCGGCGACGCCACCGACGGCGGCCTGTCGGTGACGCTGAGCTTCGATCCCACGGACGACGTCGCCGCACCGTTCATCAACACAGGGACTCGCCCGCGCGTGGCGATCCTCCGCGAACAGGGCGTCAATGGCCACGTCGAGATGGCCGCCGCTTTCGATCGTGCCGGCTTCGCGGCCATCGACGTACACATGAGCGACATCCTCACCGGCCGCATCCTTCTCGACGACTTCAAGGGTGCCGTCGCCTGCGGTGGATTCTCCTACGGCGACGTGCTCGGCGCCGGTCAGGGCTGGGCGAAGACGATCCTGTTCAACGAACGGGCGCGTGCCGCCTTCTCGGCGTTCTTTGCGCGCGCCGACAGCTTTGCCTTGGGCGTCTGCAACGGTTGCCAGATGATGAGTGCGCTCAAGGACATCATTCCCGGCGCCGACGCCTGGCCGCGTTTCGAACGTAATCGGGTCGAGCAGTTCGAAGCGCGCTTTTCGATGGTCGAGATAGCCGAGTCGCCGTCGATCTTCTTTTCCGGAATGGGCGGTAGTCGCCTGCCGGTGGTCGTTTCGCATGGCGAGGGACGCGCCGTCTTCGCGGCTGCCGAGCAACAGGCGCGCGCGCTCGTCGCCATGCGCTTCATCGACTCGGCGGCAAAGGCGACGGAAACCTATCCGTACAATCCGAACGGCTCGCCGGCAGGAATCACCGGCCTGACGACCGACGACGGTCGCTTCTCGATCATGATGCCGCACCCCGAACGCGTCTTCCGCAGCGTGCAGATGTCCTGGCACCCGGCCGACTGGGACGCGCGCGGCTGGCACGATTCGCCGTGGCTGCGCATGTTCCGCAATGCGCGGCAGTGGGTCGCCTAGGCGACCAGGCACTCGCCGAAAGAGCACCGCCAGGCACGCCTGCCGGTGCCGACCCGTGCACAAAAAAAGCGCCGAACTGGTCGGCGCCTTTTCTCGCTGCAGCAGTCTGCCTAGTCGATCTTCGCCTTCTTTTGCAGTTCCGCGACGTATTTCTGGAGTTGCTCCTGCTGCAGGCGCTGATTGATTTGCGGCTTGATCTGGTCGAACGGCGGCGGCGTCAGCGGCCGACTGTCTTCCACCAGGATCACGTGATAGCCGAAATCGGTCTTCACCGGGGTTTCGGTGAACTTGCCCTTGGCCAGACCGGCCACCGCATCGCCAAAGGGTTTCACGTAATTGGCCGTGCTGCTCCAGCCGAGGTCGCCACCTTTCTCCTTCGAACCCGGGTCCTTCGATTGCTTGGCCAGTTCATCGAACTTGGCGCCTTTCTTCAGGTTGACGATGATCGTCTTGGCGTCGTCTTCCTTTTCCACGAGGATATGGCGCACCTTGTACTCCGTGCTGCCCATCTGACTCTTCATCCGTTCGTACGCCGCCTTGGCCTGCTCGTCGCTGATCGGGTTCTTCTTGACGTAGTCCTGAACGAAAGCGCGAATGTAGATCGCCTGGCGTGCGAGGTCGGCCTGTGCGGCAACGTCCGGCTTCTTGTCGAGGCCGAGTTTCTTCGCTTCCTGGACCAGCAACTCGCGGCGGATCAGCTCTTCACGCACGGCCTTCTTGAGTTCCGGACTGTCGGGAGCGCCCTGTGCCTGTTGCTCGGCGACAAATGCATTGGCGACGGTCTGCGAGATGGCGACCCCGTTGACGGTGGCAACGGCGCCGGCCGCGCCCGCGCTCTTGGCCTTTTCGGCGGCAGTCGCCGGTAACGAGATCAACGCGCCGAGGAGCAGTGCGCCTGCCAGCTTGGAGAGGTTGTGCATTTTCTGGATTTCCTTCTGTTGGGGTGGATGAGGTGAAGCTGGGGAATCAGATAGCGACCGAAGCCGGCGAGGCGGCTTCCTCGGGGGTCATTGCCTTGATGCTCAGGGCGTGCATCCTGGCCGGAATAAGGTCGCCAAGCAGTTGATTGATGACCCGATGACGGGCCAGCCGCGTCTGACCGGCGAAAACGGCGGCGACGATGAGCAGCCGATAGTGACCGCCACCGCCTCGCGCACCAGCGTGGCCAGCGTGCCGGGCCGAATCGTCGATCAGTTCCAGGCGAATTGGCGACAGCAGCGCGAGCCGTTCGCGAACCGTCGCATCGACAGCTTCGGCAGCTGCAGGCAGACTCACGCTGGCAGCACTTTCTTGAATGGCTTGACAATGACCTTCTGGTAGACGCCAGCCGCAACGTATGGGTCGGCATCAGCCCAGGCAGTGGCGGCTTCGTGCGACGCGAACTCGGCGACAATCAAGCTGCCCGAGAAGCCGGCTGGCCCCGGGTCCGGCGAATCAATCGCAGGAAACGGACCGGCGAGCAGCAGGCGGCCTTCGTCCTGCAGCGCCCTCAGGCGCTCGACATGCGCCGGCCGCGCGGCGAGGCGCTGAGCAAGCGAGTCCGGTCGATCTTCGCCGACGATGGCGTAGAGCATCATTTGTTCTCCTCGAGGTATTTCGAAAGCAGCAGCCCCTGGCCAAGAACGAAAACCAGCATCAGCCCCATACCGCCGAACAGTTTGAAGTTGACCCAGTCGTCGGTGGAAAAATTGAAGGCGACAACGAGATTCGCGACGCCCATGAACAGGAAGAAGCCGATCCATGACCAGTTGACAGTCTTCCAGGCCGCTTCCGGCAGTTCCATCTGCTCGGCCAGCAAGGTGCGCATCAGATTCTTCTTGAAGAACAAGGTGCCGCCAAGCAGCACCGCCGCGAAGGCCCAGTAGAGCACCGTCGGCTTCCACTTGATGAAGGTCTCGTCATGCAACGCCAAAGTCATACCGCCGAAGACCGTGATGATCACCAGGCTGACCCACAGCATGGTGTCGATCCTGCGGCCTCTGAACCACAACCAGCCGATCTGCGCAAAGGTGGCCGCCATGGCAACGCCAGTCGCCGCGTAGATGCCGGCAAACTTGTAGGCTATAAAGAAAAGGATGACGGGAAAAAGATCGAAAAGGAACTTCATGACCGGCGCCGTGGACAGATTTCGCGATTATGGCCGATTTCTCGGGGCGCTGTCCATGCTCGCTGGGCCCACCAGCATCGCGCAGAAAATGGCCCACCTGAACCGCAATCTCGACTTGGTCCTTGACTATCTGCGGTTGACCAGGAACTCGGTCGGCAATCTCAAAGCGTAGACTGGGGAGAGAACAGACTTGCCGTGGTCCGCACTGGCCGAGTCGATCAAGGACTTGGTCAGCGCCTTCGAGCGGTCGGCAGGCACGATGCCGCATCGGTTTCACGACCTCGGTGCACAACGTTCATGCGGTCGCGCTGAGAATGGATCAGGCAAGCGTGATACCCGGGGGCAGGAGTGTCGGACGCTATCAGACGGCAACATCGACCAGTTCGGGTTCGAGGAGGTCGACGAGCACCTGCGGCGCGATGCCTACCAGATAGCCTCGCCTGCCACCATTGATGTAGATCTTCTCGAGGTCGAGGATGCTCCGCTCGAGGTAGACGGGCATCGCCTTGCGCGTGCCGAAGGGGCTGGTGCCACCGACCAGATAGCCCGAGTGTCGACTGGCAACATCCGGATGACAGACAGCGACGGTCTTGACGCCGAGGTGCCGGGCGAGCTTGCCGGTGGATACCTCGCAGTCGCCGTGCATCAACACGATCAGCGGCTGCCTGCGCTCGTCCTCCATGACCAGCGTCTTGACTATCACGCGCTCGTCCACACCCAGCTCGCGGCTGCTCACCGCGGTACCTCCGCGCGCCTGGTAGGCGTAGCAGTGGTCGGTAAACACCACGCGGCCAGCCCGCAATACGCGCACCGCCGCAGTGACCGGGATCTTCTCGCGCGCCATATGCCGGATGCCATCTCCGCTCAGTGACGGCTACCCAACGACGGGAACTGGTCGGCGTAACGCGCAATCCACTCCTGCGCCGCCGCCTCGGCATCAAGCTCGCGCCCTTCCCGATGCCGCACTTCCCGGCGATAGTGCTCGATCTGGCAGACCTGCTCCACCATGCGAGCCGCGAAGAGGTCGGCAGAATCGGTGAAACGGATACCCACTTCGAAATGGGGCTCGCCGCGACGGCACCAGACGACCGCAGCCGGCGCGCTGAAAGGGGGTTGCACAAGAGGAATCGTGATCACCACGCGCGCGCCGATCGGCAGCGAACGATCCGACCGACACGCCAGCCCGCCGAGACCGACGTCCTTCAACCGGCGCAGCGTCCCCCGATTCAAATCATCGGCAACGATCTCGATCGGTATGTCCACCGGATGCCGAACGAAGCGTCGCTCCAGCATGTCTTGCGACGTCATGTCAGCTCGCGCCGCCTGCCTGTCAGCGTAGCTCGGACGGCGCGGCGGCCTCCGACCAGCCGGCGTAGGCACCACCATCGGAAAGCGGCGCCGTGGCAGCGGGACAGGCGAGCAGGCTCGACGCGGCAAGGAACTCGCGATCCGGGTAATAGGCGAATAGGTACTGGCCACCCTTGATCTCGTCGATCAGTTCCGTCGCAATCTCCGGACGCACCGCCGGGCAACCCAGGCTTCTTCCCAAGCGGCCTAGTTGACGCATCGCCTCGTCGCTGACGTAGGGCGCACCGTGCATGACGATCGCCCGCTCGAAAGCGCGGTCGTTGATGCCGGGTTCGAGGCCTTCGAGGCGAAGCGAGTAACCGTTGCGACCAACATAGCTCTCGGCAGTGCGAAACAGCCCCAGGCTGGACTGCAGGCTGCCCGGCTCGTTCGAGAAACGGCTCGCATGATTGTCACCTGAGCCCCGGCCGTGCGCGACGTGCTCCTCGCGCAGCAGAGTGCGTGTTCCCAGGTCGAAGACCCACAGCCGTGGCTGGGTAGACGGCAGCGAGTAATCTATCACCGCCAGACGCTTCGCCGCTGCCGACGTACTGCGCTGGGCGCAGTCGAGCGACGCAACGGCCAGTTCGAGCACCCGGCTGTCGACCGCTGGCGCCGCCGTCGCCAAGGCGCCCGCCAGAGCGGGCTCGGCACGAACCATCGTGGCGTTGGCCGCCAACACGGTGGCGACGATCAGCACACGCCGCGCCAGAGCGCCGCCTCCACGCCATGTGCACTCGCTCTCCCCACGACTCACCGGATGCTGCAGCCGACGAGCCGCCACTATCACAGCGCGGCCTCGGGAGCCTTGTCGGTCAACACCGTGAGGGCGCTGCCCGTGTGGTGCGGTAGGATCTCCGCGTCGGTGACCAGCAGCGTGGCTCCCGGCGTCAGCAGCGGACCCAGCTTGAGGACGAACTCGTCGGGTATGCGCACGCCCCGCGTCTGCTCGGGATCGAGTGACGCATTCGCATCGCCGGCGTGACCCGGAATGCCTACCGCCGTCCACTTCGGCCGCCCGTCGGCCTGCATACCCGTCACTGTATAGACGTGCGTCCCAAGGCGGGTCCCGTGGTCCCGGACGGCGATCCTGCTGCGGCCGATCTCGACGCCGTTACGAAACACCAATAGCCGGCGATCGGCGCCACTCAGCAAGAGCGACACCGGTCCATGCGGCACTTTCTCGGGCTCCCAGCGCGACTCTTCCGCGACGGCGAGCTTCGGCGTCTCGACCGGCTGGCCGGTATGGGCATCGACCGGCGCCAGCATGGCCGGATGAGCGACGTCCACCGGCGCCGAGTGCGCGTTACCGACAACGACGGTCATGCCGAGGGGGCTTGCCTCGAAAAGCAGACGGGCGAACTCTGAGGGCAGGTGGACGCAGCCATGCGAGGAAGGGTAATCCGGCACGCCGCCAGCGTGGAGAGCGACGCCGTCCCAGGTCAACCGCTGGGTGTAGGGCATGGGCGCGTTGTTGTAGGTCTTCGAATGGTGATCCTTGTCCTTCTGCAGCGTCGTGAACACGCCAGTCGGCGTCGCGTAGCCCTTCTTTCCGGTACTGACCTTGGCATAGCCAATACGGACACCGTTGCGGTAGGCGTAGGCAATCTGTTCGTCGAGGCTGACGACGACGACGATGGGTCCCTCGGGCGCCACCTGCGGTGCCCATACGAAATGCCCGATGGGCAAGGCGGCAGGCGCCGTTTCCGCCGCATCGGAGGCCTTGTTCCCCCAGAAGGGCAGTTCGGCACGAGCGAGCGTCGAAACAAGGAGGGCCATGAGAAAGCAAGCGGTGAAGCGCATCGTCAACGTCCTCGTCGCGGTTGAGCAAGCCGCGAATTATAGGACACCGCCGGAAGATGGAACACACGTGCTTACGGCGACCGCGGAGCCGTCGGCCGCCACACGGCATGCGCTATCGTGTGGCCATGTCCAACCGTGGGGCAACTGCCTGCCTCCCTGGATGCACGACAGCGACGGCAAGTCAACGCGGGCAAGCGCGGCAAGATCCCGGAACGCTCCGGCAAGTCGACGTCCGCTACCGACCAGCGGCGGCCAATCCCGGCCTGACCAGACTCGCCGCTCGTTTGGCACGCTCGCGCGCTTGCGCCACGTCATCGCCGTTGGCGATGGCAACGCCCATACGGCGCTTGCGGAACGACTCCGGCTTGCCGAACAGCCGGAGATCGCTGCGCGGGACCGCCAGCGCGGCGGCGATGCCGTCGAAAACGATTCCGCTTGCGTCCAGGCCGCCGTAGATCACGGCCGAAGCCCCCGGCTCGCGCAGGCCAGTGTCGCACGGCAGCCCGAGGATGGCGCGCGCATGCAGCTCGAACTCGGAGAAGCGCTGCGAACACAGCGTCACCAGCCCGGTGTCGTGCGGACGGGGGCTGACTTCCGAGAACCAGACCTGCTCGCCCTTGATGAACAGCTCGACGCCGAAAACACCGCGTCCGCCAAGCTGGCCGGTAACCGCCGCGGCGATCTCGCGCGCCCGTGCCAGCGCCAGCGGCGCCATCGGCTGCGGTTGCCAGGATTCGACGTAATCGCCGGCAACCTGGATGTGACCTATCGGTTCGCAGAACGCCGTCTGGATGGCACCATCTTCACTGCGCGCACGCACGGTCAGCAGGGTGATTTCGTAGTCGAAGTCGATCACGCCTTCGACGATGATGCGTCCCTGATTGACGCGGCCACCGCTGGCAGCGTATTCCCAGGCCGGTGACACGTCCCCGGCACCGTGCAGCATCGACTGCCCCTTGCCGGACGACGACATCACGGGCTTGACGATGCACGGGTAGCCAATGCCGCTGTCGATCGCCGCCCGCAGTTCGGGCAGCGAATCGGCAAAACGGTACGGCGAAGTGGGCAGGCCGAGCTGCTCGGCGGCCAGCCGGCGAATGCCTTCGCGGTTCATCGTCAGCCGGGCAGCGCGTGCCGTCGGGATGATCTCGGCGAGCCCTTCGGCTTCGACCTCGACCAGCGTGTCGGTAGCAATGGCCTCGATTTCCGGAACGATGATGTGTGGTTTTTCCTTGTCGATCAGCGCGCGCAAGGTCGCGCCGTTGGTCATATCGAGCACGTGCGCGCGGTGCGCAAGCTGCTGCCCGGGAGCGTTCGCGTAGCGGTCGACGGCGATCACCTCGACGCCCAAGCGCTGCAAGGCGATGATCACTTCCTTGCCGAGTTCGCCGGCACCGAGGAGCATGACGCGCAAGGCGCCGGGGGAAAGCGGAGTACCGATTCTCATGAGGATTTCCCTGACCTGAACACAAGGCCCAAGTCAGGGAATCTAGGCGCGACGCGCCGCGGCGTCAAGCGTCAAAGCGGCAGCCGCTCATTCGCACGGTGGCACAACGCCCTCGTGCGCCTTCGGGTTATAGCCGGCACCCTGGCCGACGATGGCCTGCGCTGCTGGTGCGGCCGCCGCCGTCATCGCCGCAGGCAGGGCCTTGGCCAGCTTTTCGCGCTGACGATCGAGGCATTCCTGATTCAAGGGAGCCTGTTGCGAACACGCGCCACTCTCGCTGAGAGCCGCCTTCACCTCCGGGACAGTGGCGTGATGCGCTGCCCACTTGAACTCGAGGAAGTAGGCGCTGGCGCACGCGACATCCGAATACTGGGCTGCGCAGGTGCCTTCGGCATCCTCATCGGTCACCCCGGGCGGATTGCACTTGACATAGCCGCAACTGCCGCGCACCCAGGCTGAAAGAGTCCGCAGCGGATCGTCCTGCAAGCGGCTGATCTTCGACGGCAGATCCTTCGGCGAAATTGCCAGCCCGTCCGGACTCTTCAGCCACGTCAGGTTTTCTTTTTCCATGTTCTTCCAGAAGGCATCCTCCTTCATGGTCGACCAATCCCTGAGCAGGTAGGCGTAAAGTTTCTTCTGCTTGTCGGGGATGTCCGCGTTGTACACGGCGGCCGACAGGTGGTGATGGTCGGTCAGGTAGAACTTCCCGCCCGGGCCTCGCACGAGGGGAACCCAGCGATTGTCCTCGAGCAGCCAGTCGTTGAGTTTGCCGTCCTTGGCCTTGCGCGTGATCTTGCCCGACTTGCACGCCGCTGCGCCCATTCCCACCGCCGACTGTGTTGGGTGGAGATCTTTCACGTCGATCCAGCACCCCTTCTTCTTCTTTTCTTTGAAGGTGACGATCTTGACCGGTGGAACGTCGGTCGCGTCACCGCTCGCGGCACTCATCCCCTCATCATAGTCAACAAGCTTGACGACCCTGGTGTCCTTGCCACACTCGGGAATCCGCTTTTGCCAGTCATCCTTGCCACCGCTAGCGTTTGCCGTCGCCGCCAAGCCGGTCATCAGCAATCCTGATAGCATTATATTGAGCGTACGCATGCGTGTCCTCCTTGTCTACCAAAATGGGGAATGGAATTGATACGGATATGCAGTTCAACCGCATCGTCCCGAGTATCCACAGCGTCGGCACAACAGTCAATCGAACATTCTTATGATGGCCGACCGAGATTGGTCACCGATGAGCAGTACACACACAGGCGCGCCGACTACGCGTCCTCGACAGCGATTCACTCATGCGGTCACTGGCATGCGTCAACCGCCACAGTCGAGGAACGACCGACACCAATGCGGTGGCGGTTCAACGATCGAGCAGCCCCTGTGTCTGGCGCGGCTTGGCAGGCGGAGTCTTCTCCATACGCACCGCTGGCGGCTGCGCCCGGTCCAGTTGGCCCGGCATGGGTAGCGGCACTGGCCGCCCCACCGGCGGCGGCATATAGGGACGGGGAAAGATGCCAGCGACCTGGCGCAGGTAGAAACTCACCGGTCGGGCGCGCGTCAGCACCCTGCCATCGCGGTCGACGATCGCTGCATCGAGCTGATAGCGCTGGTTGACTGGCGGCAACGCATCCCCCCAGAACTCCGGTGCTATCACGAACTCGGTGGCGGTGAAGCGCTGCCCGACCGACCGACCGTTGATGCTGACGGCAATCGAGTGGCCCTCTCCCAATTGCAGCGGGGGTTCCGGAGCGACCCGCACTTCAAAGAGCGCGGTGTTCGCGGCGACGCTACCTTCGTCTTCCGGGAAGACGATCGTGAAGCGCCGGTAGGCAGGCGCTGCCGCCGCTGGTTTGGCGGTTTCATGGGGCACGCTGACCGCCGGGAGTGTCTTGCCGACAGGGATCGGTTCGATCACGTTGAGCGGGGACAGCGTTACCGGTGTAGCACCGGGCGCTGCCTTATCCGAGAAAACCGGGTTGCCACCGGCGCTGCGAGTGACGAAGACGTCTTGCTCGCCGGCGCCGACCTCAACGGATAGCAGCAGCCACGCCTGCACGACAAGCCCGACTCCCCTCACCCTCCCGTTGCGCCACCAACCAAGCGGGCGAGTAGACCATTGACGTGTGCCCACCTCGCTCGATCCTCTACCGAACCACCAAGGCAAGCGCCCTGAAAGCAACCCTCGGTCGGTTTCGCAGCCATTGACAGCCACCGCCGCCGGGTAGGGAGCGATCAACGGTCCGAGCAGCCACCGACCTGGCATTTCACGAAGCGAAGTTGCATTTGTCACGAAAGATCGGTGCCGGGAAGCGGGCGTTTCTGACGGGACCAGGGCGAGGATCCCGGCCGATTCCGGGCGTGCCGCCAGTACGTCGTGTCGGCGCCGTGCGTCGCCCGCAAGGAACCGGGCAGGCGTGCGTGGTCGGGGAAAACGTTGATCGGCGGAGCGAGCGACGGCAGCAGTCGGCATAGCGACAACCTGCGGCTTGCCCCGCTTGCAGCACCGCTGCCTGCCGTACACCTCACGTTATCGGAACAAGTGCGCACAGCGAGGCGTCACGCGTGGGGGGAGCGAGCACACCTGGCGCGGACTTCGCGGGGATACCTGCCAGTCGGGGCATTGGTCACGGACGTCGTCGAGCAGCGGGCAAGCATGCCAGCTACGCAAGCAGTGAACGGAGTCTGGCCTCAAGCGGATCCAGAACCTCGGTGTCACCCCAGTACTGCGTGTGCGACATCGGATTCCAGCTCTTCAGGAGCCAACCCATGATCCCGCTGCCAGCGTTGACCGCATGATCGGTGACCACCCTGGCATATTCGTCGGACATGTCGGCCAACGGCCAGCCGAGGACGTCGTCCTGGTCATAATAATTGTGCCACTCGAAGTGCTCGTTGGGCCGGATCGGTACGATATCCTCCTTGGCATGAGCGGCGACAAAAATCGGGATGTTGCAGCCGGTGGTGATGAAGAGCCGGAACGACTTTCCCTGCAGGAAGGAAATCTCCTCGCCCGTCAGCGGTCTGCCACCGGTGATCTGCGCTTGAACGCGCCCGATGTCTTGCCAGATGCCGACCCGTGGAGGATTCCCCATCGCTGCCTGGTGTGCGTCCCAGAAATAGTTGGACGTCACCTGACATCCCAGAGACTGGGCAAGGATCAAGACGGGACCGCTCATGGACATCGCCTCGCGGGCAAGCAATAGCTCGCGCGCAATCTTGATTTGCGCCTTTGCGTAATCGCTGCCTATCGGCTCCTTGCCGCTCTCGAGTCCCGCGGCGTCACCAAAACCAAACAACACGAACTTTCGCAGATCGTCCCACTTGACGCGGCTCGCCACCGACTTCCAGACGCGGTCCTCATTCGGCTGGAGGACGTCTTGATAGTAGACCTTGCCAACATGCAGGCTGCCGAACAACTGGCCCAGTCGATGACGCAGGTCACTGACGATCTGCGCGTTGTAGTCCTCCTCGGTGCGACCCATTCCGTGGACCGTGAGCAAAGCGGCCTTCTTCGGCATGACAATCTCCTTTGCATGGCGATGATAAAGTAGGTATGGCTACTACGGTGCAGGGCATGCGGCGCCCCGCGCGGGCAGGCCAGTCGTCTTGCGGTCTGCGGAAACAGCCGGGCGGATGCCGCCGGTTGACCACATCGCCCGGCAGACGTCTGCATCATGATTGACTTGTGATCCAAAGCTTGCATCGCGGCAATGGAAGCTCGCCGACAAGTCGCCTGAAACCTGTCCCATGGCCGTTGTCTCCCGCGCCGAGAACGAAAGCTGCAGCCACGGGAACAACCGACCTGTGACGGCAAGAGGATAACACCCGGGGAATTGTACCCGACGGTAGTCCCCCGTCAAAACGACAGCTTGCGCGGCTTTGGCGTCGTCCACGCTGGACCCCCGCAGCCTGCCGGCTGCGCGTGGCTCGACCCCCAGCGTCGCATCTCGCGCAGCATCGTCTCGGTGAGTCAAGGTCCCGTCCTGCGCTTCCCGTACGCTGCGCGACCGATGCCGGGTGCGTCCGCGCTGTTAAGATACTGCCAACGCAGCAGCAAAGTAATCTCGCAGCCAACGCCGGGGTACCCTCTCGGTCGCACTGTCGGGACCGTCGATCGCGCCCGTTCAGCTTACGGCGACTGCGCCCGCAAGCTGGACCGACAGGCCGCGCGTAGCTGAGCGCAGCAAACTGTGGCTGCACCTTGAAGCTGTGGAGAAACGACCACTGACCCGAAGCAACTCAGCGACGCGACAGGAATATGCACACAAATCAAGACGTAGCAAGAGGGCCAGAAGCAGCCCACACGCCAATGATGCAGCAGTACCTGCGTATCAAGGCGCAGCACCCAGACCTCCTCCTCTTCTACCGGATGGGCGACTTCTACGAGCTGTTCTTCGACGACGCAGAGAAAGCGTCGCGCCTGCTCGACATCACGCTAACGACGCGCGGTCAATCGGCCGGACAACCGATCAAGATGGCCGGTGTGCCCTACCATGCGGTCGAGCAGTATCTGGCGAAACTGGTCAGGCTCGGCGAATCAGTAGTCATCTGTGAGCAGATCGGCGACCCGGCAACCAGCAAGGGGCCGGTCGAGCGCGCCGTTGCCCGTATCGTTACACCCGGCACCCTGACCGACGCCGCACTGCTCGACGAGAAACGCGACACACTGCTGCTCGCCCTGTCTGTGACCAGACAGCTCGCCGGCCTGGCCTGGATCAACTTGGCGAGCGGCGATTTCCGTGTCTGTGAGGTGGCCCCGGGGAAACTCGCGGCCACCCTCGAGCGCATTCGCCCGGCCGAGATCATCGTACCGGAAAGCCTGGTACCGAGTTTCGCGCCGGACGCCGTGCTGGCGCGGCGGCCCGACTGGCATTTCGACAGCGAAACCGCGCAGCGCGAACTCTGTGCGCATTTCGGCACCAGTTCGCTTGCCGGTTTCGGGACCGACGGCCTGCGGCCGGCGATCGCCGCTGCCGGCGCCCTGCTGCGCTATGCGCAGGCGACACAGGCACGCGCCCTCCCCCACCTGCAGGCGCTGATCGTCGAACGTGATGCCACTTTTCTCGGCATGGACACGGCGACGCGCCGCAACCTCGAACTCACCGAAACGCTGCGCGGTCAGCCGGCGCCGACGCTCTACAGCCTGCTCGACAATTGCAGCACGGCGATGGGTTCGCGACTGCTGCGCCACGCCCTCCATCACCCGTGGCGCGACCCGGCAATCCCAAGCGCCCGTCATGCGGCAATTGCGATGCTCCTCGACGACGGTGGGTGCACGCTGCGCGAGCTGCGGCAGAGCCTGCGTGGTCTTGCCGACATCGAACGGATCGCCGGTCGCATCGCACTATTTACAGCACGCCCACGCGACCTGTCCAGCCTGCGCGACAGCCTGCATCGTCTCGACCCACTGCGCGCGCCACTCGCCGCGACAGCGGCGCCGATGCTCGCGGAGTTGCATGCGCAGCTGACCACCCCCGCGCTCGCGCTCGACTTGCTGAGCCGTGCCATTCTGCCCGAACCCGCTGCCCTGATACGCGACGGCGGCGTCATCGCCGGCGGCTTCGACACCGAGTTCGACGAACTGCGTACGCTGAACGACAACTGCGGCGCCTATCTGCTTGCGATTGAGGCGCGCGAACGGGAACGCACGGGCATCGCCAATCTGAAGGTGGAGTACAACCGCGTGCACGGCTTCTACATCGAGGTGACAAACGCCAACGCCACCAAGGTGCCGGACGACTATCGGCGCCGACAGACCCTCAAGAACGCTGAACGCTATCTGACTCCCGAGCTCAAGGCCTTCGAAGACAAGGCCTTGTCGGCACAGGAGCGCGCTCTGACGCGCGAAAAGCTGCTCTACGAAGGCGTCTTGACGAGCTTGCAGGCAGATCTACAGCAGTTGCAGACAATTGCGCACGCCGTGGCCTCGCTCGATCTGCTCGCCGGCTTCGCGGAGTCGGCGCGCCTGCGCAACTACTGCCGACCCCTCTTTTCCTCGGAGCCGGGGCTGCTGATCGAGGGCGGGCGGCACCCGGTGGTAGAAGGCCAACTCGCCGGTGGAGAAACCTTCATCGCCAACGAAACTCGCCTCACCGACGAGCGTCGCCTGCTGCTGATCACCGGCCCGAACATGGGCGGCAAGTCGACCTACATGCGGCAGACCGCCCTGATCGCGCTACTCGCCCACGTCGGCAGCTATGTACCGGCGACGCGTGCAGTTCTCGGCCCCCTCGATCAGATCTTCACCCGCATCGGCGCAGCCGATGATCTCGCCGGCGGACGCTCGACCTTCATGGTCGAGATGACCGAGTCGGCGGCCATCCTGCATCACGCCACCGAACGCAGCCTGGTACTCATGGACGAAGTCGGACGCGGAACCTCGACCTTCGACGGGATGGCACTGGCTTTCGCCATCTGCCGCCACCTGATCGAAAAGAACCGCTGTCTGACGCTGTTTGCCACCCACTACTTCGAACTGACACTGCTGGCCAACGAGTATGGAGAACTGGCGAACGTCCATCTGGATGCGGTCGAACATGGCCAGCGAATCGTCTTCTTGCACGCGGTCGAAGAAGGCCCGGCCAATCAGAGTTACGGAATCCAGGTCGCCGCACTCGCCGGCATTCCGTCGCCGGTGGTCAGGGCGGCGCGCCGCCAATTGCGCGAGTTCGAGCAACGTGCGTCGATCAACCCTCTGCAACCGGATCTTTTCGCGACGGCACTGGCCAACGCCGCCGACGAGCGCGAGCTTCCGATCCACCCGGCTGTCGAGCGCCTGGCGTCGATCGATCCCGATCAACTGACGCCACGCGAGGCACTCGACGCCCTCTACGAGCTGAAGTCGCTACTCACGTGACGCGCCTTCGCTGGATGATCACAGCGCTGCTGTTGGCGATCGCGCTACTCCTTGCCCACCCTGTCGGGGCCGAAACATGGCGCTTCGCCGTGATCGGCGACACGCCGTACAACAGCTACGAAGCGCGCGAGCTGGGGCCGATGCTCGAGGATGTTGCCGCCGCCCACGTCAGCTCCATCGTCCACGCCGGCGACTTCAAGGACAGCGGGGCGGTCTGCAGCGACGAACTCTTCGAAAATCGTCGGAGCCTTCTTGACGCCTCGCCAGCCCCCCTGATCTACGTCCCCGGCGACAACGAATGGGTCGACTGCCGCCGCCTGGGTACTGGGTTGGTATCGGTAGCGTGCCGAGCAACGAGTTTGTCGCCCGCAACCCGGTGCTCATCGACTGGCTCCGGCAGGGCTTTGCCGACGCCCGGCACGAGCAGTCACTCGGAATCGTCATCGTCATGCAGGGCAACCCCGGCTTCAAGGAGCATGCCGCAGGCTTGACGCACGCTGGCTATCGGCAATTGCTTGCAGCGCTACGCCAGGAGACCCTGGACTTCTCCGGTCAGGTGTTGTTGGTGCATGGCGACACGCACCGGCAGCGTATCGACCAACCGCTTCGCCATCCGACATCGCGTCTGCCAATTGCCAACTTCACCCGCCTCGAGACCTTTGGCTACCCGTTCATGGGGTGGGTGAAGGTCATCATCGACACCGACCATCCGCCGCTCTTTCGCTTCGAGATCTACCCGCACCAGCGCCATGGAACGCTCGCACGGCAGCAGTGCCTGTCGACACGCAACACGACAGGCTCTAGACTGGTACGCTAGACGGCGTCGTGAGGACGGGACCATGAAGCTCATCTCTTTTCTGTGCAGCACCTGGACCTTGCTGCTGCTTGGCCTGGGGCCTTTGACGTCGGCCGCCGGCGAAATCGTCATCGGCCAGATCGCCGCTTTCAGCGGCCCCCTGGCCCCGACCGGAAGCCACATGCGCGCCGGCGCGCAGCTCTGCTTTGACCCGGTAAACGCGGAGGGCGGAGTCCACGGCGCCACGCTTCGCCTGATCGCGAAGGACGACGGCTACAAGAGCGACGAGACCGTCCGTCTCGCCCGCGCCATGCTCAAGGAGTCGCAGCCACTGGCATTCATCGGTTTCGTCGGCACCGGCAACGTTGAAGCGATGCTCGAGCAGAAAGTCCTCAGCGAAGCCGGTATTCCCTTGATCGCCGTCCGTAGCGGCGCCGCGTCGCTGGTGCGCAGGAACGACCCATTTCTGTTCATCACCCGCGCCAGCTATGCTGAAGAGGTCGAGAAGATCACCGAGCAGTACGTAACCACTGGCTACACGCGCTTCGCGATCCTTTTCCAGAACGATGCCTTCGGGCTCGACGTGCTGGCCAGCGCCGAACAGGCCATCACCAGAGCCGGCGGCTTTCTGGTCGCCAAAGGTTCCTACGCGAAGAACACGACCGAAGTCGAAGCCGCCGTCAAGACCATCGGGGCAGCCAAACCGCAGGCAGTGATCATGATCGCCAACACGGCGGCCAGTGCTGAGTTCGTGAAACAGTCACGCGCCGCGGGTTACTTCGCGCAGTTCGTCGCGCTGTCGGTGACCGATGCCGCTCAGGTGGTCAGTCGGATCGGTGCGGACAAAGCAGAGGGACTGGTCCTCACGCAGGTCGTTCCCGATCCGAACAGTCGCGCCGTTCCCTTGATCCGGGAAGTTCAGGACAACTTCGCAAAGTTCGCCCCGAAGGAAGTGACCGCCAATCACACCTTTGTCGAGGGCTACCTCGGCGCCAAGGTGCTGGTCGAAGCGCTGCGCCGTGCCGGTCCAAACCCGACACGCAAGAAGCTGCGCGACACCCTCGAGGCGATGAAGAACTACGACGCCGGCGGCGTCTTCATCACCTTCTCGGCCAACAGACACGCAGGATCGCGCTTCGTCGACATCACCATCCTCAATCGCGCCGGCAAGTTGCTGCGTTAGCGAGCGACGTTCAGAGGAACAACGCGCGCCAGACCTCGAGCAGCAGGCGAACGGCACCGCTGATCAGCAGGGCGACGCTCACCGAGAGACCGATCGAGAACCAGGCCTCGCGCCAGCCAATCGTCCGGATCATCACTGCGAAGGTCGACACGCAAGGGATGTAGAAGGTGAGGAAAACCAGGAAAGTCGCGATCTGCACCCAGTCGAGCAGCGGCACGATCTCCAGCGTTCCCAACGCCTGATAGACCATCAGCAGCGAAAGCTCCTTGCGCAGGATACCGAACAGGATCGGCACGCCAAGCAGTGCCGGCAGGCCGAGCCACCAGGTCGTGACCGGCAGCAGCAAAAAGTTGATCACCTTGTCGGCAGCGAAGTGATTGAGCAGGGCCAGCACAACGCTGCCGGCGACCAGCAGCGGCGTGACGATGGTCACGATGTCCCGGGTCCGTTCCCAGGTCTTGCGCAGCACGCCACGCCAGTCGGGCAGCGCATAAGGTGGAATCTCCTGGATCAGCCCGACAGCCGCTTCCGGGTAGCGCCGGGTGAGCAGTCGACCCAGAACCGCCAGGACGCCGGCGGTCAGCGCAAAGATCGCCATCACGCCCAGCCAGCCCAGGTACTTGCCACCCATGGCCAGAATGATGGCCGAGCGCGCCGAACACGGAACGAAGGCGAGCAGCAGCGTGGCGACAAGTCGGTCCTTGCCACCGGTCGTCGTGGCCACCAGCGATATGGCCGGTACGTTGCAGCCCAGACCGACCAGGAACGACGAGGCGACACTGCCGTGCAAGCCGATGTGGTGAAAGCCGCGGTCAACGACGAAAGCGACACGGTGCATGATTCCGGATTCTTCGAGCGCGACCAGCAGCAACACCAGCGGCAGCATGTAGGGAACGGCAATACCGACCAGACCGATCAGACCGTCAGCGACAGCACGCCCGACAACACCTGCGGTCGACTCCGGCTGCCACTGTTGTACCCACTCCATCAGTGGCGCCGCAGTCCAGGCGTCGAGGATCGAGCTGACCCTGAACACCATCAACAGCACCAAAGCGAAAACCGCCATGCTCCCGAACAGGCCGCCTTGCGGATGCAGGAACACGCCGTCGAGCAAACGCTGCCAGCGATCGGCGTCGGCCGCCCCACCGAAGCGCGTCACGTTCTCGAACAGGACAGCCGCACGATGATGACGGTCAGCGTGCAACTCCTCGGACAGCGGGCGCGGCAGATGGATTTCTGCGTCGGTGCGCGCCGCCATCACGGCTGGCAGCAGCGTCGGGAAATGGCAGGCCAGTTCCTGCAGGAAGTAGTCATCGTTCTCGGCCAGTTGCATCAGCAGGAACGGCCAGGGTACGCGAAAAGCCTCCTCGACCTCGCAGCGGGCGAGCAGCGAGCGCAAATCCCTGAGACTGGCATCGATGTGGGCGCTGGGCAACTGCGGAACTGCCGGTGCCTTGCTGCGGGCCGCCGCCAGCACCGCCGCAAACAGATCGGCGACACCCAGGCCCATGTGCGCGACCGTCGGCACCACGGCCACGCCGAGTCGATCCGACAGCGCGCGGGCGTTGATGTACAAGCCCTTGTGACGCGCCTCGTCGACACGGTTGAGGGCAATCACCAGTGGTTTGCCGAGCAGGCTCAGTTCGAAGCACAGCTCGAGATCCGGCTGCAGCGTCGTTGCATCGACGACATGAATCAACACATCGGGCGGGTTGAAAGCAACCACGGGTTGATCGGCCTCGTGTGCAGCCACCGGCGGCCAGTGATCGCCCCAGAGGAGGTATTTGATGACCACGCGATCGGCCACGCTCAGCGAGTGCAAGGAGACGAGCGCTGGCAGATCGACCAGCGAGACCTGTTCCAGACCGACGTCAACCAGGCATTCGTCATAGGCATCGCCGTCACGCAGCAGTCTCTGGTGCTGCGGCGAAGCACTCGACGCGGCTAGAAACAGAGCGCTCTTGCCAGTGCGCGGCCGCCCGACCAAGGCAACGCGCGGGCCCCGATCGCCACGCAACAGAACCCGCGGTACAGCAACCGTCGACAGGCCCGATCTCACATCACGGCCTCAGCATCACGCCGACTGTCCAGCCGCAGGCGCGGCGACGAGCCTCTCCCTGCCTGGCCTTCAGCGAACGCCCAGCGGTCGTGGCGGGCAAAAGGACAACGGCGACGGGCCAGCTGGGGGCCGCCGGCAGGCCCGACGGCAAGCGGCGTGATCGGCCGGCTTTCCGCAAGTGATGCTCAATCGTCGTCGTCGCATTCGTCGTCGTGCATGTGCCCGTGTCTGATCTCGTCAGCGGTGGCCGGTCGAACATCGGTCACGGTGCAGGTAAACACCAGAGCCATTCCGGCCAGCGGGTGGTTACCGTCAAGAACCACCTTGTCCTCGGCGATTTCCGTCACGCGATAGATCAGCACGTCCTCATCATCATCGTCATCGTCGGCGCCTTCCGGCACGCCTTCGAACTGCATGCCTACCTGCAACTCGTCGGGAAACTGGCCGCGCGGTTCGACCTGGACCAGCGCCGCATCGTACTCGCCAAAGGCATCGTCTGGCTGCATCTTCACGATCACGGACTGGCCGATGGTCTTGCCGTGCACAGCTTCTTCAATCAGCGGAAAAATGTCATCGTAACCCCCGTGCAGATAGACGAGCGGCTCCTGACCGGCATCGACCAGATCACCATCAACATCGGTGACGCTGTAGTCGAGCGTGACAACGGTATTCTTGGCAACATGCATGTTCATGAATTCAGTTCCTTAACCGCGCGCAACATCTGGAGCGCATGGCCTTTGGCGTTCACTCCGTAGAGCGCGAGGCGGAGGACACCTTGTTTGTCGATGACGAAAGTCGAGCGCAGGATGCCGTACTTCTTGACACCGGCCACTTCTTTCGCCTGCCAGACACCGTACTGCTCACAAGCCGACCCTTCCGCATCCGACAGAAGGGACACGGAAATCCCGTGCTTGTCCCGGAACTCCGCATGCTGAATGCAGTCGTCGCGGCTGATGCCGATGACCCTGCAATCCAGCCGCGCAAACTCATCCTCATGATCGGAGAAATCGGTGGCCTGCAAGGTGCAGCACGGTGCGTCATCTCTGGGATAAAAGAAGAGAATGACATTGTTCCTGCCCTGAAACTGGGCAATATCGATAAGTTCCATATCCGCATCGGGGAGGACGAACGTCGGAGCTACCTCTCCTGCTTTCAGCATGGTGCCCCCTCAAAGACCCTTCCCGATCGCACGGAAGCGAGCGGGTGACGCCGATTCTACCAAGGTTCCGGCACCTGACTACAACAACGCGACAACGGAAGCACACGGCAAGCTGGCGACTGCGGGGCGATCGATCACCGCGGTCGGGCCGGACCAGGACCAGCGGACAGGAGGAGCAGCGGCATCGATGTCCGGCGAAGCGCACAGCATGCAGCTCGGCGACAGCATCTTTGGGCACGACCACAGGGCGCGAACAGGCCGACGCCGTGCGAGTAGCCAACAGGCGACGCCAGCGGGCTATCGCGCCGCTGGTTTCACCGCTTCCTTCGCCGTCGCGGGCCTGGCCGCAGCCTTGTCGGCGACTGGGGCAACAACCTGTCCGGACGCCGGCTTGTCGGGAATCTGCACAAAGACTTCGTCCTGCCTGACCATACCGAGTTCAAAGCGCGCACGCTCCTCGATCGCGTCGTAACCCTGTTTCAGGTCTCGCACCTCGGCGTCGAGCCCAGCGTTGCGCATCTCCAGCTGCTTGTTGGTATCCTGCTGTTGTCGCAACTGCCGATCGACATCCCAGACCCGCAGCCAACCGCCCTTGCCCAGCCACAGCGGATGCTGCAGCAGGACAATCAGCACGAGTAGCGTAACAGCCAGCCAGCGCACAGCAGCGGGCGGTTCGGTCAGGAGAGGTTGTAGAAAGCGTCACGCCCAGGATAACCTGCCGTATCACCGAGATCTTCCTCGATGCGCAGCAGTTGATTGTACTTGGCGATTCGGTCCGAACGTGACAGGGAACCCGTCTTGATTTGCAGCGCATTCATACCGACGGCGATGTCGGCGATCGTGCTGTCTTCGGTTTCTCCGGAGCGATGGGAAATCACTGCCGTATAGCCAGCCCGCTTGGCCATTTCGATCGCGGCAAAGGTTTCCGAGAGGGTGCCAATCTGATTGATCTTGATCAGGATCGAGTTGCCGATGCCCTGTTTGATACCTTCCTTGAAGATCCGGGTATTGGTGACGAAGACGTCGTCACCGACAATCTGGATGCCTTTCCCGAGACGAGCGGTGAGCACTTTCCAGCCATCCCAGTCGCCCTCGGCCATGCCGTCTTCAATCGAGACGATCGGAAAGCGATCGGCCAGATTGGCGAGATAATCGACCAGTTCGTGCGAGTTCAACTGCAAGTTCTCGCCAGCCAAGTGATACCGTCCGTCTCTGTAGAGTTCGGAGGCGGCACAGTCCAGGCCAATCAGGACATCTTCGGCAGGAGCATAACCGGCATTCTCGATCGCGTGCATGATCAACTCCAACGCTTCGGCATGGCTACCGAGGTTGGGTGCAAAACCACCCTCGTCACCCACTGCCGTCGAAAACCCCTTCTTGTGCAGCAGCTTCTTCAAGGCCTGGAAGACCTCGGCACCGCAGCGCAGTGCCTCGCGAAACGAGTTCTGACTCACCGGCAGAATCATGAACTCCTGAAAGTCGAGGCTGTTGTTGGCATGCTCGCCACCGTTGACGATGTTCATCATCGGCACCGGCATCTGCATCGGCCCGGACCCACCAAAGTATCGGTACAGCGGCAATCCCGACTCCTCGGCAGCAGCCTTGGCCACCGCCATCGAGACAGCAAGGATCGCATTGGCACCGAGGCGCGCCTTGTTGTCGGTACCGTCGAGATGGATCAGCGTCTGATCGATGAACGCCTGCTCCTGCGCGTCGAGACCAATGATCGCCTCGGAGATCTCGGTATTTACATTCTCGACGGCCTGTAGCACGCCTTTGCCCAGGTAGCGGGCGGAATCACCATCGCGCAGCTCAATGGCCTCGCGCGACCCCGTCGAAGCGCCGGAAGGCACAGCGGCCCGCCCCATGACTCCGGACTCGAGCAGAACGTCACATTCGACGGTGGGATTGCCGCGCGAGTCGAGAACCTCGCGGGCGACAACGTCAACGACAGAGCTCATGATTTTTCCCTTGTTGTCAATAATGTTGGAGTGATGATCCCTCAACGTCCGGCGCATTCATGTCAGACGAGTTCCTCGAAGCCAGCGCACTTGACCGCTCGATCGAGCGCCACCAGCGTCGTCAACAAACCTTCCATTCGCGCCAGTGGCCAGCTGTTCGGCCCATCGGACAGGGCCGTTTCCGGGCGCGGATGGGTTTCCATGAAAAGCCCGGCAATCCCCACCGCGACCGCAGCCCGCGCCAGTACCGGAACGAATTCGCGCTGGCCGCCGGATGCGCTCCCCAGTCCACCGGGTAGCTGCACCGAGTGCGTAGCATCGAAGACGACCGGACAAGCCGTTTCGCGCATGATCGCCAGACTGCGCATGTCCGAAACGAGGTTGTTGTAGCCAAACGATGCACCGCGCTCGCAAACCATGATTGACTCGGCACCAGCCGCGGCCTCCCTGGCCTTGGCGACGACGTTGCGCATGTCGCCCGGCGCGAGGAACTGCCCCTTCTTGATGTTTACCGGCTTGCCGGAGGCGGCAACGGCCTCGATGAAGTCGGTCTGACGACAGAGAAAGGCTGGCGTCTGCAGCACGTCAACGACGGACGCCACGGCAGCGATATCCTGTTCGCGATGCACGTCGGTAAGCACCGGAACGCCAATCTGACGGCGCACCTCGGCAAGGATCTGCAGGCCGGCGTCAAGGCCCGGTCCGCGCGGCGAACGGCCTGAACTACGGTTGGCCTTGTCGTAGGAGGCCTTGAAAATGTACGGCAGGCCGAGGCGACTACAGATCTCGTGCATCTGCCCGGCAACCTCGAGACACAAATCCAGAGACTCTGCCGTGCAAGGACCGGCGATGAGAAACAACGGCTGGTCGATCCCGGCCTCGAAGTGGCACAGCTTCATGCCTTGGCCCGGTGCGCTGCTGCCGCCTGAACAAACGAGGTAAACAGGGGGTGTCCGCGCCGCGGGGAGGAGGTGAATTCGGGATGAAACTGACAGCCGATGAACCACGGGTGAGCGGTCGCTCCGTCCTTTGGCAATTCGATGATCTCGCACAGGTCGGTTACCGGCGCCCGCCCGGAAACCACCAGGCCGCTCTCTTCGAGGCGGCCGAGCAACAGGCTGTTGACCTCGTAGCGGTGACGATGGCGCTCGATGATTTCGCTCTGGCCGTAGATGGCGCGGGCCAGCGTCGCGTCAACGAGCTTGCAGATCTGACCACCCAGCCGCATCGTACCGCCGAGGTCCGAGTTCTCGTCCCGCTTTTCCAGGCGGCCGGACGCGTCCTGCCACTCGGTGATCAGGCCGACCACCGGGTACGGCGAATCCTGGTCGAACTCGGTACTGTGAGCGCCGCTCATGCCGGCCACATCGCGCGCAAACTCGACGACCGCAAGTTGCATGCCGAGGCAGATGCCGAGAAAGGGAATCCTGTGCTCGCGGGCATGGCGAATCGCCGCGATCTTGCCCTCCGTGCCACGTCGCCCGAAACCTCCAGGAACGAGGATCGCGTCCATGCTTTGCAAGGCGGCACAGCCGTTTCTCTCGATCTCTTCGGAATCGATGTAGCTGACCTGGACCTTGCTGCGCGTGGTGATGCCGGCATGGACCAGCGCCTCGGTCAGCGACTTGTAGGATTCGGTCAGGTCGACATACTTGCCGACAAAGGCCACATTGAGCACCCGTTCCGGATGTTCCAGCGCGTGCACGATCGTCTTCCAAACACTCAGATCAGCGGCCCTGGCCAGGATCCCGAGCTTATGGCAGACGATCTCGTCGAGCATCTGGTCATGCAGCATGGCCGGGATCTTGTAAATCGAATCCGCATCGCGTGCCTCGATCACGGCCTCACGCTGAACGTTGCAGAAGAGGGCCATCTTCCGCTTGTCGTCCTCGGGAATCGGTCGATCGGTGCGGCACAGAAGGATGTCGGGCTGAATGCCGATCTCCCGCAACTCCTTGACGGAGTGCTGCGTTGGTTTGGTCTTCAGCTCACCCGCGGTCGAAATGTAGGGAACCAGTGTCAGATGCATGTAACAGGCGTTGCTTCGCCCTTCCTGCAGACCCATCTGGCGGATCGCCTCCAGGAAGGGAAGCGACTCGATGTCGCCAACCGTGCCACCGACCTCGACGATCGCCAGATCTGCCCCCTCCGCTCCACGCCGGATGTGGGCCTTGATCTCGTCGGTAATGTGCGGAATCACCTGAACTGTCTTGCCGAGATACTCCCCGCGCCGTTCCTTCTTGATCACGGAATCGTAGATCTGGCCGGTCGTGAAGTTGTTGCGCCGTTCCATGCGCGCATTGGTAAAGCGTTCGTAGTGACCCAGGTCGAGATCGGTTTCGGCGCCGTCTTCGGTGACAAACACTTCACCATGCTGGAACGGACTCATCGTTCCGGGATCGACGTTGATGTAGGGATCGAGCTTGAGATGGGTGACTTTGATGCCGCGCGACTCGAGGATCGCTCCCAGCGACGCGGCTGCGATTCCCTTGCCAAGGGATGAAACCACGCCGCCAGTGACGAATACATATTTGATCATGGAGATGACTGCAGCGGGAAATCCAGATTGTAGCCGAAAACAGAGCCGCTCTCCAACGCTCGCAGTGACGCCAGCCGGACGTGCCGGCCGACTTTGCCGCTACCACGTCCGCTCAGCGAATGAACTCGCGGCTGATCTCGCGGAAAACGTCGGTGCCCGCCTGTCGCAACCATTCGAAGGCCACCATTTCGCGCGACACGATGTCCGCGCCGTGGCTACGCATGCGTGCCAGGGCCAGTTCCTTGTCGGCAGATCGCCGCGATCCGACGGCCTCCTCGACGACGAAAACCCGGCGACCCGCAGCAAGCAGGTCGAGCACCGTCTGCTGCACACAGACGTGCGCCTCCGTTCCGATCACAACGAACTGCGCACGATCGCCCCCGCAACGATTCCACAGTCCTCCCTCCGGAACGGCCGAAAAATGAAGCTTCTCGACCACGCATGCGTCCGGCAGCAAGCGCCGCAAGACCGGCAGGGTCGGCCCCAGACCTTTCGGATACTGCTCCGTGCAGATCACCGGGACACCCAGCCGCTGTGCCAGTCGGGTGAGCCACAGACTGGCTTCAAGTACCCGTTCAGCCTCGTGAATGGCCGGCTGAAGACGCTCCTGCAAGTCGACCATCAGCAAGGTCGAACGATCGATACGGATCAACATGGCAGTACCCTCCAGGCAGTCAAGCGTGTTGCGTCGGCGACCTTACCACCTATCATGTTTCGGCCCCCTGAAAGAACTTGGGAAGAGGCAGTGCGCTGGCAGCGCGTCTCAAGAGAAGGCGGAGGCCGCGTTTGAACCAGGAAAGGGCACTGCGATAGGCTTTGCGG
>JAFLDO010000015.1 GCA_017302455.1 Accumulibacter sp.
GAACGGTTGCTCGCCAAAGGCAAGCTCAAAAAGGTCGCCTTGGTCGCTTGCATGCATAAGATGCTGACGATTATGAACGCGATCGTCAAATCGGGTATCCCCTGGAATCCAGAACACCCAAACGCCCCTAAAAACGCTTGACTTGGAACACAGTTGCTCATCCCGGATGCTCAGCCGATACGGTTGCGACAAGCTGAGACGGATTTTCTCCGCGACGATCCGGGCTTGCGAAGTCGATTGCGCGCTGCCCGAATCGAGGGCACTCAGCATCACCACAAACTCATCGCCGGCGAAACGCGCCACGGTGTCCATCTCGCGCACGCAGGCTTTCAGGCGGTGCGCCACCTCGATCAACAGCAGGTCGCCGGCTTCGTGGCCGTAGGTGTCGTTCATCGCCTTGAATTCGTCCAGGTCGACGAACATCAGCGCGCCCTGGCAACCGGTGCGCTTGCTGACGGCCAGCGTCTGTCGCAGGCGGTCCAGTAGCGTCAGCCGATTGGGAAGTTGCGTGAGCGTGTCGTGGAAGGCCAGATGACGGATTCTCTCCTCGGCCTCGCGGCGCTCGGTGACGTCATGGGAGAGGACGACGACGCGCTTGGTACGGCCTTCGCTGTCCTTGATGGCGCCGCCGCGCGACTCCATCACACGGACGCGGCCGTCGCTGGTGACGAAGCGATATTCGAGATGCTGGCCGACGCCGGTAGCGACGGTGTCACGGAACGATTGCATGACCCGTTCACGGTCATCCGCATGGATATCGGCGAAGGAGGAGGTGCCGGGAAGCTTCCGGTCGCCGACCAGGCGGGCGTAGGAGGGATTGTTGTAGATCCGCCGTCCGTCGACGTCGAGAACGGCCAGGAAACCCTCGAGGTTCTCGGCGATCAGGCGGAAGAAGGCTTCCTGTTCGCGCAAGGCGTCTTCGGTCTGCCGGCGTACCGTGATATCCGTGTTGGCGCCGGCGACGCGGATCGCCTTGCCGTTCTCGTCGCGCAGAATCATCGCGCGACAGATGGTGTGCAAGTAATGGCCGTCGCGGTGCCGCAAGCGGAATTCCACTTTGCAGGAGTCGGCACCGTCCGCCAAAGCCGCCCCGAACACCTGGCGAACGCGCTGCACGTCGTCGGGATGGGTCAGTCGCTGCCACAGTTTCGTATCGAAGACGAGTTCGTCGTCGACATAGCCGAGCATGTCCCACCAGCGCGGCGAATAGTAGACGTCGCTGCGTCGCAGATCCCAGTCCCAGAAGGCGTCCCGGGTACCACGCAACACCAGTGACAAACGCTCTTCGCTGGCGCGCAGCGCTGCCTCCGCTTGCTTGTTGGCGGTGATGTCTTCGGTGAAGATGACGATGCCGCCGACGCTTCGCTGCGCGTCGTACCAGGGATGGATCTCCCAGCGCACCCACTTCACCGAACCGTCGAGCCTTTCGAAGCGGTCCCCTTCCGAGCGCAATTCCTCGCCCGCCAGGCCTCGGCGATGCGCTTCCTTCCACTCTTCCGGGAGTTCCGGGAAGACGTCGTAGTGTGACAGGCCCTGCAGATCGCGCTTTTCCAGGCCGTGATCGGCGAACCAGCGGTTGCTCGCGTACAGATAGCGCATGTCGCGGTCGAACATCGCCAGTCCGGCCGGCGCGTATTCGATGAACAGTCGACGCTGTTCTTCGCTGGCGGCCAGCGCCTCCTCCGCCTGCTTGATCGTGGTGATATCGGAGAACAGCGTCACCACCTGGCGGATCTTGCCTTGCACGTCGGGCACCGTGCTGACGGTCTGCATCTCGACATACAACTCGCCGTTCTTGCGCCGGTTCCAGACTTCGCCGGACCAGTAGCCATCTTCGTTCAGCGCGCGCCGCCTGGCCGCGTAGAACGCCTTGTCCTGACGCTCTGAGGCGAGAAATCGCGAGTTGCGGGCCATGGCTTCTTCACGGCTGTAGCCGGTGATGCGGGTAAAGGCGCGATTGACCTCGACGATCGTGCCGTCGGTGGCGCTGATCATGATGCCTTCGCGGGCATGCGAGAAGACGCAGGCCGCCAGTTGCAGTCGGACCTCGCTCTGCTTGCGGTCGCTGATGTCGCTGATCATGACGCGAAAGACGGCAGCGTCAGCGTCGTCGCGAGCACTGGTGGCGTCCACGCGCGCCCAGAAGGTGTCGCCGCCCTGCTTCACCATCCGCAGTTCGCACGCCGGCGATTCGCCGGCCGCGAGCAGCCGTTTGCGGTAGAGATAGTAGATGACCTGATCGTCATTGAGGATGAAGCGGGCAAACGGCTGGTCGATCAGCAGATCCCGGGGCACGCCCAGCAGGCTGGCGCAGGTCAGGTTGGCCTTGAGGATCAGGCCCTGTCGGGAAAGCGTCAGGTAGCCCGCCGGCGCCAGGTCGTAGAGTTGCCGATACTGCTCGCGCGACGCCTCGATCTCGGCCTGGGCACGGCGCAGCTCCTCGTTCTGCCTGTCGAGCGCCATCCGTTGCACGCGCAGTTCATGCAGCGTCCACTGCAGGGATTCGGGCGACGGCGCGCCTTGCGGCTCCGCCAGGCCGGGCTCCGGCACCGGGGCTGATGCCGGCGAGCGCGGCGCTTCTGTAGCGTCCTTCTTCTCCTCGGTGCTCACCGGCTACCTCCATGGTCCATGTACGGCAGCGATTCGTCCGCTGGGTCGACGAATGGCCTCCATCGCATGCACATCGGTCGCGCCTCATCCACCGAAAACAGTCGCCGCCTTCCAGCAGGTCGACGACCGAATTCCCAGCCCCCCCACTATAGACCAGCTTGTGCCGCGATCACGCAGATCGGGCAGAGATTGTAAAGAAGTCATTATAGTTCTGTGATGACCGGAACCAGGCAGGCGCCGCTAGATCGGCTTGCTGGCGCGGGTGGGGGCCTTGCGCTCGGCCTTCTTCTTCAGGCCGAGGGACGGATGTCCCGCGTCGAAAATCGTAGCGCCTGGCTTGAAATGCTGTCAAGGCGCCGCTTGCTGGCGGCCGCAAACAAGCCATTCGCTCGACCAGGGAGCGTAGTGCGCGTGTCGTGTTGGCAACACGACGGCTCGTGATGGCAATTTGTCGCGCCGTGATCGAATCACGACACGTCGTGGAAGGAATTTGCTTCACCGGGCTGCCATCACGACCTGTCGTGATGGCAGCACGCGACGGCGTGTTGCCAATTTGTCGTGCCGTGATCGAATCACGAGGCATCGTGCCAGGATTTTGTCGCCGGGTGATGGCGGCACGACGCGCGCACGCCCTTGGCCAAGGCGGTGAACACGCGACCCTCAGCCGGCGGCGGCCGCGCGTTGCAGGTTCAGCGCCAGCAGCCGGCGCAGGATTTCTTCGTCGGGCATCGCCGGGGTGTAGTCGCTCCAGCCATACGCGGCGGCGACGGCGTGGTCGAGTTCCTGATGCGCGAGCGCGAGCCAGGCGGGACGGGCATTGTAGAGGTTGGTGAGGGTGCGTTTCTTCAGATCGGCGGCGTGGCCGGACCTGGCCACCGGACGCTTCGGGAAGCCGGCTTTCTCTTCTTCGGGGGTAATCACCCAATCGACCCATTCGGCGGGGTTGAGCCAGTTTTCGCGCAGTTCGTCGAGGCGCCGCGCGGCTGATCCGATTCGCTCGGCGAGCGGACCAGTCGGCGCAGTCTGGGCCGTGTCGCGGGGGGTCAGGTGCTCGGGGAAAGGGAAGGTTTCGAACGTGGTCCTGGAGGTATAGCGCGGGCGATCCTCAAGGCTCGTCCCCATGCGAAGCGCCCACAACGCGTGAAAGCGCGATTGCAGGATGCCAAAGGTCGCATCGTCCGGGCGCGCTACGACGACAAGATTCTTGTCCGCCACCACCGCCGCCGGCAGCCAGACGAAAACGCGGTGCTTGGCGACTTCCGGTGTCGCGATGAAGCGAGGCAGTCTTGCAACTTCCCGTTTCATGTCTGCCGCTGATCGCTTGAACAACCAGAATTTTTCGCGAATACTCCTTTCGGCATTAGTGTCGCGCTCCGGCTTGACAAGCGTCAAGACATGAACGAACGGCGTTTCAAACAACATGGCGGCGGTCTGAGAGTATTCCGCGAAATCGACGATCCACTTGTCTCCCGGGCGCTGCGTGACATCCATACCGTTGCGCCAAGGGCGAACCACGTCCGCATTTGGCCGGCCGTTCGGATTTGGCAAACTTAGCCACTGGCGTGCCAGCGCGCCGGGAACGTCGAAGGCTCCGCCCTTGGTGATTCCCTGGAAAGCGGCGCAAGCGTTCTCCGCCAAGGCCTTGGCCTGCGTCAGATCAAGCCCCGCGCCTGCCGTCAGATCGGCGTGAATGGCGGCAACCTCGGCGTCGTCCAGCCGAGCGCTGCCGTCGATGCCCGAACCTCTCCCGAAACCCAGCAGCGACACCCGCACCGCCGCCCCTTCATTGACCCACGCTTCATCGCTCCAGGCTTCGAAGATGCGCGTCGTGTCGACGATGCGATCGAGCACCTTGCGGTTGGCCCCGCCGCGAATCGAGTTGGTGGCGACCAGCCCTGCCCGCTCGCACAAGCCGGCCTCGATCTGCGCGCGGCTTTTCTCGAACCAGTAAGTCACCAGGTCGGCGCCGCCGGGAACGCGGCCTGCGTAGCGCTTGCGCAGGCGTTCGACGTAGTCGGCACCGAGTTCGCCGCGCATCATCTTGTCGCCGAGAAACGGCGGATTGCCGACGATCACATCGGCCTTCGGCCACACCGCTTCGCTGCCGTCGGCGTCGAGCAGCGCGTCGCGGTGCTCGATATGGTCGAGCGGCGCCAGGATCGGGTTGCGGCGGAAGTCGTAGCCGTTCTTCAGCATCCACTGTATTTCGCCGACCCACACCGTCACCCGCGCCAGTTCGGCGGCGTAGGCGTTGATCTCGATGCCGAGCACGTTGGCCGGGCTGCTTTCGATGGTGAGTTGCCGTTGCAGGCCGAGCGCTTCGGCGTCGAGGTTGGCGCGGTGCTCGAGTGAGCACGGTCAGCTCCCGTGATGGGAAATCGCTCAACTTTGGTCAAGCAAGTTGATGGCTTTGTCGATAACTCCATGATTTCTTGAATAATCACGATAACTGATGGAGTGCTCGAAGTGCCATCACGGTGTGATCAGGACTTGGTCAACAAGAGTGATGTGTTGTAATGGTCTGACTTTGTTTGGTTTTTCTTGTTACCCTGTCATAAATAATCACGAGCGTGATGGGCTCGATGACTCGGAGACGGGTCAAGGGCAGGCTGCGGCACTATGCAGCCTGGCGAAGCACCCCCTTGACGCGGCGGAGAGTCGATACGCTCGATCATGGCTGTTGGTGCGGCATTTCGCGCCAACAGCCATGATGACTGGCTGCGGTTTCTCAGCCAATCATTCGCTAAGCCATCAAGTTCTGTGAACATTGAAACATCAAAAACGTTGGCGGTACACACTCGAGGTCCTTGAGCGCGCGCAGGCTGAGGTACAGGAAGTTGCCCGAGCCACAGGCGGGGTCAAGGACGCGGAAGCTTTTCAGGCGCTCGATGTAACCGAGGAACAGCGCCTGGGCTTCCTTCCAGGCGCTCTGCGAGCCTTTGCCGCCCGCGTGATATTTGGCGACCAGCGGGCCGATGCGCGCGCGGGCTTGCGCCCATTCGCGCGCCAGCGGTTCGACGATGACCGGATTGACGAGCTTCATGATCGTCCCCGGGTCGGTGTAGTTGGCGCCGAGCGGGGCGCGGATCTTCGGGTCGAGGCCGCGTTCGAAGAGCGTGCCGAGAATCGACGGCTCGATGGCGCTCCAGTCCATCTTGCTGGCGGCGTGCAGCGCGGCGACCTCGCCGGGCGTCAGTTCGATCAGGTCGACATGGGCAAAGAGGCCGCCGTTGAACCAGGCGATGTCTTCGAGCAGGAAGTCGCCGCCGTTCTGCATGGCCTGGAAGAGTTCACCGAGCGCGGCGCCGAGCTTCACCGTGTCGGCGCCGCGCTTGGCCATGACGCGCTCGAAAAGGTGCTTGGGCAGCAGTTCGATGTCTTCGGCAAACATGCAGAACAGGCACTGGATCAGGAAGTGCGCGACCTTCTGCGGATCGTGGCCACGGCTGGTCATCGATTGGGCGATGTCGGCGAAGCGGCCGGCGGCGTCGGCGGTGATCTCGCGCACGGTGCGGCCCGGACGGAAGCTTTCGGGGTCGGTGAACAGCCGGCGCAGCTTTTGCAGGTTGTCGGGCGTGCCGATGTCTTCGAGGCGGATGGTGTGCGTCTCGGACGGCGTGCCGGTGAAATGGGTGTGGATCTGCGTCACGTCGCGGTTGCTGACGACGAGCAGCGGCGGGTTGTCGAGGGCCAGCGCGTAGGTCATCAGTTGCTTGAGGGCGCCGCCGAGGTCACCGCCCGGACCCTTGTTCTCCCAGCCGAAATGCCCGCGCTTCCAGACATCCGCCCAGCCATGCCCGGCGCCGGTGCGCGTCGCGCCGCGTTCGAAACAATAGTTGTCCGAATCGTTCGGGGCGTCGACGCCGAGCAGCGCGCACAGGTCGAGGAAGAAGGCCTGCGAGCCGGCGCGCTCGGAGAGTGGGTTGTCGCGCCATCTGGCGATGAACTGGCTGGGGGTCATGGGCGTGGCGCTGAGCGTTGGCAGAGCGTGGAAGCATAGCCGATGGGCGACCATGGTTGTTGAAAGTCCGTCGGCCTGTCGGTTAGACTTCGGCCAATCATTTGGAGTGGCCAACCATGAACACGATGGAACGAATTGTCGAGGAAGTGCGGACGCTGCCTGAGACGGATGCGCGAGAAGTGCTGGATTTTGTTGGCTACCTCAAGTCCAGGCGCGCACAGACCATGGCGGCAACTGCGGACATGAGCGAATTCGATCAGTTCGGTGCGGTGTTCGATGGCAAGTTCAACCGTGATGAGTGCTATGACCGCGAAGTGCTTCGCTGACACGAACGTCGTCCTGTATACCATTGGGAAGGACAGCCGCAAGGCGGAGATTGCGCGCGGCATCCTGGCGGCGCGTCCGCTGGTCAGCGCGCAGGTCATCAATGAGGCCATCAATGTCTGCCTGCGGAAGCTCGATTTTGGTCGGACGAAGGCGTACGCCTTCGCAGATAGTGTGATGCGGCTTACCGATGTGCTGCCCGTCGATGAAACGACCATCCGCAAGAGCGCAGAGCTGGCCATCCGCTACCAGCTTGCCAATTGGGATGCACTGATCGTGGCAGCAGCCGTGCTCGCCGGCTGCGATACGCTCTATTCCGAGGACCTGCAGAATGGACAGGTGCTGGCAGACCAGCTGTCTGTCGTCAATCCGTTCGTCACCGCATGAAGCACTGGCCATACGCTTGCGTCGAAACCCTGATCGGTTGCTCTTGGCTCTCGATGAGGGCCGTATCGATCAGCGGCGTTCAGCGCACCTTGATCTCGGTCCACATCCGCGACAGGATGCGGCGCGTTTTCGGGTCGAAATCGCGCAGCATTTCGAGCCGCCGCAGGTCGCCGGGCGGCGGGAAGATGCCGGGATTGCCGGCAATCTCGGGGCGGATGTGCGGCGTCGCGGCGGCGTTCGGGTTGCCGGCGCCGATCAGGTTCGAGACATCCGCAGCGTTGGTGCCGTCGAGGATGAAGTCGATGAAGCGGTGCGCGAGGTCGGGGCGCTGGCCGCCCTTGAGCAGGACGAAACTGTCGACCGCCAGCACCGCGCCTTCCTTCGGCGTGCGGAATTCGATGGCGAACGGCCGTTTCGCTTCCAGCGCGTCCTGCTGCGCCCGGTACATGTCGCTCGAGTAGCCGTGGGCGAGCCAGATGTTGCCGATCGCCAGGTCCTTGATGTAGGTGCTGTTCGAGAACGTCGCCCAGTAGGGCTTGGCGCGCAGGATGAGACGCTTGGCTTCGTCCCAGCGCGCCGGGTCGATCTCCTGCACCGAGTAGCCAAGGTATTTCATGGCCGCGGCCATCAGTTCGCGCTGGCTGTTGAGCACAGTCACCTTGCCCTTGAGCTTCTCGAGGTAGCGCGGCTCGAAGATCAGCGCCCAGGTGTCGGTCGGCAGGCCAAGCTGGGCCAGCCGCCTGGCGTTGTAGCCGAGCAGCGTCACCGTCGTCGCGTAAGGCACGGCGTAGCGCATGCCGGGATCGTACCAGGGCTCGCGAAACTCGGCCTTCAGGTTGGCGAGGTTCGGCAGCCTGGCCTTGTCGAGCGGGCGCAGCGCCGCCTTGCGGAGTAGCGTCTCGACGGCAAAGCCGGTGGGAACGACCAGATCGTAGCCGGTGGCGCCGGCTTCGAGCTTGGCCAGCATCTCCTCGTTGTCGGAGTAATAGTCCTGGTTGACGCGGCACTGGCACTGCGCCTCGAAACGGCGAACCGTGTCTTCCGAGAGGTAGCTGTTCCAGATGTAGAGATAGAGGACATCTTCGGCGTGCGCCGGCGTCGCCAGAGCGCCAAGCAGCAGCAGCGCCAGCCGGCGGACGACGCGCAACAAGCTCCTCACATCCTGCCCTTCAGCGCGTCCGGCGCCAGCCTCGCGGCCAGCGCAATCAGCGTCAGCGTCAGCGCCATCAGCAGCGTCGAAACGGCATTCACTTCCGGCGTCACGGCCACCTTGATCATCGAGTAGATCTGCAGCGGCAGCGTGGTGACGCCGACACCGGCAACGAAGAAGGTGATCACGAAATCGTCGATCGAGAGGGTGAAGCTCATCAGGAAACCGGCCAGCACGGCCGGCAGGATCAGCGGCAGGGTGACGCGCCGGAACGTCTGCCAGGGGCCGGCGCCGAGATCGCGCGCGGCCTCGAAAATGCTTTCGTCGAGCATCGCCAGGCTGGTGCGCACGACGATCGCGACGAAGCCGATCGAGAAGGTGATGTGCGCAATGAGGATCGAGACGAGGCCGAGCGTCAGGTCGAGCACCTGGCGGAAGAACAGCAGCAGCGACACGCCGAGCAGGATCTCGGGCATCGCCACCGGCGTCAGCACGAGAAAAGGCAGACAGCGCAGCAGACCGGAGCGCCAGCGCTGCATGGCCATCCCGGCCATGGTCCCGAGCACGGTCGCCAGCGTCGCGGCGGTGAGGGCAATGAGCAGCGAGTTGGCGGCGGCGCCGAGCATCTGCTCGTCGGCGAACAGCGTCGCGTACCAGCGCGTCGTGAAGCCGACCCACTCGGCGTTGAGCAGCGAGTCGTTAAAGGAGAAGAGGACGACCACCGCCAGCGGCAGGTAGAGAAAGGCATAGACGGCGAGCGCCGCCGCCCATAGCCAAGCGGTTGCCCGCCCCTTCATGGCGAACTCCGGCGCGGTCGTCCGGCCCACGCCGAAATGCCGGCGAGCAGCAGCACGGCGATGGTCAGGAGGATCGACAGCGTAGCGCCGAGCGGCCAGTCGCGGCTTTCCAGGAACTGCTCCTTGATCAGGTTGCCGACCAGGATGTCGCCCGTGCCGCCAAGCAGTTCGGGAATCGCGAACATGCCGAGTACCGGGATGAAGACCAGCGCCGAGCCGGCCCAGATGCCGGGCAGTGACAGCGGCAGCGTGATTCGCCGAAAGCGCGTCCAGGTATCGGCGCCGAGATCCTGCGCCGCTTCCAGCAAAGCCGGGTCGTGCTTTTCGAGGTTGGTATACAGCGGCAGGATCATGAACGGCAGGTGCACGTAGACCATGCCGGCGATCACGGCGAACGGGCTGTACAGCAGATCGGCCGGGCCGAGCACGATGATCCAGGCGTAAATGCGAATCAGGAAGTTGCTGGCAAAGGGCAGGATGACGAGCAGCACCAAGAGGTCGCGATGACGCCTGGCGCTGCGTGCGATGGCGAGGGCCAGCGGATAGGCGAGAACGAGGCAGAGCAGCGTCGTCGCCGCGGCGACGAGGAAGGAACGGAGAAAGATCTCGGCGTAAATCCAGTCGCCGAAGAAGAAACGGTAGGTCTCCAGCGACAGATTCCACTGCCCGTCCTGCCGGGCAGGCGCCAGCCCCCCGAAATCGCCCGGCTCCCGGAAGGACGCGCCGAGCATCAGCAAGGCCGGCGCGAGAAAGAAGACGAGCAGGAACAGCGTCGGCGGCAGGCTGACCAGCCACCGGGTCAGCGATTCGCCCGGCCCGCCGGCGTGGCGGGCGCTTCGCCTCTCAGTCATGCAGGAAGACCCCGGCGGCGAGCCGCCAGGCGACGTCCACCGGTTCGCCGCGTTCGAGGAAGCTGGCGGGTCCGGGAAGCGAGTTGGCGAGCAGCGCTTCGAGCACGACGCCATTGTCGAGGGCGATCTTGTAGACGGTAACGTCACCCAGGTACAGGTGGTCGCGGACGACCCCGTGGAAGTGGTTCTCCAGCGCCTGCGCCTCACCACGAGCGACGATACGGATTTGCTCCGGACGCAGGGCCAGGGCACCGCGTTCGCCCGGCCTGGCGTCGACGGCCGAAGCGCCGACGATCTCGCCGAGTCCGACTGCGAAGAGCCGCAGGTGGTCGGCGGCGACTTCCCGCACCTCGACCGGCAGCAGGTTGACGGTGCCGATGAAATCGGCGACGAAACGATTGCGCGGGTAGCCGTAGATCTCCTGCGGGGCGCCGATCTGCTCAAGGCGCCCCTTGTTCATCACCGCGATGCGGTGCGACAGCGCCAGCGCCTCCTGCTGCGAATGGGTCACGAAGACGAAGGTGATGCCGACCTCGCGCTGCAAGGCGATCAGTTCGCCCTGGATCTGCTCGCGCAGCTTGGCGTCGAGCGCCGCCAGCGGCTCATCGAGCAACAGCAGGCGCGGTTTGTTGATCAGGCTGCGCGCCAGCGCGACGCGCTGCTTCTGGCCCCCCGACAACTCGTGCGGAAACTGCCGCGCCTTGTCGGCCAGATCGACGAGTCCGAGCGCTTCGTCGAGACGGCGACGAATCTCGGCGTGGCCGGTGCCGGCCATCTCCAGCGGGAAAGCAACGTTCTGCGCCACGGTCAGGTGCGGAAAGAGCGCGTAGCTCTGGAAGACCGTGTGCACCGGGCGCTTTTCAGGGGGAATGCCGGCCAGCGGGCGGCCGTCGAGCAACAGTTCGCCGCCATCGGGTTCATCGAAGCCGGCGATGATGCGCAACAGCGTGGTCTTGCCACAACCGGACGGACCCACCAGGGTAAAGAACTCACCCGCCTCGATCGACAGGGAAACGTCGTCAAGGGCCTTGAGGTCGCCGAAGCGGCGGCTGACGTTGCGGATCTCGAGCAGTGCCATGGTGACCTGCAGTCTAACGCATAAAGTCCGCGCTCCGCCAAGGGTCTGCAGGCGCGCGTGCCGCGAACCACTCGCCGCGGCGGTCAGCGCCGTTGGCCGGGCGCGTTGCGTCGAGCCAGGGGCGAAGCATAGAATCGTCGGCGTTCGCTTGCCGCAGCCTGGCAAGGAACGCCATGCGGAGGTCTGCCAAATGAAAGCGATGATTCTGGATGCGCAGGGCCAGCCCTTGCGGCTGGCCGAAGTGCCTCGGCCAAAACCCGGTGCCGATCAGGTCCTGCTCGAGGTACGCGCCTGCGGCGTCTGCCGCACCGACCTGCACGTCATGGACGGCGATCTGCGACAACCGCGACTGCCGCTGGTGCTCGGCCACGAGATCGTCGGCGTGATCGTCGACAAGGGCGCCGAGGTGCAGCGATTCGCGCTTGGCCAGCGCATCGGCGTCCCCTGGCTCGGACGCACCTGCGGCCATTGCCGTTACTGCAGCAGCGGCGCCGAGAACCTTTGCGACGCGGCGGAGTTCACCGGCTACACGCTCGACGGCGGCTACGCCGAATTCGCGCTCGCCGATCAGAACTACTGCTTCGCCCTGCCTGACACTTATTCCGACGCCGAGGCGGCACCGCTGCTCTGCGCCGGGCTGATCGGTTACCGCTCGCTGGTTGCCGCCGGCGACGCGCGGCACCTCGGCATCTACGGTTTCGGCGCGGCCGCGCACATCATCGCGCAGGTGGCTCGCTGGCAGGGACGCGAGGTCTTCGCCTTCACCAAGCCGGGCGATGTCGAAGGCCAGGCTTTTGCCCGCCAGCTCGGCGCGGCCTGGGCCGGCGGAGCCGACGCGGCGCCACCTCGGGAAATGGACGCGGCGATCCTCTTCGCACCGGTCGGCGACCTGGTGCCGCAAGCGCTTCGCCACACGGTCAAGGGCGGCACCGTGGTCTGCGCCGGCATCCACATGAGCAACATTCCCGAGTTCCCCTACTCGATTCTCTGGGGAGAGCGCTGCATCCGCTCGATCGCCAACCTGACCCGGCGCGATGGTGAGGAGTTCTTCGCCGTTGCGCCCCGGGCCGGTGTCAGGACGGAAGTGGAGTGTTTTCCCCTCGAATCGGCCAACGAGGCGCTGCACAGGCTGCGAATTGGCCAGATCCGTGGCGCCGCCGTTCTCGTTGCCGGCCAGGACACGTCTCAGAAACTGTAGCGCAGCTCCGTATAGACGCGGTCCTTGGCGTCGTAGCGACCGAAGTAGCCGTACGCCGGCCCGTTGAAAATATCGACGCCAAGTGCGAGACGCCAGTTCTTCTCGAAGTTCCAGTTGACTCGCGGGCGGAGCATCCAGTCGGTGCGGTTCAGGCTGGCGACCCACAAGGCCTGCGCCTCGACCTTGTCGCCGAACTTGTGGTTGAGCAGCAGGCTGTAGCCGCTTTCGTTGGGCGACGTCAGCGTGTCCGGATTGTGGTCGAAGAAGTGGGTCTGGAAGAGCTGAACATTGATCCGGGTGTCGGTGAACTGGGTGAAGTCGAGGCCGAGCACCCAGAGAAGCGTGTTCTGCGACACGACCCCGTCGGGATCCGTGGCGTTGGCGACCTGGACGTTCAGGCCGTTGGTGTACACGGCCTCGGCCTTGAAAACCACTGAGCCAAAGTCCTTGGCCACCGTGCTGCCGAACTGGTCGATACGATCGTGCCGGGCCTGGTAGACGACGGTCGGCACGGGACCGGGGACGATTTCCCGGTAGAAGGTTGGCGCCACGCTCATGCTGCTGTAGGCAAAAGCCGCCACATCCCAACCGTCCCGCAACATCGACAGGCGCATGCCGTAGTTGGTATTGGAGAGATTGCGCGTCGGAAACTTCTCGTTGCGGAAGGTCGCCGTCGGATACGGCACCAGGGTGTAGTTATAGAACTCGGCACCCGGCTTGCCGATGTTGTCGTAGCTGGCGACCGGGATCCACAGCAGTTCGGCGTGCAGATCGTCCTTGAAATACTCCGCTCTGACAGCCCACTGCGGAATCCGCAGGATGTCGAATTCGGGCAGCACGAAATGCCGCAAGTCCTTGGCGGAAACCACGTCGCCGAACAGCAGGCCGACCATCTCGCCCCAGATGACATGCTGCCGGCCGACACGGAAATCCCAGTCACCGGCGCCAATGTCGAGGTAGTTCTCACGCAGCAGGACGTTGAACCGCTGGTTGTTTTCCACGGCCTGCGGGTAGAAGTCGGTCACCGAGTAGACGGCGTCATAGTCGATGCGCGCACCCAGCTTCCATTTGACATTGCTGCTCAGGCTGCCCTGCGCACTGAGATCGAAGCGCGTCATCATCTCGGACCAATGCGCCGGCTGCGGATAGGTATAAGCCATCACGTTGTCGACAAAGCCCTTGAAGCCGGCCGTCCGCGACGGCGCGCTGCCACTGGCCGCGTCGGCCGTCGGCTTGAGCAGGGCCTCGTCACCGAACAGCGCATCCCGATTGGCCGCGCCTTCTGTCTCCTTGACCGGTTCCGCGGTTTCCTTGAGCGGCTCCTCGGTTTCCTTGACCGGATCGTCATCGCCAAACAGGGCATTCCGACCCTTCGGCAGATCGGCGTCCGGCTTCGCGGCGAGCAGCGTCGCCGACGCTGCGGCCGCCAACGGCCGCGAGACGGCGATCGGCGGACCGCCGGCGCTGCCGGTGGTATCGGCCTGCACGCAAAGCGGCACCGTCGCCCAGAGCAGCGCGAAACACGCGCACGGCCTTCTAGTTGTGTTCTGCATTGTTCGTTTCCCCACCTGAGGGCGTCGCTTCGGTCGAAGGGCGGTTCTCCGGGTTACCGGCACCGCCTTCCGACGGGCGGTGACGCGCGAGGGACCACTTGGTGCTTGAACGCACGCCGAGCATGGCGATCTCCCCGTCCTCGATACGGACCAGTCGGTCCGCTCGAGCGATCACGCGTTTGTCGTGGGTGGAGAAAATGAAGGTCGTCTTGAAGGCACGGTTGATCTTCTTCATCAGCAGGAGGATCTCCTCGCCAGTCCGGTGATCGAGGTTGGCCGTCGGCTCATCGGCGAGGACGATTGCCGGCTTGATCGCCAGCGCCCGGGCGATGGCCACCCGCTGGCGTTGGCCACCACTCAACTGGTTCGGACGATGCTCCGCGTATTTCGACAGACCGACGACATCCAGAAAATATGCCACGCGCTTCCGCCGCTCCGACGCCGTGACATCGCGCCGGTGAAGCAGTGGGTATTCGACGTTCTCGGCAGCCGAGAGGACCGGCAGCAGATTGAAGGTCTGGAAGATGAACCCAATCGTGCGTGCGCGCAGATCGGCGAGCTGATCGGGCGTACGGTCGCTGACGTCCTCGTCGTTGATGAAAATCCTGCCGCTGGATGGCGTGTCGATGCAGCCGATCAGGTTGAGAAGCGTCGTCTTGCCACTCCCCGACGGGCCGGCGATCGCCAGAAAAACCCCAGGATCGAAAGCCAGAGTAATGTCTTTGAGGGCTTGGACTTTCTGTTCGCCGAGCAGATAATCCTTGTTTACATGTTCGATGCGGACAACGCTCATTCGCTGGCACTTCCTGCCAACCGCGTCGACGGTCAGCACAATGGGGTGAAAACTATGGAAATCATGACGTTCCGCCATACGAGTGTCAAGACTGCGTTGGCCCTTCTGTTTGTTGCCATCCTCACCTGGACGCACCCCGCGCCGGCCGCCGATGCCGGCGCACCGTCCGTCAGCGATGATGCAGAGGCCCGCTTGATCGTCGAGAAGGCCGATCAGGTGCGTTTCCCGGCCGAGGGATTTCAGGTCGACGTGGCGATCACGACGACCGGCAGCGGACAGTCCGCTGACGTGCGCAAGTACCGCGTGTTGTCCAAGGGCAACACCAACAGCGTCGTCATGGTGACCGAGCCAGCGTCCGAGCGCGGCCAGATTCTGCTCATGAAAGGCCGCGACCTGTGGGTTTTCATGCCCGATGTGTCGCAACCGATTCGCCTCGCCCTGTCCCAACGACTGACCGGTCAGGTGGCCAATGGCGACCTGGCGCGCGCCAATTTCGCCGCGGACTACAACCCGAAACTCCTGCGTACGGAGAAGATTGGCAACGATGACTATAACGTGCTCGAACTGATCGGCGTCGACCGCAGCGTCACCTATCAGCGCGTGGTCTACTGGGTGCGTGACAAGGATTTCTGGCCATACAAGGCGGAGTTCTACTCACTCTCCAATCGCCTGCTGAAGACCTGCAAGTACGAGAACTTCAAGCCCATGGAAGGCCGAAAGCGGCCAACCCGACTGGTCATGGAGGACGCACTGCGCGGCGGCGAGCAGTCGGTTCTCGAATATGGAAGCATGAAGCTGCGCGATCTGCCCGACAAGATATTCACCAAGGATTACCTGAAGAAGCTCGACTAGCAGCAGCCTCGCCTTCTTGCGACGCCAGCCGGACGACGACTCGCGGGCGACGGAGGCAGAGCACAGGCCGCCCGCCGGCTTGAGGATCGCGCGGCCACTGCTTTGCCAAATCCATCACACTTGCCGCCGCGAGGCGGCGAATATCCGTCTCACTTCGTAGTACCATGCCACGTTGGAGCGGCAGCCGGCCGGACCGCAGCTGAACAGTAGAAGGGTGGCGAATGTTTTTATCGAATCTGACGGAACTGACGATCAGCCAAGGCTACCGCCGGTTCTTCAAGGTCGTGCCGGCGCTCACCGACGAACTGCGCGCCGAGAACTACCGCATCCGCCACGAGGTGTATTGCCGTGAACTGGGCTTTGAGCCCGAGCGCCCCGAGGGCCTGGAAGCCGACGCATTCGACGCTCAGTCGGTGCACTGCCTCGTGCAGTCCGCCACCACGGGACAGTACGTCGGATGTGCACGCCTGGTGCTGGTTGATCTCGACAAGCCACAAGCGCCGCTGCCGTTCGAGATTGGCTGCGAGGCCACACTTGACAGGTCGATTATCGATCCGATGGCCATCGACCGCTCCCACATCGCCGAAATCTCCCGCCTGGCGGTGATCGGCAGCTACCGCCGGCGGCAGGGCGAGCAGAACCGACCGATTTCCATTTCCGAAGAGGACTTCGGTACCGAAAAGCAGCCACGCCAGCCCTATCTGGCACTCGCGGTCTATCTCGGGCTGCTCGCGCTGGCCCGCCATTACGGCATCACGACGCTCTTCGTGCTGACCGAACCGCGCTTGGCGATGAACCTTACCCGACTCGGTGTGCGGGTGCAGAGGATCGGCGGCGAAATACAGCACCGCGGAACTCGAGTTCCGTCGATGATGTCGGTGAACGAGATCATCGACGGCATGAATTTCCTGCTCCGTTCGCTCTTCGAGGTGATCGCGCGGGAAGTCAGGGATGGCCTCGGCGCTAGCGACGAGTACGCCGTGCGCGCCAGGCATCACCCTCTTGTTTAGGTGCGCCGCAAGACATGCGCGCTCCACGCGCCGCGCCGCCCGCTGTTAGAGAGCGAACCGGCGTGTCTTCGCCGCGCCATGTATAGCCTGCCCGAGCCGATCCGTCAGGCAATGGAGTCCGGGCGAGTCCCCTCTCCACCGCAGGTACTGCTGCGACTGCTGCAGATGGTCGACGACGACGGCACCACGATGTCCGAACTTGCCCGACTGGTCGAACAGGATCCGGGGTTATGCACACGAGTCCTGACTGCAGCCAACTCGCCGGCCATCCGGCGGGGCAACCCGATGCGCAGCATCGAGAGCTGCCTGATCGCGCTCGGTACCCGCCTGGTACGCTCGATTGCCACCTGCCTGTCGGTCCAGAGCCTCTTCGATGAGCGCGCCGCCGCCCGAATCGTCGACCTTTCAGCCTTCTGGACCCATTCGCTGCTCACCGCCGAGTTGTCTCGCAGCCTCGCCGCGGCGAGTGGCTACCCGCGGCCGGACGAAGCTTATCTGGCCGGTCTGCTGCATGATGTCGGGGAACTCATTCTCCTCTCGGCGCTTGGTGATCCCTATGTGCAGATCCTTGCCGCTGCCGGCAGCGAAACCGCCCTGTCAGAACTGGAGAGCGAGCAACTGGGCGTCCACCATGGCGAGATCGGCACCTGGCTGGTGGATCAGTGGCAACTCGACTCAGCGTTTGCTGACGGCATTCTTTTCCACCATCTGCCGGCAGACCAGATCGTCACCGCCGCCCAGTTGCCCCAGGTGGTCTGGCTGGCGCATGCGCTGAGTGGCGGCGACGAGGCCCCGGACGTGCTGACGGACCTTGCCGACCAGATGTTGGGGGACACCGACAGGCTGCCCCTGCGCGTGTTGCGCGAACAGGCCGAGCAACGGATGTGCGTGATTGCCGACGCGATCGGCATCGCCCCCCCAGACCCGGCAACTGGCGACCGCGCGGCGGGCCTGCCGCGCGTGCTCGCCGGCCGCAGGCACCACCCAGGCGAGGCGCAGACCCGCATCGCGACCCTGATCGGCAACCAGGCCCTGATGCAACCCCTGCAGCAGGATCTCTTCGCCCTCACGACCGATGCCGAGGTCCTGCTCGCACTGCGCGAATCCGCGCGCATCCTGTTCGACCTCAACCGTCTCGCCTTCCTGCTCTGCGATCCGGTCGACGGCCGCCTGACGGGCAAGGAGATCGCCGGACAAGCGGCGATCTTCGCCCAGATCAGCATCGTCCCCGAGGCAAGGCGAAGCCTGGTCGCCACCGCCGCCCTCGGCGGCCAGATCTGCTCTACCTACGACCAGCAGCCAGCCCCTGCCCCGTCCCTGCTGGACATGCAATTCGCCAGAGCCCTGTCCAGCAGCGGCCTGCTCTGCCTGCCCATGGTCGGCAAAACGCGAACCGTAGGGGTCATCATCGCCGGCCTGAGTGCCGGCCAACACGCCCGCCTGTCTCGCCGCCTGCCCTGCCTGGCCAATTTCGGGCGCATCGCCGGCATCAGCATCAACAACTGGCGTACCGCGCGGGACGTGCGGCAGCAGGCAGAAGAGGAAGCGTCGGTTCGCTTCACTCGCAAGGCCAGACGTGTCGTCCACGAAGCCGGGAACCCGCTGACGATCATCAAGGGCTACCTGAAGATACTCGACGGCAAGCTACCGGAAGGAATCGAAGTTCATCAGGAACTGAGCGTGCTCAGCGAGGAGATCGACCGTGTAGCGGCCATAGTGCGGCGCTTGAGCGAAGTTCCCGGGGCGCTGCCCGACCACCAGGTGGTCGACATCTGTGATCTGCTGCGCGACCTGCTGCTGCTCTACCGCGACACCCTGTTCGAGTCGCGCGGAATTGCCGTGGAAACGCTCCTGCCGACGCACCCCGTATGGGTTGCCTGTGACCGTGACAGCATCAAGCAGATCGTCGTCAATCTCTGCAAGAATGCCTCGGAAGCGCTCTCGCGCGGACAGCGCCTGAAGCTTTCGGTCACCGATGACATCCGCTCCCAGGGACGCCAGTACACGGAACTCCGTTTCGAGGACAATGGTCCAGGCATGAGCGAGCTCGCGATGCGCGCCCTCCAGCGCCCCCGCGACGGCCGACTCGGGGAGGTGCGCGGCCTGGGCCTGTCGATCGTCGGCACGCTGGCCAGCAGGCTGCAGATTCCGGTCACCTGCCGCAGCCAGGCCGGCTCCGGTACCATGATTGCGCTACTCTTGCCGACACTGCAGCCAGGCGAGCACGAAACACGCCACACGAGGAAAACGATCTCATCGCCGGACACCGGCCAGGAGTAACGATGCAGGCCATACCCAACGTCGACTTTTCGCCACAGATCCCGGAACCAACGACAAGCGGCAGCACCCTCCTGATCGTAGACGACGAGGAACGCATCAGGACGGCCTACCGACAACTGCTGGCGGCCGAGGGACGCAAGATCGAGGACTGCGGCAGCGGCAGCGAAGCCCTCCGCCGGCTCGAACGTCGCGACGTCGATCTGCTGATCCTTGATCTGAACCTGCCCGACATCCATGGGCTGGAAATCATGGAATGGATGGTGACGAAGCACATCGCGACGGCGGTTGTCGTCTTCAGTGGCGACGAATCCATCGACTCGGCGATCCGCGCCCTGCGCCACGGTGCGCTGGAGTTCGTCCGCAAGCACGGCAGTCCCCAGGAACTCATCGACACCGTAGACCGTGTCCTACACCGCTGCCGGATCGAGCGTGAACACGCCCTGATGACCGTTCGACTCGAAAACTCCGAACGCCTGCACCGCTTCCTGGTGGAACAATCACCCGACATCATCTACACGCTCGACAAGAAAGGCCACTTCATCTTCGTCAATGGCCGAGTGCACGGCCTGCTCGGCTACACGCGCGAGGAACTCCTCGGCAAGCACTACTCGACGATCGTGCATCCGGATGACCAGGAGCACGCCCGCTTTGCCTTCAACGAGCGCCGGATCGGCGATCGAGCCAGCACCAATGTCGAAATCCGACTGCAAACGAAGACCCACAGGGTACGCCATTTCGAGAACCGGACGATCGTCGCCATTCTCAGCGCGCAAGGTCTTTACGCCGCCGCCCACGACGGACCGGCGACTCGCCACTTCATGGGCACCTCCGGCGTCGCCCGCGACATCACCGACCGCAAGAAGGCCGAGGAGACCATTGCTTTCCAGGCCTTTCACGACCTGCTCACCGGACTCCCGAACCGCGTCCTCTTCAAGGATCGACTGGCGGTTGCCTTGACGCAGGCAAGGAGAAAAGGCAAGCGGCTGGGCGTGATGTTCATCGACATCGATCGCTTCAAGCTCGTCAACGACACGTATGGCCACCATGAGGGTGACGAACTGCTCAAGAGCTTTGCCCAGCGAGCGCGCAGCTGCCTACGTTCCGGCGACACGCTGGCACGCCAGGGGGGCGACGAATTCACCGTCCTGTTGCCCGACCTGACCAGCGGCGAGGATGCCGCTGTCATCGCCGCCAAGGTCCTGGCGGAAGTCAAACGACCTTTCAGGATCGCCGGACTGGATTTTTTCACCACCGTCAGCATCGGCATATCGCTCTTCCCGGACAGTGGCGAAACCCCGGAAACCCTGCTGCGCAATGCCGACATTGCCATGTACCAGATCAAGGGGCGTGGGAAGAACGGCTACCTCCAATACGCACCCGAGATGCACAGCGGCCACAGCATGCGGATCACGCTCGAGAGCGATCTGCGCGCCGCCCTCGAAGGCGGCGACCAGTTCGAACTCCACTATCAACCCCAGATCCGCTTCAGCCAGGGACTGACGATCGGCATGGAAGCACTGATCCGCTGGCGCCACCCGCAGCACGGTCTGATGGCGCCGGACACCTTCATTCCGCTGGCCGAAGAAACCGGGTTGATCGTCGCCCTCAGCGACTGGGTACTGGACAGGGCACTCGGCCAGTTGGCGGTCTGGCGTCGCCAGGGATTCACCAGTCTGCAACTGGCCATCAACCTCTCACCGAAGGATTTCGAGCGCAACGACCTGCCCGAACGACTCGTTGGGCGCCTCGCTGCGCACGCCATTCCGGCGGACGCCATCGACATCGAGATTACCGAAAACCTGTTGATGAAGGAGGCCGAGAAGAACATCGATATCGTCAAGCAACTGCGCGGCTGCGGACTGCGCGTTGCCATCGACGACTTCGGCACACGCTACTCGTCACTGAACTATCTGCGCCGCTTTCCGATCAACAGCATCAAGATCGACCAGTCGTTCGTCCGAGATCTGAACCCGCAAAACCAGAGTTCGACCGCGATCATCCACGCGATTTCCTGCATCGCCCACAGCTTCGGCTTGCGCGTCCTGGCCGAAGGCGTGGAGACTGAAGCCCAGAGAAAACTCCTCAGCACGCTCGACTGTGACGATATGCAGGGTTTCCTGTTCAGCCGGCCGCTGGCCGCGGCCGAGTTCGAGGATTTCCTGACCGCCGGCGCCTTCCCCTCGCGCGAAGGGCCGCGCGTCTGCTAGCCCCTGTTCGTACTCGCTGGCCATCATGCGCACACCATGCCCGAGTCATGATGGCTCGAGCCATTCGGTGCAGTTGCGGCGACTCTGTTGTCACCGCCCACAAGATCGAGTACGCCTCCATCCCAGGGCTAACGGTAATTGCAGGAGAGGCAGCCAACCCGTATCATGAAACATCTAGAGGCGCGTTCTGCTCGCCGACGGAAGGTTGAGGCACCAGGGATGGTGCTTGACCGAGGCAACAGATTGGTCGCGCCAAGTTCTTTTTCGGGCCTCGCGACCTCATCGTCGGCGACGTTTTCTGCTTCCCGAAAGTTGGATTGCTTCACATTAACCCTTCTGAAAAGGCGATGTGAAATGAATCTCTTTCCCGCTTTTTCCCGATCGGTTCCGATTTCCGGGTGTTGCCTATACTGTGCAGCACGGTCGCGAGAGCCCGCGCGCCAGGCTTTCACCGACCTTCATTCTGTAGCAACTTCGCTGGGCAACACTTACCGTATTCTCGCAGACAACCACTTGAGCATCGATCAGACCGAGATCCACCGACGCGGATGCGTTGGCGGCTCACGCCGAGCAATTCACCTCCCTGTCTGTGCGGCCGGGCCATGCTTATGCGTGCCGGAATTCTTCGAACACCCTCAGAGATCATGATGCGCTACGTGCTTCTCGGCCTCACCGGCTTCTTGATCATCTATGGATCGCTGTACCCATTCGATTTCTCTCCAGCGGCACCGGACGCCATCGTACGTATGTTTTCGAACTGGAAACTGACGAGTTCGCGTGGTGATATCTTGGGCAACATCGTCTTGTTTGTTCCATGGGGACTGGCCGGCGTGTTTTCCATGGCGCCTCGTCTCGGCGCCGGTGTCGCCGTAGCGCTTACGGCTGGACTGGGTTTCGCAATCGCACTCGGTGTTCAGGTGGGTCAAGTATGGGTTCCATCGCGGTTCGCCTCAATGGGCGACGTTTTCTGGAACTTGGTTGGCTTGGCTACGGGTGCATTGCTCGGCCGTCTATTGCTGAAGCACCTTCAGTCTGGCCGCGGAAAGTCGGTAGACACGCTGGTAGCCTGGTCTTTGATCGTTGCGTGGGTTCTGGTCGAGTGGTCGCCCTTGGTTCCCAGCCTCGACTTTCAACTGGTCAAGGATCAAGTCAAGTTGCTGCTGGCCGGTGGTCCGGTATTCTCGATTCCGGGGATTGTGCTGCAAACGGCGGTGGCACTGTTCCTGGGGAGTCTGCTCAGTTTGGCATTCGGTGGCCGGCGCGCTCTGTGGCTGTTGCCCTCTGTGCTCGGCAGCATCGCCCTCGGCAAACTGTTTTTCCGTGGTGCGTCCATGGATGCATCCGTCTTGCTCGGCTTCACTCTTGGCACTTGTGGGTGGTGGGCAATCTACCGTCTGTCTGAGGACAGACGAAACCTCATCGTCGTCTGCTCATTGCTTGCTGCCTACACGACCGAAGCTCTCTCACCCTTTGTCCTGCGCGATACGCCGGCAGCCATTTCCTGGGTGCCCTTTGCGGCCATGTTGCAAGGGTCAATGATGACAAATCTGGGGGCGTTGCTCGGTCGCCTTGTCCTGTACGCAAGTATTCTGCAGACGTTCCGACATGCTGGCGGCACACCGAGCATCGCCAGTGTAGGTCTCGCCTTCTGGGTCATGGTGATGGAACTGATGCAGACCCTAATCGACACCAGGTCGGCTGATTTCACGGAGCCGTTGCTGGTCTTGCTGCTGGGGCAAGGCATGGGGATGTTGGTCGCTCGTGCGCCGGCTGATCAGAAACTCAGGGCCGCTCCTCCTCGACACAGTCTGGGCGGTCAGACAGACAGCCGAAAGACACAACTGCTGGCACTGATAGCCGCCGTCCTGTTCATAGGCATCGGTGTCCGCATGTTGCTGCGACTGCCCAATATTCCATACAACGTAAAGGAGTTGTTTTGGAACGACGGAAGCATTGCCGATCTTGCCTTGTTTGCTCTCGCACTTCTATGGGCCGGCGTCGGATCGGTCTGGTTGGCTCGTCGCTTGGTCGGCTCGCCTGTGCCTGAACTCACGCTGCCAGTGTTTGCCCTTGCCGTGAGCCTGATAAGCCTAACGCTGCTATCGTCCAGCGTTACCGCCGAGAGTATCGGAGACATCGCCGGATCATCGAACCTGTTCTGGTCTGTCACCAACGAGACCACTTGGGGTGAGGTCTGGCGACAGATCTTTCTCAGGCTTGATGCCCCCGAGATCATCGGATTTCTTGAGCGTTGCGTCCGCTATTCATCCTTTTACGCTCCCCTCCCCATTTTTCTCGGGCTCATGATTGCTGTCCGCCAGTGGTTGCCTGACCGTTGCGGTGGCTACTCGTGGCTGTTGCGTCTCCTGGCGAGCGCGCTGTTGGTCCTGTGGCTGTGCAAAGCGGTGGCTTTCGACTGGTCGTCAACTGATAACCTTTACGAACTGATTGCGCGTGACGGCGAATGGGGATGGGGTGGTGGGGGCTACCTGTATGCCGTGCTGCTGCTGATTTGCCTAAATGGGCTGGTGTTGGCTGACTTGCCTGCAGCCAGGAATGGTGAGCGTGCTGGCATCCTGCTGTTCTCCCTTGTGGCGTTTCCTCTGGGTTGGTGGCTGTTGAATCAGGGCCTCGAACAGCAAGTCCAGAAATACGGGCTGGTTTTTTCGGGAGTCCAGTTCTTGCTCGGCCCAGACCGCAGCCATACTCTGAGTTCCGAGATTCTCTTCATGCGCTGGTGCGCAGTTCAAGCCTGTGGTGTCCTTGTTCTCGGGGTAGGCATATGGCTGGGGAACGCGGCGTTGATGGGCGGCCGTGCGGGTCTCCCACGAAGTGAAGGCTCGGCTTGAGTTGACGATCGTGGCTGAGTCTTGAAGGCGGCCCACGAAATGCCTCCGAAAATGAGCACCTCACAACTTTCGAAAGACGCCTCGACAGGTGCTTCTTCAGTGTCGACGAACACATGGCTTGGCACATCAAGAGCATGCCGGTGGCCATCCTGTTCGCACTCATGATTGCGCTGAGTGAAATCTGACACAGCACGAATCTTCACTTTCGCGTAGCATCCGTTCCGCCGACATCGGCCAGCGACGTGGTGTTACGCTTGGCGTCCGGCGGAATGCACCTCTGCTCTTGCGCCACGCTCGCCCCTAGAAGGGCAGGCACCCACGCCCAAGCGTCACAGCTCATGTCAAATTGACCTTACGACGCCAACGATCCATTTACCGCAGCCACCACGCAACCCATGAAAGATAAGCTATCTGGCCAGATTGATCTGGTCAGCCTATTCGGCGCAAGCGCCGTGCCGACTTTGATCACCTCGCTGGCACTGCGGGGTGACGATGTCGCCCACGACACCCAAACTATCTGCGCAGTTGTCGGTTCGCCCTCGGTCGACAGCGAGAGCGCCGCCAACAGCGCGCGACGACCGGGATCTGCCGCATTGATCCTGAAGGCGTGGCGGGCTGATGGTATCGGCATCGCCCCACGCCTCACCGGCAGTTACGCCCTTGTGATCGTCGATGCGGCACGCCAATGCGTCTTCCTGGCCGTGGATCGCTTCGCGATCGAGACGCTGTGCTATCGCGCCGACGCACGGACACTCGCCTTCTCCGACCGTGCGGATTGCGTTGCGGGGCGAGGCGACGAACTGGACCCACAGGCGATCTTCGACTACCTGTACTTCCACATGATTCCGGCGCCGCGCACCATCTTCAGCCAGGTACGCCGCCTGCCGGCTGCGCACGCCGTGCTTGTCGACCGCCAAGGAGCGCATGTGATGCGCCACTGGGCCCTGCAGTTCGACGAACAGCACCGGCAACCGTTCGCCAAGGCAAGGGACACCTTCCGCCAACTGGTTCTTGACAGTGTCGCTGAAGAACTGGCGGGGCACCAGCGCGTTGGCGCCTTCCTCTCGGGTGGCACGGACAGTTCGACGGTTGCCGGCATGCTTGGCCAGGTCACCGGCCGGCCAGCGCCTTGCTACTCGATCGGTTTCGATGCCGAGGGCTACGACGAAATGGAGTATGCCCGAATCGCCGCGCGACACTTTGGCTGCGAACATCACGAGTACTACGTGACGCCGGATGACTTGCTGGCCAGCATCCCGGCAGTCGCCCAGCATCATGACCAACCCTTCGGCAACTCTTCCTCGCTGCCGGCCTACTACTGCGGCAAGATTGCCCGCGCCGATGGCTGCAGCAAGATGCTCGCCGGAGACGGCGGCGACGAACTGTTCGGGGGCAACTCGCGCTACGCTACGCAACGCGTGTTCGAGTTCTACCAATCTGTTCCCAGCGGAGTCAGGCGCTTGATCGAGCCGATGTGCGGCGACGACAGTCCTCTGCGACGAATACCCGGCCTCCGGCAGGCGACGGGTTATGTTCGTCATTCACGGGTGCCGATGCCCGATCGACTGCAGAGCTTCAACCTCCTCACCCAATTGGGCCCGGCCACGGTACTTGCCCCTGATTTTCTTGCCCGGATCGATTCGAGCGAGCCGTCTCGACACATGCAGGCCACCTGGAACGAGTGCCACGCGCCAAGCCTGATCAACCGCATGCTCGCCTATGACTGGCGCTACACCCTTGCCGACAGCGACCTTCCCAAGGTTCGCGGGGCAACGCAAATGGCCGGGATCCAGGTCGGCTATCCGCTGCTTGCTGATCGCGTGACGGACTTCTCGATGAGCTTGCCACCCGACTGGAAGCTCCGTCGGTTCAAGCTCCGCTGGTTTTTCAAGGAGGCGCTACGCGGCTTCCTGCCGGACGAGATCATCACCAAGAAAAAGAAGGGCTTTGGCCTGCCTTTTGGCGTTTGGGCGACCCGCAACCCGGCGTTGAAGCATCTCGCCGAGGACTCGCTGCAGACGCTCGCGGCGCGTGGAATCGTGCGTCCCGATTTCATCCGCAAGCTGATCAGCGAATACCTGCCGGAGCACCCCGGTTATTACGGCGAGATGGTGTGGATACTGACGATGCTCGAACAGTGGCTGCGCAGGCAGGAGAGCACGGGCCTGACGCTGCGCTTCCAGGCCCGCAATGACTGATGGCGGATCCTGCGCGTGACGACTGGCGTCGTTCGCACGCTGACGCGAGGGCCAACGGCAAAGCCATCGGCGGCTTTCCGCTGACGGCAGCGCCAGTTGCGTGCAGGGGGTTGTCGGCCAGCGGGAACAAATTCACAGCCAGAAAACCTCTTGTGGTTAAAATTCGCCTCCATCCCTACCATCCGACCACTCCGAAACTATGACCGATGCGAGTCTCCTGCACGAACTGATCTCCCGCTCCGCAAGCAGCCGTCCGGACGCCACCGCGCTCGCCTACGGCAAACAGTCGATGAGCTACGGTTTCCTGCAACAGTCGATCGAGAGCTTCGTCGGCGGCCTGGTCGGCCTGGGCCTGCAGCGTGGAGAGCGGATCGCCATCTACCTCGAGAAGCGGCCGGAAACCGTCGTCGCAAGTTTTGGCAGCGCCGCCGCCGGCTGCGTCTTCGTACCCCTCAACCCCTTGCTCAAGGCGGATCAGGTCGCCTATATCATGCGCGACTGCAACGTCCGCGTGCTGGTCACCTCCAGCGAGCGGCTGTCGCTGCTGGCATCCGTTCTGCCTTCCTGCAAGGATCTGCGGCACGTACTGCTGGTCAATGCCGGCCCCTTGCCCATCGCTGCAGGTCAATTTCCCCTGTGGCGCTGGGACGACCTGCTCCAGCCTGGCGGCCCATGCGGCCACCGCGTGATCGACACCGACATGGCGGCCATCCTCTACACCTCAGGGAGTACCGGCAAGCCGAAGGGGGTCGTTCTCTCGCACCGCAACATGGTAGCGGGCGCCAAGAGCGTCGCGAGTTACCTCGAGAACACTGCTGACGACACCCTGCTGGCGGCGCTGCCATTGTCTTTCGATGCCGGATTCAGCCAGTTGACCACCGCCTTCCACGCCGGAGCGCGCGTGGTCCTGCTCAATTACCTGTTGCCGCAGGACGTACTCAAGGCGCTGGCGCGCGAACGCGTTACCGGGCTGACTGCTGTCCCGCCACTCTATATTCAACTCTCGGAACTCGATTGGCCGACCGCCATCGGCGAACAACTGCGCTATTTCGCCAATACCGGCGGGCGTATGCCTCGCGAAACGCTGACCGCCTTGCGCAAACGTCTGCCAAAGAGCAAGCCCTACCTGATGTATGGACTCACCGAAGCCTTCCGCTCGACCTACCTGCCGCCCGAGGAGGTTGACCGGCGGCCGGACTCGATCGGGAAGGCGATCCCCAACGCCGAGATCCTCGTCTTGCGTGACGACGGAACACCGTGCGCGGCCGACGAACCCGGCGAACTCGTGCACCGTGGCGCACTGGTCGGCATGGGCTACTGGAACGACCACGAAAAGACCGCAGAACGCTACAAACCGCTTCCAGCCCAGACACCAGGACGGGATGCCGGTCTGGTGCTCCCCGAAATCGCCGTCTTCTCCGGCGACACGGTACGCATGGATGAAGAGGGCTTCCTTTACTTCATCGGTCGCCGCGACGAGATGATGAAGACCTCGGGCTACCGCGTAAGCCCAACCGAAGTCGAGGAAGTGCTCTACGCTACCCGGCAGGTCGGCGAATGCGTCGCCTTCGGCGTTGACCACCCCAAACTTGGGCAAGCCATACAGGTGATAGCCACCCCACCCTCCGGCAGCAGTCTCGACACGACCGCACTGTTGGCCGAATGCCGCCGACAAATGCCCGCCTACATGGTGCCGGAGAACATCCTCGTTCGCCAAGGCCCCTTGCCACGCAACCCCAACGGCAAGATCGACCGCAAGGCACTGGCCAGCGAGTTCCTGGCAAACGCGTCGCCTGTGCCGGAAAGCGGTGTCACCGCCGCGTGCTCACCGGGGACCGGCAAGTGAATAAACCCGACCGCGCAGTACCCAGACACGCGCCGATGAGCCAGTTCCCGGTCAAGGACGGCGAACTGCTGGTTGGTGGCATCCCGCTGTCGCGACTCGCCGCGCGCGTCGGCCAGACGCCTTTCTACGCCTACGACCGGCAGTTGCTCACGCGCCGGGTCGCGCTGCTGCGCGCGGCCCTGCCAGCGTCGTTGAAGCTGCACTACGCCATGAAGGCGAACCCGATGCCGGCCCTGGTCTGTCACATGGCAGGACTGGTGGATGGAATCGACGTGGCCTCTGCGGGCGAACTGAAAGTCGCTCTCGACGCCGGAGCGAATCCACGCGAGATCAGTTTTGCCGGACCGGGCAAGCGACGCGCCGAGTTGTCCCAGGCGGTTGCCGCCGGCATCCTGATCAACATCGAGTCGTTTCGCGAAGTCGCCGAGTTGGCGGCGATCAGCCATGAGACAGGCTGTGCGGGACGCGTCGCCGTGCGCGTCAACCCTGATTTCGAGCTGAAGAGCTCGGGGATGAAGATGGGTGGCGGCGCCAGGCAGTTTGGCGTGGACGCGGAGCAGGTCCCCGACTTGCTCACCGAGATTGGCCGCTACGGCCTGGCTTTTGAGGGCTTCCACCTCTTTGCCGGCTCGCAGAACCTGCGCCCCGAGGCGATCGCTGAAGCGCAGATCAAGAGTTTTGAACTCGCCCTGCGCCTCGCCGGGTCGGCGCCAGCACCGGTGCGCTTCCTGAATCTCGGCGGCGGTTTCGGCATCCCCTACTTCCCGGGGGAACAGCACCTCGAACTGGCGCCGATCGGCGCCAACCTCTCCGGCATCGTCGAACGCGCCGCCCGCGAGTTACCCGCGGCCGAACTGGTGATCGAACTTGGACGCTACCTGGTCGGTGAGGCCGGCCTCTACGTCACGCGCATCCTTGACCGCAAGACCTCGCGTGGTCAGACCTTCCTGGTCACCGACGGTGGCCTGCACCACCATCTGTCGGCGTCGGGCAATTTCGGCCAGGTTATCCGCAAGAACTACCCGGTCGCCATCGGTAACAGGATGATTCCCGCAAGACTCGAAACAGTTTCGGTGGTTGGCCCCTTGTGCACGCCGCTCGATCTGCTGGCTGAGCGCATGGAACTTGCTGAAGCGCAAGCGGGCGATCTGGTCGTTGTCCATCAATCCGGCGCCTATGGCATGACGGCGAGTCCACAAGCTTTCCTCGGCCATCCGGCCTGCGTCGAGATCCTGGTATGAGTAACGGCCCGCAGCGCCGGGGGCGTGCGCCTGGCCAGCCCCGGTCGTCTGGCTGCTGAACGGCCGGCCTTGAGATTCGCTCGCTTCGACCCCGGTCCTTGTGGCTTCCCAAAGCCGCGGGTATCGCCATTGCCGAACACCCCTGTTGTACCCCTACCGATGTCCTGGCACTCGCCGCAAGCCGGCCGATGGACAACAGAGCATTTCCGCCATTTCGTGCACGGCCGATATGCACTTGCCGAAGCCTACCGACTTGCCGGTGTCGACCGCAACAGCGCTTTTCTCGCTCCTGCCTACCATTGCGTGACAATGCTCGATCCCGCGTTGGCCCTAGAGGGAGAGGTACATCTGTATCCGCTCCGAGCCGATCTTGCGCCCGACCCCGTCGCACTCGACAAGGTTCTTGGCACCGTACGGAAGCCGGTCAAGGCACTTCTTGCGACACACTACTTTGGTATTGCCCAAGACTTCACTACGCTGCGGCAGTGGTGCGCAGAGCGCGACATCGTCCTGATCGAAGATTGTTCGCACGTCCTGTTTACCGAGCAGTTCCAGGCCAGCGGCACCGGTTCGCATGGCCGTTTCGTGGTGTCCAGTCCCTACAAGTTCTTCGCCTGCGACGACGGGGGCTTGCTGCACTCTGCCGACGCTCGCCTCCTCGACGGCCTGGCGACCGAGTCGGCACCACTGAGCGACGAGTTGCGTGGCCTCAAGCGCGTTCTGGAAGGCAGCCGATCACCAACGCTGACCACCAGCGACATCGCATCGATCGACCGGCAACTCGTGTCTCTCAGCGCCAAACCGGTGGTTCCCGGCAAAGACGCAATCACTGAACGGTCGGTCCCTTCCTCCTGCTACTCGGCGGCGTTGACGGCCCGGGCCTCGCTGCGCAGTTCCCGTTTCGTCGTGGCCCACTCGCCCCTGAACGACAACATCCTCCGCCGGCGAGCAAACTACGATCGCTGGGTCGAAAGCCTCGCCAGCGTCCCCAACTGCCATGCGTTGTTTCCCGTCTTGCCACGAGACTGCGCGCCCTATATGTTCCCGCTACACATCGACCATCCAGACCCGCATTTCTACTGGCTGAAGCACCTCGGCGTCCCGATCTGGCGCTGGGATGAGATGGCTGACTCGGGTTGCCCGATCGCTCGGGAGTATCGGCTTCACCTGCTGCATCTGCCATGCCACCAGGCGCTGACCGAGGATCAGATGACGTGGATGACGACCGCCGTCGCCCGGACTCTCCAACACGTCGCCGGGGCCGTTCCGTGATGGGATGGGAAATCCACACCGCCAAAACCGCTTTCGCCCAGTTTGCGGAGGCCTGGGACCAACTGAACGCCAGTCTGTACGACGGCCACCCGTTGTTCGACAGTCGGTTCATTGGACCGCTGCTGGATCACTTCGGCACGGGCGACGAGCGGCTTTGCATTCACCGGACAGATGCTGGCCTATCGGGCGCCCTGATCCTGTACCGAGGGCGGATCGGCGGGTGGTCGAGTTTCCACCCATCGCAGTTGCAGGCAACGCCGGTCCTCCTTGCGGACGCCACCGTTCTCGAAACCCTGTTCGCCGCCCTGCCGGGAGCGCCGTGGACCATCGAACTGTACGCCGTCGACCCGCGCTATGCGCCCGATTTCTCGCGCCTCACCTTGCCGCAGATCGTCACGGCACACGTGTACACCATCGGGATTCAACCGGCAGAGCAATTCACCGATTATTGGAATGGACGCTCGAGAAACCTCACAAAAAACGTTCGGCGCTATTTTCGGCGAGCTCAGGAGGAAGCTCCTCCAGTTCCCCTTTCATCATTTTGCGACACAGTCGATATGGGAGCCTGCGTGGCGCGTTATGGAGCACTGGAAACGACTGGCTGGAAAGGGAAGGCAGGAACGGCGATAGCCGCTGAGAACGAACAGGGGGCATTCTATCGCGAGGTCTTGGGCCGCTTTGCGGCTACCGGTCAGGCAACAGTGTACGAACTCCACCTCGGAGGTCGCCTAGCATCGTCACGCCTTACCATCTCCAGTGACAGGATGCTAATCATCTTGAAAACGACCTACGACGAATCCATGGCACGCTTCGCCCCGGGCCGGCTACTGCTCTATCGTCTCATCGAGGAGCAATTTGCGCTTCCCGGCCGGAAGACCGTCGAGTTCTACACCAATGCGACCAGCGATCAGCAGGAGTGGGCCACCTTTGGCTGCACTCTGCAGAACATTCAGTTGTTCCGTGGCCCGCTGAATGCCGTCATGTTCGCCGTGTCGCGAGCTTGCCGGCAGCGTCTGCGAAGCATCCGGGGCGAAATGCCGGTAGAGGATTCGCCGACGACAGGAGTCGCCAGCTGCCGAAGCATCGACGACCTGCGGGCGGAACAGTACGACCTTGGCGAATTCATGACCACCGACAATGTGGAGGCTTCCACCAACTGGTTCGAACTGCTGCAGAACAAGGTCTATCCCCTGGACCCCGGTGTCCGCTTCTACATCACCGCAGGGAAGAAGCGCCCGCGGGTCATCCTGCCCTTGCGCTTGACGACAAACGGGTCGGCCAGAACGATCGAGTCGCTGAGCAATTACTACACCGCGTTGTATGCCCCGCTGGTGGCTCGGGATGGCGAGCTGCTTGACGTACAGAGCCTGCTCACGGCAGCGGTGCATGACCACAAGGGCGCCCAGGTGATGCGTTTTGGGCCCATGGATCCGGACTCAGACGCGTACAGCGCCCTGTTCAGCGGCCTGCGCGCGAACAACTGGATACCGTTCCGGTTCTTCTGCTTCGGCAACTGGTTCCTGCGCGTAGAAGGAACCTGGGACGACTATCTGAAGAAGCGACGCGCCACGCTGCGCAGTTCCATCCGGCGCGCGTGCAAGAAGTTTGCCGCGGAAGGTGGAACCCTGGCGATCGTGACGACGACCGAACAAATCGAGCAAGCCATTGCCGAATTCCAGGCCATCTATTCGGCAAGCTGGAAGAAGCCGGAACCTTATCCCGAGTTCGTCCCTTCCCTGATCCGACACCTTGCTGTCCGGGGCATGCTCCGTCTCGGCTTTGCGCGGCTCGGAGAGCAGACGATCGCCGCCCAGCTCTGGATCGTCGGCGGCAGGAAAGCCAGCATCTACAAGGTTGCCTACCACGAGCATTTCTCGGCCTACTCGCCGGGAACCCTGCTGACGGCGCATCTCATGCAGCATGTCATCGAGAGTGACAAGGTTGAGGAGGTGGACTACCTGATCGGCGACGACGAATACAAGCGTCGGTGGATGAGCGACCGTCGGGAGCGATGGGGAATCGTCGCTTACAACCCCGCCAGCCTGCTTGGTTTCGCACTGCTGGTCAAGGAGGTCGGCGGCCGGGCGCTCAAACCGACCTATCAACGGATGCGCGCCCTTTGTCGCAGAGTCTGGACACGCATCAGCGCTCCCGGTCCCAAGGAAGAGGGATAGGCAAGGACAAACACCATCACGCAGGGGTCACCGCCCCGACAGCACTTCCGCAGGCTTCCGCTGACGAGCATGCCCCATCCCGCTACGCCGGCCCAGGGGAGGCGCGCGCGCCCCGCAGCGCAGCGCTGCGGCAACTGGTGAAGACAACCTTCATGGTCGGCACGGCAGCTAGCCGCGGCTGACCAGCAATACGCCGGCCAGCACCAGCGCAGCACCTGCCAGTTGCGCTGCCGACATCGGCTCGGCGAGCAGCCACCAACCGAAAACGATGGTCAACAAGGGGCCAAGAGTGCCAATCAGTACCGCCTTGGCCGAGCCGATGCGGCGGATCGCCGCCGACTGCATGAATACCGGCAGAACCGTCGAGACGACAGCCATCGCCAGTCCGTAGGCGTAGATCGTCGGCGGCTGGCGCAGCGCCGACAGCGACTGCGTGGCGAGAAAGTGCAGTTGCGTCGCGAGCGTCGATACCAGCATCGCCAGGGCCGTGAAGCGCGCAGCGCCAAGCCGTTGAATCGCCGGCCCGCTCCCGGCCAGGTACAGCGCATAGGAAAGGGAGGAGCCGAAGACCAGCGCAACGCCGGTCAGCACAGTCGCCATCTCGCCGGCGACACGCAGGTCATGGGCGAAGGCCAGCGCGATACCGGCGTAGGACAACAGCAAAGCGGCAACCTCTCGCCGCGCCAGCGATTTGCCCATGAACAGCACGCCAATCAGCACCGTCAACGTCGGATAGGTGAACAGGATCAGCCGCTCGAGGGCGGCCGAGATGTACTGCAGGCCAAGGAAGTCGAGGATACTGGCGCCATAGTAACCGAGCAGACCGAGAGCGCCCAGCATTCCCCAGTCGTTCCTGGTCAGCGGCGGTGCCGAGCGGCTTGCAGCGAAGCCTACCCAGAGGAAGGCCGGCAACGAAAAGACCATGCGCAGCGACAGCAGCGTCACCGCATCGACGGGTGCCGCCGCATAGGCCAGCTTGACGAAGATCGCCTTGAACGAAAAACCGAGAGCGGCGAGTACCGCGAGGACGACACCCAGACGTTCGGCGGACCAGTGTTTCCAGGGCATGGGAGCAGGAGAATTGGTAAAATACGAATGATGGCCTTTCCAACCTACCACGACAATTGGCAAATCGGCACCAAAGCGTTCGCCGTGAACGAATGCAATGCACTATGACCTCACCGACCTGCGGCTCTTCGTAGCCATCGCCGAGGCGCAGAACCTGACCCGCGGCGCCGAGCGCGCGCACCTGGCGCCCTCATCCGCCAGCCACCGCATGCGTCTGCTGGAAGCCGGCATCGGCACCTCGCTGCTCTTGCGACAGGCACGCGGTGTCGTGCTGACGCGTGCCGGAGAGGTACTGCTGCGCCACTCGCGACAGGTCCTGGCACAGCTCGAACAGCTCCACGCCGACCTTGCACCCTACGCCGAGGGTGTGCGCGGTCACGTTAGCCTGTGGGCCAATACGCACGCGACGCACAGCTTCCTGCCCGACGATCTCGCCGACTTCCTGCGCCGTTACCCGCAGGTCAGCGTCACGCTGGCCGAACATACCAGCCCCGAGATCGTCATGGCCATCGCCCGCGGCGAGGTCGAGGTCGGTGTCGTTGCCGAGCGCGTCGCCGGCGCCGACGTCGAAATGATCCCCTACCGCGCCGATCGCCTGGTCCTCATCGCGCCGGTCGCGCACCCGTTGGCCGCCTGCGCCAGCGTCCGCTTCGGTGAGGTGCTTGACCACCCTTTTGTCATGTTGCACGCGGGATCGGCCATCCACACCTTCACCATGAATGCCGCCGCTGCACTCGGCCGGCACATCAATGTGCGCATCCAGGTCCGCAGCTTCGATGCCGTCTGCCGGATGGTCGGCGCCGGCGTCGGTGTTGGCCTCGTGCCGCGCAGCGCGTTGTCGCGCGGCGAAAGAGAACAATCGCCGAGCGTGGTCGAACTCGACGAGTCCTGGGCACAGCGCGATCTGCAGGTATGCGTGCGCAAGCGAAAAGACCTGTCCGGCTTCGCCGCAGCGCTGGTCAACGGCCTTGTCGAGCGCCAGACCTAGCCTCGCCGCGCTTCTACCGTAGCTCCTCAATGGCAGGCCGCGGCCCGCCATTCGACAAGCTCGACCGCGCTACCCGGGGTCGCCTCGCGGCCTGCCTGTTTGACTGCTGCGGCCCCGATCGGGCACACTTCGCGGAACGCTGAGGCGTCTGTTCTGCCGGCCAGCGTCTAATGCGTTTACGATGAAAGTGATAACCGGAGCGCCACCTCAGGCGCGGGACAGCGGAGGTAGAAAATGCGCGTGTTTCAGATTCAGGACGACTGGGGAATGGCCAACCTGCGCATGGCAGAGCGCCCGGAGCCGCGGCCCGGGGCCGGGCAGGTGCTGCTGCGCATGCGCGCCTCCTCGCTGAACTACCGTGACCTGGTCGTTCCCGAACGTGGCTATGGCAGCTTTACCGGCACGCTGCCGCTGATCCCGATCTCGGACGGCGTCGGCGAGGTCGTTGAGGTGGGGCCCGGGGTCAGCCGGGTGGCCGTCGGTGACCGCGTCTGCCCCACCTTCTTCCAGGGCTGGATCGCCGGCGAACCTGACTTGGCGCGCATGAAACCTTCATTGGGAGGCCCGCTCGACGGCACCATGGCAGCGTTCATGTGCCTGTCCGAGGAAGGCGTCGTCAAGGCACCTGCGTACCTCGGCGACCTGGAAGCGGCGACGCTGCCCTGCGCAGCGCTGACCGCGTGGAGCGCGCTGGTGACCTACGGCGCGGTCAGGGCCGGCGAGCATGTCCTGATACAGGGTTCCGGTGGCGTGGCGCTGTTCGCACTGGCCTTCGCCAAACTCGCTGGCGCGCACGTCACCGTGATTTCATCCAGCGACGAGAAGATCGAGCGCCTGAAAACGCTGGGCGCCGACGCGACGATCAACTACCGGACAATTCTCGAATGGTCGAAGCCGGCGCGCGAGATCACCGATGGCCGCGGCTTCGACCATATCGTCGAACTCGGTGGCGAGAAGACGCTGCCGCAGTCACTGCGCTGTATCCGCCCCGGCGGCACGCTGTCCATGATTGGCGTGCTGTCCGGCTCTTCGCTGTCGACGCCGCTTGGTCTGATCATCACTCGGCAAGTCCGACTGCAGGGCATCACCGTCGGCCACCGCGACGGCTTCGAGGCAATGGTCCGGGCCCTCGAACAGCATCGTGTGCCGGTCCTCGTCGACCGTGTCTTTGCGTTCGACGAGTTGAAGGACGCGTTGGGCTATCTGAGGAGCGGCGCCCAGTTCGGCAAGATCTGCATCCGCCACTAGACGGCCCGGGACGCTTCGGGAGCGGCTCGATTTTCAGGTGCACGAAGCACCTGCAGCCCTCCTGCAACTCCCTGGCGCCCCTGCTGTCTGACAACCCAAGGGAAGCCTCACTGCGCCACGACACGTCGGGCCATGCAGTGGCCACGCTGACCGGGCGGCGTAAGCAGCCGTTCCGAACAGCGTCCAGACAGCCGGCCGCCCGGCACCGAGGATTGCCGCCAAACGCCGACACCGCCGGAAATTTGCTAACATGCGCCACACACCAACCACCGGAGCAACTACATGCCCAATCAAACCTCGTTGACCGATCCACTCAGCTTCGCCAGGAAAATGTGGGGGGGGATGGGCATGTCCCTGCCCGGAATGGTGACGCCAACCCTCGATGTCGCCGAGATCGAGAAGAAAGTGGCTGATCTCAAGGCCGTGGAAAACTGGCTGAAAATGAACCTCTCGATGCTGCAGATGACCATTCAGGGACTAGAGATGCAATGCGTGACGCTGAACGCCGTACGCGCGATGGGCCAGATGGCGGGAGGTTACGGAGCAGCCGCGGCGGCGACCGAAGGTGGCCAGTCAGCGGCGCCTTTGGCGGGTGCCGGCAGCGACACGCTCAAGCAAGCAGCGATGTGGCCATGGACCCTTCTGCAGCAGATGCAGGAGCAGATGCAGCAGGCGGCAGCCGCGGCGGCGACAGCAGCCACCCAGAACGAAGACGCGCCAAAACCCTAGATCAGCCGGCCCAGGTGACGCCTTTTGCGCGTCGCCGCAAGGGACGATCGGCAATGACGAGAGCGACTTGGCCCAGCGCGAGCCGAAGTCGCCGGCCAACCGAAACCAGGCCGAATCAGATAACTGAGCCCGCCTGCAGGGCGGCGATCTCCTGCTCGCCGAATCCGGATTCGCGCAGAATCTCCTCGCTGTGCTCGCCCGGCGAAGGAGCCGCCCGGTCGACCGCAAAGACCCAGCCGGAAAGCTTCACCGGCGGCGCGTACTGAGTAAGCCCATCGGCCTGCACGACCATCCCGCGCGCCCGAAACTGCGGATGCTCGAGCGCCTCGGCCACATCGAGCACGGGCGTGACGCAGCAATCCACGTTGGCAAAGAAATCGCGCCAGTAAGCCTGACTTCGACTGGCGAAAAGTTCCACCAGTTCGCGACGCAAGGCGGCAGCCGCGGCGCCACGCGCGCCATGCCGTGCTTGCCAGTCGGGGCGACCGATCGCCTCGCAGAATACCTGCCAGAATTTCTGCTCGAGTGGGGCCACCGCCATGTAGCGTCCATCGGCCGTCGCATAGACGCCATAACCCGCGTCACCGCCGCTGAGAATATCGCCACCACGCGCCGGCACGGCGCCAGCGGTCTGCAGTGCGAACAAGGGGAAGAGGTTGTGCGCCAGCACGGCTTCGCTCATGGCCACGTCGACCAGGCGACCCTGCCCGGTCCGCTGCGCGTCGAAGAGTGCTGCCAGAATGCCCATCACGGCGGTCATCGCGCCGCCGAGCAAGTCGCCGACCTGTAGATTGGGAATCGCCGGCTGGCCCCCATCGATGCCGATCTGATCGAGCACACCGGCAAAGCCGATATAGTTGAGGTCGTGTCCGGCCGCCATTGCCAATGGGCCGGTCTGGCCATAGCCGGTGATCGCGCAATAGACGATCTTCGGATTGACCGCCCGCAACGCTTCGTAACCAATTCCCAGCTTGTCGCTCACCCCCGGCCGGAAGCTCTCGACGACGATGTCGGCAGCACGCGCCAAACGGAGGAGCACCTCACGGCCCTGCGCCTGCTTGAGGTCAAGCCGCAGACCGCGCTTGTTGCGGTTGACGCTGCGAAAGAAAACGCTGACGCCGTCCGGACCGTCGCCCAGGATACGCGCATAGTCGCCGGCCGCGTGATCTTCGATCTTGATCACATCGGCGCCCATATCGGCCAGATGCAGTGTGGCGACCGGACCAGGCAGCAGGCGAGTCAGGTCGAGAACACGCACACCAGTCAACGGACCGCCGCTCATCCGTCGGCCGCGCAGCGCAACAACCAGGTAGCATCCATATCGATCACCTCTCCCTTCTTCAGCGTCTGTTCGAGAAACTTCCCGCGAAACAACCAGCCGGTCGTCCCTTGTTGCGGCGACCAGGGCGTCTCCCAGTCTTCGACGGAAACCTGGACGCGCGTCACGTCGACTTCAACGGCGTCGGCACCCTTATCCACGCAAGGCATGGCGGCGGCCAGCCGCGCATGGTCCGCAGGCGTCTGGGCGGCGGCCTGCTTGCCGATGCGCGGGCAGGCCTGCGCCGTCCGTCGCGTGCGCGAAACCCCGGCAATCGAGCCCCTCAGCCAATAGACCGGCGTCCTCAACAGGAGGCCGGCGCCGCCCTCGCGAAAAATGACGCAGTCGCCAATTTGCGGATCGGACGGCAGCGCTGCCGGTCCCGCTGCCGCACCGCCCTCATCCGCCAACACCGAAACGGCCAGCACCGCCGCAGCAATGGCCCAGACGAGACGAGTCACTCGCCAGGGCGTATGGAAGGAAGATACACGCCCGGACGGATCATCGTCGAGCTCCGCATGCCGGCTCACGAAAGCCAGCGCTTGCGACGGCGGTAGTGCTTGACGTCGCGGAAGCTCTTGCGTCCGACCGAGGACAGCCCGAGGTAGAACTCCTTGACGTCTTCGTTGGCCGCCAGGTCGCCGGCCGCACCCTCCATGACCACCCGGCCATTTTCGAGGATGTAACCGAAATCGGCGTAGCGCAAGGCCATGTTGGTATTCTGCTCGGCGAGCAGGAAGGTCACGCCTTCCTTCTGGTTCAGATCCTTGACGATGGCAAATACCTCGTCGACGATCTGCGGCGCCAGGCCCATCGAGGGCTCATCGAGCAGCACCATGCGCGGGTTCGCCATCAGCGCGCGGCCGACGGCACACATCTGTTGCTCACCGCCCGAGGTATAGGCCGCCTGACTGCTGCGACGGGTCTTCAGGCGGGGGAAATACGTATAGACCTTGTCGAGAGTCTCGGCGATCGCCGCCTTGCCATCCTTGCGCGTATACGCGCCGGTCAGCAGGTTTTCCTCAATGCTCAGGTGACCGAAGCAGTGCCGACCCTCCATCACCTGAATGACGCCGCGTTTCACCAGCTCGGCCGGTGTCAGCGCCTCGATGCGCTCGTCGCGCAACTCTATCGTCCCTTTGGTCACCGCGCCTCGCTCCCCGTGCAGCAGGTTGCTGACCGCACGCAGGGTCGTCGTCTTGCCGGCGCCGTTGCCACCCAGCAGCGCGACGATCCCGCCCTCGGGAACGCTGAACGAAACGCCCTTGAGAACGAGGATCACGTGGTTGTAGATCACCTCGATGCTGTTGACTCGGAGAAGGATGTTGGCAGTGCTCATGGCGCCTCTTCGCTAAGCTGTCGGCACTCCCAGCAGCGGGAGTGCCGACAGGGGACCCGCCGTGGCGAGCCCACTGGGATCTACTTTTTGCATTCCTCTGGCGTACGCGGCTTCAGCTTCTTTTCTTCCGCATACTTGCTCGAAGCCAGCATCACCATCGGACGCAGATTCTTCTCGTCGGCCTGATACCAGTCGGAGCTGAACTCCCACTTGCTGCCATTCCAGGTGTGTACGCGCACCCAGGCCGATCCCATGTGATCGAGGCAGGAGGTCTGCACCGGCCGCATCACGCCGGCAAAGCCCATGCTGTCCAAGGTCTTCTGGTCGAGGTTGAGGTTTTCGAGACCCCAGCGAACCTGTTCGCCGGTCATGACCTTGCCCTTGCCGAAACGCTCCTGCGCCTTGCGGACGCCTTCAACCCCGAGCATGGCCGAAAGCAAACCACGCATGTAGAGCACCTGGCCAACTTCCGCTTTCGGCCCGGTGCCTTGCCCCTTCGCGTACACCTGTTCGAGCATGTCCTTGACGACCCTGGAGTTGGGTTCGGCGCCATGCTGCAGGGTCAGCGCGCTGTAGCCCTTGGCACCTTCGGCAACGTCCTTGACATCGGGCTCGGCACCTGCCCACCAGATGCCGATCATCTTGTCACGCGGATAACCCGTCGACTGCGCCTCGCGCAGCGCCGTGGAGTTCATGACTCCCCAGCCCCAGAGCAGGACATAGTCGGGCTTCTGTTGGCGAATCTGCAACCAGGTCGCCTTCTGTTCGACACCGGGGTGCGCCACAGGCAGCAGCTGCACGTCGAAACCATAGGTCTTGCCAAGTTCCTGCAGCACCGGGATGGGTTCCTTGCCGTACGGGCTGTCATGATAGACGAGGGCAATCTTCTTGCCCTTGAGCTTGGCGACGCCACCTTCCTTCTTGGCGATGTGCTGGATGGCAACATCGGCGCCGACCCAGTAGGTCCCGAGCAAGGGGAAGTTCCACGTGAAGACGGCGCCATTCTGGGATTCGCTGCGCCCGTAACCGGCCGTGATCAACGGAATCTTGTCGACCGGTGCCTTTTCGGTCAGCGCGAAGGTGACCCCTGTGGATAAGGGCTGGAACACCGTAGCGCCGCCATTCTTGCCTTTCAGGCGTTCGTAGCATTCGACGCCGCGGTCGGTCGCGTAGGCCGTCTCGCACTCCTCGAAGCTGATCTTGACGCCGTTGATCCCGCCCTTGGCATTCACCAGCTTCAGGTAATCCACATAGCCGTTGGCCCACTGAGAGCCATTGGCGGCGTAGGCGCCGGTGCGGTAAACCAGCACCGGAAAGAACTGCTCCTTGACCTGCGCCAGCGCCGCCGGCGCTGCGGCCAGCGACGATAGAACGACCGCAGTTCCCAAAGCAGTCAGAACGAGCTTGCGAAGTTTCATCAACGTCTCCTCTTGTTGGTATGGCAATACAGCGTTTGCAGAACGACTCCCGAACGGCAGCGAAACAGATCTGCCGGCAAAGCGATCAGTGCGGAAACGGCCAGAGCCGCAGTTTCTCCTTGCCCGTAGACCAGAGACGAGCGATGCCATGTGGCTCCTTGATCAGGAAGAAGATGATCAGGGCGCCGAAGATGATCAACTCGGCGTGCGAGATGCCGGCGGTCGAGATGGTGATCCCGAAAAGCCCGCCGATGGCCGGCAGGAACTGATTCAGGGCGATCGGCAGGATGACGATGAAGGCGGCCCCGAAGAAGCTGCCCATGATCGAACCGAGGCCACCGATGATCACCATGAACAGCAACTGGAACGAGCGATCGACCGAGAAAGCGGCCGGCTCCCACGAGGCGAGATGGATAAAGCCCCATAGCGCGCCGGCGGTGCCGACGAAGAAGGAACTGACGGCAAACGCCGAGAGCTTGGCAAACAGCGGCCGAATGCCGATCACCTCGGCGGCAACGTCCATGTCGCGGATCGCCATCCACTGCCGGCCGATGGCGCTACGCGTCATGTTCTTTGCCAGCAGCGCGAAGACCGTCAGCCAGCCCAGGCAGAACAGGTACTTGTCGACGGGAGCAGCAATCGGCCAGCCGAGCACCTGCAGATTGGAGACCGAGACCGAGCCGGACGAAGCGTTGTCCGTAAACCACGGAACGCGCAGAAAGACCCAGTCGGTGAAGAACTGTGCCGCCAGGGTGGCCACCGCCAGGTAGAGCCCACGCACCCGCAGGCTGGGGATGCCGAAGACTATTCCCACTGCGGCCGCGGTCAGCCCCCCCAGCAAGAGAGAAAGGAGCAACGGCAGGCCTTCGATGCGGATATGAAAGTTGTAGGCGGCATAGGCCCCGACTGCCATGAACGCCCCGGCGCCGAGGGTGATCTGCCCGCAGAAGCCGACCAGAATGTTGACGCCGAGGGCCGCCAGCGACAGGATCAGGAAGGGGATCAGGATCGCACGCAGCAGGTACTCGTCGACGAGCAGCGGAATGCCGATGAAGGCAAACACCAGGAGGCCGACAATCGCCCAGCGGTCCTGAGCGATCGGGAAGATCTGCTGATCGGCAGCGTAGGATGTCTTGAACTGCCCGTTTTCTCGATATAGCACTGGCCTGCTCCTCGATCAGACGCGGTCAATGATCTTTTCGCCGAACAGCCCTTGCGGCCTGAACAGCAGAAACACCAGGGCCAACTGGTAGGCAAACCAGATTTCGATGCCGCCGCCGATCATCGGGCCGAGATAGACCTCCGAGAGTTTTTCGCCGACGCCGATGATCAGTCCGCCGATGATCGCACCGGGAATCGACGTCAAGCCGCCGAGGATGACCACCGGCAGGCCGCGCAGCGCTACCGTCGCCAGCGAAAACTGGACACCCAGTTTGGAACCCCAGATCACCCCGGCGACCAGCGCGACGACGCCGGCGACGCACCAGACGATGACCCAGATGCGATTGAGCGGGATACCGATCGACTGCGCCGCCTGATGATCGTCGGCCACCGCCCGCAAGGCGCGTCCCGTGACCGTCTTCTGGAAAAAGAGCGCCAGCAGTGCGACAAGCACTGCCGCAATCAGCGCCGCCACGAAGTCCTCCTTGTTGATCAGCAACCCACCCTCGAAGCTTCCCTCGAGAATCATCACCGGATCCTTGGGCATGCCGATGTCGATCTTGTAGACGTCGCTGCCGAAGATGCTCGTCCCGACGCCTTCGAGCACGTAGGCGATTCCCAGGGTCGCCATCAGCAGCGTTGCACCCTCCTGGTTCACGAGATGCCGCAGGACCAGACGCTCGACAAGCCAGGCGACGACGAACATCAGCGCCCCGGCAGCGAGAAAGGCGATCGTGTTGGCCAGGAACGGGCTGTCCAGACCCAGCCAGGCCGGAATCCAGACCGCGAAACGCGCCATCGCCAGAGCGGCGAACAGTACCATTGCCCCCTGAGCGAAGTTGAAGACTCCCGAGGCCTTGAAAATCAGGACAAAGCCGAGGGCGACCAGGGAATACAGCATGCCGGCCATCAGGCCACCGATCAACGTTTCCAGAAAAAAACCCATCAGACTCTCTCCTCAGTGGCTGGCGCCAAGATAGGCACTGATGACTTCGGGATTGGCGCGGACGGCGTCCGGCGCGCCGTCGCCGATCTTCTTGCCGTAGTCGAGAACCACCACGCGGTCGGAGATATCCATGACCACGGCCATGTCGTGTTCGATCAGCACGATCGTCGTGCCGAACTGGTCATTGACATCGAGGATGAAGCGGCACATGTCCTGCTTCTCCTCGACGTTCATTCCGGCCATCGGCTCGTCGAGCAGCAGAATGCTCGGCTCCATCGCCAGCGCGCGCCCGAGGTCGACGCGCTTCTGCAGGCCGTAGGGCAGGCGACCCACCGGCGTCTTGCGAATATGCTGGATCTCGAGGAAATCGATCACTTCCTCGACCTTGGCGCGATGGGCCAGTTCCTCGCGCCGCGCCGGCCCCCACCAGAAGGCCTGCTGGATCAGGTTGCTGCGGATCTTCAGGTTGCGCCCGGTCATCAGGTTGTCGATGACGTTCATCCCCTTGAACAGGGCAATGTTCTGAAAGGTCCGCGAGATGCCGGCTTTGGCGGCCTTGTAGGGGTTCATCTTGCTGAAGTGCTGACCGCGCAGGACGATCTCTCCCTGCTGCGGCCGGTAGACGCCGTTGATGACGTTGAGCATCGAACTCTTGCCGGCGCCGTTCGGGCCGATGATGGCTCGAATCTCGTGTTCGCGGACGTCGAAGGAAATGTCGGTGAGCGCCTTCACGCCGCCAAAGGACAGAGAAACGTTCTTCAGGTCGAGGATGACTTCGCCGATCTGCCGACTCATCAGGCGGCCCTCCCGGCGATGCCGAAGGTCTTCACATCGCGGATCGCCAGATCGGCCGCCACCTTGCCTTGCCGCCCGTCCTCGAACTTGACCGCCGTCTCGATGAACTGGCTGCTCCTGCCGCTGTACAGCGCATCGATCAATACGGCGTACTTCTCGGCGACGAAGTTCCGGCGCACCTTGCGCGTCCGCGTCAATTCGTCGTCGTCCGGATCGAGTTCCTTGTGCAGGATCAGGAAGCGATGAATCTGCGAATCGGCGAGGGCGCCCTCGCCCACCAGTTCGCCATTGACCTGCTCGATCGACTCCTGGATCAAGGCATGGACTTCCGACTTCGCGGCCAGATCGGTATAACCCGAATAGGCGATTCCGCGCCGCTCGGCCCAGTTGCCGACGGCACCGATGTCGATGTTGATGAAGGCGCAGACCATCTCGCGGCGATCCCCGAAAACCACCGCCTCCTTGATGTAGGGGAAGAACTTGAGTTTGTTCTCCAGATAGTTGGGTGCATACATCGCCCCGTTGGCCAGCTTGCCGACATCCTTGGCGCGGTCGATGATCTTCAGATGCCCGTCGTCGTCAAAGAGGCCCGCGTCGCCGGTCATGAAGTAGCCTTCGGCGTTGATCGCCTCGGCCGTCGCGTCGGGGCGCTTGTAGTACTCCTTGAGCAGCATCGGGCCCTTGACCAGGATCTCGCCGTTGTCGGCGATCTTCACCTCGACTCCCGGCGCCGGCTTGCCGACGCTGTCGAACTTGATCTCGCCGTCAGGCTGCAGACAGACGTAGGCACAGGTCTCCGTCTGACCGTAAAGCTGCTTGAGATTGATGCCGATCGAGCGATAGAAACGGAACAGATCCGGGCCGATCGCCGCGCCGGCCGTATAGGCGACCCGGATACGACTCATGCCGAGCACGTTCTTCAGCGGACCGTAGACCAGGAGATTGCCGAGCACGTAAAGCAGGCGATCGGCAAGTGGCACGCGCTGGCCGTCGAGGATCTCGGCACCGCTGCGGCGAGCGACGGCCATGAACGCGTGAAACATCTTCTGCTTGATCAGGCTGGCGTCCTCCATGCGGATCATCACCTGCGTCAGCAGGTTTTCGAAAACGCGCGGCGGAGCGAAGTAATAGGTGGGGCCGATCTCGCGCAGATCGGTCATCACCGTCTCGGCGGACTCCGGACAGTTGATCGTGAAGCCGGTGACCATCGCCTGGGCAAAGGAGAAGAGGTGGTCGCCCACCCAGGCCATCGGCAGGTACGAGAGGATGTCTTCATCGGCGCTCAGATGATCGAATTCCGCCCCGCCACGCGCCGCACTGATGAAGGCGTGATGCGTCAGGCGCACGCCCTTCGGTTTGCCCGTCGTCCCGGACGTGTACAGCATGACGCTCACATCATCGGCGCTGCCGGCGGCGACTTCGCCGGTCAGCAGATCCGGATGGTTGCGATTGTGGATCCTCCCCATCGCCATCAACTCGCGAATGTCGTGGATGAACGGCAAGGTGTAGTGGCGCATGCCGCGCGGATCGTCGTAGAGCACGTGCTCGAGCTGCGGCAGCTGAGCCTGTATCTCGAGCACCTTGTCGACCTGCTCCTGGTCCTCGACGAAGACAAAACGGACTTCGGCGTCAAGCAGCACGAACAGCATCTCGTTGGCCACGGCGTCCTGATACAGCGGCAGCGGCACGCCGCCGAGGCACTGCACGGCCGTCATCATCATGTACATGCGCGGACGATTGTCGCCAACGATGGCCAGATTCTCGCCGCGCTGGAAACCCATCTCGGCGAGGCCGCAGGCGAGTGCGCGCACCTCGTCGGCGACGGCGGTCCAGGTCCACGACTGCCAGATGCCCAGATCCTTCTCGCGCATCGCCGTCTTGCCGCCGCGAACCTGTGCATGGTGAATCAGCAAGCGAGGAAAGGTGTCCAGCGCTTGCGGAGAAGCGCTCTCCGCCATCTTGTCTCCTCCGGTGCCTTCACCGCCAGCCGCGCGGCGGGAAGCCCTTGTCGTTTATGTGCAACGCTTGATTCTAGTCCGTTTTCGTCGGCAATCATTGTGCAGCGCGGCATCGCTTGCCGCTGCGGCGAAGGCGCTCTGCACAACGCCACAGCGAACCTTCGCCGGAGTCTAAGCGCTTCTGCCGCCTATAATTGTCGCCTGCGAGACAATTCGGATACGCTTGTGTTGATCGAACCACGGATTCAGTCGCTCGACGACATGCTGTGCGCCTCCTGCTGGGCCCGGCAACTGTCGGCAGACGAACTCGATCAGGTCAGGCGGGACACCTTTGTGCGCACCATCCCTGCCGGCGGTTATGTCTGCATGAAGGGGGAAGCGGTCGACTACTGGCTGGGCATCGTCGACGGTCTCGCCAAGATGGCCAGCAACTGGCGCACCGGCAAGGCGACGAGCTTCGTCGGCCTGTCCAGCGGCAGCTGGTTCGGCGAAGGCTCGCTGATGAAGGACGAGCCGCGGCGCTACGACGTGATCGCCCTGCGCGAATCGCGGATCGCCTACATGAAGCGCAGCCGGTTTCAACACTTGCTCGACCACAGCATCCCCTTCAACCGGTTCCTGCTGCTCCAGCTCAACGAGCGCCTCAGCCAGTTCATCGGCATGATCGAGCACGAACGACTGCTCGACAGCGATTCTCGACTCGCTCGCTGCCTGGCCTCGATGTTCAATCCCCTGCTCTACCCCGGCAGCAGCCTGGAACTGCGCATCTCCCAGGAAGAAATCGGCCTGCTCGCCGGCATTTCGCGCCAGCGCGTCAACCAGGCTCTCCACAAGCTCGAAGAAGCCGGACTGCTGCGCATCGACTATGGCACCCTGACCATCCTTGACCTTGCCGGGCTGCGCAGTTTCGGCGAGTAGGCCAGCCGGCGAATGCCCAGCTCCGTAGCGCGCGTCGACCCAAGCGATTTCGGGAACAGCGGAATTGAACAAGTCATTGATCTGGGTTAGTATTCCGCGCGGCGAGGGGAGGCGCTTGTCCACACCCAGTCAATCTGTTGTGAAACCGCGTCACAAAACAAGAGTGGAGGAAGCAAACAATGAGTAGCGTTATGTACGAGCGAATGCGGGTCAATCCCAAATTCCAGAAGCTGGTCAGCGAGCGGGGACGCTTCGCGTGGACCTTGTCGGCCATTGTGCTGATCCTGTTCTACGGTTTCTTCATGCTGGTCGCCTTCAACCCAGGGCTATTGGCAAAGAAGATCGCCGAGGGATCGATGTGGCCGATCGGCTACACCATCGAGTTACCTGATTAGCAATGAACTTCAGCCACCCAAATTGAACGCCACCGGAGCGGCGCACAGGCGACTCCTGAGACACCATACACCCTCTTCCGTGGTGCGATGGGGACAGAATAGGCCTCGGGTACCTCACCAAGTGGGCCTGGCTGACGTTCATTGCTAATCAGGTCGAGTTATGCCTGTTCGTCTTTTTCTGGCTGCTGACGGTCGTCTACGTTCGCCGCGCCAACGGTGAGTTCGATGACCTGACCGCCGACCTGATCAAAGACGCCCAGAAGGAGAAGCTATGATGCATCGACTGATAACCGCTCTCACCCTGCTCGCTGCCTCCGGCATGGCTCTTGCCGGTCCAGCCATGGATGCGAGCGGAGCCAAGCAGGCTACCAACTGGCACGCGATCATCATGTTCCTGATCTTCGTCGCGATGACCATGGGCATCACCTACTGGGCGGCCGGCCGCACCAAGTCCACTGCCGACTTCTATACTGCCGGCGGCGGCATCACCGGCTTCCAGAACGGACTGGCGATTGCCGGCGACTACATGTCGGCGGCAACCCTGCTCGGACTGACGGCGATGGCCTATACCTCCGGCTATGACGCCTACATCTACATGCTGGCGTTCTTCGCCGGGTGGCCGATCATCCTCTTCCTGATGGCCGAGCGCCTGCGCAACCTGGGCCGTTTCACCTTTGCCGACATCACCTCGTATCGGCTTGACCAGGGCAAGGTGCGGACGATGGCCGCGATCTCGTCGCTGGTGGTGGTCGTCTTCTACCTGATCGCGCAGATGGTCGGTGCCGGGCAGTTGATCAAGCTGCTCTTCGGCCTCGACTACAACATCGCGATCTTCGTGGTCGGCATCCTGATGATGGTCTACGTCACCCTCGGCGGTATGGTCGCGACGACCTGGGTGCAGATCATCAAGGCCTGCATGTTGCTCTTCGGCGGTACGCTGACCCTGCTCCTGGCCTACTGGCAGTTCGGATTTTCGCTGACGACGTTGCTCGAGAAGGTGGAAGCCGTGCACAAGCTCGGTCCCAAGCTGATGGCCCCGGGCAGCCTGCTGGCCGATCCGATCACGGCAATCTCCCTCGGTCTCGGCCTGATGTTCGGTACTGCGGGTCTGCCGCACATCCTGATGCGCTTCTTCACCGTCGGCAACGCCAAGGAAGCGCGCAAGTCGGTGCTCTACGCCTCCGGCTTTGTCGGCTTCTTCTTCAACGTGATCTTCCTCATGGGACTGTGCGCGGTCATCATCGTCGGCCAGAACCCCGAGTTCTTCGAAGGTGGCGTGGTCGGCGGCAAGATCATCGGCGGCGGCAACATGGTCGCCATGCACCTGGCCAAGGCCGTCGGCGGCAACATGCTGCTCGGCTTCCTGGCGGCGGTGGCCTTCGCGACCATCCTGGCGGTTGTTTCGGGTCTGGCCCTGGCCGGTGCCTCGGCGATCTCGCATGACATCTACGCGCGCGTGATCCGCAAGGGACAGGCGACCGAGAAGGAAGAGATTCGCGTGTCGCGCTTCGCCACCATCGGTCTCGGCATGCTCGCGATCGTGCTGGGCATCCTGTTCGAGAAGATGAACATCGCGTTCATGGTCGGTCTGGCCTTCGGCGTCGCTGCTGCGGCCAACTTCCCGGTGCTGATCCTGTCGATGTACTGGAAGGGCCTGACAACTCGCGGCGCGCTGTGGGGCGGTTACGGCGGCGTCATTTCCGCTGTGCTGTTCGTCCTCTTCTCGAAGTCGGTGTGGGTCGACGTGCTGGGCAACAAGGCTGCCTTGTTCCCCTACACGCAGCCGGCGCTGTTCGCGATGCCGATCGCGTTCATCTTCGCCTACATCTTCTCCAAGAGTGACACCGGGCCCCGCTCGAAGCTCGAGAAAGAGGCGTTCGAAGACCAGTACGTGCGCGCACAGACCGGTTTCGGCGCTTCCGGTGCCAGCCACTGAGCGACCCATCCTGTAGCACGACCCTGGCGGACCCGAACAGTCCCGCCAGGGGCCTCAAACGCCGGCCATCTCCTAGCTCTCAGCGAAGGACATGGCCGGCGGCTTTTCCCCACCGCCAGTCGCACTTGCGGCACTCGGATTAAAGTTCGCGGACATTCGTCCGTGAAGGAGATGATAGTCACCACCACGGACGGGACTCCCAGCATGCATCCAGTCATCAGGCTTTCTTCCGCCTTCCTCGTGCTCTCCCTGCTGCCCCCGGGGGTCGGCGCTGCCTGGCAGGTCATCTCTGCCGAGCCGGGCAAGCGTGTCGAGATCGACCGCGCCAGCATCAGGAAGGACGAGACCGGAAAGTCCGTAGCGCAAGGACGGATCGTTCTTGAAAAGCCGATCGTCGACCCGAAGACGTCGTCTTCCTACCGGATCGTCGAGGCTGTCAACCGCTACGACTGTGCGTCACGCAGCTACAGCACGCTGAAGCGGAGCTATTTCAAGGACGAAGGCGACCTGCTCCGCGAGGAGGAAGTCAAGGTCCAGATCGAAATGCCCGTCCGCACCGGCATGCTCGACGACAAGCTGCTGCGCGAGGTCTGCCGCCCGAAACCGGGCCCTGACGCGGCGACGGCAGCGAGCAAGGTCGCCGACAAGGTCAACCAGGCGGCCGGCGAACTGCGCAAGGCCAACGAAGCGCTGGTCCAGAAGGAAGTCAAGCGAGCGAACCTGCAGACACCGAACGTCGACAAGGCCGAAGCCGAGCCGAGATCGTCACCGGCCGCCAAACCGACTGCTGCCGCCGCCATGCCGGCGCGGGTCCATTCGGCCAGGCCCGCAGCGCCAAGACCCGGCGAGACCTCTCCGGCCATCGCACACGCGCATGGCCACTGGGCGTACGAGGGCGAAGGCGGACCCGACAACTGGGGCAAGCTCAAGCCCGAATACGCGACCTGCGCGACGGGCAAGCGCCAGTCGCCGATCGATATCCGCGACGGCTTTCGCGTCGACCTGGAACCGATTCAATTCGTCTATCGCCCGTCGCAGTTTCGTGTCGTCGACAACGGCCATACCGTACAGGTCGAGGTCAGCGGCAGCAGCATCAGCCTGCTCGGCAGAAGCTATGACCTGACCCAGTTCCATTTCCACCGTCCTTCAGAAGAACGCGTGAACGGCAAGGCCTTCGACATGGTCGCCCACCTGGTCCACCGGGCCGAGGACGGCAGGATCGCCGTGGTCGCCGTGCTCCTCGAAAAGGGACTCGAAAACCCGGTCATCCAGAGCGTCTGGAACAACCTGCCACTGGAGAAGAACGAGTATGTCACGCCGCCGGAGTTGAGCATCGACGTGTCCCAGTTGCTGCCGCAGGACCACAGCTACTACACCTACATGGGTTCGCTGACGACGCCGCCGTGCAGCGAAGGCGTCCTCTGGCTGGTCCTCCGGCAGCCGCAGCAGATCTCGCCGGAACAGCTGGCCATCTTCTCGCGTCTGTATCGAAACAACGCCCGCCCGGTGCAGCCAAACTTCGCGCGGATGATCAAGGAATCACGTTGATCGACGCGGCCCCAGCCCGCTGGCCGCCGACGCTTCGGCATCCCGGCAGTGGCTGACGACGGCCTGCAGCAGGAGCTTCTGCACCGCCGGGGGCAGGTCGTGTCCCATTCCCCTGATGATCGCCAGCCGGGCACCGGCAATGTGTTTCGCCGTATCGTACCCGGCAGCCACCGGCACCAGCGGATCGTCGGCACCGTGAATGACCAGCGTGGGTGTACGGATTTTCGCCAGTTCCCTGCGTCGATCACCAGCCGCAATGATCGCCAGCAACTGTTGATAGTGCCCGGCCGCGTAGTTCGCCCGCCGGATGGCGCGCGCCAATTGCTCGCGCAGATCCGCCTGGTCGGAGGGAAATCCCGGACTGCCGATGACCCCGAACACTCGCATCAGGTGGTCGAGCTGGCTGCTCGGATCATCGGGTCTCGCCGGTCGGCGTAGCAGTTGCCGCAAGACGGCCGGCTTGCCGCAGGCGACACGCCAGTTGCCGCTCGACGACATGATCGAGGTCAGGCTCAGCAGGCGATCCGGGTAGCGCGCCGCCATGCACTGGGCAATCATGCCCCCCATCGAGACGCCGACCAAATGGGTGCGTGCGACCTGCAAGGCGTCGAGCAGGCCGATCGCATCGTCGGCCATGTCGCTCAGCCGGTAGGGCGAACGAACCGGCAAGCCGAGCACGCCGCGAGCGATCGACGGCAGTAGCCGGGGCCGCTGCCGCCAGTCGATGTGAGTCGAATGGCCAACGTCACGGTTGTCGAAGCGGATGACGCGAAAGCCGCTGCCGACCAGACTCTCACAGAAAGCATCCGGCCAGGCAATCAACTGCATGCCGAGGCCCATGATCAACAGGATCGCTGACGAGCCTCGATCACCCAGCGTCTGATAACAGATGTCGATGCCGTTCGCGCGTGCCATCGCCTCGCCGCCGACCTGCCCCGGATCGGCCTGCTGGCCAGGCGGCGCGCCCCCGCCGACACGGCTCACCTTGACCCTCAGTAGCTCGCCGGACGGCGGGGATCGGGATAAAGGTAGCTCCGCAAGCCCGATCGGTCGAAGGGACGCCAGTCGCCTTCGGCTTGGGCAAGCCGATCGGCAAGTGCGTAGAGCGTCAGCGGGTTGAGACCCATACCCAGATGGCTGGCCTGCACCTCGATGTTGTCGGTGTGCGGGCTCTCGCGCTCGAGGCTGCACTGCCAGGCGACGACGCCGTCGCTGCGGCTGAAGATCGAGGTCGTCGGTACCGGCGGCGGCGACCGCAGCGGCTCGTGGATGTCGGGGGCGCCGATCTTGTGGCCAGTCGCCCATTCGTAGATGCGCCAGGCGTTGGTGGCTTTCGGATGGCCGGTGAAGGGTGTTCCCATGGTGATCACCTGGCGGACCACATCCGGTCGCGCCTTGGCCAACTCGCGCGCGTAGAGACCGCCGAGGCTCCAGCCAATCAGGCTGAGCGATCGACCATGCTCTTGTGACAGCTTGTCCAGGCGCTCCAGGCAGGCATCGATCACGCCCGCGCGTGGCCCGCGATTGATTCCGAGGCCCCAGGGGTAAGTGGCGTAGCCTCGACTGCTCAGATAATTGCGCAGCGGCAGCGTCGACAAGTCGCCGGTAATCAGACCGGGGAAGACCAGCACCGGGTGACCATCGCCGCGCGGCGCGAGACTGAGCAGCGGTGTCGCCGCAAGGCTCGCGCCGTACTCCCAGCCGGCGCGCATCTCCAGCGCCAGCCTGACCCAGCCCGGCGACCGCAAGAGGCCAAGTTCATACCACTGATGGGGTTCGTACATCCGTCTCCTCCTCGCATCCGCCGCGACAAGCCCGCCGGTTGCCTGCCCACACGCACGTCAGCGATTGACCGTTGTGCGCTTGTTCTGATCCTGAACACTGGTCCGGGCACGCGCCTGCGCCTCTGCCTCTTCCACAGCGATGTGCTTGTCCAGCAGCGCCTGCGCGGCCGTGATCTCGGCCGCTTCAGCCACTCTTTCGGCGGCAACCCGACGCTGCTCTTCATCGGCCAGCTGGCGCACGATCTGGTCGTCGGTCCTGCTCCAGCCCCAATAGCCGACACCACCCACCAGGGCGACAACCAGCGCCGCCGCGCCGGCCCACAGCGCTGGCCTGCCAGCAGGCGAGGAGGTTGACGGCGCCGCTGCAGGAACAGTCATCGCCGCTGCCGCGGGCGCTGGAGGGCCGACCGGCATCGACTGGGACAGTGGCAGTCCAGCCGTCTGGCGTGCGCCGCAATCCGGGCAAAACTTGCTCTCCGGCGCGATGGCCTTGCCACAATTCGTGCAAAACATGTTGAATCCCCGATGTCCAGGCCGTGCCGTCGCGTTTCGCGAACCGCGCCTAGCACTTACCCGAGGCAGCACAGGCGCTGACTCGCTGCATGTTTTCCTCCACCCGCTCGCTGAAGCCGTTGAGCATCTCCTGCAGGTCGGTCAGGCGAACCAGAACGACCTCGCCCGGCAGGCAACTGCTCGAGCCACTGGCGACCACCTTCATTTCGGCGAAGGCGCCTTCCCCGGCAGGCAGCTTCGAGAACCCGATCAGATCACCAGTGTTCAGGAAGCACTCTACGCCCGCGGACGCCTGCGCCACGTTGAGCGGTTGCGCAGTCTGGAACAGGTAGATTCGCGCATAGCCGGAGGCCAGCACGTCGGCAAGCACCAGGGGACGACCATTCTGATGCATGGCGACACTGAGGCGCACCTGTTTGCGCACTTGCTGGCGGACTTCTTCGGGAATCTGTATGGGCACCGCACTGCCCACCGCCTCCTGGACCCGTGACGATGCCGCTTGCACATCCACCCCTGCCAATTGATCCTTGAGCGCCGCGTTGCCCTGAACGCTGGTCTTCACGTGCTGCCGCACCGTCGTCATCTGGCTGCGCAGCGTCGCCGCTTCAGGCGCATCATAGACCGGGGACGCCCCGTAAGGGGTCGAATAAGCGTAACCCTCTTCAAACGCCGACGAGATCTGCATATCCCCCATCAAGGCCAGCGGATCGTTGTAGCTCGTGACCGGCGAAGCAAAGGCCACCCAGGTCGCCGCTGCCACCACCACCGGCACCGCGAAGCGCGCGTAATGACCGCGGTAGTCATCCGGCACGAAGCGCGACGGGCGGTACTGGGCCACCGGCGCACCGTGGATGTAGACCACGTCGTACCGACGAACCACGGGCCTCGGTTCATACTCCGGCCGGCCGTTCCACCAGCGTGCGTAACGCGTCCGCTCGATCATTCGGCGCTCACGGCCATCCTGATCACGGAAGGAAGTGAAGCGATCCTGAAAAACCGGTCTGCCATCGGGCAGTACCGCCGCTCGCAGGCCATTACGGTGGGTGACGAAGCTCGTCCCACTCCCCACGGAACGACGTTCGAAATCACGCCCCTGGGTCACCAGACGGCCATCCGCATAGACACGGGTCGTTGTCCCGTCGCGCGTATCGTCGGTCTGCTTGAAACCGGTCACGCGCTTCGTCCCGTCGGGCAACTGCTGCTGCGAGACCACGATCTGCGAACCGTCGGCGTTCTTCTGACGAATGTCGAAGCTGTTGCGATTGCCGTGCGGCACCACGCTGGTCGCCGCATCGACAACGACCGCTTGCGCTGGTGTCGACCGGCGTCCATCCGGGGCGGGCCGACGGACATCAGACGACTGCTGAGCTTGCGCGGGTAGCGAAGCCTGCCCTGGCTGGCCCGCTGGCCGAGTGACAGCAGGTGCTTCGGCTAGGCCCGGCGCGCTCACGGGCGCGGTCGCGGGCGCTTGACCCGGCGCGACTGGCTCACGCGGCCGGTGTCCATCCGACGGCGCCAATTGAGCTTGTGCCGCCGCCGGTGCGGGCTGGACCGACGGCCCGAGCACAGCGGATGCTGGCGGTTTTCCCGGCACGGCCGCGGTCGCTGGCGTCTGCAACACGAGGCCGGACTGGCCTGGCCGGCGTCCATCCGGCGGTGGCCCCGGCACCTGCGCGGTCACGGGAGGCTGCACGGGCTGGACGGGTGGCCGGATTGCAGCGGGTGCCGGCGCTTGGCCCGGCGCGGTCGCGGGCGCTTGACCGAGCGCGACTGCCTCCCGTGGCCGGCGTCCATCCGGCGGCGGCGATTGAACTTGCGCCGCAGGCGGCGCCGGGACCGGCTGGGCCAAGGGCCGGACCGCTGCGGATCCTGGCGGCTGGCCCGGTGCAGTCGCGGGTGCTGGCGTCTGCACTACCACGACTGATTGGCTGGGCCGGCGTCCATCCGGCGTTGGCGGCTGCCCCTGCGCGGTCATGGGAGGCTGCACTGGCTGAGCCGCTGGGCGAATCACAGGCGGGGCTTGCGCCTGGCCCGGCGCCGTCGCGGACGCTGGCGTCTGCACCACCGGGCCTGGCTGGCCGGAACGGGCGCCATCCCGCGGCGGCGCTTGCACTTGCGCCACCGCAGAAGCTTGTGCCGGCAAGACCGGCGCCGGTGCCCGGATCGCGGTCGGTGCCTGGCCTTGGCTGGACATGGTCGTGGGCGCCTGGCCAACCGGGCCCGGCTGCCCGGGTCGGCGACCATCAGGCGGCGGCAGACCTAGCCCGGCACCGGCAACTTGAGGCTGCTGACCAGGTTGACGAATCACACCGGGGGACTGCCCCAACGGAGCTTGCGGGACCGCTTGAAGTGCCCGCGGTGGCTCTTGCTGCAGAGGCTGCTGCCTGGCGCGTTGCTGCTCCTGTTGCTGCGCCTGCTGTTGCGCACGCTGCTGCTCTTGCTGTCGCGCCTGCTCCCTGGCGCGCTGCTGCTCGTGTTGCTGCGCCTGCTGTTGGGCGCGCTGCTGCTCCTGCTGTTGCGCCTGCTCCCTGGCGCGCTGCTGCTCCTGTTGCTGCGCCTGCTGTTGGGCACGCTGCTGCTCCTGCTGTTGCGCCTGCTGCCTGGCGCGCTGCTGCTCCAGTTGCTGCGCCTGCTGTTGCGCACGCTGCTGCTCCTGCTGTTGCGCCTGTTGCCTGGCGCGCTGCTGTTCCTGTTGCTGCGCCTGCTGTTGCGCACGCTGCTGCTCCTGCTGTTGCGCCTGTTGCCTGGCGCGCTGCTGTTCCTGTTGCTGCGCCTGCTGTTGCGCCTGCTGCCTGGCGCGTTGCTGCTCCAGTTGCTGCGCCTGCTGTTGCGCACGCTGCTGCTCCTGCTGTTGCGCCTGTTGCCTGGCGCGCTGCTGTTCCTGCTGCTGCGCCTGCTGTTGCGCACGCTGCTGCTCCTGCTGTTGCGCCTGCTGCCTGGCGCGTTGCTGTTCCTGTTGCTGCGCCTGCTGCTCCTGCTCCCGCGATGGTGGCGAAGGCCTCCTCCCACCGGCCGCCAGATTGTTCGGGCATTTGGGATCGGTATTGCCATCTGGACAGTTCAACGCCAGCGTGATGACCTCAGGAGCGGGCGCAGAAGCCGCTTCCGCCCAGGGGAGAGCCAGAGTCAGGCACAGCGCCAGCATCGTTGATGCAAAACCCTTCATTCCGTCTTCCCCAGGTCGATGCCATGCCCATGCACTCGAGGATCGGGCTGGACCGCGCATCGCGTTACGTACTATCCCTGAGAACAACGCGCGAAGTTGGCCCTACGCTGACGACCTGTTCAGAATGCCGGTGGCAGCCGCTCAGCCTGAGGCCTTGTTGCCTGTTGCCGCGCTTACCGCCGTCGGCGGCGATTCGGGATCTCGTTTGCGCGCTTTGCTTACTCGGTGCCGCGGCCGTGGAGCCGTGTTCGGTAGCACCGGCCCGGCCTGTGACAGTTGCTGCAGTTCCCCATAGGCGATGGTCAAAGCCCGCGCGAGCGAGTGCACGTCCGGCAGGGCAGCGCGGGCGACCGTCAAGCCAAAGTCCAGGGAATCGCCATAGCTGAACACCGTGATGTTGAGGCCCAGACCATGCGTGACGATACTCAGGGGCCAGCAGGCACGCACCCGGGCACCGGCCAGAAACAGGGGCCGCCGCGGACCCGGCACATTTGAAATCGCCAGATTGGCCAGCGGCGGGATGACCTTGGTCAAGCCCGACCGACCATAGAGCGAAGCCAACACGCTGAGGATCCAGGGCGCGCCTAGCGACGGAAAATCGGTCGGGATCACCGACCGTGCATGCGTCGTCAAGGACTTGGCGGCACCGGCGGCGGCGCGAACCGCGTGCAGACGACGCAACGGATCGGCCAGATTGGTCGCCAGCTTGACCAGCGTCAAGGTCGCCTGGATGCTCGTATCGGTGTCACCCGCCGCGCGCAGCGAAACCGGCATGGTGGCGATCAGCGACTTGCGCGGGACGCCGCCGTGTTCCTGCAGATAGCGACGCAGCGCACCACTGCAGATGGTCAGGACGATATCGTTGAGCGTCGCATCCTGCCGCCGGGCTATCTCCTTGACGCCGGAAAGCGACAGCGAGACTGCGGAGAACCCACGCTCGCCGGTAATCGGAACGTTGAGCGGTGTCTTCGGGCCGAAGGCGAGGTTCTGCCGCATACCCGCGGACTTGTCCTTGGCGTCCGCCTTGACCAGGCCGGCCAGCAGCTGCAGTCCCGCGGGCAGTGACTTGGCGGCATTGACGCACTGGAACGCCGTCTGACGCAAAGCAGCGCCCAGCCGCTGCCCGATACCCGGATTCTCTGCCGCGCCGATCCGCTCGCTCCAGTCGGCCGGCACCTGCGCCGGCTCGCGGGTCTCGTCGAACAGTGCCGCCGCCAGGGCCATGCCGGACACCCCATCGAGCGCAGCGTGATGGATTTTCAGGTACAAGGCGATCTCACCAGTCGCCAGCCCGTCGATGATCGTCAGCTCCCACAGCGGGTAGCGTCGATCGAGCAGGGTGGCATGGAGCCCAGCGACACAGGCTTCAAGTTCGGAGAAACCGGCAGCTTCCGACAGGACGACGTACCGAAGATGATGCGAGAAGTCGGGGGCGCCACCATCGATCCAGACCGGATTGGCAAACCCCAGCGGCATCGGCGCCAGCCGCGCGCGCATTGGCGGCGAGAGCGCCAACCGCGGCAGCAATTGTCGCCGGATCTCGCCGGCGAAGTCGCCGCTCCGCTCCGCCGACGCCTCCAGCAGAAACAAGGCGGCCACATGCATCGGCGTCGCCGGCGTTTCCAGGTGCAGAAACGCGCCCTCCAGCCCACTCATGTCTTTCATTGACGAAGCCTCATCATGCCTCCGAGGATTGGCCGTTCCCGCCGGGTTCCTGAAGCGGCGTCAACTCCCGCTGCCTTAGCCCGCGGAGCGTGCCAGCGCGAACGCGTTACGCACCCGCTGACTCAAGGATCCGCCTTGCGAAGGGCCGCTTCCGTGATCTCCTGGACTTCCTCCAGCGTTGTCGCGGCCAACGCTTCCTGGGTAACCGCTTCCATCTCTCCGAGCGTCATCTGCCGCAAGAAGCGGCGGATAGCCGCCGCGTGAAACGGGTTCATGCTCAAGCTCCTGACGCCCATTCCCAGCAACAGGCAGACGGGAGCCGGGTTCCCCGCAGCCTCGCCACACACCGACACACCGATCCCTTGATCCAGTGCTGTGCGCACCACATGCTGCGTTGCCCGCAGAACGCTCGGATGCAGGAAGGCCTGCACGCCTTGGGACTCCAGGGCCTGGCGGTCCGTCGCCAGGATGAAGTGGGCGAGATCGTTGGTCCCGATCGATACGAAGTCGACCATTTTGACGACGTCATGGATTTTGATCACCGCCGCCGGGGTTTCGATCATGGCGCCGATCGCCACGCGCCTGGCGAGTTGCTCGGCTTCGATCACCTCGGCGACCAGATGGCGAGCCTCCCGCAGATCGGCAACGCCCGTGACCATGGGAAACATGATGCGCACGTCACCCATCGCCGCGGACTTCAGGATGGCCTGCACCTGACGGCGGAACATGCTCTTCTCGGCCAGGGAGAAGGCCAGGCCGCGCTTGCCCATGCGGAAGGCAAGCTCACTGTCGCTGCCATCAAATCGCGGGACCTTGTCGCCACCGAAGTCCATGGTCCGGATGACGACGGCGGACGGATTGAGCGTTCTCGCCACCGCGGAATAGGCCGCCACCTGCTCGTCCAGGGTCGGGGCCTGCGCGACGTCGAGAAAGAGGAACTCCGACCGGAAGAGGCCGACACCGTCCAGCCGATACTCCGAGACCAGGTGTGCCTCATCCGGCCGGCTGATGTTCGCGTACAGTCCGATACGCACGCCATCCTTGGTGGTGGGTTCCTCCGCCGCATCCGGCACGGCAAAACTCTCGTTGGCGACATGTCTGCTTCGGCGTTCGGCGAAAAGCTCGGATTGCATCCGGGTCGGCGCCACGATCACCGTACCCGCCTCCGCATCCACCAGCAAACGGTCGCCGGTTGCCAACAGATCCGCAACATCCTTGATGTCGCTGACTGCCGGGATGTTGCGGGTGCGCGCGAGAATGGCGACATGCGAGGCGGGACCGTTGCGCTCGGTGACCAGAGCGACCAGATTGACGCGGTCCACCTGAAACATGTCGGACGGCAGGAGTTCCCTGGCGACGAGAATCGTGTGCGGCGGCAGGGAGGCGAGGCGACTGGCTGGCGACTCGCCGCAGCCCCCGATATTGCGCAAGACGCGGCGGCCGACGTCACGAATGTCGGCACCCCGCTCGCGCATGACTTCGTGAGTCAAGGCCTCCAGCATCTCGGCCATTCCCCGGACTTCCTCGGCGACAACCTGGTCGACCTTGATCAGTTCCGCACGCACGCGCCGCTTGCAAGTGTTCCAGAACTCGTCGTCATTGAGCATGGCCAGTTGTACATCGAGCAAGGCGCTTTCCGCGGCCGCCATGTCGTCGGCGAGATGTCTGTCCTTGTGGTCCAGTTCGCGCACCGCCGCCGCCAGCGCCTCGTCGAGACGTCTGATCTCTTCGTCGATGTCATCGGCTGCGACGGGTTGGTGCTCGACCGGCAATTCGCTTTCCGCCGGCAGGTGGATCCAGGCCACGCCCTCCACCATCCCCGGGGAAAGCCCTCGACCTTGCAGGGTGGCACTCGCCATTCTGCTGAAGGCGCGCAGCTGGCTCACCTGAAACTCTCTTTTCGTTACCGTGCTCTTCAGTCGTCTTGTCTGGGCCGCCGTCCTGCCGATCAGATACGCATAGAGCGCCATGGCGGCGATCTCGATCAGCGCGTTGATCGCGGCAATGGCGGCCGAGGCGTCCGTGCCCCAGGGAAACTCGTACGCGAGCCGCAGCAGCGGCAGCATCGCGGCGAGCGCATACGCCAGGTACCGCTGGTGCCGCCAGGCAGCAAAGCCGACCGGAAGAGCGTAGAGCAGCGGAAACCCGATTTCTTCGCCCGCCCTGACGTCGACCCACAAGACGAGTACCGCGACAGCGATGCTGAAGAGCGCGGGGTGTCGGTTGCTGACCTTTTCCAGCAAGCGCGGCGCAAGCGGCATGCTTTCACTCCTTCTCTCGGCGTCGAGGATCCGTCGACTGAAGACCCGCAACCAACGCGACGTGCCTCAAGTTCATTCCACGGCTAGTGTACGCTCGTCACGGACGCCCGCCCACGCCGCTTTCACCGTCGATCACCCAACGGATGGGCGGTGGCCCCCCGCCACCGCCAGACAGCAGTCAGAGCTGGACGGCGGGGCCGGCGATGTCGGCAACAGACCAATCGACACCACTCGAGGCACTCAGTTGCGAGGCGGGCCGCCGGGGCCGAATCTGCCCCACTGCCCCATGTGTTCGATCTTGCCCTTGAAGAACAGGCGCGCCTTCTCCTTCTGCGTCGCGTCAAGGCTGTCGTAAACCGCCAGCCAGCGGTCGCGATTGGCCTCGTGCTGCTTGCGCCCGGCATCCTTGAGCGCGTCCATCTGCCTGGCGATGGCGCGCAGGTCGGCGCCCGGCTGGCTGACGGCGGCCAGTACTTCCTCGTGTTGCTTGCGCCGCTGGTCGCGCATTTCATTCATGCTTGCCTTGCCGGCCTTGTCGGCCTCCTGCCAGATCGCCTCCTGCCTCGCGTCGAGCTTGAGTTCGTCGTGCAGCCGGGACATCTCCTTCATGCCGTAAGCCATCCGCTGCTCCATCCGGCCACCGCCGGCACCGCAGCGCTCCGGATTCATGGCGAAAGCCGTGCCGCCGACGCCGAGGGCGAGAAGCACTGCAGCAACGAGAATACGCGGGGAGAATTTCGATTTCATGTAAAGACTCCTTATATCAGATTGATTGATCGCGCCGTGAGATGCTGTTTGCCACCTCCCGCGATGTCGTCATTCTGCTTCGCCTGCCGTTGCAAACGATTTCCGAGCGGTGACAGGTCTTTGCAAATTGTTTCCCCTGTTCGGAACCACCCGGCAGGGAGGCATAGAATGACAAGGGTACCCACAGGCATCACGACCATGAAGAAGATCCTGCTGATTGACGACGATTCCGAACTGCGTCCCCTGCTCGCCACCTATCTCGGACGGCATGGTTTCGACACGCTGCTGCTGCCCGACACTCGCCAGCTCGATGCGTTTCTCCAACGCTATCAACCCCACCTGCTGGTGCTCGACCTGATGCTTCCCGGTGAGGACGGTCTGGCCGCCTGCCGCCGTCTGCGCGCCCGCGGCGAGACGCTGCCGGTGATCATGCTGACTGCGCGCGACGAACCGGTCGACCGGGTGATCGGCCTGGAGATGGGTGCCGACGATTACCTGGGCAAGCCTTTCGACCCCCGCGAACTCGTCGCCCGCATCGAGGCTGTCCTGCGTCGCGGCACGCGCCCGGCGGCGGCGCCTGATCCCGAAGGTGGCCTGGTGTGCTTCGGCGAATGGCTTTTCGACCGCGGCGCCCGTCAGTTGTCGAGGAACGGCCAGGTGGTAGCACTGACCAGTGGCGAATTCGCGCTGCTGAACGCACTCGTCGCCAATGCCAACCGCCCGATGAAGCGCGAACGCCTGCTCGAATTGACGCGCGGTGAAAGCACGGAATCGTTCGACCGTGCGATCGATGTCCAGATTCACCGCTTGCGTCGCCTGATCGAGGTCGATCAGGCACACCCGCGCTATCTGCAGACCGTCTGGGGGGTCGGCTATGTCTTTGTTCCCGATGCAGCAAGCGCCGGCAGCGCCGACCCGTGAGACTTTTCCCCAATTCGCTTGCCGGACGCACCGTGCTCCTGGTGGTTGCGGTCATCGCCGTGGCCGAGTTCGCTACGCTGTCGCTGATCGGGCATTTTCGACGTACATCGCACCTCAATCAGACCGTTCAGTTGATCGCCAGTCAGGTACGCCTGCTGCAGATCGTCCTGCCCAGCCTCGACGCCGCGGGACGCCGCCAGCTGAGTGGCGCCGATGCCGGCGAGCGGGGCCTGCAGTTGGGTCCCGACGACAGTCACGTACCGCGCCATCAGCCGAGATTCCGCTTTGCCCGCCACCTCGCGCTCGAACTCGGCGAACGTCTCGGCGAACCGGTGCTGCTCAGGCATGGCGGGCCGGGGCAGCGTACGGGCCTGTGGATCGGTTTCCTCGCCGGTGGCGAGCGCTGGTGGCTGATTTTGCCGCCACCGCGTTTCGAGCCGCAGGAACTCCCGGCTGATCTGTGGCTGGGCCTGGCCGGGACGCTGGCTGCCGTGCTGCTGATCGCCGGCTTGTTCGTGAGAGGTATCGTCCGCCCGCTGGCACGTCTCGGCGACGCCGTCGCGGCGACGGGTGACGGCGCGGCACAGCGGGTGACGCCTGACGGACCACGCGAAGTCCGACGGCTTGCCGCCCGCCACAACACGATGCTCGACCAGTTGGCGACAGCCGCCGCCGAGCGTCGCGAGATGCTTGCCGGTCTGACGCACGACCTGCGGGCGCCGCTGGCCCGCCTGCGCCTGCGCCTGGCGCTGCTCGACAGCGATACCGAGCGCGCCGGCATCGCGCATGACCTGGACGACATGGAGCGGATCGTCGGCCAGTGTCTGCAGTTCCTGCGCAGCGAGGAGGCCGATCGAGCACCCGTGCCGCTGGCCATCGCCGCCTTGTTGCGCGACGGGGTCGCCCGCCAGCGCGAGCTCGGCCGGGCCATCGAGCTGACCATCAGCGCCGCCGCCGAGCCGCGCAAGGTCGCGATCGCCGCGGGTAATCTGCAGCGTCTCCTCGACAACCTGATCGACAATGCCCTCCAGCACGGTGTGCCACCGGTGCACGTCGAGTTCAGCATGGCTGGCGAGTCGCTCGCCAGGCTGCTCGTGCGTGATCACGGGCCCGGAATCGCAGAGGCGGATCGCCAGCGTGCGCTCGAGGCCTTCGCCCAACTCGAGCCCGCGCGGGCGACCAATGGCAGCTGCGGGCTGGGCCTGGCGATCGTCCGGCGAATCGCCGCCGGTTGTGGCGGTGAAGTCCTCCTGGGCGAGGCGCCCGACGGCGGACTGGAGGTTGTCGTGTGTTTGCCCACTTCCTGACCGGCGCGGCCCATCGGCCAGGGTCGCGCCGTTCGCGGACGACACCGGCAAGAGGAGGCCGTCGCTGGAGGCGTTTCGCCGACCAGCGTATCGGAATCCTGTTCTCCCTCGTCGCACATGCTGGATGACAAGCCAGGCAGCGCCTCGGAAAGGTGCTCTCCCCGGCCGTCCCGAGCACCGTGGTGGACCGCACAGACAGCCACGAGAACCTACGCTAGAGTGCAGATCGCTTCAATTCAAAGACTTGAAAAGCCGACGAATCCGGGCATCATTATTGCTTTCTGAAAGAGGTTTCCTTGCAAAGGTTGCAGCGATGAGCAATGTCCACCGACTCGAACGTGCCTCGAACAGTGATCCGATCCCTCCCGAGGGAACGCGGAGGATCGTCGATGGCGAAGAGCGCGTCCTTTATGACGGCTACTGGATCAAGACCTACCCGGTCCCGATCGACTCCTTGCAAGCCAAGAAGCTGCTGATCGAAGCGCTCACCCGCCGCTTGTTCAACCACACGGAACACGGCCTCAACATCCCCGGTTGCCGACTCGGCGAAGCACGCCAAGCCTATCAGGCGGAAGCCGACCCGAGCAGGCGCCGGGTGAAGGCCGCGATGCTTGCTGGTGCGCTATTCAACAGGGCTACCGATATCTTCCGAAAACTCGTGGAACTGCAGGCAGACGGCATCGAAATCCGCAGCGACGATGCCCTGATGCGCGAATGCGGCCAGTGTCTTCTCGATGCGATGGACCTCGGCCATCTGGTCCTCCATCGCAGCGGCGAAGAGGGAATCGACGAACTCTGGGGCGAACCCTTCCGCGCCTTTTCGATCCCGATCGAGGAGTTCTACGAAAGTCGTTACATCAAGATCGGCCAAAGCATGCGCGACATCGACCGCATTGCCGATGCGATGATCGCCAACTTCAGCGGCATCCCAGCCTTTGCGGCGATCGAGCCGCTGGTTCGCGATTTTGCCCGCGCCGCCCGGGTCAAGGCCGAAACCCTGCGCACCGACCCGGACATCTTCGATGTCTGGGCAGAACTGGTCACGGCCTGCGAACGGCTCGCCAATTTCACTCCGCAAGAAGCGGCCAACATGAAGGGGGGACTCACGGCCCGTCTGGCGCATCGGGTTTCCGACGGACTCCTGCTGCTGCGCAGCGGCCGGGATTTGGTTTTCTACATTGCCCGCGCGCGCACGCCGATGCCCAGGAGCACCTCCGAGTACATTGCGCGCTGCGAGGCTTATGTCGCCACCGGTCGTGTTCCTTTCATGCCGGCACCGCTACCGGCCTGAATCCGCTCGGCCCGAAGCGCTCAGTCGTCGATTTCCTCGACGCTGACGTTGCCTTTCCCGGAGCGCTTGATCCGGTACTTGGTACCGTCCTTGCCGGTCCAGCGAGTGGCCGAGGGCGGAACCTTCACCCCGTCGATCGTCACATTGCCATTCACCACGCTGATTCCGCTCGCGTCATCATCGCCGCCCTTGCCAGTGGTGACCGTCGTGCCCGGAGAGTGGGTGATCGACGACGAACTCTGTCCAGGGTTGGTGTATACGGCATTGCCCCTGCTGCTGGTCGTCGTCTTGCCGGTGGTAACGTTGGTGCCATTGCCGGTGTTGACGTTCACCCCGCCTGCTCCGCCGGTATTCACGTTGACACCGCCGGCACCGCCGACCGAAACGGAAACCTGCGCCATCGCGGACGCCGCGGCGAACGTCAGCAAAGCCGCCATCATCGTAACTCTCATGCACGTACCTTTCTATTGAGCAAGCAGAACGCGGCGATTCACTCTCGCGTGACCCGGGCAGCCACCCGGGAACCCTCTTTCAACAACGACTGAGCCCCGTCAACGGATGACAATCCGCCCTACCGGCCGCCGCAGGCGCTGGTCGACGCCAGATCATCCCGACGGCTTCGCCCGCGCCTGCGCCAGAAGACAGATCGGCTCGGCGTGCTCGTCAGCCGGCAGAACCCGACCGATGCGGGCGGCCTTGTCGTAGCCAAGAGCGCGCAGCGCCCGCAGACAGGCATCGGCCCTCGCCAGCGGAATGCTCGCCAGCAATCCGCCGGCCGTTTGCGGATCGAACAGCAACGGGTAATGCGGGTGCCCGCTTCCTTGCTCCGGATTGCGCAGGTAACGGCGTGCGCGCAGGTTTGCGACGTGCAGCGAGCTGACGATACCCGCCGCGCTGGTTTCGACAGCACCATCGAGAACCGGCAAGTCGTCCAGAGCGATCTCCACGCTCACCCGCGACGAGCCAACCATTTCGACCAGATGCCCGAGCAGGCCGAAGCCGGTAACGTCGGTACAGGCCGTCGCCCCATGCTCGCGCAGACAGCGCGCGCCCGGCGCGTTCGATTGTGCCATCACGGCCAGGGCCTGGTCGATCCAGCGGCCTCTGGCGCGTAGACGGGCGTGCGCGGCGAACAGCGTGCCGACACCGATCGCCTTAGTGAGGACCAGCACGTCGTCCGGACGCATGCCACCCTTGCGCAACACGCCGGCCAGGTTTTCGTCGATGAGGCCGTTGATCGCGAAGCCGAGCGCCAGGTCGCTACCCTCGCCGCTATGACCGCCGACCAGCGCGCAGCCCACGTCGTCGAGCACGGCTATGGCGCCGGACAGCATCTGCAACAGGTTATCCTCGATCTTCCGCTCCAGGCCGGGCGGCACCGTGACGATGGCCGTCGCCGTTTGCGCCTCCGCGCCCATCGCGAAGATGTCGCCAAGCGCATGGTTGGCGGCAATCCGCCCGAACAGCCAGGGATCGTCGATGAAAGAACGAAAGAAATCGACCGTATGGACCAGCGCCTTGCCGGGTGGCACGCGTACGATCGCCGCGTCGTCGGGAGCCCGCAGACCGATCAGCACGTCCGCTCGCTCGATCGGGTGAAGCGCCGCGAGCACCCGCGACAGCAGCGTGCCGCCAAGCTTGGCGCCGCACCCACCACAACGCATGGCAAGTGCCGATGTCGCCTGCAGCGCTTCGTTCTCGTCAAGCGGCACCGGCGCCCGCTGGCTACGCGCTTGATCGGCCATCGGCAACAGATCCCCAAAGCGGGCCATGAAGCGGCGGTCAAGCCAGTCCTTCCAGCGCCAGACCCAGGCGCCTTCGGCATGCATCCCGGCACGCGAGGCGACGGCGTAGCGACCACCGGTGCTGATCAGCGCCAGCCAGCGCCGTTGTGGACGCCAGACACGCAGGGGCCGTTCGAGCAGCGATCGACGCAGGTTCTCGGCGAGCACCGGGCCCTGACGAACGGCGAAGACGCCTGCCTTCTCGAGTGGTCTGCCGAGCATCGCGGCACAATCGCCGGCCGCAAAGATCAGCGGATCGCTGACCGTCTGCAAGGTCGCGCGAACCTCGATGAAACCGGCGGCGTCGAGTGCCAGACCGGTCTGGCGCAGCCAGGTGGCGGCGCCCGCTTGCGTCACCCAGACGACTTCGTCGGCGGCCAGCGTCTCACCGTCACGGGTACACAGTCGCCCAGCAGATACGCGGCTCACTTCGGCGGCACGATGCACGACGACCCCCCGCTCCGTCAGCACGCGCTCGAAGCTACGCCTCACGCGGGCATTGTGCGTGGCGAGGATATCGCGCTCGGCGGCAAAGAGATGGAAAGCGAGTGCGTCAGGGTCGCGCCCGCGCCTCTGCAGTTCGCCACGCAAGCGATACTGCATCGCCAGCGTCAGCTCGACGCCGCCTGCCCCGGCCCCGACGACAGCGATCGTCGTCCGTCCGGCGTGCCGGCAAACGCGTTCGAGGAGGGCCAGCCAGCGCTCGTTGAAACGCCGGATCGGCTTGACCGGAACGGCGTACTCGGAGGCTCCTTCGACCAGGCCGACCGCTGGCATCGAGCCGATATTGATCGACAGACGGTCGTAGGGCACCGGCGGGCGATCGCGGCACAGCACCTGGCGCTGGTCTCGATCGAGGCCGATCACCTCGTCGCGATAGAAGCGTGCGCCGGCGAACTCGGCCAGACGCCGCAGGTCGATATGCACCTCGTCGTAGGCGTAATGGCCGGCAACGTAGCCGGGCAACATCCCGGAATACGGCGTGTCGGTATCGGTGCAGATCACCGTCAGGCGTACGCCGGGCAGCGGTCGCATACCGAAGCGCTTGATGACGCCGACGTGACTGTGGCCGCCGCCGACGAGGACGATGTCTCTGAGGACGACTTGTCCGGCGTCTTGCATCTCTGGAGGTGGTTTCTGGGTCGTCCCGAACCGATCGTTGGCCACGTTTCGCGCGGCCCACTGCGCGGCACGCGCCGTTCAGCCGCCGGGCGAGCGCTGTCGAGCGCAGCGGCCATTGTCGCACGCTCGGACGGTTCGCGGTGCTGATCCAGCAGGATCACGCGCAATCACCACGCAAGTCGACAGGGCGATCGCGACTCGAAAGCCGCAACACACAGCGCTTGCCGGTGACGAACTGACCGGCGACAGACCCGGCGGACTGTAAAACCTGATTCACCCTTGTTGCCTGGCGAGTTGGCCGCTGCCTATGATGATCCACGCTTGTTTGTGACCCTTTCCGTCGTCTGCCATGACATCGCCTGATTCAACGACGCTGCATCGCCTGCAAGACGGGCACGCGCTTGCTGAACCGCGACGCCCGGCGACGAAGGAAGTCGATTGCCAGCCAGCGGGCATTGGTGCGCCTCGCATGACGGCGTGTTCTCCTCCTCCGCAACAGTGCTCCCCTGGTCGCCAAGGACCGTTCGACAGACCCAGAACGGTCCTTGGCGACCCCTTTTTTTGCACTGCGACGCGCAGCCGAACCGCGCTTGGTGACATACTGGCTTTCCCGTCTGGTCAACAGTCGGAGTTCCGTGGCACACTATGGAGTGGCCGCAACGCGGTCGCTGGCGGCGGGCAACCGCTCATCGTGGAAGACGCTGTTCGGGTGCGAGGAACAGCCTCTTTATACGGCAACGAACGAGTCCAAGTGAGCCGGGGATCGTGGTTCTACTGGCGGAAATCCGGAACTTTTCCCCCAGTGCTCGGCCTCACCCCGTGCTCGCCCCCTGTGGTCGTCCAAAGGCGCCGGCATGTAGTGTGTAGCCTTGCCCTGCGGAGCCGATGAACAGGGCTGAGCAAGCGAAGCAAACCAGATTCCAGGAGATGTGCAATGCGCGATGAGGGGGTAGCCGACCCACGCCAGCATTCGACGGCGTCATCGCCCGAGATGGCTGATCGCCGGTCGAGGCCCGACCGGCGCGCGGAAGCTGACCGGCGCCGTGGTGCTGACCGGCGCCGCATCGGCGACCGCCGGGATGCACGGGACGCCGACTTGTTGCTGGCCGAGCTTGAAATGCGCGTGGCCGCAGCGATTCGTCAGAGTGGCGGCCTCATCGAGGGTGACGGCTCAGGATGGGACAAGCTGATCGTTCCGTTCAGGTAGCGGTGGCGACGCCGGCCGCACGGACGACCGGCTTCCGCCACCAGTCTCGTGCCAACGGATGCAGCCAGGCGGTGCGCCGAGGCGACCTGACCCGAGCCTCAGCTCAGCTCGTGGCGCTGGTGTTCGACCTGGACGATGTAGCGCTGAAGCTGCTTGTCGTCGGCGCGACGCAGATCGACGAACTGCAGCCCGACCCGCCACTGCGTCACGCCGGCGCGGAGTTCCAGCGCCGTCACGTGCCGTACGACCGCCTGAACCAGGATCTCGTGCCGCTCGGCCGGTAGCGCAAAGCGACAATTGGCAAGGGCAATTCCCGCCTCCAGATTGGCGTCGTTGCCGGCACTCAGACCGACACCGGCGACCGAGATGTCATGCGCCGGCAGGGTCAGCCAGTGGCCGCCGGCAAGGCGCGCGTGAAACCGCAGCGGGCGAGCAAGTGGTGTCTCGATCCGGAAAACCTCGCGCCGCTGCAGGCGAACGATGAACTTCGGCAACGGAACGGCGAACGCCCTGGCTCCGCGAAAGGTGATTTCGCGCGCCTGGCCGGTCGTGAACTGCACATGTATTCCTCCGGGTCGGGCAACGAAAACATTGCGCAGGCTTTCCGGAAAGCGCCGGTTGATCTCGACACTGCCGCTGCAGTCGATGATCAGGCAGCCCGCTTCCGGCTGGACGCCGAGCAGAATGGTCAGGAAGTGTTCGCTGCCACCGGCAAACTGGACGGAGAACGATTCCTTATGTTCCGCAAAGCCGGCGAGCGTGAACGCAATTGCCGTTCCCCCGGTGAGGTAATAGCGCTCTTCGATCTCGGCTTCGGAGAGCTGGGCGATCTGGCTCATGCGGAATCCGTCGGGGACAGCACAGGCTTCGTCCGGCTGGCGGCCATAGCAACAGAAAAAGGCGAAGCGAACGCGGGTTCCACCACCAGGCCGCGGCCCCAAGCCGTGTCCTCCAGCCACGCTTCCGTCTCGGCCGCCAGACCGCGCTTGACCATGCTCTTGTCCATAAATAACGGAAATCTCAAAGATTCAACGCCATTCGTGCGAGTGTGAAAGTATCGGTCGAAGAGCCGGTGCTCGTCAATCACCGTGCCGTGCGAAGGCCCGTAGCGACGCTCGCGGCGCCCGGAGAAGACTCGCGCCGCAGGAACCGGCGGGCGCCCGGGTGAGCAAGAGGGTTGCCTGACCACCAAGTCGCCCCACAATCCACCTGTTGGCCGCGCCCCGGGGACGGAGGCTCGGTTGGGCGTGCGAGCCAACGTCTGTGCGGGGCATCTCAGCGCTGCGCCGTTCTGATGGTGACGACGAGGTGTCCGCAATCCGATCGCAGCGCGCCCTCGTCAGGTGGGGTAAAATGCGAGCAAGAGAAAACCACGCATCGATCATGGCTTATTCTGACCCCATACCTGCACTGATATCAGCCGTCTGGCCCGGCAGACCCTATCCCCTGGGCGCCACCTGGGACGGCCAAGGCGTCAATTTCGCCCTCTTCTCCGAACACGCCGAAAAGGTCGAACTGTGCTTGTTCGATGCCACGGGACAGCGCGAACTGCAGCGCATTGCCGTCGACGAACAAACCGATCAGATCTGGCATGTCTATCTGCCACAGGTCCGTCCCGGCCAACTGTACGGTTACCGGGTCCACGGTCCTTACCGTCCGGAGCAGGGACACCGCTTCAACCCGCACAAGCTGCTGCTGGACCCCTACGCCAAGTCCATCGTTGGTGCCGTCAACTGGAGCGACGCCCAGTTCGGATATCGCATCGGTAGCCCCCGAGAGGACTTGAGCTTCAGCCGCCGCGACAGCGCACCCGGAGTGTTCAAGAGCCAGGTGATCGATGCGGGGTTTGACTGGGAAGGGGACCGACACCCCAACGTTCCCTGGCATCAGACGGTCATCTACGAGTTGCACGTGAAGGGCTTCACCCAACTCCACCCGCACATTCCGCCCGCCATGCGCGGCACCTATGCCGGGCTGAGCACGCCGCCGGTGATCGAGCACCTCAAACGCCTGGGCGTCACAGCGGTGGAGCTGCTGCCGATTCACACTTTTGTAGACGACCGCCATCTCCTGGAAAGGGGACTGAAGAACTACTGGGGCTACAACTCCATCGCCTACTTCGCCCCCGAGCCACGCTATTCGGCGAGTGGACATATCAATGAATTCAAGCACCTGGTCAAAACGCTACACGCCGCCGGCATCGAAGTCATCATGGACGTGGTCTACAACCACACCGCCGAAGGCAACCATATGGGGCCGTCGCTGTGCTTTCGGGGAATCGACAACGCTGCCTACTATCGCCTGGCGGCGGGCAATCCCCGTTACTACATGGATTACACCGGCTGCGGCAATACCCTGAACATGATGCATCCCCGAGTGTTGCAGCTGATCATGGACAGCCTGCGCTACTGGGTGATCGAGATGCACGTCGATGGCTTCCGCTTCGACCTGGCGGCGGCGCTGGCACGGGAACTCCATGAGGTGGATCAACTGGGCGCCTTCATGGACATCATTCACCAGGACCCCGTGCTGTCGCAAGTGAAGCTGATTGCCGAACCGTGGGACCTCGGCGAGGGCGGCTATCAGGTGGGTAACTTCCCGATCGGCTGGGCCGAGTGGAACGGCAAGTACCGTGACGTGGTCCGCGATTACTGGCGCGGCGAGGGTGGCCTGATGGGCCAACTGGCCTACCGGCTGACCGGATCGAGCGATCTGTATCAGCACAGCGGGCGCCGGCCCTATGCCAGCATCAACTTCATCACCGCCCATGATGGATTCACGCTGTACGACCTGGTCAGTCACAACGAAAAGCACAACGCCGCCAACGGCGAAGACAACCGCGATGGCGACTCGCACAACCGCAGCTGGAACTGCGGCGCCGAAGGCGATACGACGGACACCGAGGTGTTGCGCCTGCGACAACGGCAGCGGCGCAATCTGCTGGCGACGTTGGTGCTCGCGCAAGGCGTGCCGATGCTGCTGGCCGGCGATGAAATGGGACGCACCCAGCGAGGCAACAACAATGCCTATTGTCAGGACAACGAGCTGAGCTGGGTCGACTGGCAACTGGCCTGGCTGCCGGACAACCGTGAGCTGTTCGAATTCACACGTCACCTGATCGACCTGCGCAACAGGCATCCCGCCCTGCGGCGTCGCCATTTCTTTCAGGGCCAGCGCATCCACGGCACGGGTGTCAGGGACATCATCTGGCTGCATCCGGACGCAAGCGAGATCAGCGACGACGACTGGGACCATCATCATGCCCGAAGTTTCGGCCTGTACCTGATCGGCGAGGCACTGGAAGAACAGGATGAAGGTGGTCAGTGGACCAGGGACGATGATTTGCTGCTGCTGCTCAACGGCCATCACGAGACGATTCGCTTCGCTCTGCCGTGGAAGGGAAGTTGTGCACTCGTGCTCGACACCACCCAGCCCGAGTATGGCCGCGGCCGGGAGATCCTCGACCAGTCGTATCTCCTGGAGGGTCGTTCGCTGGCACTGCTCTCCCAGCAGCGGCAATTCGACCGAGTCGCCCCGCCGCAGCTGCGCCGACGCTATTTCATGCCTTTCGGCGCGCAAGTCCTGGAGGGCGGCCGGATTCGCTTTCGCCTCTGGGCTCCGGCTGCCGAGCGGGTGGAACTGCTGCTCGAGACCACCCACGGCGGCGGCGTGACGCTGCCCATGGCATGCACAGAGGCCGGCTGGTACGAATTGACCAGTGATCGGGCCACGGCAGGCGATCTCTACCGTTATCGGATCCACGGCTTTGGTGAAGTGCCCGATCCGGCCTCCCGCTACAATCCCCAGGGCGTACACGGTCCCAGCCAGGTGCTGGAGTCAGGTCAGTTTATCTGGAACGACCGCGGCTGGCGCGGCAGGCCCTGGGAGGAGGCAATCATCTATCAGCTGCACGTCGGCGCGTTCACTCCGCAAGGGACTTTTGCGGCGGCCAGGGAGCGGCTCGACTACCTGGTGGACCTTGGCGTCACCGCGATCCAGCTACTGCCGGTCGGCGCCTTTGCCGGTGCCCACAACTGGGGGTTCGACGGCGTCCTGCCGTTTGCCCCGGCCGCCAGCTATGGCCATCCGGACGATCTGAAAGAACTGATCCAGGCCGCCCACCACAAGGGGCTGATGGTTCTGCTGGATCTCGCCTGTCATTATTTCGGTCCCGAAGGCAATTACCTGTCCGTTTACGCGCCGGAGTTCTTCGCAAGACAAGCGACCAACCTGGCCGGTCGGAGTATCGACGTCACGCTACCCGGCGGACGCGAGTTCATTATCCACAACGCGCTGTACTGGTTGGAAGAGTTCCATCTCGACGGCCTGCGCCTGAATGCAGCGCTGTTTCAGGACGAGCAGGAACAGGCGGACCTGCTCGCGGCACTTGCGCGCGCCGTCCGCGAGGGGCCCGGCAAACACCGTCATTGCCATCTCGTGCTCAGTCATGATCGGCGGGCCGCCCGCTACTTGCGCTGGGCCGATCACAGCGATCCCCGCCACTACGAGGCCGTATGGAACAACGCCGCCCAGCAGGCCATGCAGGACGTGTTGACGGGGGCTCCGTCAGGCGCGGTCACCGACGTTCAAGCGCTCGATCAACTGGGTGCCTGCTTGAGCAGGGGGGGAGCAGCGGGCGAGTCAGAGCCCTTGCTGCCGACCGCTTTCGTCACCTTCCTGCAGGACTATGCCCAGATCGGCAACCAGGCCCTCGGCGAACGTCTCCATCAGTTGACGCCCCCCCGCCCGCTGGGTGCGATGGTGGCCACCTCACTGCTCGCGCCGATGCCCCCGGCGCTGTTCATGGGCGAGGAATTCGCTGCCGCCCAACCCTTCCTGTACTTCTGCGATTTCAACCCGGACCTGGTAAAGGACGTGGCCATCAATCGACGCAAGTCCTTTGCTCATCTCAAGGGGTTTCGCACGGCCAGGACTCGCGCCCGCATCCCCGACCCGATGGATCCGGCAACCTTCCAGCGCTGCAAGCTGGACTGGAGTAGCATCCAACGGTCCCCGCATGCGGACTGGCTGTACTTCTATCGCCGCCTGCTGGCGGTGCGTCGTCGCGAAATCACGCCACGACTGAGCGGGATGCATGAGGACCGCATACGCTACCTACTGTCAGGCGACGGAGGCCTGTCGATCCAGTGGACGCTGGGAGATGATTCGCTATTGACGCTGCTGGCCAACTACGGCCCGGCACCACTGGACGGACTGCAAGCACCCGCAGGCGCCGTCCTCTGGTCCGAGCCTGGCGACGCGGCGACTTCACTGAGCCAGGGCCGCCTGCCAGCGTGGTCGGTGGTATGGTTCCTGCAGGCTGCCGCTTGACGCCGTGTCAGTCGTCAAGCCGGGCCGGGAACGGGCGCTCTGTGGCGGCCACCCGGGCGGGCCGCCCGAAATCAGCGATCGGGCCGCAGGGCTGCGGTCAGACGTGCTCTGTTGAGACCCGACAACCACCGCAGTCCACGACGCGCACCGGAAGGTCGCTGACCTCGTCGTGCACGCTCGACATGCGATTCGATATCTACAAGCACTCTCAGATTCAGGGAAACGCGATCACTGCTGCAACGGGCAGCGATGCCGCGAGCGATCTCGGCGTCGCGTGTCATGCCGGCACACTGATAGATACGATGCAGATAGCCTGCCGCTGAAAAGGCTGCCTCAGCGGTCAGGCTGGGCCAGGCCAGGCACTTCAGGAACAGTTCGACAGACCTTTGCAGGTCGCCCCGTTCCAGAGCGATGCGTCCCAGGAAACACAGCGCACCGCAGACGTAAGTCCCCGTGAGACCAAGCTTCAGGGCACGTTCGAAGCACTTCGCAGCCGCCGGGTACTTGCCGTCCTTCATCAACGCCAGTCCCTTGCCGAACTGGTCACCACCCGGCCCCGCCACGGCCTCAACCGGCAGGAAGTTCACTTCGCCCAGTTCTTCCGCGATGCGCGGCAACCAGTTGTCCAGGGCCACTTTTTCGCCGGGGGTTGAGGCAGACGGCACATAGGTCGTGATCACCAGCTGCCGGCGACGCCTGCTCCACCAGAATCCGCCCGCGGCGGCGATGGCCATGAGCAGCAGCGCTGCGACAGCAGCCAACAGCCAACTCGTATCAAGACTGTCCACCACTACTGTTGAGCCTCCAGGACGGTCCGGTCATCCGGTTGCATGGTTGGCATGATTGAGGGCCTCCAAGGTCAAGGAACTGGGGAACGATGACGACCAAGGCCTCAGGACAAACGCACGGGCGAGGCCCTTCGTTTGTCCCACCACGTGGGCAAAGGATATCACCAACCAAGTTAACCCGGTCAACAATCGTGCAGGAATTGGCCGCCTGAATGGGCGGGAAAGGCGACCGGAACTGGGATACGCCGACCATGATCCGCGGCACAGACTCAGCAGCAGTTTCGGCGCTTTCGGACGCAGGGAGGTGAAGCGCATCGACGAGGAGCCAGACGAAGCGGTGCACCGATGAGTGGCTTCCTCCGCCCCGGGGCGAAACTTCAACAGGGATGCCTGAGGTACAACGCACGTCTCCTCAACAAACCATCGCTACAGACGAACGTCGGCACGGCCTATGGCTGACTACCACCGAGCAGGCAAACAGGGAAACGAAGGAGCTGACCGCGCTCCTTCTGCCGCAGGGACTCCCGTGGTGACGGCCGCAGGCAGGGCTTGGCTCACGCCTGGGCTTTACGCCGCAAGCCAAAACCGAGAAGACCGAAGCTACCCGTCATCAACAGAAACAGCGTACCCGGCTCGGGGACGGTGATCCGAATCGGCGGGGAGTTCAGGGTAATGGCTTCACTGATGGACAAGCCGCTTTGGTTGAGGCTGATGCGCAGGCTCGTGGGTGACAGCTCGAAGCCTGCCAGGTCCGATTCCGGCGTGAAATCGCCCAGGAAGAAAATACCCAGAAAGGTGGCGCTGCGCGACAGTATCGACGCCGCGGTGGGGACGAACTTCCCGTAGGTGGGATTCGTCAACTGAAAACTGGCGACAAGACTGGCCAGACTCGACAGGTCCAGAACATGCCCGCTGAAGGACGTCATGAAATGTACGGGAGAGTAATCGCCAAACCCCGGGAACGCCGACGTTGATCTCAGCAACGATGTCTTGGCGGGAGGTTCGGTGGACGCCTGTGTCTTTCCTACCGCTCTGCGGCCGTCGGGCCACGGTCTGTTGGGCTGGCGTGCCCAGCAGCAAGCACTCGACAATCCGCCGCAGCTGCTAGGCGAATCGCGCCGACAGCCCACCATCGACAACGAGTTCGGTGGCCGTGATGTACTTGGCTTCGTCCGAAGCGAGGAAGAGCGCCGCGTAGGCGGTGTCCCAGGCGTCGCCCATGTGGCCGAGCGGACACTGGGCGTCACGCGTGCGGATGAGGTTGGCAATGTCGCCCTCCTCGCCATAGACGCGAGTCAGTGCGGCGTGCACCAGCGGCGTGTTCATCAGCCCTGGCAGGACGCAATTGGCACGTATGCCGTCGGGCGCGTGACGAATGGCCATCGTCCGCGTCATCGCCACCATCGCGCCCTTGCTGGCCGCATAGAAGCCATAGTTGACCCCGGCCCAGCCCAGCACGGCGACCGACGCGTTATTCACGATCGCGCCGGCGTGCTGGCGGATCATCACCGGCAGCACGTGGTGACAGGTCAGATAGGTACTCTTGACGTTGACCGTCATCAGACGATCCCAGGTCGCCTCGTCGAGTTCCGCCGGGCCGCCGACGATGGCGATGCCGACGTTGTTGACCAGGATGTCGATACGCCCATAGGTATCGATCGCCGCCGCCACCAGGCGCTCGACGTCGGCAGCGCGGGTGACGTCGGCGACGAGGCTGATGCCGGTGCCGCCTTCATCGTCGATGATCCGCTGCGTCGCCGCGCCTGCTTCGGCGTCGATATCCACGCCGACGACCTTGGCACCCTCGCGCGCGAACAGCACCGACATCGCTTTGCCATTGCCCCAGCCCGGCCCGACCGAACCGCTGCCGGTGACGATGGCTACCTTGTCCTGCAAGCGTCCGGCCATTTTCAGTTCTCTCCTGGCTGCGTCCAGTGACGCCGCAACGCCGTCTTCAGCACTTTGCCATAGTTGTTCTTCGGCAGCGCCGCGACGGGAATGTAGTCCCTCGGCCGCTTGAAGCGGGCGATCGAACCGAGGCACAGACGGTCGAGTTCAGCGATCGGCGCGCAAAGGCCGGGTCGCCAGACCACGAAAGCGACGACTTCCTCGCCCCACTCGGCGCTCGGCCGTCCGACCACCGACACCTCGGCCACGGCGGCGTGGCGCAGCAGCACTTCCTCGACTTCACGCGGATAGATGTTGGCGCCACCACTGATGATCACGTCCTTCGAACGGTCCCTGAGGGTGAGAAAGCCGTCGGCATCCAGACTACCGAGGTCGCCGGTGTGCAGCCAGTCGTTGCGCAGGGTCGCCGCTGTCGCCTCGGGATTGCGCCAATACCCCGCCATCACCGTGTCGCCGCGCACGAGGACCTCGCCGATTTCCTCGGCAGGCAGCGCTTGATCGTCGGCATCGGCGACGACGACCTCGACGACGCTGTGTGCGACACCGACCGACGCGATGCGCTCCCGATAGCGCGGATGAGCGCGGTCCGCGAGGTGCCGACGCGCCAGCGCGGTGATCGTCATCGGGCTTTCACCTTGTCCGTAAATCTGCACCAGACGATCGCCGAGAACGTCGAGCGCGCGCCGGATATCCTCGATATACATCGGTCCACCGCCATAGACGATGGTCTTGATGCCGCTGCAGTCGGCGCCGTGGTCGGCGACATGGTCGACCAGACGGCGGACCATCGTCGGTGCAGCGAACAGCGAAACCTGACCGAAACGCCGCGCCAGCGACAGGATCTCGTGCGGATCGAAGCCACCAGACGCCGGGACGACATGCCGCGCGCCGACCAGCACGTGCGCGAAGTTGTACATGCCGGCGCCGTGCGACATCGGCGCGGCGTAGACGATGCTGTCCGCGGGCGTCGCCTGGTCCACATCGGGGAAGTAGGCCAGAGTCATCGCCAGCAGGTTGCGCTGCGAGAGCATCACGCCCTTCGGCTGGCCGGTGGTACCCGACGTATAGAACAGCCAGGCGAGATCCTCGGGTGCGCGCGGAACGACGGCGATCGGCTCGCCGCTGGTGAGCCGCAGACTTTCCGGGTCATCGACGGAGATGATGCGCAGGCCCGCAGCGCTTGCGCACCACAGGCGCCAATCGTCGTTTGGGTCGCCAGCAACGAACAAGAGCGAGGCCGCCGAATTTTCGAGGATGAAGGCAACCTCGCGCGCGTGCAGCTTGTTGTTGATCGGCACGGCGACCAACCCGGCGTGCCAGATGCCGTAAAGCAGTTCGAGATAGCGGGGACGATTGGCCATGAACAGCGCGACCCGGTCGCCGGTTCGCAAACCCAGGGCGGAGCGCAGGCACCCGGCGGTCGCCGCCGCGCGGCGAAACAATTCACCGTACGAAACACTCTCGCCTTCACCGAGCGCGACCGCAGGCCTCTCCGGGCAGACCCGCGCGGTTCGGGCGAGGAGATGGGCAAGATTCATGGCCAGGCGACCGGGCGAAGCGGGCGGGCAACTTCAGGGATATCGGCCGCGCCCTGCCTACGGCATGGACTGCGCTCAGGGCCGATCGGCGAGCAGGAACTCCTGGACGATGCGCACCTGGGCTTCCTCGAGGAACATCGGTGCATGGCCAACCGACGGCACTTCGACGAGCGTAGCCTTGGGACCACGGGTGCTCATCTCGGCAGCGGTATCGTGCATCAGAATGTCCGATTGCGCGCCGCGCAATACCAGCGTCGGGCAGCGAATGGCATCGTACATCGGCCACAGGTTGATTTCCTTGGCTTCGAGGAAGGCCTTCTGGTACGGCTGCGCGATGGCGCGGTCATAGTTCATCTCGAAGCCGCCGTCCGGCTTCGCACGCGTGCCGACGACGGTCATGTAGCGCCATTGCGCGTCGGTGAGGGCACCGAAGGGCGCGCAGACGGTACGCACGTAGGCTTCCGCCTCGGCGAGGTCGGTGAAATCCGGGGACTTGCCGAGGTATTCGCCGATACGCTGCAAGGCATCCATGCCAATCGTCGGTCCGACGTCGTTGAGCACCAGGCGGCTGATCGGCGAACCGGGCAGGCTGGAAAGGAACATGCCGATCAGACCGCCCATCGAGGTTCCCAGCCAGTGCACCGAGTCGACACCAAGGCGGGCAATCAGCGTCATCAGGTCGTTGGCGTAGACCGGGACGCCGTAGTCATCGGCGAAGAACAGGCGATCACTGCGCCCGCGCCCGACGACGTCCGGGCAGACGACGCGGTAATCGCTGGCCAGCGCATTCGCCAGCACGTCGAAATCGCGACCGTTGCGGGTCAGCCCATGCACGCAGATCAAGACCCGTGGATTCGCCGGATCGCCCCACTCGACGTAAGCCATCCGGTGCAGGCCATGCGGGCCCAGACAGCGCACCGAGCCCTCGCGCATCTCGTTCAGCTGCCCCCCGGCCGCCTGACCGGGCCGCGATGTCACCACCAGTTCTTCGAAACCCTTCAGTATCGCCATGATCGAGCCCCGCTGTCGTTCATTGATTCGGAATGTGGACGCACCCTGGACCTCCCCGAACCCCGAAGCGAGCGGCCGCAAATCGGCCTGCAGGCCGGGGCCACCACTGCCCCGTTGCCGGGGCCGGAAAGTCAATGATAGCGAGGAGAGTATCCTCGCATCGGGGCAGCCAAGTCAATCGCCGCCGGCCGATGTTTGACGACGCTTGCGCCCGGTGATCATCGCGCGAACGAGGTTCTCACGATGCAGAAGGCTTTCCCAGGCGACGCCCAGCAGATGTCCGGCGACCAGCAGCAGCGTGAAGTTGGTGGCCGCTTCGTGCGCCTCCTTGAGGGTGTCGATCGTCGCGTCGCTGCTCTCCAGCAGCAGCCCCGCCAGTGGTCCCAATCCCTTGTCGGCGGCGTACAGCGCCAAGCCGGTGAGAATGGTGGAGGCCAGGCCTAGCAGCAGCAGGACGATCATTGCGCCGCCTGCCGGATTGTGCCCGAGGTAGCGGCGCGCGCGCAGCGTCAGCACGTCTCGGGCATAAGCCAGGGTCGCCCCGGGGCCGAACACGAAGTCACTGAAGCGGGCATGTTGCGGCCCGATGAAGCCCCACAGGAGGCGAAACAGCAGCAAACCCGCGATCGTGTAGCCGGCCCAGACGTGCATCGTCTGGAGCAGTTCACCGTCCAGACGGTCCTGGACCTTTTCGAAGACTTCGCCTTCCGAGAAATACGCTAGACAGAAACTGACGAACAGTATCCAGTGGAACAGACGAACCAATGGATCCCAGACAGGGACTTGGCTTGAATCGGACGTACTCATGGCGCGGACAAGGCCTGTTGGTGCCCCGCTGCCGGTCGCAGCGGGGGCAAGTGAAGGAATCGGCGAGGAGGATCAGGCGTCTTCTGGCTACTTGCCTTCCTCGGAAACCAGAGCGCCGGTCTTGATCTCGTAATGCACTTCCCACTTCTTGCCATCGGTACCGTTGATCTTCACTTCCCAGGTCTTCTTGCCCTTCTTGGTGTCTTCGTAGGCCTTGGTGACTTCGCCAGGATGCGCCTTCGTGGCCATTTCGATGGCCTGCTCCTTGGTGATCTCGCGCGCCGAAGCGGCAGCCGGAGCCGGGGCAGCAGTCGCCGCCGGGGCCGCCGCCGGAGCGGCAGCCTTCGTATCGGCAGCGAAGGCGGCGCCGCCGAAAGCGGTGGCGATGGCGAGCAGGGTGGCGGCGGAGAATGCGGTTCTCGTGTTCATTCGATCAGTCTTTCGTGAAGGTCTGTGAAGGATGGAGGTTCCGGCTACCGGTCTTGCAAACGCCGTGCCGGCCGGAACCAAAAGTGCGGGTACCACTTTAGTGGTCCATCCTTAAGCGAGTCTTACCGAGCGGCCGCGCGCTACTGGCGGATCCATCGCCCCGCCAGTTCACGTCGCGAATCAGTGCCGAATCAGTACCAATAGCCGCCCGGATACCAGCGCGGCGCCCCCCGGCGCGTTCGCCAAATCCCGGACGCCAGGGGTGGAATCTCCTGCCGGGGCAAGTGGCGAGGGCCAGCATCGGCCAGCGACAGAAGCCGTGAAATTCGTTCCTCGGTGGCGGGATGGGTGCGCAGCCAGGACGGCTCCGGATTGCCCCAACCCGGTAGAAGCCAGCTTCGCCAGGAGCGGCTGACGCGCTCGATCTTGGCCAGAGCGCTGGCCAGGCCGGCCGGGTCGCCGGTGATGCGGACAGCCTCGAGGTCGGCATCGAACTCGCGCACACGCGAGAGCCCCAGTTGCGCGAGCAGCGCCAGATGCGGCGAGACAACGAGCAGCAGCAGTGCAAACAGGTCGATCTCGGCGCTACCGGTCAGGATCAGCGGCAGCGACAGCAGCAGCAGGAGCTGGCCGACGAAGGCAAACAGGCTGGTCAGGCGACTGATGTAGTCGGCAAGGTTCATGACGCGCAGGTCGCCGTGCGCGATGTGGGCGATTTCGTGGGCCAGGACACCCGTAATCTCGCGCATGGACAGCGCACGCAGCAGGCCGTCGGTGAGCGCTACCGCCGATCGCTTGCGCTGACCGACGGCAAAGGCGTTGACCAGCGGCGTCGGCGCATAGTGCAAGACCGGCGGGCTCGGTAGCCCGGCGATGTCGGCGAGCTGTCGCGCGACAGCGCACAATTCGGGCGCCTGATACTCGGCGATCGGCCGCGCTCGATAGAGCGTCAGGGTCAGCCGTGCTCCTGCCGCCGGTTCGATCAGCAAGGCCAGCAGACTCGCCAGCAGAGCGATCCCCATTCCCTGGACCCCGAACAGCAAGGCCCCCGCCAGTCCACTGATGCCGAGCAGCGCAAACAGCAGCAGCACGGTCTGCAGCCGATTGCTCCAGGCGTGGCGCCGCCACGTCAGCGGAGCCACGTCGATTCAGCCCGGCCCAGCCCGCTCGACGCGGGCGCGCAGTTCATCGAGCTCCTCCAACAGGTCAGCCATCAGGGCGGCCAGTTCCGGCACGGCATCGAAGTCGCGCTCCACCTGCCGCATGCGCCGTGCACGCAGCAAACTGGTGCTCGAAAAGCACCAGACGCCGGCAACACTATCGGCGTGCGGAAACAACCCCTCCTCGATGTGGCGCAGCAGCCAGCCGGGTTCGACAGTGCAGGCGGCGGCCACCTGTTCCAGCGTCAGCCAGGTGTTCTCCATCGGACTACCGATCAGGATCTCTTCGTCGCGCATGGTTCATTCCTTCCCTTGCCGGCGCGGGTCGAAGGCGAGTTCGCGCGCCATTTCTTCATAGAGTGCGCGCGCCTTGGCCGTATCGGCCGGCGACAGCACCACCAGGATATCGAGCAGCAGATCGCCCGGCGGCGCACCCGGGATTCCCTTGCCGCGAACGCGCAGTTGCCGGCCGCTCTGTGCGCCTTCCGGGATGCGTACCTTGACGCTGCCTGACGGCAGGTCCACCGCCACCACCGCCCCCAGCGCCGCCTCCCATGGCGCCACTGGCAGCGTCAGATGAAGGTCGCGGCCGTGCGCGCGGAAACGCGGATGCGGCTTGAAGCGGACCTCCAGCATCAGGTCGCCGGCCGGTGCGCCGCCGCTGCCGGGCGCTCCCTGACCCGCCAGGCGAATGACCTGGCCGGCGTGCACCCCTTGCGGAATCCTGACGTTCAGCGTGCGTGTTTCCAGGGTGACTCGCCCGTGGTCGTCGGTTTTCGGCGCCCGCAGCGAGATCTGCCGGGTAGCGCCGGCAAAGCTATCCTCGATGTCCAGCAGCACCTTGGCGTGATGATCCTCGCCACGCGCGTGGAAGTGCGTGCGCTGGCCGGCAGCAAAGCCATGCGGGCTTCCCGTCCGTCCGAACAACTCGGCGAAGAAGTCCGAGAAATCGGCTGCCTCGCCCGGCGAAAAGCCGTGGCCGGAGAACTCGAAGCCGGCGTCCCAGTCGGGCGGTGGGCGAAAGTCCTGGCCAGGTTGATAGCCGCGCCCCAACTGGTCATAGGCGGCGCGCTTCTCCGGGTCCGAGAGCACGGCATTGGCCTCGTTGAGTTCCTTCATGCGCGCTTCGGCATCCGCTTCCTTGGAAACGTCCGGGTGGTATTTGCGCGCCAGTTTCCGAAAAGCCTTCTTGATCTCGTCGGCCGTGGCCTCGCGGGGCACCCCCAGAATCTGGTAGTAGTCCTTGAATTCCATGCGCGATCCTCGATTCACTGTGGCTACTGAACAAGACTACTAGAATGGTATTGATGACGGCTTTTTTCAAGACATTGAAGTCCGGCAGACCGGCCCCAATTATGTTTCAAGGCGCCGACCCTGGCGCCCTCACCCACCGCATGGAGGAATGAACATGATGTACCGTTCCCTGTTTCCCCGCGACGTATTGGCGGAGTTGAATCGGCTGCAGCGTGAGATGCAGCAGGGTTTCCATCTGTCCCCGAACATTCGCGGTATTGCCCGCGGCGGCTTCCCGGCGATGAACGTCGGCGGCACGCCGCAGTCCGTCGACGTTTATGCCTTTGCCCCGGGCATCGATCCGGCCACTCTGGATGTGCAGATCGAGAAAGGCGTTCTTACCGTTGCCGGCGAGCGCAAGCTGGAGCAGCCCGGCGAAGACGCTACCGTCCATATCGACGAGCGCTTCGCCGGCCGTTTCCGGCGCGTGGTCACCCTGCCGGACGACGTCGACCCGAGTGCGGTCGACGCAAAATACCGCGATGGCGTGTTGCGCATCAGTATTGGTCGCAAGCAGTCCGCGCAGCCTCGCCGCATCACCATTGAGTAAGGAGGATTGACCATGTCCGACAATAGCCCAGTCACGAAGCAGACCACCGGCGAGGAAGCCGCCCTGCTGCCGCCGGTCGACGTCATCGAGAATGCTTCCGGTATCACGCTGTACGCCGACCTGGCCGGTGTACCGAAAGACAAACTCCACCTGCAGGTGGAAGCAGACACCCTGACGATCGAAGGCGAGATTGATCTTGAGATGCCCGAAGGCATCGAAGCCAGCCACTCGGAAGTCAGCGTCTCTCGCTACCGGCGGGTGTTCACCCTGTCCAAGGAACTGGACGCGACCCGGGTCGGTGCGGAGTTCAAGAACGGCGTGCTGAAGCTCTCGATTCCCAAAGCCGAACACGCGCAGCCGCGCAAGGTTGAGATCAAGGTGGTGTGAAGCAGCGCAGGGGCGGGGGTGCGCCCCCGCCCAAGAACCGACACCTGACTGAACCGGGAAACATGAAGACCACAGCAAACGCGGCAAGCCGCCGCACGGGAGCCATCTGCTCGGCTATCGCGATGTTCGCGATGACACCGGTCACGGCGCAGACGCTCGCGCCGCAAACACTCGGGTCCGCGCCACTCTGCGAGGCATCCGCGGCGCTGCTGATCGATTGTCCCGGCACAGCCGGCCGCTGTCTGGTGGTCGGCGACAATGAAGAGGAAGCATCACTGTTCTGGTTCAGGCTCGGCGACAAAGGCATAGACCCGACCAGCCAGCGCCAAGTCGCACTCAAAGGCAGCAAGCTGGGAGACATTGAGGCGCTGACGGGACTGGCGGACGGCAAGATCGTCGCCTTTGGTTCGCATAGCCGGGACTCGGTTTGCACGCCGCAGAAGAAACGGCAGCGGTTCGGCGTCATCGACCGGCTGACGGGCAAATCCGCGAACGTCGCGGTCACCCAGTCCGGGCCGATCGACTGCGACAGCGTGTTCGGAAAACCGCTACCCGATCAGCCGCTGATCCGGTCGGCCTGCCAGGCGATCGAGGCCGCCGAGGACGCTGCCGAGAAAGCCGCCAAGCAAGGGGCGAAGGCCAAGAAGGAATGCAATCAAGCGCACGCCTACAACGCCGAGGGGGCGGTAAACGTCTCCAGGACGGAGGCCCTGGACATCTGGATCGGGCTGCGCGCGCCGCTGCTGCCGCATCCAGCGGGAAAGAAAGGCGTTGACCTGGCAATGCTGCTGCACCTGAGAGGGCTCGATGCGTATGCCTTTGATCGCGTCGCCGCGCTCGACCTGGGCGGCTTCGGGGTCCGCGAGCTTTCCTACGCCGATGGCTGGGTATGGGTCATTGCCGGGCCACCCCACGACCTGGGGCGAAAAGACGAGGTGCGTTCCAAGCTCATGCGTTTCCGGTCGGATCTGCTGGGCGCCGACAAGATCATCGTGCCGGAAACGGTTCGTAGCGACCTGCCGAGCTCGTCGGAAGGGCTGGCGGTCCTCGCCGACAAGATCCTCGTACTCATCGATGGCAGCAAGGCCACCAAGGAACAGCCCGACCAGTGTGCGACTCCCGCCGGCTTCGTGGTCCTGCCCCGGCCAGCGTCCGCCATGCCGTAATGCGCCATCGCGCCCACTATCCCGACACCAGCCGTCGAAAGTTCGCTTCATCCAGGGACCTGCCCACAAGCACGGCAGCCGCCAGGTCAGTGGGCAGACAAGCGGCAAACTTCAACGCACTGCGCTTCGCCAGGTTCTCGGCAAACGCACTCATCGCCGACTGCTCGACCGGGTGTTGAATGAGCGTTGGTACAGAGACGCCAGGCGCCGTCTCGATCCACAGATCGTCCACCTGGGTGTCCCCGACCTCGCCAAGTCTCAGCGCCAATGCACTGTTGACCGCTCCACCGGCAAAGGTCCACCAGCGAAGCCGGCCAGATGGCTGGCGCTCCAGCAGAAGGCCCCCTGGCGCTCGGGCGCGGTGACCAGCGCACGAACCTCGTCGAGCTGCCGAGTGCCGCGCCGCGATAGGCCCAGTTCCTCGTCGCCTTCCTGCAACAACACGCGGCGCATCGCCTGACAAACCGTGAAACCCAGCCAGCGCGATGTGCCGAGCCAGCGCGACTTGCCTTTCTCGTCGGTCGGCTCCAGGTACACCATGCGCCTGGACCAGTCGACTGACATGACCCGCCAGCTTCGGCCGCCAAGCAGGAGAACGGTTGGCCCCTCCTTCAGCGGCTGCACCGCCATTGGGTCGACGTAACCCAGCTCGCTGGAACCGTAACGGGCCGCCAGCACCATCGGGCTGGCAAAGGCCGAAAGCAACTCCAGGAAATGAGCGCGTCCGAACAGCTTCTCGCCTTCAGGCCCCATCGAGGCAAGGCCGCTGCTGACGAACAGGATGCCCTTGCCCACCATGAAATCGAACACCGTCGCCAGCGTCGCCGGATCGAGGTCGGGGAACTGCTTGCGCGCCACGCCGACGACCTCGTGCGCCGGCAGGCCGGGAGACTCCAGGACGAGCGCCAGCATCTGCTGCGCCACCATGTGCCACGGTAGCGGCGGCGGCTCGATGTGCTCGACATACTTCTCGCGCCACAGCGTGGTAATCGCGCAGGCAAGCAGGAAGGCTTCGTCGTCGGTGGTCAGGAACAGGCAGTTGCGGCGGCTGCCAGGACGCCGACCGCTGCGCCCCATCCGCTGCAGGAACGAAGACACCGTGCTCGGCGCGTCGATCTGGATCACGTAATCGAGGTCGCCGACATCGATCCCCAATTCCAGCGTGCTGGTGGCGACGATCACGCAGTCCTGCTCCTCGGCGAAAGCGGTCTCGGCCAGTTTTCGCTCGGACGCGCTCAATGATGAATGCGAAACGAACGTCCGGGTAGCCAAGCGGCGCAGCGCCACCGCGAGTTCCTCTACCCTGGAGCGGCTGTCGCAGAAGACCAGGCGCTTCGCACCACGCTGCCACCGCGAAATTACCGTCGCCGCATTGGCTATCGACCCCACATGATCAATGGTGACATCGGCGTCCGCGCTGAGCGACGACGGGCCGACGACCTGTCGCTTGCCTGGCCCCGCGAACCAGTCCAGCAGTTCATCCGGATTGCCCACCGTCGCCGACAGTCCGATCCTCTGAATCGCTTGCCTGGCATACGCCTCAATCCGCTTGATCAGCGCGCGCAAGTGCCACCCGCGGTCGTCGCCGGCAAACGCGTGCAGTTCGTCGACGATGACGACGCGGACGCTGCCGAACCATGATGCTCGATCCACCTGCGTCGAAATCAGCATCCCTTCGAGGGACTCCGGCGTGGTCAGCAGGATGTCCGGTGGCGAGCGCCTGGCGCGTGCCTTGGCCCCCTGCCCGACGTCACCGTGCCACATCTGTACCGTCCTACCGACGAAGCCGGCATAGCGCGACAGCCGTGACTCGAGGTTGTTGAGCAGCGCCTTGATCGGGCACACGTAGAGAACGCTTGGCCCGGGCCACTCCTCGGTCGCCAGGTGCGACACGACGGGGAGGATGGCCGCCTCGGTCTTGCCGCCGGCCGTCGGCGCGAGAATCAGGCAATGCTTCCCTGCGAGGATCGGCACCACCGCATCCGCCTGCGTCGAGCGCAGAACGCTCCAGCCCATCGAGTTGACGATGTGGTATTGCAAGGCGCCGTGCAGGCGCTCGAAGGGCTCCGCGCTCACTCGCGGTTACCCAAAGGAGCCAGCCGCCTACAGCTCGATGTCATCGACCGAGCCCACCCCAACCGACGCGCGTTCCTGGGCGGTCATCTCAATCTCCGAGATCATCAGCGCATAGTGCTTGCGTGGGTCAAAATCCGCGAACTGGTCGACGCGATCCATCACGTCGGCGACCAGTTTCTTCAGGAACAACCTCGGCGACGCGCCGACCCTGCCGCCCAGGTTGCCGGTGACGGCCCTGGCCAGGGACTCGACGTAGGCGTCGTCAACCAAGGCGCGGACCCGTTTGCCCGCCACTGCCCCGTCGACGTAGATGTCCCGCACCTTGCGTCCCACTTCGAGCAGCGAATCGTGACCGAAGGCCGGCAGGCGCACCTGCACCGCCCGTGCGTTGTCGAAGCGCGAGTCGGTCGCGAAATCGACGTGCAGTCGTTGCGCCAGCGGCGCGAGACGCTGCACGCCTTGGGTCCCCACGTAGAAAGCCTGGGCGCCGGTGATCAGGAGGTACAGCCCCGGAAAATGGCCGGCGTCGATCTCGTCGATCCACTGGCGTAGCGCATTCAAGCCGCGCTCGCGGGTGTCGGCGCGCATGCGTTGCAGGGTCTCGACTTCATCCAATACCAGCAGCAGACCACCGTACCCCGAGTCGCGCAGCATCGTCAGCAGCCCGGAGAGGAAGTTGGTCGCGCCGAAGTGATCGATGTCTCCCTTCACCCCGGCCGAGCGGCGGATCGCTGCCGCGACATTGGGCTGGCCGCTGACCCAGGCGATCAGCCCATCGGCCATGGCGTTGTCGCCGGCCTGCAGTGCGCGGCGGTAGGCGCGCAGCGTGGCCGAGAAGGCCGGCGCCACCCGGGTCACGCTGGCCAGCCTCGCCTCCATCAGCGCCTCGGTGCCGGCGAGCAGGGTCGCCTCGTCGGTCGGGTCCAGGCTGGCGTCTTCCAGCACGTCACGCTCCAGCGCGTAGAACCAGCCATCGATGATGCCGCGAAACGCCCCTTCGCCACTGTCCGCCGTGGCGATGCGCTCGACCAGGCGGCGGCACACCGTTTCCAGGCGATGCAGCGGCGTCTCGGTTTCCGGAATCTGCACTTCGCTGGTCGCCAGGCCGCGCGCCCTTGCCCGCTCCTGCAGCCAGCGGCCAAAGAAGGTCTTGCCCGATCCGTATTCGCCGCGGATCGCCTTGAAAGCGCCGCGGCCGGACGCCACGGCAGCCAACTCTTCGTCGAGCGTTCCCTGGAGCCGGCCATAACCCACGGCCAGCGCATCCAGGCCCGCCTTGGGCACCGTGCCGCGTCTCAAGGCGTCGATGACTTCGGCTCTGCGCTGCGGACTGATCACTTGTGAACCCTCATTGCGTGCTCCACACAGAACCGGCTCGCCGAAACGATGGAAAGCCGCTACCGATAACGCTCCAAACTCGACCAAGGGCTCTCACGACCATTACTGAACTGCTGCCTTGCTGGCTTGTGAACGACCGCTTCCGAACCACTGCAGCCATTCGGTCTTTCGGCGCCGGCGACTGCAATGCAACCGTGCCCCGTCTTTAGTCTTCACAGACGATATCTCGGCACCCGGGCAATCTGCACTCACTCAGCTTGCCATTTCAAAGTTCGGAGACCGGGATTTGTATGCTCCGATGATGCCAAGATCTGTTCAAAGAGTTAAGCCAAGCGCTTCCACACCTCACCTGATTCAACGACCTCGACAAATCGCGCCGCAGAGAAACCGTCTGGGAACATCGTGTCAGTCCCTTTCTGTGGAACCTGATTAACATCCAGCAGCAGTTGACGCTCATCGCGCAGAATCACCTGCAATGCTTCCAGCGACACTACGAGGAAGCCATCGACGCGCTGCTGATCCAATTCAATGGAAGTATCCACAATCCAAGCCTGTAAGTGGCTGCCCGGGTTTGGGTCTGAGCATCCGAGCTTTTCCCGCAGTAGCTCATCTCGAGTCAACGCAGCCACAACCGCCGAACTCTTTCGCCTCAACTGCCAAGCTGCCTTGCGCAGGGCATTGGTTCGGTGCAACCAAATCTCGTGCAAATTTGTACGAATGTACCCAGACTTGATTTCCAGCAGCATCGCCAACCCATCTCGATAGCAGATCAGATCGACCTCACCCGGATCCTCTTGCTCTGTGCGCTCGGGCTGATACCCCACCTCCACAGCAAATCCACGCTGACGTAATTGATCTGCCAGTCGCAGTTCGATACGGCGAGTCTCACTCATTTGGCCAGAGCGACGTGCGCCGATGCGGCGAAGGTTATTTACCACAGCAGTCAAGTTGTTCTGCTGGGCCACCACCCAAGGAAACTGGAAGTTGTAGCGTCCTATTTTGTAGAAAGGGCGCTCACACAGGGTGGGAACCAACAATTGTGGCTGTTCCTTTAGGCTGCTAGCAAGTGCTTTGAGATCGCTTGTCCAGAAATCCAAGATCGCCTTGGCGGCCAAAATACTGCCTTGGGGATATTTCGAACAAACAGTCCACCCCGTGGTTCTTTTGATCTTTTTGTCTTCTTCGGCCCAAGTCATAGGAAACCGATTCTCTCCGTTGAGCAGTCCACTGAACGCCAGCTTGCTCAACGCCTTGGAGACGATACCTAACTCAGCGTAATACTTCTGGAACGGTTGGACGTAAGCGCTCTGGAAGAAAGCTGAATGTAATTCGCTTGCTAGCAAGGTCTGCAATATTCTGGCGCAACCACCCCCGGCCAGTTCAATCTCCTCATCCAACCCATATATCTCTTGCAACTGCAGTTCGCCGCGCACTGCCTTGATGTACGCCAACGCATTGCGTTCGTGGTTCTCCTGGCTGCCTATCTGGACTTCAGCCATCCCTCGCTCAATGAATTCATGAATGCCTCGATTCATCCAGTAGTGCCATAGCGCCTGGGATTTTTGTTCAGTGCGCTGCCAAGTAAGACTACCGTTTTCAGTCTCGTTATAGATGACTGATTTTCCAGGCTCCAGCCGATAGCGGCACTCGGGGTCAAAGCAAAACCAGTCGATTGAACTCTCGTAATCCATCCGTTCCTTCGTAGCCGCAAGCAGCACGCCAAAGGCTTCAAGGTTGTCCGCGCACTCCAGGGTTATTGCGGGAGAGGGAAAGATGATCGGCGACAGGTGTCGTTTCAGCGACTGAGCAAGGCGCACGTCGTTGAGGTTGAAATCCTCTTCACTACAAGTCGTCAGCTTGTGTGAAATGACGCGGCTATAGACACGCCAACTATCGCCTGCAGAATCGTCAGGCGCCTCAGGAACCAACCGTTCGTACGCCAACACACTCAGATAGGATAGCGTTTCTAATAAAGAGAGATAGGCAAGCTGTTTCTGAGCTCTTTGGATCAGTTGATCAAACGGCTGGAGTTGAGCAAGAAGGCGATCACAAACACCGATGAAGATGCGCCATTCTTCCCCTTGGACACGATCTCGAAGAAGTGTCCAAAGCGCGGAGTCGGTGCGAGCAAAAAGTTTGGAATAGCGGATTGCCCATCTGAGGGTGTCCGGAACCGCGTGTGACAACTGTTCTAGCAATTCTACCGAGATAGCGCTTTCATGGCGCAGAATCCGGCTCATCGCCAAGGCGGATAACTCTGATGCATTGACCACATCCGCTTCCCGCCAAAAAGGCGCAGCCGCCAAACCGGTCGCACGATCAAGCCATGAGAGGTTCTTGCCAACTGGGCGCTGGTCCAAGAAATGGTGTAGCGCTTCATCCAACGCCTGACTCTTGTTGGCCAGTTGCTGGTGGCGTGTGAAAACAGCCAGATAATGCCGTAGACAACGATTTGCATTTCTGCTGAGCTCGGACAACTGAACTCCCTAGAGAATTTGAAATTTCATCTGCACGTGAACTTCTTCGAGCATAACCAGCTGTTCATTCTAGCTCTTCGGCCGGGAAAACACCCCACTACTATCGAGCATAGACCCCTGACGAAACTGGCCGTATCGTCAACTGCCGGTGACGCAAACAAACTGAAGGTCGGCTAACATCTTTAACAAGTCGGACAGCTTGTGCCGACGAATGACTCTTGCTGGCCGAGAACAGCCGTCAAAACTGACAAGAATGCGCTAAACCGGGCTTGCCTCGACAAACCAGGGTAGTCTGGATGCCTTCACATCGAAAGTTGCCGTCGTAGTGCACCCCATCCTACGATTCCTGGCGCCGATCAGGCAATCCGAGAACCCAGCAGAATGGTCTTTCCAGACGAAAATCGCCTGCTCAACGGCAGCCTCATCTTCCAACTCGAAATCCATGGAGTCCAGCAAGCCGGAAACAACCCCCTGGATCTGGGGCTTGGAAAAGCCATACCGACTGCGCAACACCCATTCCATTTCCTGGAGAACGAGTTGGCTCACGAAAACGCGGCGGCTTGCCAGCACTTCTCGTTCAACAATCTTGTGCACGATCTCGAACTGTTGGGCGTCGTCTCGAACGAGGAAGCGTACAAGAACGTTGGTGTCGATCCCGAGCATCAGATCGATAACTGCTCGATGGAAACAGCCTCCCGACCTTCCTCGTACAACATCCCGGCCAGGTCGTTAAAGCGCTTGCTCTTCACCCTCATCACCACGGTGCCGTCCGGCATGAGCGTAAAGGTCATGCGGTCTCCTGCTTTCATTCGAAGGCTGTCCCGGATCTCCTTGGGAATGGTCGTTTGCCCCTTGCTGGTCAAAGTGGCTTCAGTAGCCATGGCCGGCTCCTCGTTAAATTCCTTACTCTTATAATTATCGTAAGGAACAAACAAAAAAGCAACTTGCCGTTCCAGCGAGGTGAAGAGTTGTGGCGCTTCCGCTTCGTCGCGTTCCGCCCCTCATCGCACCGTCACCCGAAACTGTCGCGCCAGCAATTCCCGGTTCAACTCCACCGTAGCCGCGGTCTCGTCGAGCACCACACCGCCGCCTGATCGACATTGAGCACGCGCTTCGCGGCGTTGACGAAGCCGCTGATGCGCATTGCGGGCATGCCGAGTCGCTGCGCGAGCGCTGCTTTCGACAGCTTTCCGCCACGTGCCGCCAGTGCCTCCAGCAGGGAGCGCAGGTCGGCATCGGCCGGTGCCACTCGCGCGGCCAGGGCCTTCTGTGCCGCGTAGGCGGGCGTCGCCTGCAGGGCGGCTATCCAGTCCACTGCGGGCTCGGGCGCGACGACCGGCAAGGCTCCGCAGAAGAGATCAGGCTGCGGCACGGCTACGGCTCCTGGCTTCGCTGCCTTCCGGGGGAGCGTCGGCCTTTCAGCGGCCGCTGCCGGCCACGTCGCCTCCTGCGGAGTCCACCAGTCGGGCTGCGGCGCCGCGGCCATCTGCCAGCCCTTCAACACCCTGTTGCGCGGCGTGAATACGCTCAGCGGCACGACGACCTCCGGCGCCGATACGCCACCGTGGTAGCCGTTTTTCTTGGCGCCGTGGCGCACGCCCTCGGACCACGCGCAAACCACCGCGTTGCCGGCAGCCGTTTTCACCCGGCCCCCCTCAAAAAGGAGTTCGCCGGCATCCGGCGCGCCCGCTGGCAAGCGCCAGCGATCGCCTTCCCCCTGGCCACGCTGCACCGTGCCGTCGTCGAGCACATGGCCATGGTCGGCGGTAATGATCAGCACACGCCGCGCGCGACGAGCCTCGCTCAACAAGGGTCCGAGCAGTCGCAGATCGTCGATCGTCCAGCCCACCTGGATCTGGTTCGGTCCGTCGAGATGATCGTCGACGGCGTTGTAGACCACGGCCACCACTTGCTGCTGCGGCGAGGCAATGGCATCGCGAACGGTCGATGACAGACCCTCGGCGTCGGCGAGATCGCCCTTGTGAAATACCACCGGCGCCATGCCGGCGCGCGACACGGCGACGAGGGCCGGATGTGTCGCGAACGCGCTCTTCTCCTGCGCCGCCGCGCCGACCACCAGGCGGCCCGACAACAGGCTGCTGCGGCTCACTTCGGTGATCGTCGGCAGGGGCCGCGATACCGACCGCAAGCGTCGGCGTTGGCCAGGCAAGCTGCTCGTCCCAGCCCAGTGCCTCCAGGTCCTCGCCAAGCTCCCGGAACATGCTGTAACTCAGTCCGTCCGCGACCAGCAACAGCACCGGCGCCTGCCGCGCCAGCGGGGCCAGCAGGCGCTCGACGATCGCCTCCACCGGCAGGCAGGCGGCTTCCGCCCGCGGCTCGCCGTTCCAGATCTGCAAGGCATTGGCGAAGCTTCGACTGAAGGCATCGGCCTGCTGGCGCGCCGCCGCACGCAGAGCGACGAATGCCGAAGAAGGGCCAGGCAGGTCGTCACCACCAATCAGCTTGCAGCGCGCCCAGTCGACGAAAGCGCCTTCGCCGGCGTACCGGTGCGCGAGGTCGGCGAACCCGGATAGCGGACGGCCGGCTCGGCCCTGGCTCGCCGGCCGGTCGGCCAGCAGCCATCGACACAGGCGAACCGCCATCTTCACCCGCAGCAGGCGCGTGCTCGCCGGATCGGCATGCGTATGGCACGCCACCGAGTCGGCCGCCCGTTCGATGACCTGAAGCCGTGCTGGGGATGGCTCGACGATGAAGGCCGTGAAGGCGTCCACGAGTAGCCCAAGCCGCTGCTCCAGGCCGAGCGGCAGCACGTCGCTCAGATGAGCGTAGGCATCGACATGAAGTTCGCGCAGCAGCCACTCGGCACGTTCGATCACCCCGTGACGCAGGGCGGGCGTCAAGGCCTTCAGACAGCTTGCCGCGTCAGCAGCCCACAGGCGTCCCTCGGCGATGCCGATGCGCTTGTCGCCGATGAAACGTTCCAGACGAATCGCCGCGGCGACAAGGTCGTGCACGCCTTCACCCTGAGCCGACAACAGGACGCCACAGACCAAGCCGAGCGGGACGGCATCCTGCGTGCTGCCGGCCAGTACGTAGCGCATCAACAGCGTGCCCACGGCGCCGGCCGAGTCGCTCAGCCAGGCGACGATCGGTGGTTTGGCTGGAGCGGGCAGATCGTCGAAAAGCCCGACCGAATCGGCGCCCAGTGACCAGTTCAGAAGCATCGCCGCATCCGGCCTCGCCACGTCCAGACCCAAACAACGGCCGAGGACACAGCGCCACGCCGTGTCCATGTTCAGGAGACCGTTGGGCACCGGCGGATAGACACCCAGGCTCGCCCGCTCGACCAGCAGGTGGGCCATCCAGCGGCAGCGGTTGAGGCGCGCATCGATCTCGCGCGCCCTGAAGAGTTGCTGCACCCAAATGGGACATCCGTATCACCGCGCTCTGGGCCTCGCTTCTCGCTCGAAGCCGTTGATGAGCGCCGGAGAGGGGATTTCGGTGAAATTGCCGCACTCCAAGCCCGGATTCCGCGATTCGAACCGCATAGATCCCGTGGAAGGCCCGTATTGGCAGGCTTTCCGGTAGAGTGGCGGCGTCAAGGGTGTGGATCCATGGCGCCAGGAAACCAGGTGTCGCTCCGATAACCGATTACGCGGCAGCAATCGCTCTTGCGGCGGCCGGCAGCGCAGTCCGGTCTTGCTGGTATTCGAAAGAGGAGTTGAGTCGATGCGTACGGTGCTGAATTTCATGGTGTGCGGCGCACTGTCTGCCGCGCTGGTCTTTCCGATAGCCGCACGCGCTGAGTCCGCCGATGGCCGGGCCGATGCCCCGCCTTGGGTCATCACCAACGGCCAGCCGGATGCCGGGCTCTACATGCCGCGGGAAGTCCAGCAGGCCTATGCCAAGGGCACGCGCAGCCCCGACGGCCGGCCCGGCTCGAACTACTGGCAGAACCATGCCGAGCACCGCATCCGCATCAGCTTGAACCCGCCAGGCCGACGCGTGCAGGGCGAGCAGGAGATCGTCTACACCAACCACAGCCCGAGTCCGCTGACCAGCCTGGTCTTTCGGCTTTACATGGATGCACACCACCCGGCAGCCATGCGCGAGAAGCCGGTCGACGCCAAGTTTCTGACCCAGGGCATCACCGTCGAGCAGTTCAGCATCGACGGCAAGACCATCGACTGGAACAACCCGGCCGAGCCGCAGGCTGAATACAACACCCCGGGCAGCACCCTCCACGCCGTAACGCTGGCCACGCCGATCCCGCCCAAAGGCAGCGTGCACATCCGCATGCGCTGGCACTACGACCTGGTGGCCGACAAGGGCTGGAAGGAAGGCGCGATCGACGAGACGTCCTACTTCCTGGCCTACTTCTTCCCGCGCGTCACCAACTACAGTGACCACGGCGGCTGGGACTACGCGCCCTTCACCCTGGGCCGCGAGTTCAACAACGACTTCGCCGACTTCAGAGTGGAGGTGGACGTGCCACGCGACTACGTGGTCTGGGCCACCGGTACGCTGCAGAACGCGGCCGAGGTGCTGCAGCCGGCGGTGCTGCGCCGGCTGGAGACCAGCTTCAAGAGCGATGAGGTCGTGAACCTGGCGCAGATGGCCGACGCCAAGGCCGGCAAGGTCACTGCCCGCGACAAGCGCCTGGTCTGGAAGTGGCAGGCCGAGCATGTGCCTGACTTCGCCATCGCACTCAGCAACCACTACCGCTGGGATGCGGCCAGCGTGGTGGTCGATCCCGTCAGCGGCCGCCGAACCAGCGTGCAGGCGGCCTACCCCGACAGCGCCACGGACTTCACGCCGATGGTCAATGTGGCGCAGAAGACGCTGCAGTTCGCGTCCACCGTCTACCCCGGCGTGCCCTACCCTTACCCGAAGACCACCATCGTGCTCGGCAGTGCCGACGAGGAGTACCCGATGATGGTCAACGACGGCTCCAATGTCCACAACCACTTTGCCGCCACGCTGCCAGAGAACGCCTACACCGGCTTCGTGGCCTCGCACGAGCTGCTGCACAGCTGGTTCCCGTTCTACATGGGCATCAACGAGAAGCGCTATCCGTTCATGGACGAGGGCTGGACCACCGCCTTCGAGTACCTGCTCAACCGCGAGGTGCTGGGCGTGCCGACCGCCGACGGACTGTTCAAGGGCTTCCGCTCGTCGGCCCTGGCTCTGCCGCTGTCGAGCATGGATCTGCCGATCATCACCCCGCACGATGCCCTGTTCGCCCAGAGCGCCGTCTTCGGCTTCAACCAGTACGGCAAGGCCGCGCTTGGCTACCTGGCGCTGAAGGACCTGATGGGCGACGCCGCCTTCCGCACCGCGCTGCACACCTTCATGGCGCGCTGGAACGGCAAGCGCCCGCTGCCCTGGGACATGTTCAACAGCTTCAACAACGCTGGCGTCGGCAATTACACCTGGTTTTTCCGCAACTGGTTTTTCAGCCATAACTACATTGACCTTGCCTTGGACGGCGTGCGCAGCAAGGGCGGCGTGCAGACCGTGGCCGTGCGCAACCCGGGCGGCATGGCGGTGCCCTTCGACCTGGTGCTGGCCTACACCGACGGCAGCAGCGAGCGCGCGCACCGCACGCCCGCCGTCTGGCAGGCGGACGGTCGCCGCACCGAGGTGCGATTGCCAGCCGGAAAAGCGCTGAAGTCGGTGAGCCTGGACACCGGCATCTTCGGGGACGCCAACCCCGCCGACAACGCGTGGGCGGCGGACAAGGCCGGCGCACGCTGAGCATGGCCGGGCCCGGCACCAAAGCGACACGATGAGGCCAGGGCATGACGACGCCGACGACGAAGATCCTGGACTTTCTGGTGCTGACCTTCGGGCTCAGCACCCCGCTCTGCTACCTCATCGCCACGGCCGAGTCGATCCACAGCTATTCGGCCTGGTTGATGTGGACGCCCGGCATCGCGGCGCTGCTGACCAAGCTGCTCTTCACCCGCAGCGTTGCCAGCCTGGGCTGGCGCCTGCGTTGCCGCACTAACCCCCACCTACCCTGACCAGAGTGCCCTCATGAATGCTGTCCTCGATTCCAACCCCAGCCTGTTGCAACGCGTTTTGCACTTCGCGCCCGTCCGCCTCTACCTGCTGTACTTGATCCTGCCTTACCTGTACCTCGCAGGCTATTTCTACCGGCAGGACTTCGCGAAGGGCACTTGGGAGGGACTGTGGGCGACCATCCTCTCGGGCATTGCGATGCTCAGCATGTACGGCGTCGTGGTCCATTTTTCCGAACGCCGGCAGGTCACGGAGCTAGCCCTGAGGCCGGCGGCGCGGGAACTGGGACTTGGCCTGCTGCTGGGTTTCGGGCTTTACACCTTGTGCATGGTGGTGCTGATGCTCACGGGCAGCTATCGCATCCTCGGGGTGAACGACTGGCACGTGTTGATCAGCGGCCTGTCCATCGCCCTGGCCACCGGCGTGTTCGAGGAACTCCTGTTCCGCGCCGGCGTGTTCCGTCTTGCCGAGGAGTGGTTCGGCACCTGGTGGGCGCTGGTCATTTCGTCGGTGGTGTTCGGCTTCACGCACCTGGAAAACGACGCCGCCAGCCTCCAAGGCATCATCTCGATCTCGGTCTGGGCCGGCGCCCTGCTGGTGGGTTGCTACCTGCTCACCCGCCGCATGTGGCTGGGCATAGGCCTACACGCCGCCTGGAACTACACGCAGGGCTCGGTGTACTCGGGCATCGTCTCGGGCAATGCGCCGCCGAACGGCTTCTTCAAAGCGACCCTGCAAGGCCCGGACTGGCTTACCGGCGGCAGCTTCGGCGTGGAAGGGTCGGCCGTGCCCTTCGTGCTGTGCGGCATCGTGGCCATCTGGATCATCGTCGCTGCGAAGCGCCGTGGCCACATCCTGCCGCCGCTTTGGAAACGCAAGGGCTGAGCAAAAGCGGCGCCGGAACCGCAGGGCCGGCACCGGCGAAGCTTCCACCGGCCCCGGGCTCGGGCCGGCCTCAGGGCGACTTTTCGTAGAATCCGCGCACATCGGCGGCCATTTCGGCCCGGCTCTTCTTGCGCAGATAGAACATGTGGCCGCCCGGGTAGGTGCCGAAGAAGAGCCGCTTGCGCGTGTCCGCCCCGCGCACCGTCTGTTCCAGCACGTAGCGCGACATCAGGTAGTTGGCGTTCAGGTCGTGGTAGCCATGCAGCACCAGCGCCTTCAGGTCGTGGTTCTGCGCGAGCGCGATCGCCAGGTCATCGGGGCCACCCAGCTTCGCGCTGCGGTCCCAGCCCATGTTGACCGGGAGATTGAGCGGGATGTAGGGCCGGTCGCTGACATAGCCAAGATCCTTGCGCACATAGTCCGTGAAAGGCGCCAGGAGCACGCCGGACAGGATGTTGAGCGAACGGTCGAAGGCGCCGAGTTCGTCCTTCTTCTCGGGCGTGGGGTTGTCGCTGGCCTGGGTGCCGT
>JAFLDO010000016.1 GCA_017302455.1 Accumulibacter sp.
AGTAATCGACCGGTTCTCCACGTACGCCAGGAGAATCTTCGCCCTCTCGGCTTCACGTACCGGCGCCGTTCTCGACCGGGCCAGATCCCCGAGCATCTCCTCTTCCGCCGCCGTCAAGGCCAGTGCCACCCGACTCGTCTTTCCCGACATGACCACACCTCACACACAAACGTCTTGAAATCATGTCAGTATCGCCGAATCTTCATGTCTATTGTTGAAACGAACTACTAGAGCCCTATCGGACCACCCTGGCGCTGATGCAAACCATCCCCGGCATCGACGCCATTGGCGCCGCCTTGCTGCTGGTCGAGATCGGCAACGACATGGATGCCTTCGGCTCGGTGGATCGGCTGGCCTCCTGGGCCGGCATCTGTCCTGGCAACAACGAGTCCGCCGGGAAGCGGAAGTCCGGGCGCATCCGAAAAGGCAACCCCTGGGTTCGTCGCTTGCTCTGCCAGTTCGCTCACGCCGCCAGTCGTACCCAATGCGCCTTCAAGTCCAAATTCGAGGCCCTACGCTTGCGACGAGGCCATAAACGCGCCATTGTCGCCATCGCCCACAAGGTCCTCAAAACCGTCTTCTTGTTGATCCGCCGACAGACGCATTACCGGGACTCGGTCGTCGACTTCGAAGCCATGTCGGTTACACGTAACGCCCCTCGCTGGTTGAAAATGCTCAGAAAGCACGGCTTTATCCCCGCCGCCGCCTGACTATCTCTCCCGTCGAGCCGCTCCTTCATGGCATCAGGCGCCAAGCCTTCGCTTGGCCTCTCCACAGGGTTCTTTCACGGTAAGCGGTGGTGGTCACTTCGATGCCGATGATGTCTTTGGTGGTTTCGTCGACCGCCAGATGGATCTTGCGCCAGGTGCGGCGCTTGCCCACCCCGTGCTGACGCACTTTCCATTCGCCTTCGCCGAGGATCTTCAGACCGGTCGAATCGACCACCACGTGCGTCGGCCCCTGACGCGGGCGGCGCGGTATCTTCACCGAAAGCTCTCCGGCACGTCGCGACATGTGGGTGTGGTCCGGCACCGGCAGGTCCAGGTGACACAGGCGCATCAGCGACTTGATCAGTCCTTCCGTCGCGCGGTACGGCAACTGGAACAAGGTCTTGATTGTCAGGCACGTCTGAATGCCGGTCTCCGAGTACCACCCGGGCTTGCCGCGCCCGATCGGACGCGGCGGCGTCCAACTGCCCCGGATACTCGCCTCGTCGAACCAGATCGTCAGATTGCCTCGATTGACCAGCGCCCGGTCGTACTCCGACCAGTTCGTCACCCGATACCGTTGTCTGAGGCCCACCTCGCCTGTCTCTAGCTTCACTCGCATTGCCATGCCAACCTCCTCGGACACCCACACCCCGCCACACCCGGGATCATGCCAATATACTACATCAACGACCAGCAGGTCCGTATTGATCGAGAGCGATCGATCCTGCCGACGGCTAGCGGTGGAAGCACGCGGGATCGGCGACTCAGGAGGTCGGTCTGGGTACTGCCTCCTGAACTTCTCTTGTGCTGGCGGACTTGCGCCTTTCATTGATCGTCGCGTCAACCAGAACCACGAAACCGACCATGTAGTACGGAAGGTCGAAATGGACCAACGACAGGAAGGCACCACCGACTGCAAACCCCGCCAGGCTGGCTTGCGACATTCGCATCAACAGGGGCGCCCACGCGGCAAATTCCGGTTCGTGCCGCGCCTTCGCCGCCACCTCGTTAGCCTTTCGCCACGCCAGAATCCCGATGAGCACGTAGAGAAGCAGGCCGGGGAAGCCGTGCTCACCCAGCGCCTGGAAATAGATGCTATGGGCTACGTAGACCTGGCCTTGCCAATCGAAACTCATGTCTCTCGGAGCATACATGGCGAAGACTGTGGGGATATCCGCGTTAAAGCCGGCACCAACCAGAGGTCTGTCCAGCGCCAATGTCCAGAGGGTCTTCCAGGTATAGATTCGCGACATCGCCGACGAGTCCTGATCGAAGGATTCAATGGTACTCATGCGGCCAGTCCATGTTTCTGGCATAAAAAGAATCCCTAGCAGGAGCACACCGCCGAGGATCAGTGTCGTCAACACCGGTTTCTTGCTCTTCATGGCCACGAAAAAAGTCATCCCCACCACCGCCAGGAGGGCACCCCGCGACTGGGTGCCCAGAATGCCCAGGAAGTTCGTCGCGATCAGAAAGACCATCCCGTAACGCACATAGCGGTGCGTGGCTGTCTGAAAAAGGTAGTACATGAATGGGACGACCATGACCAAAGCGACTCCCAGCTCATTGTTCCCCGCGATCACCCCGCCTCCGGGCCCCCATACGCGCCCGCCTCCGCCGGTAGTAACGGTCCAAAGGCCTCCCTTCATTCCATAGAAACCGATTGATAGCGTAATCACCCAGAGCAGAGCCTCAATCTGCTCACGTCCACGTATCAGCATCACAGTGAGAAAAATAAAGAAATGAATCTTTACGACAAAAACCCACCGGTCGAATATGGCAGCCCCGCTATCAATGGCAAAGAAACTGGTCACCGTCATCCATAGCAGAAACAGCAGGTAGGTCGTGGTGATGGACGACGAGGGAAACGGGTGTCGGTCGCGCGAAAAGAGGAAGCCGGCGAGAGTGGCCAATGCCACCATGTGGGAAAACGGCATGGTCTGAGCAAACCCGAAGGCCATTCGATGCGGAACCATCATCGCCAGCCAGGCCCAGACGTAGACACCGACCCTCGGCTTGCCCAGAATGAAGGGAATGAGACCGAGGATGATCAACGTAATCAGAATGTCACGCATGGTCGTCGGTCAGTTGCGAGTTGCTTGGGATGTGGCGGCCGACACACGGCTGACGACGTAGCGGAACTTGCCGGACGCCTCGCTGGCAATCGCGGCAACCCTATCGACCCGAACATCAACCGTTTCACCCAGGCGCGCTTTGAAGTCGCGCACGATCCGCTCCTCCGACGCCCGCTCAAATGCCGGCCCGGCAACCACCTGGACAAGCGTCTGGTCGATCGATACCTGCTCGATCCTGAAACGCTCGACACCCGGTAGATCGCGCAGCGTGTAGATCAGCGCGAGGCCGTGCATCACGGTCCCATCACGCGCAACGACGAAATCTGTGGTACGTCCCTGGACGTCTTCCAGAACCGGCAAACCGCGACCACAGGCACAGGTCTTGTCGCTCAGCAGACCTATATCTCCCGTACGGTAGCGAACAAACGGAAAGTCTCCTGTCGCCATGTGCGTGACGACGATCTCACCGGGTTCCCCAGGCGCTGCCGGCTTGCCATCGGGACGTACGGTCTCGACAACGATGTCCTCGGCGCTGAGATGCAGGCTGCCGGCAGGGCACTCGTGGGCGATGAAGCCAGCATCGCGCGCCCCGTAGCCATTGGCCACTGGGCAGCCGAACACCTGACTGATCACGGCGCGTTGTTGATCGTACAGCTTCTCTGAAGTCACGAAAACCACCTTGATTCCAAGGCCACGCATATCCAGATTCCTCTGCTGCGCACGCTGGGCGATCAACGAGAGGCTCGAAGGATAGCCGAAGAGCATTGCTGGACGTCTGTCGCGGATGGCGTCGACGAAGTGGTCGAGGTTCGCAGCTGACATTTCGAAAGCTGGCAACAGGTGGCTTCTCATGATTCCGTCACGCAGGCGCCGAAGCCGATCCTGGGCACCGAGTTCAATCGGACTGCCCCAGACCACCAGTTCACGATCGCCAATGTCCACATCCCACCACCGTGTAGCGCGCCACTTCGCCGCAACGTCGTGGCTCTTTCGTCCCTTTCCCATGTAGAAGATCAGTGGCTCGCCCGACGATCCACCGGTGTTGTAGCGCGTCAGCGGTCCATGGCCATCCGCCTTCAGCCGCTCGACATGGGCCCGTATATCCGGCTTGTCGAGCAGCGGCAACAGCGACAGCTCGGCCGTTGTACGGACGCTTGCAGGATCGAAGCCCAGGCGGCGGAACAAGTCCCGGTAGTACGGGACTCGCGCCCCGATGGCCACCAGGAAGTCGCGCAAGCGCAGAGCCTGCTCCTCGGCTACGCGATCCACGGGCCACCACTGGCTCTTCTCCAGCCGCTGCCGCCTCGCCACCGAATCGTGGCCTTTGAGGCGTTCATGCAGCGGGAACAGAAGACGCGAACAAATCCCGGTATACAGACTCAAGCACTTCTCCTTGTGCAATAGACACTGCTCGCGTGTTGGTTGGCGGGTCGCGATCTCCGGCTGACCGTCCCACCAGCAATACCGATCAACGCACCACGCCAGGTTTGCGCAGCGTTACCAGGATCCAGCCGCGCAGAAAGCCAAGACTGTCGAAACGACTGATCAGTTTCTCGTAGCAGGTCCCCAGGAAGAAAAGACCAGCATTGAACATCAGATAGTTCGGATACTGGCTCAGATACTCGAAGGACTCTACTGTGAGCCGTGCCGACGCTGCCAGCCGTTCGACGTCGGCGCGTGTATTGGTCCGATAGGCTGTTGGAAAGGTATCCTCCTCGGCCCTTCCTTCCACCTTGCTGACGATTCGGGCATGAAAGCGATTGGGAACCAGACGCGCCACCAGCGTACCGTAGTCCCACATGTTGGCGGTCAGGAAAAGCACTGCCCCCCCGGGGCGCAAGACGCGCGAGAGTTCCTTGTACACCGCTTCCGGGTCCGTCAAATGCTCGAACACGCTGCGCGAGATGATGAGGTCGACACTCGCGTCAGGCAACGGCATCGCCGAAAGATCAGCGTTATAGGCGTCGATTCCAGGAGGAACATCGGTGAAACTCACCAGTTCCACGCCGATGAGGCCGCGTGCTCGTCCCAGATACTTTCTGAGGACCGGAACGGTGCGACCGCAGCCGGCGTCAAGCAACACGCTGTCGGGTGTCAGCAAGGACTCGACGCGCTCCTCATACACCCGATAGGGATGCGGGCTGTTGGCGTAGTATTTCCGCAGCAGTGTTTCGGAAAGGGCAGTCATGGCAGTTTTCCAAAGGACAGGTCACAGCGTTCCAGCGCTCTCGGGCACGACGATTTCCGCATGGACGGTGACCGAAACCACGTAATACTCAGGATTCTCTTCGTTCGGCAGCAACCCGACGATACGCGTCAAGCCACTGCCTCCGTACTCGGGGCCAGGCGTACGTGTGTGCCTGTTCCAGGCCGGCCTGCCTGAGAGCCGCAGCCAGGCCGGCATCCCGCAAGACGCGAAGGGCTTCAGTGGCCATCGTTGCATGGTCGCCGACCGGCACCAGCAGGCCACTGACGCCCTGCTCGACCAAGTCAGGAATGCCACCCGCACAGGTACTGACAACCGGCACACCACTGGCAAACGCCTCGAGTATCGACACCGGCATGTTGTCGACTGTGCTCGGGTTGAGCAGGCAGTCCGCCGATGCGTAAAGCGCCGGTATATCCGCGTTGGCAATGCGTCCAGTGAAGCTCACCGCGGTCTGGAGACCAAGGTCGGCAACCAGAGCCTCCAGGCGCGAAAGCTCCGGCCCAGTACCGGCAATGGTCAAGCGCGCACATCGGAAACCATCCCGGATTCGCGCGAAAGCGCGGATCGCTGTCGGAATGTCGTAGATAGGCTCCAGGTTACGCGTAACCACGAGATGCGGCGCATCGCCAAACATTCGCGCGCGCCCCGGTACGAAACGAGACAGATCGATAATGTTGGGAACCACTTCGGCCGACAGGCCATAGCGGGAGAAAACCCTGAAGAGGAACTTCGAAGGGGTCACTCGCAGCGATGCGCCGGCAAGCATGCGGAGCACATGGCGAGGTGCCGACGCAAAGAATGCATCGGCGTTCCCGCCTCGGTAGTTGATGATCACCGGAGTCCCTCGGAGTCGGGCAATGAGCAGTGCGGGTGCAGCACACAAGTGCCAGCTCCAGCCCGAGTTGGCAAGGACGTGCATCACCTGCGCCCGCCCCGCGGCCTGCCAGAGGCGCAGCAAGTAGGGCAGCAAGCGAAAACCTGCACGCAAGAAAGGCAGTCTGCCTGCCCATGCCGGTCGATACGACGCGTTGGTACACACCAACTCGGCCTCGACGCCTTCATCGCGCAGGAGGCGAACGAGTTGCTCACATTGGTTCGCCATACCACCAGACGGCGGTGGGAGTGGCCCGACAACGCAAACGGCCGGCCACAGATCGGCGTCCGCGAGGATCGGTCGTGCTGCGTCGACCAAAGTGCTCACCGTGCGCCTCGCGCCGCCAAGCGCCGCCCTGCCGTCCACCAGGCGACCAGACAGACCAACAGCACCAGCAGGGCAGCAGCACCCGTAGCGCCGACCCACAACAGGTGGCTGCGCACCGACTGAATGGCCTCGACCTGCCGTCGATTGTTCGGCTCTTCAAGAATCCTCACGCCCGGATATACGCCTTGAACGATACCGCCGAGTTGTTCGAGCGCACGCGACACCGAGCCAAAGGTGCGCACGAGTTGCGCCTGGTCATAGGAGAAGACATTGTTGCCCCACACGGCATACCACTCATCCAGGCCACGGCGGTAGTATTCCCACGCCCGCTCCGGCGTCGCAGCGCCGGAGCGGGCCGTCGGATGGAGTGGCAGCAGACGCACGGTAGTGGCGTTGGCGCGCATGGACGCATGGACCTCGAGCGCCGACATGGGCACGCCGTCGACACCGACGAAGTAGTTGTTTTCGAACACGTCAAGGAGCTGCCAACGCCCAATGTCGCGGTTCCATACTTCGACCCAGACGTGCCCATGACCGCCGAACCCATCAAACGAGAAAGCCCAGCTCCGCACCGGGATACCGGCCGCTAGCGCCAAGCCCGAAAAAACGCGGGCGAAATCGCCGCAGTAGCCTTCGCCGGTACCAACGATGCGCCGATAGCTGTCAAGCAGGTCGGACTGGATTGCGCCGCCCAACAACACCGGACTTGAACCGAGCAGATGTTGACTGATGGCGACCGCTCGTTCCCAGTCGGACGGCATCCCGTCCAACCCGAGGCGACTGACTGCATCGACGAACTCCGGATAGGGCGCGCCACGCTCAAGCAAGAAGTCAGCCGGCACGTTGGCCGGCGTCCAAGCAAGATCGCCTTCGTTGCCGGCAACCAAGACCAGAGCGTTGCGCATGCGAACCATCTCGGTCGAACTGCTCAGGTATGGCGCCAGAGAGAGCAGCGCTCCCACCAGCACCAGCAAGCTGATCCAGACACCTCGGCGCCAGAAACGGACAGCTGCCGACACGCTACATCATCCTACCAGCACAGTCCGTGGACCGCCGCCGGGATTGCCGCCGGGTTCGGTAGCCGGACCAGATCAAGGAGTACCTGCTCGGCCCGGCACGACCTCGCGAGCGTCTCGGCGATCGCCTGCCCCGATAGCCCGATCACCAGCACTTCCGACTCATTGATGACCTCCGCCAAGTCCGCCCGCATCATTTGTCCGATGTGCGGCAGATGCTTCTCGATGAAGTTGCGGTTGGCGCCAAGCAAGCTTGCCAGGTGAACCTCGGGATCGTAGATGGCAAGCTGCATGCCTTTGCCGATGAGTTGTTCGGCAAGGGTCACCAGTGGGCTCTCGCGCAGGTCGTCGGTGCCGGTCTTGAACGACAGCCCGACGAAACCGATCTTGCGCTTGCCGAAGGCCAGCAGTTTGTTCAGCGCCAGATCGAGATGATTGCGGTTCGACTGCATGATGCCACCAAGCATCGGGATGTCGACGTCGTGGATCTTGGCCAGGTAGGTAGTCGCCCGCAGATCCTTGGGCAGGCAGGAACCGCCGAAGGCATACCCGGGCCTCAGATAGGCCGTCGAAATGTTGAGCTGTGTGTCCTGACAGACCAGATCCATCACCTCGAAGGCATCCACGCCGAGTGCCGCGCACAGGCGTGCCGTCTCATTGGCAAACGTGATCTTGAGCGCATGGAAGTTGTTGCAACAATATTTCATCATCTCGGCCGAGCGAACCGATGTCTCGATGAAGCGGCATGGCAGATTGCCGAACAGTTCGCGCAGGCGCTCGACCGGGTAGGCATGGTTGGCGCCAACGACCGTGAAGGGGGGCTTGTCATAATCACGGATCGACGAGCCTTCGCGCAGGAACTCCGGCTGGAAGCAGAGGAAAAAGTCCACGCCGTCCTTCTTGCCGGACTCGTCTTCGATGATCGGCCGCAGCACGTCCTCAACCGTGCCCGGCACCAGGGTCGAGCGAAAGACGACGATGTGCGGCGCGCTCTTGCCGGCGATTGCGCGCCCCATCTCTGCCGCCAGACGCAGGATCGCACCCTGATCCTGGCTGCCGTTGGCCGCGGATGGCGTTCCTACGCAAACCAGGGAAATTTCGCTGTCGAGCACCGCCTGCTGGGCGTCCGTGGTTACTGCGACGCGGCCACTGGCTGCAGCGAAGGCCATCAGATCGACCATTCCCTCCTCGACCACCGGCGTCTTGCCGGCCATGATCAGGTCGAGCTTGGTGGCGTCGATGTCGACCCCGATAACCTCGTGACCATCACGCGAAAGGCAGGCCAGCGACACGGCACCAACGTAGCCCAAACCGAAGATACTGATTTTCATGCGAGTTTCCCTTTGCTTTGCGAGAAGTTCCTGATGCAGCGGTCGATGATCTCGTCCAGCCTTGCCATCGAATGCGGCCAGGCATGATTGCTGAGCATGCGTTGCCGTCCGGCCACCGCCAGTCGCTGCCGCTCGGTTGGCTTGTCCAGAGCCTGTAGGATGGCATCAGAATATTCTTCTGCGCTGTCGACAACAAGGAAATGTGTCACAGGTTCAGCGTCGACACCACCGGGAGCGATCCGGCTGGTCACCACCGGCACACCCATAGCCATTGCCTCGAGGATCTCGTTCTGCGTCCCCCGGGCGATGTTGAGGGCGCCACCATCAGTGCCGACTGGCGGACGAACGGACGGACATCGGGCACCGACCCGGTGCCGGTAACGCCCCGCAGGTCGCCCAGCTTGCGCATCGCAGGCGAGGGATCGGCACCAATGATCAACCTAATTCTACTTTGTCAGATTGCCTTTCAATCTGATGCTGAGAGCATGGCAGATTGCATTCGATAGGCAGATTCCATGGCTTGGCGCCGCCGTCGATGCCTATCGATGATGGATGCCGCGAGGTCTTCGTCGGTGACGATCTTGGTGGGCAACCGATGGCGCATGATCTCCACCAAGTCGCGGCAGGAGAGAAGTTCGGCCGTATCGCGATGGGCTATGCGCTCCTTGGCCAGGAACATGGTCGCGATCATGACCAGGGCCATGTGATGGTGCCACGCCTGCCAGCGGCGGACCTGATACTCGGCCATGCCGCAGGCGCTCTTGGCCTCCCGGAAGGACTGCTCGACGAAATGGAGCGCTCCCCGCATTTCCGCCAGACGGCGCAAGGAAGCGCTGGGTTTGGCATTGGACAGGCCGAACTTGAGTTTCGTCCCATCGAGTTCCCGTCGTGCCAGGAGATGCCAGCGGCTCGCCGACGGCGCGCCGACGGCGCCTCGCCGTCCCAGACCCATACCCGCTGGGTGAGATGGTCGGCCATCACCTCGCCCTTCTCGCCGTCATTTCAGTTGTCGATCTTAGTACGGGCACCGCAGCTCGTCTCCGTCAGCGACGTGATTGGAATCCGCGGCTCGCTCTGGATGTCGAAGTGCAGCCAAGACAACGTCAACTGGGTGCCCAGGATTGCCGGCAAAGCTGCAAGCATCACCGTACCTGCGGTCGCCGGCGCACCCATGCGGGTCGACGTGATCCACTCGCTTACCCCGAATGCGATACTAAACAAAATCAGTAGCAGCCCAATGACTAACTCGACCGAGGCCAGCGAGAACCCCCGAACAAAGTATGTGTAGAGGACGCGCCTTGCGAAGTTCACCAAGTGTCCCCTGAGAAAAGTGCCAACGACTCGCATTGGCCTCAGGCTCGACTGCTCATCCGCGTAAACGGCTTTCATCGGAAAGTCGGCGACCACCGCACGCGCTAGCGCAAGCTGAAACAGCATGTCCGACTCGAAGAAGTAACGCTTGCTGACCCTAGCCAGGTCACAGCGCTGGAGCGCCTGTCGCGACACCGCCGTAAACCCATTCGTTGGGTCGAACACCTGCCAGTAGCCGGTCGACAATTTGGTCAAGAACGAAAGCACCGCATTACCTACCAGCCTGACCGCAGGCATCTGCCGAACGCCGCCTAGGAAGAAGAAACGATTGCCCTTAATGTAGTCCGCGTGCCCAGCTAGAATCGGCGAGATCAGTTCTGGTACAAGTTCGGGCGCCATTTGACCATCCCCGTCGATCTTCACCACGATCTGGGCTCCGTCGCGTAACGCACAACGGTAACCTTCGCTTACAGCCCCGCCAACACCCTGGTTTACCGCCAGACGAATGACGTCGACCCGAGGGTCCCGGCAGACGCTCTGCACAAGGTCTGCAGTGCCTTCTGGGCACGCGTCGTCAACGACATAGATACGCTCCACCTCCGGCCCGATCCTTTCGATGACTCCCACGATCTTGTCGCGCACCCTGAAGCATGGGACTACCACGGCAATGCGGACTTTCGGCGTAGGTACGGGCTGCAAGGCCGCTGTCTCGAAGGAGCAGGCACGCACGGTTTCACTGTCCATAAACCACCACCATCAGACCGGCCATTACCAGTGCCGTTCCTACCATCACGCTGCCGGAAATGCGCTCGCCGAGCAACCAATTCGCGAGGATTGGTGTGACGACGAACGCGAGCGCGACGAAAGGGTAAGCACGGGAAAGAGGCACTTTCGACAGAATCCACGTCCACAGGAGCGTCAGTGCCCCGTAAAGCGCAAGCGCAAGGATGAACCGGGGTTGAAGAAACAGTGCCACGACGAAGCTTCCCCCTCGTTCGCGCGCGTCCTCGGCCGCCATCTTAAATAGGATCTGACCCGACGCTAGCATCAGCGAATAGGCCATGAGCATCGCTACAAGCCACGGCCTCACTGGGGCCCCTCTCTGGTGGTACGAGGCGCCACAGCACGGACAACAAGCAAGTTACCGCGCGGGGCTGCCAGCTTAGCGCGCAGCCACTCCGGGATGAAGGTGGTACCGCGTATCGCCGGCACGAGGAACGCCGGCAACGCCGTTGGGCCTTCGATTCTGCGCACTACCGCCCACTCCGGTCTGACCTGGAGTGCGGGTAGCATCGACTCCGGCGTTAGGCGGTTGGGAGCACCGATGCGCGATGGCACGACGAAGTAAAGCGCACCGTCAGTCGGGGGGGCGCCCACGACCTGTTCCGGCGGGACCCCGGCCCAGTGGAGGAACTCCGACGCATAGCGTGCGGTGTACGGATCAGTGAACACCGGCTCGTGGGAACTTGCCGCGAATGCGGCGAGTTCCCGCTCTTCCAAGCGCGGGTTGTTGTTCTGCAACCCTATCCCCGCGAAGTTGGCTGCGACGACACAACTCACCGCAAACCAGAGCCGGCGGGGGTGGGTCACTGCGGTCTGATGCACGCACAGGAATGCCGCCGAGCCGACGGTAAAGAGCCACGCCGGCGCGATGTAGTACCGCCCAAGTAACTTGATTCGCCACAGGGTTGCGACCACGAAAAGAAACCAGATCATCCCTGCGGAGAGCGCAAGTCTCTGCAATTCGCGCGCCGCCGGGCGGTCATGGGCAGCCACCGATGGTCGCCCGCTCACCGCAACCAACAAGACCGCGAAGAAGACCCAGTAACCCAGTCCGAAGAATTGGCGGGCAAGCACGAGCAGCAACGGATCAAGCAGCGGATGCACACGAAGCGACCCGCTACTGTCGACGCTGAAAGCCGGCGCCACTGGACGGTCGTTCGACGAGGATATACCGTTCAGTAGGAGGGAGAACCGTAACAGCGGATCACCACCTGCAAGAGCATAATACAGGGCCTCGGATCCGAGCACGGCCAAGCCCCCCACCACAACCCAAACAATCTGCCCACGACCGATCCGGTGACCCAGAAGAATCGCCCCGGCGACGAAGATTCCCAACGCCATGACCGTCTCGCGGCCACTGAACGCCAGTGCTAGCGCTACACCGCAACCGAAAAGCGCCTCCGCACGCAGGCGGCCACCTTGCCAAGAGTAGAAAAACAACCAGAACGCAACCGAGGCCCAGAAGAGCTCAGCGATATCGGCCGTTGCGTTCGTGGCAGCGGTAACGACCACAGGAAAGGTGGCGAAAACCGCGCACGCGAGAAACGCGACCGTCCGATCGGCGCTCCGACTAACGCACACAAAGGTCAGCCCAATCGTCGCGAAGTAGTAGACGGTACTCGGCAAGATCACAGCGAGCTCACGGTCACCGAACAAACTGATTGACAACGCAATCGGCAAGGAGATCGAGTGGCGAACGCGGCCAAAGTGGTCTGGCAAGTACCATTCCTCCTCGAGCCACTTCAACGCGGCCGAGTAGTAGTATTGGTCGTCACTCGCGGTGAAACCCACCCAACCAATGGTAACCGCGATCACCGCAATCAACGACACGAACGCGAATTCGCGCGAAAAAACATCGACGAACAAGCCGCGTTTCATCGCCGTGCCGAGCGAAAGCGGTAGGCGCTACCGCATGCACACATGTAGTTCATGAGAGCACATGACCAGTTCATGATCTATAACCCTTTGAATTCTATAATTCTTCTGGAGTCCTGCGCGGTCAGTCGAATGCGGGCTCTTGGTGGGCCACCACCTGATGAACTCCGAGAATCGCTGCCGGACTACACTCGCCTGCGTGACAGAGCTTCGTCGATGACACCCGTGTCATCCCAGCCACCAGCCATCCCCGCAGAAGGCTGCGCATCCTACTCTCGGACCTGCCTGACGATTTGTAGATGGGATTCACCGTATCGGAACCGCCCAAACCGAAGATACTGATTTTCATGCGAGTTTCCCTTTGCTTTGCGAGAAGTTCCTGATGCAGCGGTCGATGATCTCGTCCAGCCTTGCCATCGAATGCGGCCAGGCATGATTGCTGAGCATGCGTTGCCGTCCGGCCACCGCCAGTCGCTGCCGTTCCGCCGGATCATCCAGGATCCGCAGAATCGCTGCAGAATATTCTTCGCACGTGTCGGCCACAAGGAAATGCTTCACGGACTCAGCGTCGACGCCGCCCGCCGCAACCCGGCTGGTCACTACCGGGACGCCCATCGCCATCGCCTCGAGAATCTTGTTCTGCGTACCACGGGCGATATTGAGCGGCGCCACCATCACCGCCGACTGACGAACGAAGGGACGCACGTCGGGGACCGAGCCGGTGACGGTCACGCCGGGCAGATCGCCCAGCTTGCGCATCTCCGGCGAGGGGTCGGCACCAATGATCAGCAGCTTGACATTCGGCCGACGCGACCTGAGCACGGGCCAGATCTGCTCGCAGAAGCGCGCCATGCACTCCTGATTCGGGTAGTAGTCCATGCGGCCGATGAAGCTGATCGTATCCGCGTCATACGGCTCACCCGAGGGACAGAAGAACTCCGCATCGACGCCGTTCGGAAACCAGTCCGTCGCGACACCCGTACCATAACCCTCGAGCGTCTCCCACTCGGCCCGCGTAGTCGCCGTGCACAGGTCGAACAGCTTGGCCAGACGCTTCTCGGCCGCCAGCATCTTTTTGCCTTCCAGCCGATAACCGAGAGACAGCGGAAAGGGCTTGTAGTTGGCGTATTCGAGCCATTTCTGCGAATCCATGTCACCGAAGTCGAGGATCTTCGGGACATCGCGGACCTGTTCGACGTACTGAGCGACCGACGAACAGTGGACAAAGATGAGATCCCACCGCTGCGCGCTCAGCAGTCGGCGCACGCGTTGCCGCAGCGACGCCGAATAGAAGTAGCCCATCGACGAAGGCTTCGCCAAGGGCAGGCGAGCGACCATGCGCAGCGTCTGCACTGGGTCGGAAACCTGCGCCATTTCAAACGCCGCACAATGCGGTGCGATGCCGCGCCCTTCTTCGGCTTCCTCGGGTGAGCGGGCCAGCGAACAGACAGTCACCTGGTGGCCGCTGGCCGACAGATGGCGGATCATGTTGAATGGCCTGATCTTGCCACCGCGCTTGGGCGGAAAGGGAAAACGGTGGCAAACGTAGAGAATGTTCATGCCACGTAACCCTTCAGTTCGTCGGCAACGTCGCCGGGATCGCGACGATCGAGATAGATCCGGCTCCAGATCTCGAGGTTCATCAAGGCCAGCAGGATGTCGGTGCCGTCTATCCGGTTGGCTTCGTGATCGGATATCAATTGCTCGACCATCGACTGCCGGAACAGACCGCGCGTGCTCACCACCTCGGCCGCCAGCAGTCGTCTTAGCAAGGGTGCGAGTTCGCGTTTGAGCCAGGCGCCCATCGGCGTGCCGAAGCCGCGCTTCTTGCGGTTGAGAATGTCATCGGGCAGCAGGTCGGCAAGCGACGCCTTGAACAGATGTTTGAGCCGACCATCACGTACCTTGATCTGCGCCGGCATCCCAGCGGCCAGTTCGACCAGTTCGTGATCGAGCAGCGGCACTCGACATTCGAGCGAGACGGCCATGCTCATCTTGTCGGTAAGCAGGAGCAGATCATCCGGCAACTGCGTCTCGGCATCTACCGCAAACATCCGGTTCAATTCGTCCTCGTTGCCGGCCGCCGCAAAGGCGCGCGCCAACGGATCGGTGGCGACGGCCCCGGGCTCCAGCAGCAGCGCCGCTACGCCCTGGCGATCGAGCACCTGCAGGTAGCTGCGATAGCGCTCATCAGCGGTCATTTCCGCTGATGCCAGAAAGCCCTTGGCCAGACGCAGGGTGTTGAGGAAACCTGTATGACGGTCGGCCGGCAGGCGCCCGGCAGCAAAGCTCGCAGAACGACGCAGCCATTCCGGCAGGCGGCTATAACGCCTGCCATAGTGACCGCCAAGGTAGCGGCGGTAGCCGCCGAACAGCTCGTCGCCACCGACCCCCGAAAGGATGACCTTGACGTCCTGGCGCGCGAACTCGGAAACCAGGAAGGTGGTGATGAAGGCTGTATCCGACAAGGGCTCGTCCATGTGCCACAGCAGCTTCGGGAGTAGCGCGACAACATCGGGACGAACGAGAATCTCGCGGTGCCGGGTCGAAAACAGCTCGGCGACGCGGCGCGCATAGGGTAGCTCGTTGTACAGCGCCTCCGCTTCGCCACCCGCGAAGCCGATGGCGTAGGTGCGAATCGGCTGCTCCGAATGCCTGGCCATGCAAGCGACGACCGCGCTCGAATCGACACCGCCAGACAGGAAGGCACCGATCGGCACGTCACTGACCATCTGCATGCGAACCGACTCCTCGAGCTGGCTCCGCACTCGCCCGGCCCACTCACCCTCGGAGAGCCCCTGGGTAAGACGTTCCGGCAGACGCCAGTAGCGCCACTCGCGCACCTGACCGCTTTCCACGGCCAGCAGGGTCGCAGGCGGCAGCTTGCGAATCCCCTTGAAGATGCAGCCCGGCGCAGCCACGTAACCAAGATGCAGGTAGTCGGCGATGACGCCGCGGTCGAGTTCGGCGCTGACCCCCGGCAAGCCCAGCAAGGCTTTGGCCTCGGTGGCGAAAGCCAGCCGCCGCGAGTCCTGCAGCACGTAGAGCGGTTTCACGCCGAGTCGGTCGCGCCCGATCAACAAACGGCGCCGACGCGCATCCCAGAGAGCGAAGTCGAACATGCCGTTCAGCCGGAGAACGAAGTCGTCGCCCTCGGCGTCATAGAGGTGCAGCAGTACCTCACAATCCGAGCCGGTCTTGAAATGGTAACCCTTGCCCTGCAGTTCTTGACGTAGCTCGCGAAAATTGTAGATCTCGCCGTTGCACACCAGCCACAAGGTTTCGTCGACGTTGGATAGCGGTTGATGACCTCCGGCCAGATCGATGATCGACAAACGGCGCATGCCGATCCCGCACGGGCCGTCAAGATGGCTACCCTCGTCGTCCGGGCCGCGATGACGCGTCCGATCGCCCATGGCGGTCAAGGTTCCAGGCTCGACGCTGAGCCCGTCAAAACGATAGATGCCGTGAATACCGCACACGATGGGGCCTCGGAGTCAGATGGATGGATTGCTGCGGTCGTAGCGGGCCAACGCCCGCCGGTAGACATCGCGGTAGCAGGCCACGCTGGCTGCCCAGGTCCGCTCTACCTCGACAAAACGGCGTGCCTGCATACGAACTTGCGACCACAGCGAGCGCCTGACCAAGATATCTTCGATCGCTGCCGCGAGAGCGGCAGGGTCGCCGGCACGGAAGAGGAATCCGGTCTCGCCGTGGCGAATCAACTCGCGATGCCCGCCGACATCGGAGGCCACCAGCATCCTTCCCTGTGCCATCGCCTCGAGTGGCTTGAGCGGCGTTACCAGTTCGGTCAGCCGGATGGGCAGGCGCGGATAGGCGAGTACGTCGATCAGTTCGTAATAGCGTTGTACGTCTGCGTGTGGAACACGGCCGGTGAAGATGACGCGATCCTGCATACCGGCAGCCGCCGCCTGGGCCTTGAGATTGCTTTCCTGCGGCCCGCCGCCGACCAGCAACAGACGTAGCCGTGGATGCCGGGGCAGCATTTGCCGGGCTGCCTCGATCAGGAGGTCAAGGCCTTCATAGCCGTAGAACGATCCGGCGAAACCGACGACGGTCGCACCCTCTAGCCCGAGCGATCGGCGAAGATCAGCGTCCGGCTCGGCGCCGAACTTGAACAGGCTCACGTCTACCGCGTTCCGAATGACGGTGATACGCTCCGGCCGGACGCCGCGGACGGCAATGTCGGCGCGAAGCCCGTCACAGATCGTCGTCACCTGGTCCGCCGCACGCAGTGCCACGCTCTCCAGCGCGCGTGATACACGGTAGCGGAGACTACCTTCTACCGTCGTGCCATGATCGACGGCCGCGTCCTCCCAAGAGGCACGCATCTCATAGACCACCGGCAAGCGCCGGCGGCGCCCGACCCACAGACTCGGCAACGCGTTGAGGACCGGCGAATGCGCATGAATGAGGTCCGGCTGCGTGTCGCGGATGACATCTTCCAGGCGAGCAGCGGTCAAGCGCATCTGGGCGAGCAGGCCTGTGCCTTCCGGACTCGGTGTGCGGTGGAAGAGCCAGCCATCGACCTCGTCCCGTAGCGCGGTCGCCACCCCCTGCTTTGGCGTCGTCAGATGTACCGTCTGCCAGCCAAGGGCGCGCTGCTCACGCAGGATCGCCAGCGTCCGAAAGCTGTAGCCGCTGTGCAGTGGTAGCGAGTGGTCAAGGACATGCAGAATGCGCAGGCTCATTTCGCTGCGGGCCAGTCGGTGATGATGGCGGGCTGGTTTATCGGCGCATCGAGAACATTGCGCAGGAACGCCTCAAACATCAGGAGGGTCCACAGCGGCGAACTGTAGTCGCGCGCACCCGACTGATGCGCATCAAGGAGGTGTCGCAGATAGTCCTGATTGAACCACCCCGTAGCTGCCAGACGCGGCCCAAGCACCGCCTCCCGGACACGTTCTCTGAGCGGACCGCGGAACCATCGGGCGAGCGGTACGGCGAAGCCCATCTTCGGGCGATACAGGATGTCGTTCGACAGGCTGGGCTCCATCGCCTTCTTCAACAGGAACTTGCCTTCCTGGCCATTCACCTTGAGTGAAGAGGGTAGCGTCGCCATCCATTCGACCAGTTCGTGGTCCATCAAGGGCTCGCGCACCTCCAGTGAGTGCGCCATGCTGGCGCGGTCAACCTTGGTATTGATATCGCCTACCAGGTAAGTCTTGAGATCGAGATACTGAATCAGCGCCAAGGGATCGTCGGTTGCCGCCCGCCCCGCGTGAAAGCGAAAGACCTCCTCGGCGCTGTATCCCGCGATCTCACTCCGGAACCGCGGGCTGAAGAGCTCGGTGCGCATCGGACCACGCAGGATGGAGACGGAATGGAAGTAAGCTTCCACCGATGTGCGTGCCATGCCTTCAAAGGTTGTCTTGGCGCGGAAAATGCGCGGCGCCCAGTCCGCTTTCGGATACACGCGGCCGAGCACGCCAAACACTCGCCGGCGGACGCTCTGCGGCAGCGCCGAGCGCATGCGCTCTTCCATCAGGTGCAGGCGGTAGCGACGATAGCCACCAAAGGTCTCGTCACCGCCATCGCCCGAGAGCGCGACCGTCACGTGTCTGCGCGCCAACTGGCACACCCGGTAGGTGGGAATGGCCGAGCTGTCGGCGTAGGGCTCATCGTAGAGCCTGGCCAGGGTGTCGATCAGGTCGAAGTCATCGCTGGCAACCAGGTCGCAGTGATGGTTGGTACGATAGCGGTCGGCAACCTTCTGAGCAAAACTGGCTTCGTTGAAAGCGGGATCGTCGAAGGCGATCGAACAGGTGTTTACCGGGTCGGCCGAGAGACCGGCCATCAGTGCGACGACGGCACTCGAGTCGACACCGCCGGACAGAAAAGCCCCGAGGGGTACTTCCGAAATCATGCGCAGGCGAATCGACTCGGTCAGCTTGTCGTTGAGTTGAGCACAGGCCTCCTCGACAGTGCACGCACTGCCCAGACTGAAGCGAACGTCCCAATACTCCTTGGGCTCCCCGACCGGCTCGCCGCGCCGCAGGGTCAGCGTGTGGGCAGGTGGCAGCTTCTTCGCCTGCCGAAAGATCGTTCGCGGTTCGGCCACGTAACCCAGAGCAAAGTACTCTTCGACGGCCAGCGGATCAATGTCGCGCACCAGCCCACCGTGGGCGAGCAGAGACTTGAGTTCCGAGCCAAAGACGAAGAAACCATCGGCCAGGAGGGCGTAGTAGAGCGGCTTGACGGCAAGCCGATCACGCGCGAGAAACAGCGTGTCGCGGTTGCGGTCCCAGAGGGCAAAGGCGAACATGCCGCGAAAACGGCGAACGCATGCCTCACCCCAGGCCTCCCAGGCGTGCACGATGACCTCCGTGTCACTGCGGGTATGAAAGATGTGGCCGAGCGCCTGCAACTCGGGAATCAGTTCCTGATAGTTGTAGATCTCGCCGTTGAAAACCACGCAGACGGTCTGATCCTCGTTGTAGAGCGGCTGCTGGCCAGTCGACAGGTCGATGATTGACAGCCTTCGGTGCCCCAGGCCGACACCTGCTTCCAGATGAAGACCGCCTTCATCGGGGCCACGATGGTGCTGCGATTCGTTCATGCGCGTGAGCACTGCACGATCTATCTCACGTCGGCCACGAGTGTCGAAAATTCCGGTAATGCCGCACATGGTTGCTGCCCGTCTTCTTGTAGTCTGTTGAAAGTCGACGACTAGATGGAAACATCAGCCGCCCGAATGTTGGCGATGGTCAAACCCAAGCGTGGCATTGACCGAGCCAGGGTGACTGCGCACTACCCAGCCGCCGATAGCTGATCGCAGAATTCCTCATACACGGCTTGGTAAGCGGCCAGCATCGTCGCCAGGCTGAAGTGTCGGACAGCCAGTTCCCGCGCGTTCTCGCCGTGCATCCGCAGCAGTGCCCGGTCGCCGATATACTCGGTCAACAACCGGGTCAGTGCTGCAACGTCACCCGGCACAAACAACCGGCCGTTGACACCCTCGGAAACCAGTTCGACGTTGCCGCCGGTCGCAGTTGCCACCAATGGCAGGCCCGTGGCCATGGCCTCCAGGAGTGTGTTCGAGATCCCCTCGGCCAGCGAAGGCAGGACAAAGATATCAAAGGCGCGTAGAAGCGCGTCGACGTGACTGACGTTTCCTGGAAACCACGTCAGCGCGGCTATGCCCAGTGCGTCGGCAAGCTGCATCAGCGCACCTCGCAAGGGCCCATCGCCGACTATCACCAGTCTGGTCGTCGTCGCCACTTCGCCACCGTTATGCACCAAGGCTGCAAACGCCCGGACTAACGTTTCCTGATCCTTTACTGCCTGTATCCGACCGACGGTAGCGACAACGATCGAATCCGGGGCGAGGAATCCGTCCGGAAAGAACTCGTGCGAGCGCATCGATGGCGGCGAGAAACGCACCGTATCGACACCATTCACGATCCTGGTCACCCGTGCCGAGGGAATGCGTACCCGTTGCACCAGATAGTTCCTCAAATCGCTCGACACCGTGATGTAGCGGTCGACCAGCGGCGAGTGCAGCCGCCGAAGCACGGCCGGCTTGATCCTTTGTCCGTTGAGGTCGCTGACATCCCAGCCGTGCTCGCCGTGGATACAGTGTGGGACCCCGGCAAGTCGGGCCGGCAACAGGGCATCTAAACCGGACTGGTTGCGCGAATGCACAATGGTTGGCTTCATCTGACGGCACAGGCGGTAAAGCCCTTGCCTGAGCCGCCAGATCCCGGTGCGCGAGCGGTGAAAGGCCACGACCGGCGTATCTGCGCGAGTCAAGCGCAGGCGGAAATCCGAAAAATCCTCGACGCACGCCACCGCGTGCCGGAAGCGTGATTCTGGCAGATGGTTGATTAGGTTGACCAAGCCGTTCTCCATTCCTCCCGTAACCAAGTGATGGATGACATGCAGGATAAGGGGTCGGACCTCGTGACTCATACGAGTCCAACGCACTCGAACAGAAACGCCTGGTCCGAGAATGCCCAGTTGATACCGCGGCGGAGGACATTGAATCGCTCCACACCACGAAGGTTGGTCCCTCCATACGCGGCAAGGCAGCCCGAATAGCCTGCGCGCTTGACCATCTCGAGACGCTCCGGGGTCATGTGCTGCTTGCCGCCGTAGGGATACGCAAAAATGCACTCCTTCACCCCCAATTCACGCCGCAGATCAGCCAGCGACCGATCGAGTTCATCGCTGACCACATCCACGGGCTCCAACGCGCAGTCGATGTGATTGACCGTATGCGAGCCGATGGTAAACCCCGCGGAATGCATCTCTCTCAGATGCTCCCACTGCATCATCGGAATGACCGGATTGCCGCGACGTATGTCGTGAGGGAAGCGATTGTTGCTGTTGACGATGCCGGTCGACACGAAAAAGGCAGCAGGTATTTCGTGCCGCAGGAGGCTGGGTACGGCGTTGATGTAGTTGTCGAGGTAGCCATCGTCGAAGGTCACGCAGACAAGGGGTCTTGACGATCGTTCAATGGTCTGGGAAGCGAGCACCTCTTCGATCGAAAGCACACGGCAATGCCGCCGCAACAGGGCCATCTGCCGCTCGAATTGTTCAGTTCCGACGGTAAGGTTATCGCGGACGGCATCGCTGACCCGATGGTACAGCAGCACGGTGATTCTTGGTCCCACGAGTGCGTGCACCCCGGCGCGCCAGATCAGGCGGGAGCCAATACTCAGTACCGACTTCGCAACACGCCTAGCAAGCGCCGCGCGCTCCGGCTGCAGCGCGAGAAGCTTGTCGTTCAAGGCGGCCATCTGCGCCAACGTGGGCTTGCGATAAGTCCGGCCACCTGGGCGCTGTGGTGTCGCGGGACGCATTCCCTTGAAGATCTCGCCGATTACGTGCCGCATCAGTTCGACCCCGATCTCATCGAGACGTAACTGCAACCCTCGGAAGGTCGAGTACTTCTCGCGCTCGACAACCGTCTCGGCCGCCACCTCGCCCGTATCGAGCCGGTCGTCCACCCAATGCACCGTGCACCCGACTGACTCTTCGTCATTCCACAGTTCCCAGAATGCAGGCGGCATCCCCCGGTAGTCCGGCACCTTGCCCTTGTGCAAGTTGACTGTACCCACGGCCGGAATGGCGAAGAGCTCGCGCCGAAGAATCGGGGCGGCAAGCGACAGGCCGACGTGCGGCTGGAAGGCACGCACGTCGTCAATCGTTTCCCTCGCGTGAATGTCCACAACCTTGAGCACACGCAGGTTGGGACGGGCTGCCAAGGCCGCCATCGAGAATTCGGCACCCGGGCCGCAACTCTCGCCCGCGTGCGTAGAAGGCGTAAAGACCCGTTGCCACAGATCAGCCAACTGGTATGGAATCCAGCGCCAGCCGTTGCGGCGCATGTTTCGCCACTGGTTACGCAATAGCTGAGCAGGCGTCCTGCGTGGCGAGTGCAAGACTACGAGCCACGACAGGCCCGGGATCGACCGGTCAATCTCGACAATGCCTTTCCGCACAGAAAAAGCCAAGTTGCCAGTAAAGACAACTATCCTTCTATTCATCGCAGGTACTGCCTCCGCTGCATTCCTTGGCACGGTGAGAACCCGGCTCCTCGACGAGCACATTCCTCAGGGACAAGCCCGGGAATCGAGGTCGCGAAGCGCCAACGGCTCCCCGAGAGGGCAGCAGTGTCGGAGAGACAAAGACTGACAACCGCCCGGCAAGAGAATCATCCACTACACGGCGCGCCTGTGCCATGTCATTCGTCACGAACGAGCGTCTTCGAATGGATCCACCTCGCTGGCGAGGCCTCGGCGCTGCCAGGACCAGAACCGCCGTTCGCAGCTAACGACCTGCCAGAGCGAATCACCTCCCCAGTCATCGGCCCGCCATCGTCTGCCGCAGTGAAGTGTCGATCGCCGGCCCCGCCGCACGGACAAAGTCCTCGAGCACGGCCCCCCCTTCCCGCGCTTGGTTCTGCGCTATGTGGAGAATGATCACTGCCGAATCGTCGCCCTTGCCCGTCAACCGCGACAGCGCTGTGTACACCTTGGCCACGAAGTCGCTGGACGTCCACTGTCCGTTGACCCAGTACCACTGCCAGACGACCAGCCGCCCACCATCAAGCGCACGCAACTCGGCCTCGCGTATCCTGACTACCTGCTGGTTGAACTCGAGGTCGCGCGTCCCAGCAGCCGTTCTTGTCCACACGGGGTCGTCGTTGCTGACCAGAACGTTCGCCGAACTGACCAGTTTGTGCTGCTGATCCTGGTTGCGGTAATAGGCAAGAAACACTCCGACCACACGCCCATCGCGCTCAAAGGCTTCCTGGCGACTGGCCGCCGGGTTCTCGAACTTTGGCCGCCAATCATCGTTGCCGCCGGGGACTGTCTGCCAGCCGTGGATCGGTCCGAGCGGGGCAAGCTGGCTGACGGGCGGAGCCACATGATGCTCGAGCTGCCACTGGGCCAGCGGCCAGACGGCCGCCACGAGGACCGTCGCCACCGCCGCACCCAGGGAGTACGACCGGGCCGCGACCCCAGTCGTCGGCTGCGGTGTTGGCGCCGCTGCCGGCAGTTCGTCCTCGCGCCAGCGCGCACCAATCCAGAACATCGCCATGATCACGATGCCGAAGAAGACCCAGCCATAGACCAGATGGTCAACGCCGACGGCCAGCTTGTTCCCCGACAGGTGACCGAGCATGACGATCATGTAGGCGCGCGCCCAGTTGGCGACGATCGGCACAGCGACGGAAACACAGATGAAGATCGCTCGCCGGCGCGCCGAGTGATAGGTGAGATAGGCAAAGAGGGTTCCGACCGTTACCGAAGCGATGAGATAACGAACACCACTGCACGCCTCGACCACCGACCAGCTGCCAGTGGGAATCACGAAGCGCAGGCCTTCGGCGTGCACGGGTATGCCGGAAAGCCGCAAGCCGAGGATGGTGACCTGCGCCGTCCAGTCCATCAGCTTGGGCATTGCAAAGTCGCCGAAGGGAACGGCAAAGAACAGGAAGAGCAGCGGAAAGGTGACCGCTCGCGCAACCTCCCAGCCGAGCACCGCAGGCACCGCCAGAACCAGCATGAAGGTCAGGGCGAACTGCGAGACTACATTGGCTGCCGAGAGCTCGCCGAGAAGCCAGGCGCAGCCGGCACCGGCAAACAGGGCGACCGCCAGATAGCTGTGTCCGGGCGCCAGGACGGCGATGCTGGAACGTTTCCGCCAGATCAGCCACAAGGCAATCGGCGGGACAATGAAGCCGTGCGCATAGGTGTCCGAACGCAGCCAGATAGCGGCCATCGCCAGGACGGTTTCACGACAAAGCACCAGGATCAGTACCAAGGTGCATACCAGGGCCGGCAAAGCCACTCGCCACCCCGGATGCGTGGCAGACGATGTCGGTCTCGGTGCTGACGTATTCATGGTGTCGCTTTCAGCAGGGAAGTGCAATCGGAGGTCATCGATTCGGCACGATCACCGTGGCAACAAACTACCACCGCCGGGGTCAGGCCAGATTGCGTACGATGAAGGGCCCGAGCCAATTGGCCAGTCCGACCGGCAGCCTCCGCCAGGTGTCGATCAGCAGACGGTACTTGGCGTTCGCCGGATTGTTCTGCGGCACGGAATCGCGCCGGTAAAGGCAGTACTCGTAGAACAGGGGCTGCGGCTCGAAGCCCCAGTTCTTCTTGAAGGCATAGGAACCGGTGCCCTGCTTGCTGCGGCCATAATCGAAAACCTTCAGCCCGCGCTCGCAGGAACGGCGCATCAGCTCCCAGTACTTGAAATCGTTTGCCGCGAGTTCACGGGCCGAGATTTCGTCGCCTGCGTAATAGGGCAGGACTTCGTCGCGAAAATAGAAGCTGAGGACGCTGCTCAACGGACGCCCGCTTCCCTCGACGACGGTAAGGATCTCGCAATCGGCGCCGAACACCTGCTGCAGCGCCTCGAAGTAGCGTCTGGAAAAGGCAGGCGTTCCGTGGCGATGAACGTTGTCGGCATAGAGGGCGAAGAAGCGCCGGCAATCACTATCGATCTCGCTGCTCAAGCCGTTCTTGATGCCCTTGCGGACCATCGCACGTTGCTTCCGCGGAATCGCCTGCATGTTGGCTTCGACATCCGGTGCAAGGTCTTTGCGAAACCTGACATAGAGATCCTGTAGCGGCCACTCGGCGTGGCGTCGCCGGACGTTGCGCAGCTCCAGGTGGGCGACTCCCAGTTGCCTGGCGAGGGCCTGCGCCTCCCGTTCCAGCGCCTCCACCGCCGCCGCGCTGGCTGCTGCCACGCCGCCATAGACGGCGAACGGCAACGAGGTCAGCGAGTTTCCGAACAGGAGACTCTTCACTTGCGCCAGCGGCAGAACACCCTCGATAAGGCCGGCGCGCTCCGCATAGAGGAAGTAGGTGCGATGACGAAAGACCTCGCTGACAATCCTCTGCCATCCGGCCTTGTGGAAGAAGCTGGCTTCCGGGCACGCGTCAACAAAAGCATCCCAACGTGCCACCGCAACGCGGTCGTCAGAACTCAGGTGGCGGATGGCCAGTGGCGCACTCGCCGCCGTCAGCCCGACAGCATCTTCGCCGGTCGTTCTCATACGCTCCCCACCGGCACCTGGGCATGATCAACAAGAAACACTTCGTCCATTCGGCCCCACTTGAAGTCCGCGAGCAATCGCCGGAGTCGGCCTTCGGTGTGCTGCAGGTTGACGTAATGGCGAAAGCGCGTCTTGGCACTGATGCCGGGAATCCGCGGCTGTCCGGCGTCGATCTCCCAGGGATGGAAATAGAAGATCGCCGCCTGCCGATCCAGTTCATTGACTTTTTGCAGCAGCCACCGCGACAGTGGATACGGCAGCAGCCGGAAGTAGCCGCCACCGCTGGCCGGCCAGTTGCGGTTGAAGAAGCGAGCCGTGGTCACCGGCAGTTCGAGCAGGCCGGAGCGCACCCGGTGCGCGAAACGCGGTGCGTCCGGCATGCCGTAGTGATCATGGCGGATGGGGTAAATGCTCGAACTGTAGCGATAACCCGCTCGCTCCAGGCAATCGAAGGCCCACAGATTGCCCGCACCGATCGAGAAACTCGGTGCCCGGTAGCCCTTGACTTCATGGCCGGAGATGTCTTCGAGCATTTTCTTCGCGCGCCCGACGTCAGCGGAGAAATCCGCAGCATTCAGATCGCTCGCGCGCTCGTGGCCGTAGCCGTGACTGGCCACTTCATGACCGCCGTGAACGATACGGCGCACGAGATGTGGGTAACGCTCGGCGATCCAGCCAAGCGTGAAGAACGTCGCCCTCGTCTGCCGCTCATCGAGCATTTGGAGAATCCGGTCGACATTTCGCTCGACCCGGCACTCGCGACTATCCCATTGATCGCGCGGGATATAGGGAGCAAGCGCGGAGACCTGGAAGTAGTCTTCGACGTCGATCGTCAGTGCATTGGTGATCGGCTGTCTGGGCATTTCTCGCGTCACTCGTCAAATTCTTGGCAACGCTGGGCATGGCGAGCAAGCAGCCACTGCGACAGGTCAGCGGCGATTCTCTCTGCTGCCCGACCATCCCAGAACTCCGGGATCCGACCCGTCTTGCCGGCGCCACTCAGGATCTCGTCGACGCCTTTGCGGATAGCATGCGGATCGCGGCCGACCAGAGTATTGGTTCCCTGATCAACGGTGATCGGCCGTTCCGTGTTTTCACGCATCGTCAGACAGGGAACTCCAAGGGCCGTGGTTTCTTCCTGCAAGCCGCCGGAATCAGAGAGCACGAGTCTCGCCCCCGTCAGCAGTCCGAGCATTTCCAGATAGCCCTGCGGAGGCAGCAGGACGATCCGATCGCTGGTCAGCAGGTCAAGCAGAGCGAAGCGCTCGATGTTCGCACGCGTGCGCGGATGCAGGGCGAAAACCAGCGGAATCCGTTCGGACACCTCGCGAAGAACGGACAGCAGCGGCTCGAGCCGGTCCAGTCGATCGACATTGGATGGACGATGCAGCGTCACCACCCCGTAGCCGCAGGGCTCGTCGAGAACCTCCGGGGCGACGCCGGCCATCAGCAGCACCTGCGCTGCGGGATGGGCATGCTCTCGATTCGACAGCAAGGAGTCAATCATGACATTGCCGACGAAGTGTACACGCTCCTCGGCAACGCCCTCGCGCATCAGATTGAGGTGGGCGCTGCGCTCGGTGGTGTACAGCCGATCGGCGATCTGGTCGGTGAGCACTCGGTTGATTTCCTCCGGCATGGCGCGATCGTAACTGCGCAGGCCGGCTTCGACATGCACTACGGGAACATCCTTCTTGGCGCAGACCAGAGCACACGCCAAGGTCGAATTGACGTCCCCGACGACCATAACGCAGGAGGGTTTGTGCGTGTCGAGAACCGGCTCGAAGCGGCGCATCACCTCGGCCGTCTGCACCGCGTGAGTTGCTGAACCTACCTCGAGGTTCAGGTCGGGATGTGGCAGGCGCAAATCAGCGAACAAGCGATCGTTCATGTCCCGGTCGTAATGCTGACCGGTATGAACAAGCAATGTCGGTATCGCTGGCAAGTGGGCGGCAAAAGCGCGCAGGATGGGCGCCATTTTCATGAAATTCGGCCGCGCGCCGACAACACAGACCACCGGGCCCAGATCAGCGGGCCATGCCTCGTTAGCCAAGACGACTTTCCTTTACTGTTTTGCGCGAACCGCATCCACCAGCTGCTGAAGCAGCGAAAGAACGGCTGCATTGTTTCGTTCGAGGCGGAACATGCTGCGCTCGATGCGTATCATCCGCTGCTCCGCCTGACCGTTCCTGAGGTCGGCAATCACGCGTGACGCCTGATCGGCAGTGCTCGGGTCCATCGCCAGCCGGGAAAGGTCAATATCCAGAACGCCGCTATCCGTGAGTTGCGGGTTCGTGGCTGGATCGCCGTCGCCGGTCTTGTTCGTCGCCTGCGAAGAGGAAGGTTGCGTCTCCTCCCTGATCTCCCTGGCAACCTCTTCCACGTCGACCCGCGCGAAGTCGGTCTTTCCAGTCAGGAAGCCCGACAAGAGAAGGCGATCGCAATGCGAGTTGATTCGCCGGGGCACCCCACCGCTGGCCTCGAAGATCGCCTCGAAGGCTCCGGCATCAAAGCGCGGCATACCCTGCGACCCGGCGCACTTCAGTCGGTGCTCGATGTAGGCCTGCGTTTCGTCCTGATCCATCGGCCCGATATGGCAAGCGGCAATCACCCGCTGACGCAATTGCTGCATCTGCGGACTCTGCATGATCTTGCGGAATTCCGGCTGACCAATCAGGAAACTTTGCAGCAGCGCCTGGGTACCAAACTGGAAATTCGACAGCATGCGTAGTTCTTCAACCGCACGCGCCGTCAGATTCTGCGCCTCGTCGACAATCAACAGACAGCGCTTGCCCTGGCGGGTGACATCGACCAGGAAAGCCTCGAGCGCGAGCAGCAGTTCGGACTTGCCCACATTCTTGGTGCCGACGCCAAAAGCCGCGGCAACCATGCGCAGGGTATCCTCGGCATCCAGTTGGGTGGTCACCAGTTGGGCGGCCACCACTTTCTCGTGATCGAGATCCTTCAACAGGCCTCGTACGATCGTCGTCTTCCCTGCGCCAACCTCCCCAGTGACGACAATGAATCCCTCGTTCTGATTCAAGCCATACTCTAGGTACGCCATCGCCCGCCGGTGCTGTTTGCTGGCGAAATAGAAAGAGGGGTCGGGATTAAGCTGAAAGGGCTTGCTGGTCAAGCCATAGAAGGACTCGTACATGAGCACCGATCAGAAACTGTGCGACAGCCCGCCGGTCAGCGCGCTTTCGCTGTAGCTGGTCACGCCATCGGAAATCACCCGACGAACTGTCATATTGGCGTTGGTCTTGGGTGAGACACGACTGGTAAGCAACAGGTACGCGCCTTGCGTCTTGGTATCCGGTGAACCTGCGGTAAAGCCGACGGATTGCTGCTGGTTGAGCGACAAGGAGAGGGAGGAAAAACCCGTCAGCTGATGTCCCCAGACGACGCCAAATCCTCGCTGCCGAATCCGGTTGTTCAGAGAAAAATCATCGGTCAAGCCGCTGACCACACCGAGCGGCTGTTGCTCGTTCTCCGTCGCGGTCAAGGTCACGGTGTTGCGAACGCCGAGCAAAGCCAGCGATATTTGCTGGTATTCCTGCAGCGTGGGACGGTTCGCCAGGAAACCATTGACTACCGACCCATCCGCTGGCACTCCTCGGTCTTGCAGAACCTGAGTGACCTGCGCCCGGATCGCATCCGGAGACAGTCCCGGGTTGCTGGCGGCGATAATCGAGTAGTACGCGTCGTAGTTGCTGCCCTGCCCGGTATTGCCTACGCCTTGCGGCTGATACGACACATTCCGGCTGGCCGTGTAGGTCACCAGCGAGCGCGGCATGCGGTGGCTGAAGCCCACCTGGTAGCCGTTGCCAAAGAAACGCCGGGTGGCCGTCGCTTCCAGCTTGGTGCGCGGGCTCGGCGTCCACAGCAAACCAAAGCCCGAATCGCCATGGGTCTCGTCCTGCAGGCTGACCAGATTGGTCGTCTCCCGCCCGCCAATAAGCGACACCTGTAACTGCGGGTTGAAACGGTACGCCAGGGTCGCGCCATAGCGCGTGTCATTGCGGTCCCTGCCCACGTCATAGTCCGTGTTCACTTTGCTGGCATCCAGCGACCAAGTGACGGCACTGAAGCGAGTCAGGCCATTGATCCTGCCGACCCACTGGTTGGTCGTGAAGTCGGACGCCAGGTTCGACTTGGAGGACGTGGTGGACGCCGTGTAGCGGAGAAAATACTCGGTGGATGTCAGGAACCTGCCCTTGACGTACGGGGAGATCGAGTAGTTCGACGTCTCAGTCCGGTTGTTATCGACGTTGGCCGTACTCGGCGCCACCTTGCCGAACGCTGAAAGGTATTGCTGCGAGATGGTCCCCGTAGCGTCGATGAACAGCCAGTCCTCGAGCGCCTCAAGCGTTCCCGTCGCCGTCAGCGCATTCTGACGGTTGTTCGACGCGGACTCGTGCGCATAGAGGTACTGTGTCAGGCCGTAGTTCAGTCGCAGACTGGCGCGCGCGCCTTTGCCGTCGATCGAAATACCGGGGGTCACCGCGGTAACCAGATCGCTCGTCGGGTCCGTCGACGACAGGAAGACGTTGTTGGTGAGCGTCTCGTTAACCGCGATGACCGGCGTGATCTGCCATTTCTCTGCGTGCGCAGGAATCGCCAGGCACATCAAGGCGCAACCGAACCACGAGACAGACACCTCAAGTCGTCGGCGATCGCCCCTGCCTACGCCACCACTCCGCGCGTCGCTCGCCACTCTCATCCAGCGGCGCCCAGCGCCTCTGGCGCAACGCAGGCGCTCAAGCGCCATCTGACGAACCATAGCCATACCCGTAACCATAGCCATACCCGTAACCATAGCCGTAGCCATAGCCATCCTGGGTACTCGAACGCGCCTGATTGAGCAGCATCATCTTTACGGGGCAGGATTCGATGGCGGCAAGCGCATGCTTGACGTCGCCACGCGCCGTGCTTTCGGCCTTCACCACGACCACCACCTGTCCCATGTGCGTCGCCAGCACCCGAGACTCAGTCGTCATCAATAGCGGCGGCGAGTCGAAAATGATGATCCGATCCGGATAGCGAGTCGCCATCTCGTCGAGCAGGGCGATCATGGCGTCGCTGGCGAGGAGTTCAGTCGCCCGCGCGTGCTGCGTACCACTGGGCAACAGGCTGAGCTTTTCGACATTGGTACGCATCAGTACCTGTGAGAAATCCACGGAGTCGTCGATCAGCACGTCGAGGAGGCCCCGCGCCGGCGGCAACCCAAGCATCTTGAGCACCGAGGGTTTCGGTACATCCGCGTCCACCAGCATCACCGTATTGTCCAGTTCCATGGCAATGCTCATGGCGAGATTGATCGCCGTGAAACTCTTGCCCTCGCCGGAAAGTGCGCTGGTCACCATGATCAGATTCCCGCGCCTGATCGGTGCCGCCCCCTTGCCCATCGCATTGGCGATCAGCGGCCGCTTGATCACGCGATACTGATCGGCGATCTGCGACCGCGGCGCGTCCGGGGTGATCAGACCACCCACCGCGAGCGCAGTCATGTCAAGCTCGATGCGCCGGGATACTGCCGGCTCTGCCGCCGGCAGGTCGACCAGGAGCTTGGCAGCGACGGGATCCCCGGCATCCGGAGTCGGCGTCGTGCGGGTAGCGGCATCGGCCGCCAGGACGGCGAGTGGTGGCGCCGCGTCGGCAACCGACCCCGAGACTTCCACGCCGGCCTTGCGCAGTTGTTCCAGACGCTTCGCCGCTTGTTCAATGAGGCTCATCGTTTTTCCTCAGGCAGTACGGACGGAAAGTAGAAACAAAGCGAGAAGCCCTGCACCATAGACCGCGACGAGCGAGCCGCAAGCCGCTGAAAACCGCAGCAGATCCTTTCTCTCACGGCGCTTAGTTGTATCGTCCATGAGCAGGGACACCGTCCCCAGAAGGGGCAAGCCACAGCTATCCCGGAGCGAACGCGAGTCGAAGAACACGGGGCGAATCTGACTGGCGGCAAACGTCACGGCCACGCCCGCCGCCAAGGCAAGTAGCAGTGTCAGCGGCAGGAAGAGCGTGCGATTGGGTGCTACCGGCTTCGGCGAAACCCGCGGCGGATCAATCAGCCGGAAATCCACCCCGGCGGTGGTGTCCATCTCGCTCCCCATGCTCGCCGACTCGCGCCGCTGGACCAGCTGTTCGTAGTTCTTCTTGTTGATGTCGTAATCGCGATTGAGCTGCGCAAACTCGGCCTCGATTTGTGGCACCAAGGTGACCTCCCCTTTCATCCGGTCGTAACGAGCCTGATACTCGGCAACGCGGGTTTGCAGAGCAGCAACTCTCGCCTCGGTCTCGGATAGCGAGATCTTGAGTTGCTGCTGAACGGGATTGACCGTGGTCGAGGACGTGGGGTTGGTGGCAGCTGCCTTCCGCCGGGCGGCGATCTCTTCCCGCTTCTTGTCCTCGAGTTCCTTGATCAGACGGCGAGTGCTGACGATGTCGGGATGCTTTTCGGTGAACCGCTGTAACATGGCATCCATATTGCGCTGCAAGGCATCTATCCGGCTGTCGATTTCGGGAACCGAGACGCCGGCGATCTCCTCCTGGCCCGCACCGGGCAAGAGCGACGGCTCATCGCCGCCGACAAGCTGGCGCCTGAGCGAATCGCGCGAGTGCTCCGCCTCGCGCAATTCGAGACGGCTCTGTTCAAGCAGGCCGGCGACTTGACTCATCCGGGCAAAATGGTCCTTTCCTTCGGAACTCTGCGAGGCGAGATTACGCAACTTGAATTCCTTGAGCCGAGCCTCGGCTTCCTCGAGCTTCTTCTCGTAGGCCTTGATCTGTTCGTCGAGGAACTTGCGGGCCGACTCCGAATCCTTGCGCGCATCTCCGAGGTTGGATTCGACGAAGATCGACACCAGAGACTGAACCACGCGTTTTGCATGGTCAGGCTGGGTGTCCCGATAGGTGATCGTGTAAATGTTGTCCCGCGTCGTGTTCTGGATCTTGAGCGAAGTCATCAGCGTTTCGACCAAGGTCTCCCGATCGGCCTTGGACGTGATCTTGAGGTCCAGATCGGCCATCCGGATAAGCTTCTCCACGTTCGGTCTGGTAATCAGGGTCCGGCTCAGCATCATCACCTGCTGATCGACGTTGGGCTGAGTGACCAGACCACTCATCAGTGGCCTGAGAATCGACTGGGTATCGACGAAAACACGCGCCGACGCCTCATACTTGTCGGGTATGGCGAGAACCGCCGCGACGCTGGCCAGGCCGACTACCCAGGCAACTATGATCCCCAGCCAGCGACGTTTCCACATTCCGCGCAGGATCGTTGTTGCTTGTCGAAGCAGTTCATCCATCGGATTCAGACTCTCTCGGGATCGGTTTCAGGAGCGCCGTGCACAGTGCAACAGCCATGCACGGGAGCAGGGCAAGCAGGCAGAACACCCATCAGAACCAGCTTTGCGGGATAATCAGGACGTCGCCGGGTTTGACATCCACGTTGGCCGACACATCACCGCGGCGAATCAGGTCGCTCAGGCGCACGCCATACTGCTTGTTGCCCTCGGCAGCACGCAGCAAAGTGGCCCCGTTGCCATCGGCAAAATCGGTCAGCCCTCCAACCGCGATCATTACGTCAAGCAGCGTCATGTTCTGCGAGTAGGGCAATGCCTGCGGCTTCGAAGCTTCGCCGACGACGCGGATCTGCTCGCTGTAGGTCCCTCTGAAGGCAGTCACGATCACCGTCACCACCGGATCGCGGATGAAGGTGCCGAGCGCTTTTTCCATGTCTCGGGCGAGCGCCGTCGGCGTCTTGCCCATCGCCGGCATATCCTCGATCAAAGGTCCGGCAATCAGCCCATCGGGCCGCACAGGCACGTTCATCGACAACTCCGGGTTGCGCCAGACGAGAATATTGACACTATCGCCCGGTCCGATGATGTACCGATAATCCGGCGACGCAGCGGAAACTGGTGCCGGCGGATGCGATGCGCATCCGAGCACAAGCACCCCAAGGGTGCCGACGACAAGCCAGTTGAACGCGGCGCCGAATGCATCATGCAGGCGTGTAAGCATAACTCTCTCCTATTTTGGTCACCAGCTTGGGCACGGTTTGCAGCCAACTCCCGCAGGCTATTGCCCTAGCGGGTATCGTGCGGCGCGCCACAGTATAGTGGAATTGTCCCGCCCCACGAAAGGGCTTCCATTGCCCCCACCGGCGATGCGTGCCTTGCGACAGCGGCACGATACTCGGCAAGGACGCCTAGGACGGCCGGCTCGCCACCCAAGGCACTCACCTCCGCCAGGCGCCCTACCAAGCAGTCGTCACCAGGAAACCGTCCTCGAACGTCGATAGGATACGTCGTTCCCAGCCAGGGGCACGACAAAAACCGCACACTTCACCCCCTTTCGCGGGTTCGATGCGGCAAAACAACACCAACACCGGAAGCTCCAACAGACATGATTTAACGGCAGCGAGCCGTCGTGTCCGCTTGTTTGTCTCCTCCCGCTCGCCCTCAGCCCTGCGTTACGTGCATGGCCCTTGCGCCATACGCCGCCTTGGCGCAGCATGACGGCCGTCGATCGATTCCCCCCATGGCCTTGCGCCAAGACCCGCTGCACTTACCCAGCCAACGAAACCGATCGTTGGCGCCCCGACGAGGCCCGCCGATGGACCCACCGGTGATCACCGAGCAGGAGTTTTCCCTCTTTCAGCGCCTGATCCATGAGATCGCAGGCATCAGCCTGGCCGACACCAAGAAGGTGCTTCTCGTCGGCCGTCTGCAGCGCCGCCTCCGCGAACACCGGCTCGGTAGCTTCGGCGACTATTACCGCCTGGTCTCAAGCGGGCAACACCCAGGCGAGTTGCAGACGATGGTTGATCTCCTGACCACCAACGAGACCTACTTCTTTCGAGAAAGTCGACATTTCGACTTCTTGCGTGACGAGATCCTCGGCAAACGCCGCGAGGGCAAGAACTTTCGCATCTGGAGTGCGGCGAGTTCGAGCGGCGAGGAGGCGTACAGCATGGCCATGGTCCTTGCCGAGACGCTGCCGAGCAACGTCACGTGGGAGGTGTTCGGTTCCGACATCAGCACGCAGGTGCTCGCCAAAGCACGCACCGGTCACTACCCGATCGACCGCAACGAAGGGATTCCGGACGCTTGCATGCGCAAGTACTGTGTCAGGGAAACGGGCGAGCATCGGGGGAGTTTCCTTATCGCACCCGCCATACGCCAGCATGTTCGTTTCGCGCAGGTCAACCTGACCCGCCCACTCACATCTCAGATCGGCTCGTTCGACGTCATCTTTCTGCGCAACGTGATGATCTACTTCGACACGGAAACCAAGCGCAAGGTGGTCGCGAATCTCATTCCCCGGTTGCTTTCTGGCGGCTACTTCATCGTCGGCCATTCCGAATCGCTGAACGGCATAACCGATCGGCTGTCGTCTGTGCGACCAACGATCTATCGCAAGCCCTGAGCAACTCCGGCCAGGCTGGAGCTGGCTCACGGTAGAATCATTGCGTGTTTGCGCGTCGCCGCCGAACCCGACCGGCGATCGCTTGTCCAAGAGCATTGAAAAACAACAGGGGGAACAATCATGTCATTCCACGATCGCCTTTTCGTGAGCGCTTGTCTTGCTGTCGGCCTTCTCGCCGCCGGTTGCAGCAGTACGGAGGAAAAACCCACCGTGGCAGCGCCGGCACCAGCACCGCTGGTTGCCCTTCCGTACGATCAGGCTGTGCGCAAAGCCGCACAGGACTTGCTGGCGAACGCCAACCTGGCGAAGGATCAAAAGTACAGCATGGTCGTCGATCCGCTGGTGGACGGAAACAGCGGCATGCAGACCGAAGCGACGGTGGCGATGGAGCAGTCGGTCGTTCAACTGGTGAAAGAGAACTATCAGCAGGTCGATGTCAAACCCTTCAGCAGCGACGTCGTCTCTGCCCTTCCCTTGCTGATGGTCGGTACCTTCACGCCGATCAACCTGCAGGGCAAGGCGGACGGCGAACGCGATGCCTATCGCATCTGCTTCGCGCTTGCCGACCTGAAGACCGGAAAGATCATCAGCAAAGGCCTGGCGCGCTCGCTACCCGACGGTTTCGATCCGACGCCGCTGCCGCTCTTCCGCGAAATGCCGGTCTGGGCCAAGGATACGGCTGTCGAGGGATACGTGAAGACCTGTCAGGGAACCAAGGCCGGCGACCCGATCAATCCAGCCTATATCGACGCCGTGCTCGCCGCATCGACGATCAGCGAAGCTCAAAAAGCTTACCAGGCGAAGAACTACAAGGACTCCCTGGCCCTTTACCAGTCGGTCCTCAAGAATCCGGCAGGCAATCAGGCGCGCGTCTATGCCGGAATCTATCTCGACAATCAGAAACTGGGTCGCAAGAAGCCCGCCATGCAGGCCTTCGGCCAACTGGTGGAAATGGGCCTGGCGAGCGACCGACTGGCCGTTCGCTTCGACTTCAAACCCGGGGCGACGGCTTTCAGCCAGGAGCAGCAACCTTATGCGCTTTGGTTGTCGGAGATCGCCAAGCAGTCCTTGCGTCAGACATCCTGCATCGAGGTTGCCGGACACACCAGACGCAGCACCTCGGAGCAGATGGACGAGCGCCTGTCGCTGCAGCGCGCCGAGTTTATCCGGCAGAAGCTGGTGGCGACAACGCCAACGCTGGCCAAGCGCACGTCCGCGAAGGGTTATGGTTCGCAACGCGCCGTCGTGGGTACGGGCAAGGGTAACGAGTCCGACGCGCTCGACCAGCGCATCGAGTTCAAGAAGGTTTCCTGCTGACCCTCTCGCCGAGGCCGGCCAGCGTGCTGCGAAACAAGTGGACGTGGCGCGACTGCGGCTGGGCAGTCGCCTGCTGGCTGCTAAGCGGCCTGCTGGCTGTCGGTCCGGCGACCGCTCGGGGAGTTGAAGCCACGCCCAGCCTGCGCATCGAAACCGGCAGCCATGTGGCGCCGATTCGTGCCGCAGGCATGGACCGTGACGGTCGCTACGCCGTCACCGCGTCCGAAGACAAGACCGCCCGCATCTGGGATGCCGCCAGCGGCTCGCTCCTGGCGGTTTTCCGACCACCTTCCGGTGCGGGCAACGACGGCAAGCTGTATGCGGTGGCGATGGCTCCCGACGGTGCGCTTGTTGCGGCGGCAGGTTGGTCGGCGAGCAATGACCTGTATCTGGTCCGCCGCCATGACGGCCAGATCATCCACCGCATAACCGCCCTTCCCGATGTGGTGACGCATCTCTCGTTTTCTCCCGACGGCAGAACGCTCGTCGTCGGACTGTGGGGTAGGCAGGGCGTACGCGTCTTCCTCGGGGCCGAGGGCTGGACGGGCGCGCGCGAACTGCAGGGGGACGCGGACTACTCGAACGAGGTGAATGCGACAGCCTGGTCGCCTGACGGCAAGAACGTCGTGGTCAGCAGCGCGGACGGCTTCGTGCGCGCCTACGAGGTCACAGCGAAAGGACTCAAGCTGCTGTCCCGGAGCACGCCGGCTGGAACCGGCATCCCTTTCGGCCTGGCTTTTTCACCCGATGGGCAGACCGTCGCCGTCGGCGCCTCGGACCAGGGAAACATCGTCCTGCTCGACGCCAAAACCCTGAAAACGCGCAAGGTTCTGTCTAGCACCAAGGGGAGCCTGGCACGCAGCCTGAGTGTCGTCGCCTGGTCCGCGGACGGCAAGCGCCTGTACGCGGCCGGGAGCTGGGTCACCGACAAGGGACAATTTGCGATCCTGGCCTGGCCAGATACTGGCCAGGGCGAACCGGCAGTACTTCCGGTGGCGCGCAATACGATCACGGCGCTGCACGCCACCCGCGACGGCAGCCTGCTCTATGCGACCGCCGATCCTGCCTGGGGAGTGCTTGCCGCCAACGGTCAGCCGCTGTTTGCCGTCGGCAACAGCTTGCTCGACTTCCGCAACTTGCGCAGCCGCTTCCGCCTGGCGGCGGATGGGGGCGCACTGGCCTTCCAGGAAACCCGGCCCGGGAGTAGCGGCGATGCCTTCGACATTCGCCAGCTCGCCTGGACGAAACCGGGAAAGGACTGGCAGGCGCCGCGAACATCGGCAGCCAAGACCATGGTAGACAACTGGTTTGAACGCCAACAGCCGTCGATCAACGGCAAAGGGATTGGCCTGGACGCCAACGAGTGGTCCTTGTCGGCGAGCGTCGCGCGCGACGGCAGCCGTGTTGCCATCGCGACCAATTTCCAGATCCGTCTGTATGACCGCAACGGCCGTGAGTTGTGGCGGACCGCCGCGCCCGCCACGGTATGGCAGATCAACACCAGCGACGACGGACGCTGGGTGGTTGCCGCACTCAGCGATGGCACGCTGCGTTGGTATCGGCAACAGGACGGCAGCGAGCAACTCGTTTTCTTCCCGCAAGCGGATGGACGCCGCTGGGTGATGTGGACGCCGGGCGGCCATTTCGCCGCCAGCCCGGGAGGCGAAAACCTGATCGGCTGGCAAGTCGATCGCGGCCCGGCGCAGGCAGCGGATTTCTATCCGGTGTCGCGCTTCCGTGCCGAGTACTACCGACCGGAGCTGCTCAGTGAAGTGATCGGCAAGGGCAGTGGCAGCGCTGCGCTGGCCGCACTCCCGGCCGGCGCAACGGCCCCACCCGGTGGTCAGGCAATTCGCGAACGACTGCCGCCGACGGTTCGCATCGTCTCGCCCGATACGGTGGGCACGGCGGGCGGCAGCGAGATCAAAGTGCAGCTCGCCGTCCGTGCGCCGGCTGACGCGCCGGTGACGAGGCTGCGCGCGCGCGTGAACGGCCAACCCGTCGCCCTGCCGCCGCTTTCCGCGCTGCGGAGTTCCCGCTCGGACAGCAACGAAAGCATCTACGAGGTACCGCTTCCCGTGTCGGGGCTCGACGCGCAACTCCTCCTGTTCGCCGAGAACAAGCACGGTGTCTCGCCCGAGGCGACGCTGACGCTCAAGAAGCCGGCAACGGCCGCGGCCAAGGAGGCGGCGGCGAATGCGTCCAGCGGCGCGGTGCCACCGGCCGGCGCCGCCGGAGGGGTGGACCTGCGGCCGGCGCTCTACGTGCTCGCGGTCGGGGTCAGCAAGTACCAGGATCCGGCGATCCAGCTCGAGTTCGCCGCCAAGGACTCGACCGACCTGTCGAATTTCTTCAAGACCCAGGAAGGCGGCCTTTATCGCAAGGTCTCGGTGCGCCTGCTCACCGACAGCGGCGCCAGGCGCGACGACGTCCTTGACGGGCTCGAGTGGATCCGCCGGGAACTCACCGCGCGCGACGTCGCGATGGTCTTCATTGCCGGCCACGGCGTCAATGATGCTGACGGCACCTACTACTTCCTGCCGCAGGACGTCAACATCAAGGCCCTGAAACGCACCGGCGTGATCTTCAGCGAGATCCGCAACACGCTCGTCTCCCTGCCTGGCAAGGCGATGTTCTTCATCGACACCTGCCATGCGGGCAATGTGCTGGGCACCGGCACGCGCTCGCTCCGCCTCGATACCACCGCCGTCATCAATGAGTTGTCGAGTGCGGACAACGGCGTCATCGTTTTCGCCGCGGCTACCGGGCGCCAGTACGCCCAGGAATCCTCGGACTGGGGCAATGGCGCGTTTACCAAGGCCATCCTCGAGGGGCTGCGTGGAAAAGCCGACTACAACAAGTCTGGTCGCATCACGCACAAGATGTTGGATCTCTATGTCTCGGAACGTGTCAAGGCGCTCACCGAGGGCGCTCAATCGCCAGTGACCATCGTCCCCAGCGGCGTACCCGACTTCCCGCTCGTCCTCGGCCAACGCTAGGCGGCGAAGAAGCCCAGCGCGCCTTGCCAGACCAGGCTCGGCCGCTCGCGCCAGCCCCATCCGGGCCAGGCCAGCGCGGCTTGACTGTGCTGGCCAAGGACAGAGATACTCTGTTTCTTCTTTATCTGGGATTCTCGCTGCAGACCGTTTCGTTCGTATAATCCGCCGACTCTGAATCTTGCGCAGTCGCGTGATTGTCTAGATTGTCTACCATCCCGGGAGGTGGAATGAAGGGTATCCTGAATTTTCTCGCACGTGCAAGGCTGGTCGAACTCTCGGAAGACGAGCGACTGGCTGCCAGCGAGGCAGAAGCCCATACCGCCGGCGCGAGCGCCGTCGCCGAGGCGGATGCGGCCCCAGGCCGGATGCCGCAGGAATCGGTCGACGTCTCGCCAGTTGCGCCGCGAGCGGTGGCCGCTGCCCCGAGCGACCCCTTGGCTGGCGATGCGGAAGGCATCGCGCTGGCGGATATCTTCGCTGCCGCTGGCGTGCCAGACTCCCCCTACCCGGCCGAGAAGCTCCTGCGCCTGCTCGACGGACTGCGTGCGATGGACGCGGGGACGCGCAAGGCGGCCGTGCTGGCGATGGACGCGGCTGATGACAATTGGCGAATCGGCGACTGCATCGCCGATGCCGATCGAAAGATCTCGGCGCTCGATGCCTACAAGCAACAGTTGAACGCCCAATTGCAGGATCGCGAGCAACAGTCGGCAGAAGTCGTGAACCAGATCAAGCTGGCTCTCGACAACTCGACCGCGGCGATTCGCAAGCAGATCGCCGAACTCGAACAACTGCTGGAACGTGAAGTGACGCGCGCGGCGCAGGAAGCGACGAGCGTGGAAGCGGGTCTGCGAGCGGCTCGCGAATCGACAGCGCGCGAAGCCCGCCGCATGGACGCCGAGATCGAGCGCCTGCGCGAGATCCCGACCAGCTTCAAAGACGCCTGACACCGCAGAGAATTACGCAAGGAGAAACCACATGGCGCAACTCACACCGATGGCCAAGGGCCTGATTTCCATCATCGTTATCGGCGTGGCCGGTTCGCTCGCCTGGAACTTCGGCCTCAAGGAGCGCTTTGGCGGTGGCGGCGGCGAAGCGGCCACCGCGAAACCGGCGACCGTAACTGCCGAAGCACCGGCCAAACCCAAGCCGGCAGCGACGGCGGCGAAGGCATCCCAGTCCGACGACAAGAATGCGCCGCTCGGCAGCCCGGCCAACCCGTTGAAGGTCAGTCTGGTCAGCTTTCACGGCTATGCACCGGCGCTGGTCGCCAACGGCAATGCCCTGGACACCCAGCCGGGATCGATCTACAGCAAGAAGGACGTCAATGTTCGCTTCGTGATCCAGGACGACATCCCGACCCTGGCAACCATTTTCGAGTCCGGCGCGGCCCAGTGCGCGTGGCGCACTTCCGACTTCTGGGCACAGGAGCAGCCCAACCTGCGTAACGCCGGCCTCGACGGCCGGGCGGTGATGGTCGTCGACAACACGCAGGGCGGCGACGCGGTGATCGCCAGCGATCCGGCCGTGAAGTCGATCGAGGATCTCGCCGGACGTTCGGTGGCCCTGCTCCAGTTCACGCCATCGCATGGCATGCTGATCGACGCACTCGATAATTCCTCGCTGACCGCGCGCAAGAAGGAAAGTGTCAAGGTGGTCTTCATCAACGCTGAGGAAGGCACCGCCGGCGTGCGTGCGGCGCTCGAGTCGGGCCACGTCGATGCGGCCGCACTCTGGGATCCGGACCTGGCACTGGCCCTGCGCAACGTCAAGGGGGCGCACGTCGTGTATTCGACGAAGACGGCGACCAACCTGATCTTCGACGTGATGGTCTGCGACTCACGCCTGCTGGCGAAGCCGGAGGGTCAGGCAGTCGTCCAGAAGTTCGTCGAAGGCTGGATGGAAGGCGTCCCGGCAGCGCGCGCCAACCCCGACAACGCGGTGGAAGCGCTGGTGAAGACCGAGGAGTTCTTCAAGCTCCTCGCCGACAAGGAAGGCCGACCGTTCGTCAAGAGCTTGTTCGCGAATGTCGTGTGGACCGGCGTCGAGGAGAATGCTCGCATCCTCGGACTTGCCGGCGGCACCAACCACTACGAGCGCGTCTACAAGCGTTTCGACGAGATCTACCGCAAGGCCGGTGCGCTCGCCAATCCGAAGTCACCGGTGATTGCGCCGCAGGACAGCTTCGACTACCGCTTCATCAAGGCGATGCTCGCCCGCGACAAGCCGGCGGCCGCCGCCGCCGCTCAGCCGCAGACCACCTTCACCGAAACGTCGCTCAAGGAAGCGACGAAGAAGGAAGCCATAGTGACCAAGCCGGTCACCGTCGGTTTCCCTTCCGGCAGTGCTGAACTGAGCAAGCGCGCCGAGAAGACCGTCGATAGCGAAATGGTGCCGTTCATCGAGAACAACGGCAAGGCCTACTTCGAGGTCAGCGGCAATACCGACTCGACCGGCTCGCGCGAGGTGAATCAACGTCTTTCGGCGGCCCGCGCACGGGCCGTCGTCGACTACCTGGTCAAGCAATGGGAGTTTCCGCGCGAGCGCTTCAAGATCGTCGGCTATGGCCCCGACCGCCCGCTGTGCAACGAAGTCAATGCCGCCATCGAAGGTCTGTCGCTCGAAGACTGTCGGGCCATCAACCGGACGACACGGGTAGCCGTTTTCGGCGGCCGCTAGATCAGCGGCCATGCGCGAGTTCTGGAACCCTTACGCGCCGCCGGACCCGCAGCGGCGGCGCCTGCTCGGCGTCGGCTCGGTGCTCGCCCTGCTGCTGCTGTGGAGCGCCGTCGCGGCTTCCGGGCTGGTCAGCGCGACCAAGCTGCCGGCGCCGTGGCAGGTCGTTTCGGCATTCGGCTACCTGGCCTGGAACGACGGGCAGAGCATGCTGCTGACGGCCACCTTGTGGTCGGTCGGCCGGCTGATCGTCGCCGGCCTGCTGGTCATTCTCATCGGCATTCCGATCGGCATCGTCATGGGCGCTGCACCGCAGGTCAACGCCGCCTTGTCACCGCTTGTCGACCCGTTCCGCTCGGCACCGGTGGTGGCGCTATTGCCGATTCTCGTCATGTGGATGGGCATCGGCGAGTCGATGAAGATCGCTTTTCTGTTCATCGGCGCGGTCGTTTACCTGATTCCGATGGTCCGCGACGCCATTCAGGCGGTACCACAAAGCTACTGGATAGGCGCCCGCGACCTGGGTGCCACACCCTGGGAGTGCATCCGCAGCGCGGTCGTACCGATGGCCATGCCGCGCATCGCCGACGCGGTGATCGTCGCTTTCTCGGTGATGTGGACCTACATCACGGTGGCCGAATACGTGAATGCCCGCGAGGGGCTTGGCCAGTTGATTCAGAACGCCCGCCGCTTCAGCGCCTGGGACCAGGTCTTTGCCGGCATCATGGTGATCATTGCCCTCGCCCTGGCCACCTACCAGTTGATGATCTGGCTCAAGCGCCGCCTTTATCCGTGGGAGACCCAGCAGTGAATACCGCAGTGGCGGCAGCAAAGCCGGCAGAGACGGCTGGCGCGACGTCGGTGTCCGTCGTCGTCAAAGATATCGTCCAGGAGTACCCGGCGGAAACCGGTGGCGTCACGCGCGTCATCGACCGCGTCACCCTGAGCTTCGACAAGCCGGGCATCAACATGCTGCTGGGACCGTCCGGCTGCGGCAAGAGCACGCTGCTGCACATGCTCGGCGGCGTGCGGCCGATGGGTGTCAGGACGCCGACCTCGGGCAGCGTCCTGATCGACGGCAGCGAGTGCCAGGGCGCCCATGACGACTCGGTGATGGTTTTCCAGCGCTATGCCAATCGTCCGGATCTTTCGGTGTTCGACAATGTCGCCTTCCCGTTTCGGCTCAAGCTGTGGAAGTCGCGCGTGCCGGAAGCCGAATGGCGCCAGCGCGTCGCCGACATGCTCAAGGCGGTCGGTCTGGCGGACAAGGCCGGCCTGCGTCCGGCACAGCTCTCGGGCGGCCAGAACCAGCGCGTGGCACTGGCGCGCGCACTGGTCCTGCGGCCGAAGATACTGCTTATGGATGAGCCCTTTGGCGCGCTCGATGCCCAGACGCGCGAGGAAATGCAGAGACTGCTCATCGATCTGTACCGGTCATGGCCGTGTCTGGTCGTCTTCGTGACGCACGACGTGACCGAAGCGCTGATGCTCGGCGACCGGGTCATCGTCCTGTCGACGCAGCCGGCGCGCGTCGCTGATGACTTCGTGGTCGGCGAGGCACGCCCGCGCTCGGCGGCGTGGCAGCGCTCGGCGGAGGCCCAGGGCCTCGAGGAACGCATACTCAACCAGTTGCATGCGAGTCCCGGCAAGGGCCAGGTCAGGGTGACGATCTAGCGATGACCGAAGGCAAGCCACCCTACGTCAGGGAGGTCCTGACCAGTCAGGCCAATCTCTACGCACTTCTCGGCTCGCTGGCGGCGGGAGCACTGCTGTCGATTCCCTTCGGCTTCGGCGTCGGCGCCGTACCGCTGATTGCCTTTGCCGCCGGCGAGGTTCTCGCCGCCCTGCACATCCCGTCCCTGCCAACGTTTCGCGAAAAGGTTGACCGCCGCTGGCGGGCCAAGGCGCGGCAGGCATCGCGTGAGCAGCTAATCGCCGAATTGCAGAAGCGCGCCGCCAAGCGCGACGGGTTCTCGACGCGGCTGCGCACCTATCAGCGAATGCTCGAGCGCGTCGGCTCGCTCTACCAGCGCGCGGAAGCCGGCCTGTCTCGACTGGCCTACCGGGACGTCGAACAACTCGACGACGCGACGGTCGAGTATCTCGGCTTGTGGTTGTCCGCGCTGGTGATCGACGACAGGGTGGAATCGATCAACCTGCGGGAAGTCGATGGCAAGCTGGCCGGCATTGAAAAGGAACTCGCGGCGCCGCGCCCGGGGACCGATACCCGGCAGCTTCAGAAGGCGCGCAGCGACTACGCGGCGCTGATCGAGCGGCACAACCGGATGCTGAGCCGGCGGCGGGCGCTCGAGGCGGCGATGCTCTCCATGCCCGACCAGCTCGACGAAATCTACCAGACGATCATGACACTGCCGGCGTCCGAGGACGTCGGCAGCCGGCTTGAGGAGGCCGTCGGCAAGCTGCGCCTGCAGGAAGATATCGAGGCGGATCTGGCGAGCGGCCTGGCCGAAGTATTGCCCGACGTAGCCATGCCCGTGACCGGCGGCGGTGCGCGGCGGCTGGTCGCGATCGCTGGTTCCGGCAAGGGTTGAGCGCGGCTGATCTTTAGGAACGACTGATGACGATCGACGTCACCAGTTTACGCATGTTTGGCCGGGGCACCGGTTTACGAAAGGAAGAAGGCGATGGCTGAGATCAATTTCATGGGGCGTCTGTCCAACCTCTGGTCGGGCTTCGTCTCGCTGTGGATCACCGACGTGGAAAAACGGCACCCGGAGATTGCCTACCAGAACGCAATCGACTCGATGATCGAGAAGTACGGCAAGTTGAAGAGCGCGACGGCGGCGATCATGCGCCGCCGCGAGGACATTTCGGCGCGGCTTGAAGGCGAGCGCAGCGAACTGGCAGCGGTAACCGCCGACCTCAATACGGCGCTGGCCACCGGCCAGGATGACTTGGGCATCGTCCTGATCCAGAAGAAGAACTCGCTCGACGCGAGTATCAAGACGCTCGAACAGGATATGGAACAGGCGCGCAACGACGCGCAGGAGGCCAAGGACTCGCTGATGCAGGTCAAGTCCGAGATCCAGAAGCTCAAGGACGAGAAGGACCGCATGCTGGCGCAGATGCTCAGCGCGCAAGCCCGCCTGAAAATCCAGAATCAGCTCGATGGCCTGTCGGTCGATGCCGAAGTGCGGGCGCTCGACAACGTCCGCGAACACATCAAGACGACGGTCGCCGAAGCCAAGATGGGCTCCGAACTGCGCGATTCCGACCTCGACGTCAAGCTCGCCAAGCTTCGTCAGAGCAGCGGCGCCGTGACGGCGCGCCAGCAACTCGAGGAAATGAAGCGCGCGCGGACGACGCAGGCCGATGCTGCCGGCAAGTCAATGTAGGCGCGCCACAACTCCATGACCAACGCCGGCAACACCTCCTATACCGAAAGCGCCATCCGGCCGCCGCTGCCGGCCTGGGCGGAGACGCTGCGGCAAAAGTACCTGGCCGGCGAGGCGTCGGTTTTCGTCCTCTACCGTAATGTCTTCGACCGCTACCGGGTCGGCGACCGCTACTACACCTTGCTGCCCTTCCTCAGCGACGTGCTGCTCAAGGACAACAAGCAACAGGTCTTCGAACTGAGCGTCGACCGCGGCGTACGTGTCGTCCACGGCAGCAGTCCGCAGGGGAAGGCCGAGCTGTACCGTCATCTCGAAGGCAAGGGACTGGCCGGCATTTTCGAATCGCTCGAACGGCAGATGCTCGAACAACGCTCGAGTGCGCTGCTGATTCCCTACGCCGGGACGATCTTTCCGGCCGCCGAGCCGCATTTCCTGTCGCTCGACGAGCGCGGCGCCTTCACCGCGCTGCACCGCTGGTCGCTGGACGAGGAGTTCGCCGATCGCGACAACGTCGTCATTCTGGTGAGCGAATCGCTGGCCGACATCAGCCCGGCGCTGCTGACGCATCCGCGAGTGGTGGCCATCGAGTTGCCGGTGCCCGACCACGAGGCGCGCCGCGCGGCGATACGGCATTACGCACCGACCATGCCGAACAGCGAGGCAGATCTCCTGGCTGACCAGACAGCCGGACTACGCCTTATCCAGCTGGCCAGCATCGTCGCCAGCGAAGCGCCGCAGGGCCTGAACGAGATGCAGCGGCGAAGCCTGATTGCCGAACTGCTGGCGGGCAGCCCGAACGCCGCCGAGCGGGCACAAAGACTGGCGGCCATCACTGCCGGCATGGCACCGAGCGAAATCCAGCAGCTCGTCGATCCCACGCGCGCACTGCCCGATGCCGAGGACCCGGCCAACGAGATGATGGCCGTCGTCCGCCAGCGCAAGCGCGAGTTGATCGAGAAAGAGTGTGCCGGCCTGATCGAGTTCATCGAGCCTCGCCATGGGCTGGATACCGTCGGCGGCAACGAGCACATCAAGGGTGAGCTGCTCGAAATCGCTCGCCTGATCCGCAGTGGCGACCGGGCGCGCGCGCCGATGGGGCTGTTGGCGGTCGGACCGATGGGCGCCGGCAAGACCTTCGTGATCAAGGCGTTTCTCAAGGAAGCCGGACTGTCGGGCGTGGCGCTGAAGAATTTTCGCTCCAAGTGGGTCGGTTCGACCGAGGCGAACCTCGAACGCGTACTGGCGACAGTCAAGGCCATGGGGCCGATTGCCCTGGTCATCGACGAAGGCGACCGCAGTTTCGGCACCGGCGGCGACTCCGACGGCGGCACCGGGTCGCGGGTCATCGCCCGCCTCAAGGAGTTCATGTCCGACCCCGAGAACCGCGGTGAGGTCCTGTTCATCCTGATGACCAACCGCCCGGACAAGCTCGATACCGACATCAAGCGTCCGGGACGCCTCGACCGCAAGATCCCCTTCTTCTACGCCGAAACGGCCGCCGAACGGGCGGCTGTCGTCGGCGCCATTTTCCGGCGCTACGACGTGGCGCGCGAACTCGACGCCGCCGCCCTGCAGGACGCTTGCGAGGCGCTGGACGGCTATTCGAACGCCGATCTCGAAGCCGTTGCCCTGCTCGCCGCCGAATTCGCCGAGCGCGAACGGACGCCCCTGACCGCCGCTGTCCTGGCCCGTGCCATCGACGATTTCATGCCGCCACAGGAGGTCGCGATGGTGCGCTACATGGAGATGCTGGCCGTTTCGGAAACCTCACGGCGCTCACTGTTGCCGCAACGCTTCCGCTCGCTATCGGTCCAGGAAGTCCAGACCCGGCTCGCCGATTGCCGGCGTCAGATCAACCTCTAAAGGAGTTGCCATGTTTCCACAGTTTGCCGACGTTTCGCTCAGTGCCGACCAGACGGTCGCCGCCACCCAGTTACTGCTGCGCATCGCCCAGGTGGACGGCGCCCGGACCGCCGAGGAAGTCACGCTGATTCGTCAGTTCTATGACGCCTGTCGCAACGGCGCCGATGATTGGCCGGCTTTCGACTCGCTGCAGACCGAGACGCAGAACATCAACCCGGCCGGCGCCTTCCCGACCGCGGCACAACGCGACATGGTCCTGGCCACTTGCCTCCTGGTCGCCTATGCCGACGGTTCGCTGATTGCCGAAGAACTGCTTGCCGTACGCGCCGTCGCCGCGGAGATCGGTATGCCGGCAAACCGCGTCGATGAACTGCTTGGCCTGGTCAAGGATTACATGCTCGCACACCTCGCCAGACTCCCGGACGCCGGTTCAGTGGCAGTGGTCGCCCGCGAACTGGGCTAGCCAGCGGACCCGGGATCACGCGTGCACCTCGGCGAGATCTCCGGCAGTCGCGCCAAGCGCGCACATCGGCGCCAGCGCCCGCTCACCGTGATCGGGTAGCGCATTCGCCGCGCGCACCGCGTCGACGAGCAGAACGACACTGAAGCCTTCCAGAAATGCATCGCGCAGTCAGACGGGTCTGCGCGGCGCCACCGGCGAGCGCTCAGCAGGTGACGTGGAAATGATCACACCAAGGGCGGTCAGGGCCACCTGCCGCCGTACCACCAGCCCGCACACGTCCAGGACGAGACTTTCGATGGCTGCGCCTGCGTCGCATCGGGAGGGCGCATAATCGCGGGAATCAAGCCCGCAAGGAGACCACGGTGGCCACCAATCAACTCACTCTTTACGTCGAGTCGCGTTTTCTCAGCCCGTACGCGATGTCCGCCTTCGTCGCGCTGCAGGAGAAGGGCCTGGCCTTCGCCATCCGCTCGCTGGATCTGGCGGCACGCGAAAACTACAGTGCCGAGTATGCATCCACTTCGCTCACCTGTCGCGTGCCGATGTTGCGGCATGGTGATTTCAGCCTTGCCGAATCGTCGGCCATCGCCGAGTACCTTGACGAGGCCTTCCCCAGCCCAGGCTACCGCGCCATCTTTCCAGGCGCGCTTCGCCCCCGTGCCAGGGCCCGGCAGATTCAGGCCTGGCTGCGCAGCGACTTCCTGGCGATTCGGCAGGAACGCCCGACCGAAGTGGTATTCCTGAAACCGAGCGACCAACCGCTCTCGGACGCAGCCAGGGCATCTGCCAACAGGCTCTTTGCCGCCAGCGACGCGCTGCTCGGCAAAGGCGCAACCGATCTCTTCGGCGAATGGAGCATTGCCGACACAGACCTGGCATTGATGCTCAACCGCCTGGTCATGAACGGCGATGCCGTACCCGACAGGCTGGCTGCCTACGCGCAGCAACAATGGCAACGTCCATCGGTTCGGCAATGGATTGAGCAAGCCGTCGCGGCATCGGCAGAGCGCACGTTGTGACATCCGCCATGAAACACCTTGTGTTGCTTCTCTTGGCGGCTGTCCTGTCCGCCGCCCACGCCTGGGCATCGACCTGCGAGACCGGGCGCCAGCAGTCGCCAATCGACATCACTGCCCCCACGCGTCAGAAGCTGCCTCCCCTGACCTTCGACTACCGCGCATCGCCCTTGAAGATCGCCGACGACGGGCACACGGTACGCGTGCGCTTCGGCAATGGCAACCAGTTGTACATCGGCACCCAGCGTTACGCGCTGCAGCAGTTCCACTTTCACACCCCGAGTGGCGACCGCATCGCCGGGGAGGAGTTCCCGATGGCTGCGCATCTGCTGCACAAGAGCCCCTCCGGACAGTTGCTGGCGGTCGTGGTGCTGTTTCGCCTTGGCGCCGAAAACCCTCTGCTGGCCGCACTGTTGCCGCTCATTCCGGCACGTGCCGACGGCGATCATGCGCCGCCGGGGATCATGGTCGACGTCAGCCGCCTCCTGCCGACCTCGCGCCGCTATTACCGCTATCCGGGTTCCCTGACCAGCCCGCCCTGCACCGAGGGCGTCGACTGGATCGTGCTCAAGCAAGCGCTGGAGCTCTCCGCCGGCCAACTGGCGCGCTATCGGGAGCGCTTTGCCGACAATGCCCGACCGGTGCAGCCGCTGAATCAGCGAGTGGTGATGGAAAGTCTCTGATATCCGCCAGTGACGGGAAACCGCAAGAACCCGGTGCCGTCCGGGGGCAAACCGCCACCTTACCCGATCGTCATCGCCGATCGGCGCAACAACCGCCTGCTGGAAGTGGCGCCCGACAAGCGTATCGTCTGGGAATTTCCCTCGCCGAACCTGAAGGTCTATCGCGGCAACGAAGACGTCAACTTCTCGGCCGACGGCAAACAGTTGGCCGTGAGCGAGGAAGACAACTTCGATGTTCACCTCGTCGACTACGAAAAGCGCGCACTCATCTGGACCTGCGGCACACCCGACACCCGCGGCAGCGCCGACGGGCTGTTGAACTACCCTGACGACGCGCACCTGCTCGCCGACGGCAAGTTCATCACCGCCGACATTCGCAACTGCCGCGTGCTGATCATCGACCCCCCGGACAACAAGCTCGTCAGCCAATGGGGCACGCCGGGCCGGTGCCGGCACAACCCGCCGCACGAACTGGCCTACCCCAACGGAGCGACGCCGATGGACAACGGCGACATCCTGGTTACCGCAATCAGGGACGCCTGGATCTCGCGCATCACCCGCGAAGGCAAGGTGCTGTGCAGCGTCAAGGCGCCCAACATCCGCTACCCCTCGGATGCCTTCCCGACGGTGGACGGCAAGCAGGTCATCGTGGCGGATTTCTGGAAGCCCAGAGCGTCGTGATCTTCGACCCGGCGACGCGCAAGATCGCCTGGGAATACTTCGTCAAGGACGGTGACGGGATGCTGGACCACTGCTCGATGGCGCGGGAACTGCCCGATACCGGCGATGTCCTGGTGGTGGACGACCTGAACGACCGGGTTGTCGTGATCGACCGCAAGACCAGGCAAGTCATCTGGCAGTACGGCGAAAAGGGCAAGAAGGGCAAGAAGGGCTTCACTCCCGGTTTGCTGAACTACCGGGACGGCGTGGACCTCGACATCTTCCGTGACTGGAAAGCAGCGCTTCGCAAATAGAGTGGCGACAGATCACGCCAATGGCGACGCGGGCGGTTCGTCCGAGAGAACGGGAAGCAGCCTTTGCGCGATCTCTCTGGCCCACGCATTGATCTCACCGTAGGTTTTCACCAACTGACCTTGGGAAGCGCGAAACAGGAGCCTGGCGCGGGCGTCGTCGACCGAATTGTCGTAGACGTAGGTGCGGTCAGCCAGCCAGGCGGCAAAGTAGCAACAAGCCAGCGACCGGGTGTAGCGCGCGATGATCTTTGGGATGGGAACGTCGTGCCCGCCCTCCATGACCCGCATGGCGACCCGCTTGGCGTTGATCGACGGGTCGTCGGTGCCGACGAAAAACAGGCGGATGAAGAAACCGGCGTCTTTCGCGCGGCTGATGAAGTCGAGCTTGTCGGGTGCCGAGAGAACGGTTTCAAAGGCCAGGCTGAGACCGCTCGTCAGGCAGTGTTCGCGAATCTCGGTCGCCCGCTCGGCTGCCTTGATGACCGCCTCGGGCGAGTTCCAGTCGCCAAACTCATCGCGGGCAATGAAGTCGGGATTGACGTACACGCAACCGCCCATCCACTCGTGCATCAGCAACTGTTGCGTGATCGAGGTCTTTCCTGAACCGTTGGGGCCGGCGACGACGATCAGCCGCGGCTTGTCGCCAGCGGTCATTTCCCGGCGCGACTGGGCAGCTTGATCGCGGTGATCTCGGCACGCAGGCGGAGCATCAATTGTTCACGCGCCGACTGCGAATGCCTGCGCGCCGCCGCGGCAACCTCTTCCATCAGCGCATCGAGTTGCTCGTCGGAGGGTTCGTGGAAGATGTCGTTCAGATCGAATGCTTGTGGTTGCATCTCTTTTCTCCAGAAGCGATCAACGTTGATGGATTGCCGCTCATCTTCGACGGCCAAACGGCATTCTAACTCAAGCGGCGACCGGCGAGCCGGAAGTTGGCAGCGCGTAACCGCCATCAAGCCGGCGGCGCCAGCAGCCAACGCGGGCGAGCGCGCAGCGACGGCGAGGCGAATGGACATGCTTCCGTCTGTCCACACCGGTTCGCCAGCCCACTGGCCAGACCGCGAGCAGCGCAATCGCTTCTACGCCGAATCTTCAGTCGGACCCGTCCGTGCCGACGGCCGTGCCGCGCGTCGAAGCCGTGGACGGCTGCCCGTCGACACCCATCCACTCGCAGACCTCCGTACGCAGGTGCACGAGTTGCTCCGGTTCGATCAGGCGGATGCGATAGGCGCGGGCACGCTCGCGCGCGGCACAGCCGGGGCCCTGCTGCAGCCGCCGCGCAGTCAGCAGCCAGGTCTCGCCGAGCGCGCCACCAACGTGGCGGCGCAGGCTGTCGAGGCGATTGAGAATCGCCTGGCTCCCGCCTTCGGTGCTGATCTGCACGCCCGTCTTGCATTCGAGCACCAGCAACTGGTTGCGCCACACCAGGGCCGCATCGAGTTCGTTGCCCGCCATCTCTGGCATCCCACAGCCGGCGCCGATGCGCACATTGGTGCCCCAGTAACCATCTGGAATGACACCGTCGGCCTGCAGCCTGGCCAGCGTGAGCCAGGTCCACTCCTCCAGCCAGCCGCCACCAGCGTACCTGGCGGCAGCCTCGTCGGCGAACACGAAGCAGCGATCAGCGTCCCATTGCCAGATGGCGGATTGCTCGAACAGGCGCGCCAGTTCGTGGTTGCTCCTGAACAACTGGCGTTCGGCGATAACTTCGCGCCGGAAGGGCCGTGTCAGACTCCCGTCGGGCCGGGTCTGCGGTAGCGCTGCGCGCGTAAGGCGATTGACGTAACCGAAAAAGCCATTCAGCTGCGGTGCCTCGCGCGCGAGAAGATCGGTCAGGTCGGCGCGCGCGGCGGCAGCGCTGGCGAAATCAATGTCCCAGGTGGGATCGGCGACCACGCGATAGCCCTGCATCTGCAGGGCATCGGTCAGCCTGAGCATGTCGGCCGGCAAGGCCAGGGATGCGGCGCCGCCCAGATGTTCGAGCAGGCCGTGGCGTACATCGCAATACCAGGCATCGCCGAGGCCGGCGAACGCTCCGAGGAAGCCGAAGGACATCACCTTGGTGCCGCCGCTGGCATTGAGATCGATCGGCAGTCCTGGATGCCGATGCTGCAGATCGGTGGCAAGTTCGCGGGCATACCGGGCGACGCTCGCAAGATCATGGTCGGGAGCGTGCTCGACAATCCGGACCGCCCCAGCGGGCCAGCCCGCATCGTGCAGTACCTGGCCGACCTGGTCGGCGCCCTTGCGCGCGGGCTCGGCGTCACTGGCCGCGATGACGACGTGCGCGGGCCGCAGGCGCAGTGCAGGCAGCGTGTTCTGCATGATGTGCTCGGAGGCAAGGCAGACGAGAATGCGCGGCGCGAGAGGCATTGGCCTTTTCGAGTAGTCGTGAAGGACTGCCATTGTGCGCCTTCTGTCCGAAAACAGGCCAAACAGGGACAGATCGGCAGCGGCGTTACCGGCCTGCCTCGACCCCTGCGCCTACGGCGCCGCATCGCGGCGCCGAAGTGCATGGCGGTGCACCTGCAAGGGCACGATGCGCGGCCCACCAGCGTCTTACGGCCGAAGTTCCCGCCAATGGCAAGGAGCGTTTGCGGCCGGCTCGCATTGCACCAGAAGGTGTTTGTCATGCGCGCGGGCGATCAGGGCTCTGGCGGTATGCTTCCGCTATCGAGAACCGACACGCCGACGCTCGTCGTGGCCTTGCCTCAACCGGCAAGACCCTGAGATACTGGGCGACAACCGTTGAATACCCTGCGCCGCACCCTTCGCGACCAGCCCTGCCGAACCGTGACACACCCCTCGCCCATGAAACCTCGACGCCTCCATACCCTGCACCGACCCGCGGTCGGCACCACGTCTTCGGGCCATCTGATCTTTGTCCACGGCGGTTATGCCACCGCCCGCTGCTGGGACGAGTATTTCCTGCCCTGGTTCAGCCGCCAGGGCTTCGACTGCCACGCGCTCGACCTCTCGGGCCACGGCAAGAGCGAGGGGCGCGAGCGGCTCGACTCGTTCGGGATTGACGACTATGCGCAGGATCTGGCGCAGGTGGCCGACGATCTCGATGAACCGGCGGTCCTGATCGGCCACTCGATGGGTACCGTCGTCGTCGAGCGCTTTCTCGAGCGCCATCAGGCGCGCGCGGCGATCCTGATGGCCCCGGTACCAGCCACCGGCATTCTTGGCGCGACCATGAAGATCGCGCTGACCGAACCGTCGTTCTTCAGCCAGCAGGCGCGTGCCATCCGCGGCGAATACAACGAGCAGACGCTCGAAACGATGCGCGAAGTGTATTACTCGCAGGAGACCAGCAGCGAGGATCTGATGCGCTTCGCGGGGCTCTTCCAGGGTGAGTCGCGGCGCGCCCTCATGGACCTGACACTGTTGGCGATGCGCCTTGCGCGGCACCGACCCAAGCTACCGGCCCTCGTCCTCGGCGGGCAGTCGGACGCCGTTTTTCCGCCGGATCTCCTGGGCTTCACAGCAGCGCGCTGGCACGCCGATGTGGCGGTGATCCCGCGCGCCGGCCACACGCTGATGCTCGACGCCCACTGGCTGGCCGCTGCCGAACGCATGGCCGAGTGGCTCGATCGGCTGGTATGAGACGACGCCTCGACCGGACCTGAGCCGGCAGCGGTAAGCCAACCCAGCGCCGGCTGCGTGTGCTCGACCACTGCCGGTCATTGCTGCCGGTTGAGAAGCGCTGGCAGGTCCGCCATGCGATCGAATACCGTGGCGGCACCGGCGGCCCGTAGCGACGCGGCTGAGCCGGGATTGGCATGGCCGCCGCCGCAGAAGCCGAGGACGCGCATGCCTGCCGCGCAGCCGGCCTGAACCCCGGCGACGCTGTCTTCGACCACCACGCAGCGCTCGGGCGGCGAACCCATCCTGTCGGCGGCCAGCAGGAAAAGGTCCGGTGCCGGCTTGCCACGCACGACCATTTCGGCGCTGAACAGGTGCGGCTGGAAATACGGCAGCAGTCCTGTGATCTCAAGACTGCCGCGTATCTTCCCGAGCGTCCCCGACGACGCGACACAGCGGAGCATGGACAGTTCGCCGAGCATCTCCGCCACCCCCGCCACCGCTTGCAGCTCGGCACGAAAGGCCGCACGATCACGTTCACCAAGATGCGCGACGAAACCCTTCGGCAGGTTCCGGCCCCACTCCGACTCGATCCGTGCCAGCACCGCAGGCAGACTGATTCCGGTATAGCGCTCTATCGCCTGCGCGGGGGTGAGCGGAAAACCGCTCTCGGTCAGAACTTCGGCGAGGACGCGGCTGGCGATCGGTTCGCTATCGACGAGCACGCCGTCGCAATCGAAAATGACCAGCAGCGGCGCCACATCAGTGCTCAACGCACCACTCCTCGACCTCCTGGAAATGCCGGACGACGATGTAGGACCTGACCCTGACCCGCAGGAGAGCGCACGACGGCGAAGTGGCGAACTCGGCCAGGTAGGGGTGGCGCACCAGATACGCGTCACGCAGGCAGACACACGCGTCGCCCGCCACCTCCTCGGCATCGCCCAGCGCGGTGATCGCCACCGCCTGCTGGGTGTCGGAACCGACGTTCTCGCGGTTGTCGACGAACACCGCCACACGACGATTGGCCATCAGGTTCGCGTACTTGTGCGTTCCCCGCTCGGTCAGCAAAATCAGCGCCTTGAGATCGCCGGTCGCGGCAAACGCCATCAGGCTGGTGTACGGCTGCCCACCCTTCTCGGTCGCCAGAACGGCATATTTCTGGGCTTCGAGCAAGCGCTGCAGCACCTGCTCGACGGTCTCCGGAGAATTCATCGTTCCCGGCCTCCCCCGTTACTCGGTGAATCACGGCCCGGGGTGCCTGTTTCAATGGCCGCATGGGCCAGACGGATCATCAGCATGCCTTCATGAACTCCCACTTTGAGGTAACTCGACGTGACCGTGTCGCAGCCGCTGCACTTCGACAGCGTGCTGCGCAAGCAGTTGCGAGAAATGCGCTCCAGAAAGAACGGCGTATTCGGCCACTCGCTGCCCGGCGAAGTCAACGCCGCCATCCACAGACGCCGCCGGGTGGCACATCAGCAGGTCCCCGGCGCATGCGCCGGCCAACCACCGGTCCAGAAGTCCACAATACTCGCCGGCGCCGCCTTTGAAACCGTAGACACCGAGCAAGCGCGCATTCATCCGGAAGCCGTTCTGACCACCCAGTTCCTTCAACGCACTGCCTCCCAGATAGCCGATCAGGCTCGCCTTCAGTCGATACGGCGTGGAGATCGTCGGTAGCGCCGCCGGCAAGGTCGATCTCAGCCAGGGCAGGCACTCGGGATAGCGCCGCCGGAGCACCTCGATCAGACAATCGCGGATCACCGGGAACTGGTGCACGTGCTGGTGCCCATCGACGAAGTCCGGCGCTTTGCCAAACACGCCTTCAAAAGCATCCAGCTGCCGTTCGACTTCCCGCGTGATGAGACTGGAATCGATTTGCCGCGTCAGACACGACAACAGCAAACGGCTCAGTGGCCGGCTGAATTCGTCCTCCTGCAGACGCTCGGTCAGGTTAAGATGCAGTCCCCGGTCCACCGGAAAACCAGCGAGAGCTGGCGCATACTGCCGGAAGAACCGCCCTCGGCTCAAGCAACTGACCGCCGACAGACGGTCGCAGCGAGCCAGCTCGATAATCCCTGAACTGATCCCAGGCGCCATCCCAAAATCGTCGGCACAGATCGCCAGCGGCTTGCGCGCCGACCGGCGATCGACAGCACCCTTTTCGTGAGCAGGAATCATGAAAGCACTCTTGCGACAACTCGCCTGGTTTGTTGCGGTCGGCTGCGCGGCCGCCGCGACTCATTGGACGACCGCCGTTGCCGGCATCGCCTGCCTGGGCCTCCTGCCGGCTGTGGCGAATCTGATCGGCTGGTCCATCGCACTCGTCGTTTCCTTTTCCGGTCACTACTTCCTGACCTTTCGTCGGCAGACGAAAACTTTGCTACCCGCACTCGGGCGGTTCTTTGCCATCGCCACCGGGGGATTCGCGATCAACGAGCTGGCGTTCGTCTATCTTCTTAAAGCTACCGACATCCCGTACTACTGGCTCCTGGCGATCATCCTCGTTGCGATCGCCGCGCTGACCTTCGTTCTCAGCCGCTATTGGGCATTTCAGCACAGTAGTTGACGTCGTGATGCAAATCCACGACCCGCCACAGCGTCGCCTCGTCGTCCGCAAAGACGATGGACTGATCTCGGAGGTACCGATAGCGGGAACCCCAACCCCTTTTTCCCCACACCCACAAGGCACCACCCGAGTGCCCGCAGGCGCGCGCGCTCAACTCGTCGGGAAAGAGCAACCTGTCGCGCATCTTCACCTGATCAAACTGGCCAGCGTCGTACAACTCCCTGCGCCAATTGTCCTTGGCGAAAAGGTCCGATCTGTTCCAATCGCTGACGACCCACGGATTCCTGGCCGCCCCAAGGGAGAACGGCAAGTCGTACGGATACTCGTCAAGCATGACGATCTGATCGCCCGGGCGAAAGCTCGGCAACACCTGAGCGGACAGGCTGCGCGAGGAGCTGGGATAGCGAAGCGCCACACCCAGAACGAGGCCACTGCAGAGCATGACTGCCGCGAGCAAGCTGGCCCCGAGACAGGCACGTGCATTCGCCCCCTGAGCGTCATCCAGCCAGACGAGAAAACCATCTGCAATCAGGCAGGCGAGCGGCGGCAAGGCGGGAAGGATGTAACCGACAAGCTTTGAACTGGGCCAGGAGAAGAAAGCCAGAACCACCACCAACCAGATGACCATCAAGCTGCGCATCGCGAATTGCCGCGTGTCCTGCAGGAAGCGTCTGGAGAAGACTCGACAGATCCACGGAGACCAGGGGAGTGTGCCCAGCAAGAGAACCGGAACATAAAACCAGAAGGGTTTCGCGCTGTTGAAGCCAGACTCGGCAAAGCGCTGAAAATGATGGTACACGAAGAAGTAATCGAGAAAGCCCCCGTGGGACATCTCCATCCACCAGAACCACGGCATGACCAGGACAAGAAACAGCAGGATCAGGCGCAGCGGCAGTAGCGAACGAATCACCTGGTAGCGCTTGCCGACGACTAGCCAGGCCAGCAGGATCGCCCCCGGCAGGACGAACCCGATCAACCCCTTGGCCAGGACACCCAGAGCAGCAAAGACATAGGCCGATGCCAGCGCCGCCCGATAGTGCTGCCCACGTTCCAGACTGAGGACGGCATGTGCTCCACAGAGGATGGTCAACGTAATCATCGCCGCGACCAGCATGTCCAGATTGGCAAACTGGGCGCCGCCAAAGAACAAGGGTTGTGTGACCAGAACGGCAACGACCAGATTGGCCAGTCGCTTGTCCGCATGCCGACGGAGGAAGACATGCAGCGCCACCACCGCAATCATCGCGGCAAGCGTCGACGCGGAGCGCGCTGCCCAACCGTTGGCACCGAACAGGTTCAGGGCCAGCGCGGTCAGCCAGTAGAACAGCGGCGGCTTGTGAAAGAAGGGTAAGCCGTCAAGCGTCGGCGTCAACCAGTCACCCGAACTGAGCATCTCCCAGGCGACCCCGACGTAGCGCCCCTCGTCAGGCAGCATGAGTGGCCTGATGCCCGCCAGGACGGCCAGCCAGAAGGCGCAAACAAGCAACAGGAAAGCCGGCGAACGAATCCCCAGGACACCCTCGGCAGGGGTCGCCAGAAAGCGCTTCAACATTCCGCGTCGCTGTCTTGCGCGGTCGTATCGAGGCCGCTACCGATGTCGTTGCGTAGCAGGTACAGCGGCCTTTGTTTGACCTCGTCGAAGATTCGACTGATGTAGGCGCCGATCACTCCCAATCCGAGCAGGTGCACGCCGGACAGAAAGAGCATGGCGGTAACGATGGTCGTCCAGCCGGACACGGGATTGCCGACGAACAGGTACTCGATAATCAGGTAGGTTCCGTACATAAAGGCAAGCAAAGCGACGACCAATCCGCACAAACTGAGAACTCGCAGCGGCAGTGTCGAAAACGCGGTGATTCCGTCGACCGCAAACGTCACCAGACGCAGGAAGCTGAAACGGCTGGGGCCGTGCAGGCGCTCTGGCGGTACATACTCGATCGATTCGGTCGTGAAGCCAACCCAGGCATAAAGCCCCTTCATGAAACGCGTGCGCTCGGGCAAGCGGAGCAGCGCGGCGACCACCGTACGATCCATCAGGCGAAAGTCACCCGCATCGGCAATGATCCTGATACGGTTTCCCGATCCGAGAATCCGGTACAGAAGGGATGCGCCGACGCGCTTGATTCGCGACTCATCGTCGCGACTGGCGCGCACGGCGCAGACCATGTCGGCGCCGGCTCGCCAACGCTCCAGCATCTGCGGAATCAACGCCGGCGGATGCTGGAGGTCGGCGTCGAGACAAATCGCCACGTCACCTTCGGCAGCGTTGAGGCCCGCGCTGAGCGCTGCCTCCTTGCCGAAGTTTCGCGACAGTTGCAGATATCGAAAGCCGCCCGCCCGCACCCACGCGGCCATCAGATCTGCTGTCCCGTCGGTGCTGCCGTCATCGACCACGATGATCTCCCAAGCCGAACTCTGCGACCTGAGGATCGCCTCCAGGCCGGGCAGGAGTAGCCGGAGATTCTCGTTTTCGTTGAAGGCCGGGATGACACAACTGACCGTGGGCGCTCGCTGGGCAGCCCTCGCCGGGGCTGCGGACTGACCATGCACTGGGTGCCTCCTTGCTGCCGTTCAGGTTGCGGTCTGGGCGATCGATCGGTCGTCGCCAAGCCAGGGAAATCAGAGCGGCGCAACCGGCGGAGGCGACCAGGCCAGACGCCTGTCGCGCAGTCAGACCTGGCTGATACCAGGCAACACCCGTGGACAGACGAGGACCATCGCCCAGGCGAATCGCCGGCCACAGCTCGCGCCAGATCCCCACCGCAACCGTTCTTGGCAAGCATCGGCGACCTTGCGGCGAGCGCTCCTCAAAGACAAGGCCTGCATCATCCCCTCTGCGTCTTAAGTCACGCTGAAGGCTGCCCGTTCTACCTGCCGGTGCGCGCCACTGCCGCCTCGCACGGCAGCACCCGCCTCACTTCGCCGGCCGCCGGCTGCGTGCCGTTTCGAGGTGCCGGCAGAGCCGGTCGGCACCGTCAAGGAGGCGCGGCGTATGGCGCTGGATCAGATCGGGCGGCACGAAAAACAGGTTGCCGCGCACAACGGCGGTGATCGTCGTCCAGCGCAGCCAGTCGTCGAGCCACTCGGGCCGTGCCTCGCCCATGCCGCTGGCGACGATCGCTTCCGGGTTGGCGGCAATCACCGCCTCGACGGTCACCGTCGGTGCCATTGTCTCGAGCTGGCCGAAGACGTTGTCGCCGCCACACAGCCGGATGACGTCGGAGATGATCTGCTGGCGGCCGACGGTCATCAACGGCTGCTTCCAGATCTCGTAGAAGGTGCGCACCGGTGGCCGACTGCCGTAGCGCTTCTGCAGGCCGGCGAACCGCTGGCGGAAGGCCTCAGCGGCACGACCGGCAACCGGCGCGCTGCCGGCCAGCACGCCCAGGCGCTCGATTTCACTGGCGACATCGTCGATGCGATTCGGCTGCGAGACGTAAATTCGAAAACCCAGCGCGCGCAGCCGGTCGACATGCGCAGCGGCATTGCCGCTCTGCCAGGCGATGATCAGGTCCGGTTGCAGCGCCGCGACACGCTCGAGGTCGAGCCGGGAGTAGCCGCCGACGCGCGTGATCCTGCTCGCTGCCGGCGGGTAGTCGCTGTACTCCACCGTGCCGACGACGCGCTCGCCGGCACCGGCAGCGAACAGTGTTTCGGTCAGGTGCGGGGCCAGACTGACGATGCGGCGCGCCGGCTGCGCGAGGCGGACCGTCGCACCGGTATCGTCGACGACGGCGACCTCAGCCTGGACGAGGCCACCGGCCGCCGCCAGCCAGGCGATGAGGAGAAGGCGCGCCAGTTCCATGCCAGTTCCATCTCAGGGAGCAAGGTTCGCCAGTGCGGCGGCAAGGCGTTGCCACTCGGCCTCGCTACCGGGCAAGCCGAAGCGCAACAGGCCGTGCGCTGGAAAATGCCGGGTCAGGATCGCCCGGCGCGCGAGGTGTTCGTAGAGCGCGACACTCTGCGGCGTGGCCACGGTTGCGAACAGCGCGCAGGCCTGCACGCCGCCGAACGGCGCCAGCAGTGCCGCCAGTCGGGCCGACGCGGCGATCAGTTCGCCGCGCGTGCGCTGCTGCCAGGCGGTATCGGCCAATGCCTGGCGGGCAACGGCGCGCGCCGGCCCGGACAGCGGCCACGGACCGATCGCTTCGCGCAGCAGATCGAGCTTCTCGCGCGCCCCGAAGACGAAGCCGACGCGAGCACCGGCCAGCCCGAAGAACTTGCCGAGCGAGCGCAGGACGATCAGGTTCGGCGCTGCCGGACCGCCGGCCAGGGCAGTCACGCAATTGTCGGGAGTGGCATCGCCAAAGGCTTCATCGACGATCAGCCAGCCACCGCGTCGCTGCAATTGTGCTGCCGCGTCGAGCAGGGCAGCGGCCGGCAGCGTGCCGGCGGTCGGGTTATTGGGGTTACAGAGGACGACGAGCGGCGTCGCCGCCGCCAGTGCGCGCGCCAAGGGCGCCTGTGACAGCCGGCGCAGCTTGTGGCCGGCGCGTTCCCAGGCCTGCGGATGTTCTTCGTAGATCGGCGTCAGGCAGGCGACGACCACCGGCCGGAACAGCGCCGGCAACGACTGGATGGCTGCCTGCGAGCCCGCCAGGGCGAGGCCGCGATCGCTGCCATAGTAGGCCGCGGCAGCCGCCTCCAGGCCGTCGTCGTCCTCGGGCAGGCGCCGCCAGCAATCCGCGTCGATCTCCGGAACGGGATAGGCGTGCGGGTTGATACCGGTCGACAGATCCAGCCAGTCGCCGAGCGCTGCCCCGCAGAAGGGCGCGTACTGGCGTGCTGCCGCGCGCAGACGGCCGCCGTGGTCAAGCACGCGCCAGGCCCCAGGCAAGCAGGATGGCCAGCCACAACAGCAGGCTGCCACGCACCAGGCACAGCGCGCGCACAATGTCCGCCCCGCCGGCCGGCCGGCCCTCGCCGAGTTGCGGGCGCTCCTCCATCCGGCCATGATAGATCGCCGCACCACCGAGCACGAGACCCAGGCTAGCGGCGCCGGCGGCCATCACCGGACCGGCGTTCGGGCTTTTCCAGCGCGGCGCCTGCTCGCGCCAGCAACGCAGCGCCGCACGCGTGCGGCCGCCGAGCGCGTAGGAGACGGCAGTCAGCCGCGCCGGAACATAGTTGAGGACGTCGTCCGCACGCGCCGCCGCCCAGCCGAAATCGGCGAAGCGCTCGTTGCGGTAGCCCCACATGGCGTCGAGCGTGTTGGCCAGCCGGAAAAGGACGGCACCCGGGCCACCGAGCAGCGCGAACCAGAAGAGCGCGCCGAACACCGCGTCATTGCCGTTTTCGAGCGTCGATTCAATGCAGGCGGCGGCAACCGCCCCGGCGTCAAGGTCGTCGGTCTGCCGCGAAACCATCCAGCCGACATGCTCGCGCGCCGCCGCCAGATCGCCGTTGGCCAGATCTGTGGCAACACGCTTGGCGTGCTCACCGAGGCTGCGCCCGCCGAGCGCCAGATAGAGCAGGATCGCGTTTGTCGCCCAGCCGGCGAGTCCCGTGGGGATCGCCCAGGCGGCCAGCGCCACCGGCGGCAGGACCAGCACCGACCAGGCCAGCAGACCACGCAGGCGACGCCAGCCACCGCGATTCGCGGCGGCCTCGCAACGGCCGGCCAAGGCACCGAAACCGACCAGCGGATGCCAGCGCCGGGGCTCGCCAAGCAGCCGGTCGAGGCCGGCGCCGGCGATCGCCGCGAGCGGCAGTGACAACGCAGCTGGCATGCCGGCGACGAGGAATTGTGAAAAAGACGGGGTGAGCATGCGAGAATCGGGGGGTCGAAACCCGGATTCTACGATGAACGAGCACCGCACCCCCAGCCTGATGATTCAGGGCTGCACCTCTGACGCCGGCAAGAGCGTGCTGGTCACCGCACTTTGCCGCATCCTGCACCGCCGCGGCGTCCGCGTCGCCCCCTTCAAGCCGCAGAACATGGCACTCAATTCGGCGGTCACTGTCGACGGCGGCGAGATCGGCCGGGCGCAGGCACTGCAGGCGCTGGCCGCCGGCCTGCCGGCACATTCCGATTTCAACCCGGTGCTGCTCAAGCCGGCGACCGACAAGCGCGCGCAGGTGATCATTCACGGCAAGGCGCTCACCGACCTCGATGCGCGCGACTACCACGCCTACAAGCCGCGCGCGATGCAAGCCGTGCTCGAGTCCTGGCAGCGCCTTTCGGCACAGTACGAGTGCCTGCTCGTCGAAGGCGCCGGCAGCCCAGCCGAGATCAATCTGCGCGACCGCGACATCGCCAACATGGGCTTTGCCGAAGCGGTCGACTGCCCGGTGATCCTGATCGCCGACATCGATCGCGGTGGCGTCTTCGCGCATCTGTGCGGCACGCTCGACCTGCTGTCGCCCTCCGAGCAGGCGCGCGTCAAGGGTTTCGTGATCAACCGCTTCCGCGGCGACATCGGCCTCCTCGAAAGCGGCCTGCGCTGGCTCGAACAGCGCACCGGCAAGCCCGTGCTCGGCGTTCTGCCGTACCTGCACGGTCTCTACCTCGATGCCGAGGATGCCGTACCCCGCGCCGCGATGCAGAAGGCGGCGGCCGCTCTGCGCGTCGTCGCCCCGGCCTACCCGCGAGTCTCGAATCACAACGACCTCGACCCCTTGCGCTTCCACCCGGAAGTCGATTTCCGCTTCGTCGGCCCCAACGATCCGCCACCGCCCTGCGATCTGATCGTCCTGCCGGGCTCGAAAGCCGTGCAGGCCGACCTCGCCTGGCTACGCGCGCAGGGTTGGGAGGAAGCAATCCGCCGCCACCTTCGCTACGGGGGCAAAGTCATCGGCATCTGCGGCGGCCTGCAGATGCTCGGCCGCGAACTGCAGGATCCGCTGGGGCTCGAGGGTCCTCCGGGCAGCATGCCGGGGCTGGGCTGGCTGGACTACGCGACGCGAATGGCCACCGAGAAGACGCTGGAGAACGTCAGCGGCTACCTGATGCTGCCCGCTGCGCCGGCTATCGGCGGTTACCGCATCCACATGGGGGTCACCCGCGGTGCAGCCCTCGAAAAGCCGGCGGCAATCCTCGACGGTCAACCTGACGGTGCGCTCTCGGCAGACGGGCAGATTCTTGCGACCTACTGCCACGGCCTCTTCGACTCCCCGCCGGCACTGGCAGCGCTGCTCGCCTGGGCCGGCCACCGACCGACACAGGACTTCGATCCACGGCAGCGGCGCGAGGCCGACATCGACCGCCTCGCCGACGCTGTCGAGCAGCACATGGACCTGCAGGCGCTGGCCGAGTGGATCCCGGCGCAAGCGATGCGCTGATCGCGCCAGGCGGAGAAGTGCTACTCGTCGGGCTCTTCGCCGCGCACCAGCAGAAGCGATGTCTGTCCCTTGCGCACCAGACGCTCGGCGACGCTACCGACGAAGAAGCGTTCGATGCCGCGTCGCCCATGCGTGCCGACGACGAGTAGATCGGCCTGCCATTCGCCCGCCGCATCGATGAGCATGTCCGAAACATGCTTCTGCTCCGATTCGACGAGCTTGATTTCCGCCTCGACCCCGGCCGAGCGAACCGTTTGCAGCAGTCTGTCGAGAAAACCCTCCGCGCCGAGACGCATGCGGGCCTCGGTCTTGCCGACGCTGTTCGGCAGCATCATCGCTACTTCGCGCTGGGCAAGAATCGTTTCGTCGATGGCATGACAGATCGCCACCTGCGCGCCGGTGGCCTTGGCCAACTCGATCGCGGCTTCCATCACCTGACTGGTCATGAAGCTCTCATCCACAGCAACCATGATTCGCTTGTACATTGGCGTCGGCTCCTCGTTGGGGCAAAGTTGTCAGACAACGGCGACAATAGCACCGATCACGGTGGCCGGGAACGGGCTACTTGAGGCTGAGCGGTAGGCCGGCGACCACCAGGGTGACCTTGTCGCAGACCGCCGCCATGCGCTGGTTCAGTCGGCCCTGCTCATCGGCGAACAGCCGTGCCAGCGCCGCCATCGGCACAATGCCCGAGCCGACCTCGTTGGAGACCAGGATGACCTGCCCCGGCAGCTGGGGAAGCAGGTCGCTCAGCGCCTGGATCGCCCCGGAGAGGCGTTGACAGCTTGCCGTTTCACCGGCTGCCGCCCCGCTCGCCGTGTCGCCGGCAAACAGCAGATTCGACAACCACAGCGTCAGGCAGTCGACCAGCAGGCAGACGTCCGGCGCGGCGTGCCGGCGTAGTGCAGCGGCCAGTTCCAGCGGTTCCTCGACCAATCCCCAGTCGGCCCGACGTCTTTCCTGATGTTGCGCGATACGGCGTGACATCTCGGCGTCGAGAGGCTGCGCCGTCGCCACGTAAACGACGCGCAAGCCGCTGTCGCCGGCGCGCCGCTCGGCCAGCAGGCTCTTGCCCGAACGGGCCCCACCAATGATCAGTTCTCGCATACTTGCAAGCTTATCATGGCCCCGTGATGGGTATAATCGGCGGCTTTCCAGGGGCCTCGCCAAATCATGCACTTTGCCATTCCGCCTATCGCCGTTGTTCCCGGCCTGCAATCCCGCATCGACGGCAAGACCAAGCCACCCGGGTCACTCGGCCAGCTCGAACGTCTGGCGCTGCAGATCGGCGAGATTCAGCAGTCCTTGACACCACGTCTCGACAACCCGCAGCTGCTCGTCTTCGCCGGCGACCACGGTGCCGCCTGCGCCGGCGTTTCGGCTTTTCCGCAGGAAGTCACCTGGCAAATGGTCGAGAACTTCCTCGCCGGAGGAGCCGCGATCAACGTTTTCGCTCGCCACAACGGCCTGCAACTGCAAGTAATCGACGCTGGCGTCGCGCACGCGTTCGGGCCGCGCGACGGTCTCGTCGACGCGAAAGTCGCCTTCGGCACGCACAACTACATCGAGCAGGCGGCAATGAGCAGCGGCGAGCGCGACGCCGCCCTGGCACGTGGTGCGGCGATCGCCAACAACCTCGGGGAACAGGGCTGCCGGGTAATCGGTTTTGGCGAAATGGGAATCGGCAACACCGCCGCCGCCGCGCTGCTGACGCACCAGCTGACCGGTACGCCACTCGCCGACTGTGTCGGCCGCGGCACCGGCCTAGACGACGCCGGGCTGGCACGCAAACAGGCGCTGCTGGCAAGAGCCGCCGAACGCGCGGGGCTGCCAGCCGACGCCGACGCGCTGACCGTACTGGCCGAGTTCGGCGGCTTCGAGATCGCCATGATGACCGGCGCCATGCTCGCCGCCGCCGAGCGGAGGATGTTGCTGCTGATCGACGGCTTCATCGTCACCTCGGCGCTGCTCGTCGCCGCCCGCATCGCGCCAGCGATCGTTGACTACTGCGTCTTCTGCCACCGCTCGGCCGAGCCGGGTCATCTGGCGCAACTGCGCGCCTTGCGGGCGGAACCGCTGCTCGACCTCGGCCTGCGTCTCGGCGAAGGAACAGGCGCCGCGCTCGCCTGGCCGCTGGTCCGCGCCGCCGCCGCTTTCCTCAACGAGATGGCCAGCTTCGCGTCGGCAGGCGTCAGCGAGCAGTCCTGAGCGACTACCCGCTGCTTGGCGGCCGCTGGCAACCGTCGTCGCCGCGTCGCTTGACCTGCGGGAAGTCAGCCACCCGCCACCCACCGATCGCGAAAGGCGCCTCGCCCGTCAGTCACAACAACAGCGCCACGACGCTGCCGCAAGACAGTGTCGCGAGAGTCCCCGAGATCAGGGTTCGCGGACCGAGTTCGACGATTTCGCTGCGCCGGTCCGGCGCGATAGCGCACATGCCGCCGAGCAGAATCCCGAGGCTGCCAAGGTTGGCAAATCCGCACAGCGCGTAAGTCATGATGATCCGGCTGCGTGGCGCCAGGGCGTCCGGAGAAAGCCTGGCCATGTCCAGATAGGCGACCAGTTCGTTGAGGACCGTCTTGGTTCCGAGCAGCGAACCGGCGACTGCCGACTCATCCCAGGGGATGCCGGCCATCCAGGCCAGCGGCGCCATCAGCCAGCCGAGCAGACGCTGCAGCGTCAAGGCCGTGCCATCGACCACCGGCAGCAAACCCAGGAGTTGATTCGCCAGGCTCACCAGAGCCACCAGGACGATCAGCATGCTGACGATGTTGATGAACAGCGTTGCGCCCTCGCCGGTGCCACGGGTGATGGCCTCCATGGTGCTCCGGTCAGTCTGCGGCAGAGAGAGGTGGCGCCCGGTCGGCTCGCCTTCGGGAGGCACCAGCAGCACGGCAAACACGATCGCCGCCGGAGCGCTGATGAACGAGGCGGCGAGGATATGACCGAGTGCATCGGGGACGATCGCCCCGAGTACGCTGGCGTAAAGGGCCATAACCGTGCCGGCAACACCGGCCATACCGGCCGTCATGATGACGAACAGTTCGCCCCGACTGACGCCGGCGAGGTAGGGACGAATCAGCAGCGGGGCCTCGACCATACCGACAAAGACATTTGCCGCCGTCGACATGCCGACCGCCCCGCCGACGCCCAGCGTCTTCTCGAGCACCACCGAGAACGCGCGCACCATGATCGGCAGCACGCGCCAGTGATAGAGCACCGCCGACAGGGCACTCATCACCAGAACCACTGGCAATGCCTGAAAGGCGAGAACGAAACTGGCCCCGGGAGCAGTCTCCGCATATGGCAGCAGGGCGCCGCCGAGAAAGCCGAAAACGAGGCTCGTCCCGGCGCGGCTTGCGGCGGCGATGGCCAGGAGGACGTCGTTGCACGACGCAAACGCCTCCCGCGCACCGGGCAGCCGAAAGATCGTCACGGCGAGCGCGAACTGCAGGCAAATGCCACCGACGACGGTTCGCCACGGGACGGCGGATCGCTGGCTGGAGATGGTCCATGCCAGACCCAGGAGGAGCAGATAGCCGACGGCGGCTTGCAGCATGGAATTCAACGCGCCGGCGTTCCGCCCCGCGTGCCGGCGCTCGGTCTCATTTAGCGGCCCACCCGCGGGCTGACGTCAACTCGCGTCCCCGCCTTCTCGTATTCCGGTCGGATCTGACTCGCGGCGCGGTAGGCCGGCTGAATGTGGGCTTCCGGTGTCGGCGCGACATCGCGCCGCTGCGCGGGTGGCTCGACCGTCTGGCCGCGCGGCGCGAAAAGCTGGCCGTGGTTGCGCTCGTAGCGATCGAGAAAGCGCCGCATCTGCTCGTAGTCGGGGCAGTTCTGCGGCATCAGGCAACGGCCGAACGCGTCGTACACTATCGCCGGCGGCGGTAGGCCGTACGGCGAAACCCACGACCCGATGGCGAAGTCGCTGCCGATCGCGAAAGCACCAGCGGCGGCCGGAGCGGCTAGCGAAGTGAGAAACGTCCCCAGAAATGATCGCGTGCGCATGGTTGAACCAGTGTAGCACCTCGGCGCCGATCGCTGGCGGTAGCGACGGCAGACCGTGTACCACCTGTCCACCATCGGATGTGCGCAAAAAAGCGCACGCGCGTTTCTGCGGGGTGTGTATACTTGACAGGCTATCCAGGTTTCCATGCCCGCGTGGAGAATGGCCACAAGGCCTGACGAACGTCCCGAGCCTTCCCTGCACCCATGAAATGTCCAAACTGCCTCTCCGACGACGTCCGCCGTTCACGGCGGCGCGGTCCGCGCGAAGGGATCACGCTGCGCATCAAGCATCAGGCGCCTTATCGCTGCCGGCAATGCGATTTTCGCTTTGTCGGCGCCGAGGACGACGGAGATGTAACCAGCGCCCGTCGCCAGGTCTCGTTTGCCGATTATCTCGGCTTGCGGGGCACAGCCCGCAATCTGCTCTCCGACCACGTGATTCTTGGCACACTGGGATTCCTGCTGTTCATCACCCTTATCGTGCTCTTTTTCGCCCTTGCCTTCGGGTGGATCAACCCCTTGTCCTGGTTTCCCGAGGGGACCTGGAGACCGACAACCCAGGAAATGGAGCGAATCACCCGCGAGTAGCGCGAACCGTACCTCGCCACCTGCCTGCCTGAGTGGCACCAGCTGGCGATCCTGACGGCGGCTACCGCCAGCACGGCAAGGCGAGGCAATGATCAGCCCGAAACAGGGCTCGTCGGCAGCGACGCCGAACGAGCAGCGGTATTGCAACGCACAACAATAATGGCGGCGGGGTCGTTGATCAGTGTTAGAATAATCAGTTGATCGACGTGCTAGCCGGTCAACCATTCAGCTTTTGGCTCGTTGTAATCTTTCCATTGTCGATAAGGAACCCCCACATGAAGAACTCCCTCCTCGTTGCTGCGCTGATCGCTCTTGCTGTTACCGCTTGTGGCAAGAAGGAAGAAGCCAAGCCGGCTGCTGCTCCTGCAGCTGCTCCTGCCGCTGCCGCTCCTGCCGCTGCTCCTGCGGCTGCCGCTCCTGCCGCTGCTCCTGCGGCTGCTCCGGCCGCGGATGCTGCGAAGCCCGCCGATGCCGCCAAACCCGCCGACGCCGCCATGGACAAGGCCAAGGAAGTTGCCGGCGCTGCTGCGCAAGGCGCTGCCGATGCAGCCAAAGATGCAATGAAGAAGTAATAGCTGCTCTGGCATCAGCGAAAAGCCGGCTTGCGCCGGCTTTTTTTGTGCTCAGACTCGTCGACAGACTGGCCCGCCGCTCACATGATCTGCCGCCAGCCGAATCCATCCTCCTGATCGGCAACCCCTATCCAGTCTTCGCTGCAGCCCAGGGCCGAAGCAAGCGCCCGGGTCGCCAACTCCGGGCGGTTGTTCTCCTGACTCAGATGGGCAGCGACCAGATGCTGCAAGCGCCGCGTTTCCACCTGGCCAAGCAGGGCTGCCGCCTGTGCGTTCTCCAGATGGCCGTATCGCCCCCCGACCCGCTCCTTGAGAACCGCTGGATAACGTGACGCCGCCAACAGCGCGCGGTCGTGGTTGCATTCGAGGACCAGCGCGTCACAAGCGTGGAGCATGTCGACGATGTGCGGGGTGATCGAGCCCGTATCGGTGAGGACGCCAAGACAGTGCTGGCCGTTGTTGAAGGCATACTGTACCGGTTCGCGCGCGTCGTGAGGCACGGGAAAGGGCAACACTTCGAGGCTACCGATGGCGAAGGACGCATGTCCGTCGATCACCCGGCATGCGGGCAGGGCACTCTTGCCACGCGCCGCCGCCACATATGTGCCGTGGGTGAGATAGACGGTGAGCTGGTGACGCCGCGCGAGCGCGAAAACACCCGCCACATGATCGCTGTGTTCATGGGTGACCAGTATTGCCGTCAGATCCTCCGGCGCCGCCGCCAGACGGGCAAGTCTGGCGGTCGCCACGCGGGCCGAGAAGCCACAGTCGACCAGCAGCTTCGTCTCGCCGGCATCGACAATCAGCGCATTGCCGCGACTGCCGCTGCCCAGCGATGCAAAACGCATCACTTCAACTGGTCGTAGAGCAGGCTGAGGATCCTCTTCGACGTCTCGGACTGATCGACGCCACCTTCGAGCGTCAACACCTGGACCGTCGACCTGCTGGCGTCGTCCTTGACGAAGATACGATACTGCGTCTGTGGTTTGCCGCTGGAGCTCGACTTGAAGATGTTCAGCTTCGAGAGGAAGCCTTCCTCCTTCTTCTCGTTGTCGATTTCCGGATCCACATAGCGAACGAAATACAGACCCCGCGAACGATCGCGGTCCTCAACCGTAAAGCCGACCCGGTCGAGCGCCAGCCCAACACGCCGCCAGGCGCGATCGAAAGACTCCTCGACCTCGAGGGTACCGCTCCCGTCAGGCCCGCGCGTCATCTTGGCACGCTCGAGGGGCTTCTCCTGTGCTGCCTGCATGGCAGCCGTCGCGCGCTTCTCCTCGCTGCCGAGGCGAACCATCAGGCGGCGCAGCATTTCCGCTTCCAGTTCCGGATCGGCGGGACGCGGTTGCCACTTGGTCTGATCCTTGCCTTCGGTGACAAAGATCTCGTACATCCCGCGATGACTGATGAAGATGTCTGTGGTTCCCGGCGTGCTTCCAGGCTCGAGGCGGGTGCGGAACTTGTCCCGCTCGGCCGTCGAGTAGACCGAGTCGATCACCTTGCCGAGGATGTTGCGGATGAAGTCCTGCTGGATCTTCGCGCGGTTTTCGGCCCAGTCGGTCTCCATCACGCCGGCATCCGGCAACTCGAGTTTGATGACAAACCCGGTCTCCTGCCAGAAGTCCTTGACGGGCCCCCAAAGCTTGTCCGGGGAACCCGAGGCGACCAGCCAGCGCTGATTGCCCGAACGCTCGATACGCGCCGTATCGACCTCCGGCAGGACATCGCTCTTCTGCTGCGCTCGGGCCTGGGGCGAACGCTCGGCGCTGTACGCCGAGAACGTCGCCGCACCCTTGCCACTGGTATCCGGAACGGCATAACGGTCGTCGCGCGTCGGCGATGTCAGGTCGGGGGGCACCTCGAGCGTCGGCACCTTGTTGGCGGACGCGGTCTTGTACTCGATCTTTTTTGGCTCGAGGAGCGAACCCGTACAGCCGGCGAGCCCAATCAGCAGAACGGCAACAGCACCGCGCGCAACGACGACAGAATTCAATTTGTTCACCCTGACTCTAGATGCCCACGCCAGCCTGATACAGGGCAGCTCGCACTCGTTCGTGATACTCCGGCGACAGCGGCGTCAGCGGCAGCCGCAACCCGCTTTCGACCAGGCCGAGCTGTTGACATGCCCATTTGACCGGAATCGGGTTCGCCTCGCAGAACAACTGCCGGTGCAGACCGAGCAGGCGGGCATTCAAGGCGCGCGCCTGGATCGCCTGACCGGCGAGCGCCGCCGCGCACATCTCGTGCATCAGGCGCGGCGCTACGTTGGCAACCACCGAAATGTCTCCTTGTGCGCCCATCAGGATGAGGGCGCAGGCGCTGGCGTCGTCGCCACTGTAGACGGCAAAGCCCTCGGGTGCGCGGGTGATCAGCTCGACACCACGGTCCATGTTACCGGTTGCGTCCTTGATTCCGACAATGTTCGGAATGGCTGCCAGGCGCAGGGCGGTGTCATTGCTCATGTCGGCAACGGTGCGCCCCGGCACATTGTAGAGGATCACCGGAATGTCGACGGCCTCGGCGATCGCCCGGAAGTGGCGATACAGTCCTTCCTGCGTCGGCTTGTTGTAGTAGGGCACGACCGAGAGCGCGGCGCTGGCGCCCGCCTGACTGGCAAAGCGTGTCAGTTCGATGGCTTCAGCCGTCGAGTTGCCGCCAGTGCCGGCAATTACCGGAATCCGGCCAGATGCCTGGTCGACGGCGACATGAATCAGTTGGCAGTGCTCGTCGAAATTGACCGTCGGCGACTCGCCGGTCGTTCCGACGATGACGATGGCGTCAGTACCCTCCTGTACATGAAAGTCTACAAGACGGCGCAAGCCAGGCACGTCGAGACTGCCATCCGCGTGCATGGGGGTGACGATCGCTACGATCGATCCAGTAATCATGGTCATGAAAAGGAACCCGCGAAAAAGGTCTTGCCATCAAGGCTCAGGCCCCGGATTCTAACCGAAGGCGGGCGACTTGACCATGAAAAACGCCGCCCACCAAGCCCTGGTGGACGGCGGCGGCGCAGCCTCTGAGCACTCAGAAGTCAGCCAGGACCCGGAGATGGCAGACAACGCTGCGCGCCAGCGCCGACAGGGAGTACCCGCCTTCGAGCATCGACACGATCCGTCCCTGCGCGCTCTCATCGGCAATCTGCTTCACTTGTTCGGTGACCCAGGCATAGTCCTTCTCGAGCAGACTCAGGCCACCCATCTCGTCCTCGTAGTGGGCGTCGAAACCTGCTGAGATGAAAATCATCTCCGGCTGGAACTCGCGCAAACGCGGCATCCACAGGTCGCTGACCACGCGCCGGAACTCCTCGCCGTCGGTACCCCGGCCAAGGGGAACGTTGAGCATGTTGGCGGCGGGATGCTCCGTACCGCTGTACGGGTAGAACGGGTGCTGGAAGGTACTGACCATCAGCACGTGCTCGTTGCCCTTGAAGCAGTCCTCGGTACCGTTGCCATGGTGGACGTCGAAATCGACCACCGCCACGCGCGACAGCTTGTGCGCTTCGAGCGCGTGCGCCGCGGCTACGGCAATGTTGTTGAAAAAGCAGAAACCCATCGCCGTGGCGCGCTCGGCGTGGTGACCCGGCGGACGCACCGCACAGAACGCGTTCTGCACCTCCCCTGCCATTACCAGGTCGACCGCCAGCACCCCGGCCCCGGCGGCTCGTAGCGCCGCCTGCCAGGTGTACCGGTTCATCGCCGTATCCGGATCGAGGTGCACGATACCCAGTTCGGGTGAGGCGCGCTTCAGACGTTCCAGGTGCATTGCCGAATGGACGCGTTTGAGTTGCTGAAAGCTGGCCAACGGTGCGTCGTGATAGACAAAATACGAATCCACCCCTTGCGCGATCATGTGGTCGCTGATCGCGCTCAGGCGCTCAGGCGATTCCGGATGGTACGAACCCATGTCGTGCAGTTGACAGTCGCGGTGGGTGATGAATGCAGTGCTGGTCACTGTTGCCTTTCTGCCGCAGATCGTGGCCTCCATGGGCGGCGAAATCTGCGGGGAATCGAGTTGTCGGCCGATGGTTTATTATCATCCCAATTACCCCGGAACGACAAGCCATGCTGCCCGCCAACCCACAATCCGTTCTCGCCGACATCCTTGCCGCCGCCAACGCCGTCGTTCTCGGCAAGAGCACGCAGACGCGGCTCGCCCTCTGCTGCCTGCTCGCAAAAGGCCATCTGCTGATCGAGGACCTTCCCGGAGTCGGCAAGACGACTCTTGCGCATACCATGGCCCGCCTCCTCGGTTTCCAGTTCTCACGTGTCCAGTTCACGAGCGACATGCTGCCGGCGGACATTCTCGGCGTCTCGATCTTCGACCGCGAGCGGGCCGATTTCCGCTTCCTGCCCGGACCGGTCTTCTGTCAGATTCTGCTGGCGGACGAAATCAACCGCGCCACCCCGAAGACGCAGAGCGCCCTGCTCGAGGCGATGGAAGAGGGGCAGGTGACCACCGAAGGCGAGACCCGGCCGCTGCCGGAACCTTTCTTCGTGATCGCCACGCAGAACCCATCGAGTCAGGTCGGTACCTTCCCCTTGCCCGAGTCGCAACTGGACCGCTTCCTGCTGCGCATCGAGCTCGGTTACCCGGACCAGGCTGCCGAACGCTCACTGCTCGAGAGCGGCGGCAGGCGCGAACAGTTGCCGGCGCTTGCTGCCCGCGTGGCCCCCGGCGACTTCGCTCTCCTGCAGCAACAGACGGCGGCCATCTACGCCGCACCGGCCCTCTTCGACTACCTGCAACTGCTGGTGGCGGCGACGCGCAACGAGCCGCGCTTCGTCCATGGGCTGAGCCCACGGGCAGCCCTGTCGCTGCTTGCGGCGGCACGCGCATGGGCGTTCACCGGTGGCCGCAGCATGGTTCTGCCGGAAGACGTACAGGCGGTCCTGCCCGCCGTCGCCCGTCACCGCTTGCGGCTGCTCAGCGGCGGACAGGCCGCAGCGGAAGACATGGCGGCACTGATTCGCTCCGTGCCACTGACCTGATGCGCCCACTCGCAGCCGTTCAGCGCTGGCTGTTTCGCCTGGGTCGTGACGAGCAGGTACCGATCGTGCTCACCCAACGCCGGATCTTCATCGTGCCAACGCGCGGCGGCATCGTTTTCGCGATCGTCCTCGCCGTCATGCTGATCGGTGCGATCAACTACAACCTGAGCCTCGGTCACGCCTTGATTTTCCTGCTCGCCGGGCTCGGCATCGTCGCCATGGTGCATACCTTCCACAACCTGTTCGGCCTGCGCCTGACCCCCGCACGGGCGGAAGCCGTCTTCGCTGGCGAAAGCGCGTACTTTCCCCTGGCGATCGACAACACCCGCCCACAGCCGCGTCGCGCCCTTGAGTTCGCCTTTTCGCACCAACCCGTGGTCAGGGCCGAGGTCCCGCCCGCAGGACGCGCAACGGTCGCCATTCCGCACGCTGCGCCACGCCGCGGCCGGCTCGACCCCGGCAGGATAACCTTGACCAGCCGCTATCCACTCGGCCTGTTCCGCGCCTGGAGCTACCTGCATCCGACCTTCTCGTGCATCGTCTATCCTCGGCCGATTCGTACGCCGCTGCCGCCGGCGGCGTCGACAGCACACGCCGACAGCCGCCACGGCGAAGGCGGTCTGGAGGACTTCGCGGGCTTGCGGCCACGCCAGGCCAGCGACCCGACCCGCCACATCGCCTGGAAAGCGGTCGCCCGACGATCCGATGAACAGCCGCTGCTGGTCAAGGAGTTCGCCGGCGGTGCCGCCGACGAACTCTGGCTCGATTGGGCGCTGACCCCCGGCAACCGGGATCCGGAAGAGCGACTGTCGATCCTTGCCGGCTGGATCCTGGCCGCCGAGGAACAGCAGGCACTTTACGGCTTGCGCCTGCCGGGACATCTCCTGCGCCCGGCGCAGGGCCCAACGCATCGCGCAGCCTGCCTGCAGGCGCTGGCGCTGCACGGCGAGCCCACCCGGTGAGGCGCAGACCGGGCGTCGCGCTCGAACTCGGCGCCGTGCCCTGGCTGCTCGCCGCCGCGCTGGCGACTACCGTGCCGCACGCCGAGCACCTGCCTCCGTGGCTCAGCGCACTCGTCGGCAGCGCCCTTCTTTGGCGCGCCTGGTTGTGGTATCGGCGGCGCCCGCTGCCGGCGCGCTGGGCACTGGCGCTACTGGTCGGTGGCTGCGTCGCCGGCATCGCCTGGCAGTTCCATACCCTGCTTGGCAAGGATCCGGGGGTCGCGCTCCTGGTCGTCTTCATGGCGCTCAAGCCACTGGAAATGGACAACCGGCGCGACGCGATGGTGGTGATCCTGCTCGGCTACTTCCTGCTGCTTACCCACTATTTCTATTCACAGAGCATCCCCGCCGGCCTCTGGCTACTGTCCACCATCACCCTGCTGACGGCAACCCTGATCCGGGTGCACGGCGGCGCCCAGCCGGTCGCGGCGATCGCCCGCCTGGCCTGCCTGCTGCTGGTTCAGGCGCTGCCCTTCATGCTGATCCTGTACCTCCTCTTCCCACGCGTCTCCGGTCCGCTCTGGGGCTTGCCGCAGGACGCCTATTCGGCCCTCAGCGGCCTGTCCGAGCAGATGTCGCCGGGCTCGATCAGCAGCCTGACCCAGTCCGGCGCGATCGCCTTCCGCAGCCAGTTCGCCGGAGAGGTCCCGGAAAAGGCCGATCTCTACTGGCGCGGACCCGTGTTCGACGACTATGACGGACTGACCTGGCGCGCACGTCCGCCGGCCGGCGGACCGGCGCGAGCCGATCCGCTCATCGAGGCACGCGGCCAGGTGCATGCCTACACGAGCATCCTCGAGGCGCACAACCAGCGCTGGCTACTGGCTCTCGACGTGCCGACCCGCCTGCCGCCCGACAGCCGCCTGGCACCGACGCTCGAAGTCCTGGCCCGCGAGCCCTTGCGTGTCCGGTCGAGAGTCTCGTTCGTCTCGGCGCTCGACTATCGCGCCAGCGTCGCTGAAGCAGCGGCTGTCCTGCAGCAATCCCTGGCCCTGCCCGCCCAGTTCAACCCGCGCACGCGCGCCCTCGCCGCCGAGTGGCAGTCGCTGCCGCCGCGGGAAATCGCCGAGGCCGCGCTGACGAAGTTCCGCCACGAGCCCTTCTACTACACCCTGCAGCCGCCGCTGCTCGGCCCCGATGCCATGGACGAATTCCTGTTCACCACGCGTCGCGGTTTCTGCGAGCACTACGCCTCGGCCTTCGTTTTCCTGATGCGGGCAGCGGGGGTTCCGGCACGCGTGGTCGCCGGCTACCAGGGCGGCGAAGTCAATCCGGTCGATGGATACCTCACCGTACGCCAGTCGGACGCACACGCCTGGGCCGAAATCTGGCTCGCCGGGCAGGGCTGGGTACGCGTCGATCCAACCGCAGCGGTGGCTCCGGCGCGCATCGAACAGGGCATTGCCGCGGCGCTACCCGAGGGCGAACCCCTGCCGGTCGTCGTCCGGATCGATGCCGACTGGCTGCGCCAGTTGCGCAACCGCTGGGAAGCGGCCAACAACAGCTGGAATCAATGGGTACTCGGGTACAATCCTCAGCGTCAGCGCGAGGTTCTGTCCCGACTCGGCCTGGCCGACGCGGACTGGCAGAAGATGACCGCCACGCTGGCCGTCCTCTGCGGCACGGCACTCCTGATCGTCACCCTATGGACCCTGCCCGCGCGCCGGGCAGTCGATCCGGTGCAGCGTGCCTGGCAACGCTACTGCAAGGAACTCGCGCGACGGGGCATGGCCCGCGCCGAATGGGAAGGACCGCTGGCCTTCGCGCAACGTGTAGCGCGCGAAAGACCCGATCTGGCTCAGCTCACCAGCGAAGCTGCCGCTTGCTATGCCGAGTTGCGCTACGGTTGCCAGGGCGACGCCAGGCTCGGCCAACTGCAGCAATGCCTGCACCGACTGCCACCGCAAAGGAGAAGGAAAGCTTGAAACGAAAATTGCCTGCCACGCTGTGCCTGGCGCTGCTCGGCGGCCTCCTGCCAGTCTCCGGCCATCCCCAGCAGGGAACCGGATTCAGCCAGGAACCGGAAGTCAAGTCCTTCATCATCGAGATGCATGAACGTTACGGCTTTGACGTGGCCCACCTGACGCGCCAGTTCGCCGCGGTCCGGCCAAACGCCACCGTGCTGCGCGCGATCCGCCCGCCGGCGGTTCCGGAAAAGCAGCGTTCGTGGCAACGCTATCGCGAACGCTTCGTGAACAGCCGCCGCGTCGATGGCGGCCAGCGCTTCTGGCAACAGCACGAAGTGACGCTGCAACGCGCCGCAGCGATTTACGGCGTGCCACCCGAGATCGTCGTCGCGATCATCGGCGTCGAGACCGAATACGGCCAGAACATGGGCAGTTTCGGCGTCCTCGAAGCTCTCTCGTCTCTCGCCTTCCACTACCCGCCGCGGGCGGAGTTCTTCCGTAGCGAACTCGAGCAGTTTCTCCTGCTGGCCCGCGAGAACGGCCTCAGTCCGCTCTCAATCAAGGGTTCATATGCCGGCGCCATCGGCATCCCGCAGTTCATGCCGAGCAGTCAGCGCCGCTTCGCCGTCGACTTCGACAACGACGACCGCATCGACCTGCGCAACAGCAACGTAGACGCCATCGGCAGCGTCGCCCGCTTCCTGCAGCAGCATGGCTGGCAGAAAGACGCTCCGGTCGCCGTTCCGGCGAGCGTCAATGGGGATCCCGCGATGCTCATCGCCGCCGGCATCAAACCGGCGCTGAGCGTACGCGAACTGGCCAGCCAGGGTGTCGTTCCGGACACCGTTCTGGCGGCCGGCGATGCCGACCGACCGGCGGCACTGATCGACCTCGTCAGCCCGGGAGCGCCGACCGGTTACTGGCTCGGCTTCGACAATTTCTATGTGATTACGCGCTACAACCGCTCGAGCTTTTACGCAATGGCCGTCTTCCAACTCGCCGAAGCGTTGCGCGAGACGCGCAACACGCTCGCCGGCACGCGCTAGAAGAGGTTTTCCGAGGTCACGCCACGGCGCCTGATGATGCGCCGCAGGTGGTCGAGCGCTTCGATCTGGATCTGGCGAACGCGTTCGCGTGTCAGATTCAGGTCGAAGGCGATCTCTTCGAGGGTGGAGGGTTCGCTGCCGCCGAGACCATAGCGACGCTCGAGAACCTGCCGATGCTTGCCGGCGAGTTGCCCCAGCCAGTTCCTCAACAATTCGCCGAGTTCGTTCGACTGCAGCAGTTCATCCGGATCGAGCAGGCTCTCGTCGGCAATCAGGTCGCCCACCGTCTGGCTGGGATCGACTTGCAACGGCGCATCGAGCGAAGCGATACGCTCGTTGAGCGCCATCACGCGACGCACGTCTTCGACCGGCCGGTCGATCAGATGAGCGATCCGGTCGGGACAGATCTCGCGCCCGCTGGCTGACTCCAGGTGGCGGATGGCGCGCAATACCAGATTGATGTCCTTGACCACATGCACCGGCAGGCGGATCGTCCGCGACTGGTTCATGATCGCGCGTTCGATGCTCTGCCGGATCCACCAGGTGGCGTAGGTCGAAAAGCGGAATCCGCGCTCGGGGTCGTACTTCTCGATCGCGTGGATCAGCCCGAGGTTTCCTTCCTCGATCAGGTCGAGCAAGGGGATGCCGCGGTTGAGATAATGCTTGGCGATATTGACGACGAGTCGCAGATTGTGCTCGATCATCTTCTGTCGCGCCGGGAACTCGCCGGCACGGGCACGCCGTGCCCAGTTCACTTCCTCGGCCGGCGACAACAGCGGCTTGGCGCCAATCGCGTTCAGGTAGTGCTGCGTAACGTCATTGAGCAGTTCCACCTCGGGGGGCGAGGAAAAACCCTCCGGCTCGGGTTCGGGTTCGGGCAGCGGCACTTCAGCCGAGAACTCCGACGCCTGGAAGTCGTCGAGCAAATCAGGATCGAAGTCGAACTCACCGGCCATGATCAGCGCGGCGGCAGGTGTTTGAGCGGGTCTACCGGCTTGCCCTGACGTCGCACCTCGAAGTGCAGCTTGACCTGGTCGGCATCGGTGTCGCCCATTTCGGCGATCTTCTGCCCCTTGCCGACACTCTGCCCCTCCTTGACCAATACGGTCTTGTTGTGCGCGTAAGCGGTGAGGAAATTGTTGTTGTGCTTGACGATCACCAGCTTGCCGTAGCCGCGCAGACCGGCGCCGCTATAGACGACCTTGCCGCCACTCGCCGCCAGTACCGGGTCGCCGGCCTTGCCGGCAATATCGACACCCTTGTTGCCGCCCTCGCTGAACGTGCCGACCAGCTTGCCACTGGCCGGCCACATCCAGACGATCTCCTCGCTGCCCATGCCGGCGTCCACGGGTGGCGGCTCGACCGGGACGTCGGGCTTGCCTTCGCCGCGTGCCGCCGGCTTCGCTTCGGGCTTCGCCACGACTGCAGCCGTTGCCGAAGCCACCGCCGGCACCGGCTCCACCGGCTTCTGCTGAGCCACAGCCTGCGCCTGCGCGCGCGCCAGCGCCTGATCGGAGTAAGGCTCCTTGCCCGCCTTCGGCTCACGCTTGAGCAGGTCGCCGCTGCCGTCGAGCGAGCGCTGCTCGACCGCCGAGGCCGTAGCCACCGGCCGCACCACGACGGCGTCCGAACCGTTCGTCGAGCCGGGTGGCCGCACGCGCAGCGACTGACCGACGAGAATCCGGTTCGGATTCTCGAGCCCGTTCCAGGCGACCAGATCCCTGTAGTCCTGCCCATGATCGAGCGCGATCGAATACAGCGTGTCGCCCTTCTTCACGACATAGCCATCCTTGCCGACGACCGCAGCAGCCACGGGTTGCGACGCTGCCGACGGCCCGCTGCGATCGGCCACCGGCGCCGGCGACTTGCTGGCGCAGCCAGCGACGATGAGCATCACCGTCAGCGCCGGAGCCCAGCCTCGCGGCGCAAGAAACCATTGATCCTTCATTCGACTCCCGAAAGTAGCGGAACAAAACGAACGGCGTCGAGACGCGTTTCGACATACCCCTCGGTGCGGTGTTCGATCAGGGCCAGGTACTGCGTCGCCCCACCCACCGGCAGGATCATCCGACCGCCTGGCGCCAGTTGGCGCAACAGCGCCGGTGGCACCCGCGACGCCGCCGCGGCGACGATGATCGTGTCGAATGGCGCCGCCTCGGGCAGGCCGAGCTGGCCGTCGGCGTGCTTCAGACGCACCTTGAGTTGCTTGATGGCACGCAGGTTGATCCTCGCCTTGGCGAGCAGCGGCTCGATGCGCTCGATCGCGTAGACTTCGTCCGTCAACTGGGCGAGAACGGCCGCTTGGTAGCCACAGCCGGCACCGATCTCGAGCGTCCTGCCGAGCTGGCGACCGGCGCGCAGCGCTGCGATCATTCGCGCCACCACGTAGGGTTGCGAGATCGTCTGCGAAAAGCCGAGCGGCAGCGCCGTATCCTCGTAGGCGCGCGAGGCCAGCGCCTCTTCGACGAAGATGTGCCGCGGCACCGCGGCGATCGCCGCCAGCACCTCCTCGTCGACGATCCCCTGCTCGCGCAACCGCTCGATCATGCGCGTGCGCGTGCGCTGCGAGGTCATGCCGAAACCGGAAACGGCGCCGCTCATGGCGCCAGCCAGTCGCGCACCAGCGACAGTTGCGCGCTGTGCGTCAGGTCGATCTGCAGCGGCGTTACGGAAACCTGATTGTTCTGCACCGCGTAGAAGTCGGTGCCCTCGCCGGCATCCTGCGCCTCACCGGCGGCGCCCACCCAATAGACCGTCTCATTGCGCGGCGAGATCGTCCGCACCACGGGCTCCGCCTTGTGGCGCTTGCCCAGGCGGGTGACGACGAAGCCGCGCAGTCGCTCGTAGGGCACGTCCGGGACATTGACGTTGAGCAGCACCGGTTCATGCAGCGACTGTCTCTGCAACAGGATGACCAATTCGCGGGCCACTCGCGCCGCCGTTTCGAAGTGCTCGCCGGCCTTGCTGCACAGTGACACGGCCAGCGATGGAACGCCGAGCAGGAAGCCCTCGGTGGCTGCCGCGATAGTCCCCGAATAGATCGTGTCGTCGCCCATGTTGGCGCCGATATTGATCCCGGAGACGACCATGTCCGGCAGCTCGTCGAGCATGCCGGTCACCGCCAGATGTACACAATCGGTAGGCGTGCCATTGACGTAGTGGAAGCCGTTCGCCGCGCGCCTGAGCGACAGCGGGCGGTCGAGCGTCAGCGAATTGCTCGCCCCGCTGCGGTCGCGCTCGGGCGCAACCACGGTAATCTCTGCCAGATCTGACAGCGCGCGCGCCAGATGGTCGATCCCGGGCGCGAAGTAGCCATCGTCGTTACAGAGCAGGATCCGCATATACCATCCACAAACGTCAGCGCACACTGGAAAACAGAAAAGAAGACCGGCAGCGTACCGGCGCTCGTGACTGTCGGCGAGGCAGCGCGACTGCTGCCGGCACACCGGATCGGCCAGATCGTCGGACATTGCCGTTCCACGATCGGCACCACTCCCGCGCCTGGCACTCCGGGTGGCGGCTCGCCACTGGGCGGCCCGACCAGCGACACGGATGGCCATGCCACGCCGACAGTCATTATAACCACCTCGGACCGTCGCTGAGAACAGAGTTCAGTCGGCGTGCCAAAGCGCTTCGGCACCGGCCCCGGCGGACGCCGACCGCGTGCCGAACACCGGCCAGGCAAGCCTCGGCCAAGCGGCGAGACAGACGGTTTTCCTCAACTTCGCCGCTCGATTGCCGATAAGAGACTTGCACGGCCAGTCCGCAGAATATTTCTAAAGTTTTCCGGCAGCCGGTCGTAAGAAAAGTTGTCAGCGAAGAAATCGCCACACAGGATGGGCCGGCAGATGCCTCGCCAGGCAGGTCACCGAAACCCGAAGTCACTTTCACCACGGTAGGAGAAGGAAAATGCCCCAAGTCATCAACACCAATGCTGCCTCGCTGAATTCGCAACGCAGCCTCAACATGTCGCAGACTTCGCTGGCCACCTCGCTGCAGCGCCTGTCTTCCGGCTTGCGCATCAACAGCGCCAAGGACGACGCCGCCGGCATGGCCATTTCGGCCCGGATGACCTCGCAGATCAACGGCCTCAATCAGGCATCGCGCAACGCCAACGACGGCATCTCGCTGGCGCAGACAGCAGAAGGCGGCCTGCAGAGCATCACCGAGTCGCTGCAGCGGATGCGCGAACTGGCCGTGCAGGGCGCCAACGCGACCAACACCGCCACCGACCGCGCCGCGCTGCAGCAGGAAGTCGACCAGCTGGTACAGCAGATCAACACCGTCGCCGGGCAGACCGCGTTCAACGGCGTCAAGCTGCTTGACGGCACGTTCAACTCGCAGGCTTTCCAGGTAGGCGCCAACGCCGGTGAAAAGATTTCGATCAACTCGATCTCCAGCGCCAGAGCCGATTCACTTGGCGTCGGCACGACCTCCTCGTACTCGGCAACGACGGCCGGTACCGTTAGCACCGGCGTCCTCGCCGCCGGCGGTATCACCGTCAACGGTTACGGTATCGGACCGAGCATCGGTGACGGCGTCTCCGCGGCAGGCAGCAACGACAGCGCTATCTCCAAGGCGGCCGCCTTCAATGCTGTGTCCGGTTCGACCGGCGTCACGGCCAAGGCCAGCGCCACGACGCTGACCGGCGCCGCGAACACCGCCCAGGTGGCCATCGCGGGAGACGCCACTGACAACATCTACGTCAATAACGTCAAGCTCGGCAACATCGCCGCCGGCGCCAACGCCGTGACCCAGGGCGCCAACATCGCCGCCGCATTCAATGCCGTCGCCAACCAGAGTGGCGTCACCGCCACCTTCAGTACGACGACGGGCGCTGTCTCGCTGAGCGCCGCCGATGGCCGCAACATCAGCCTGATCGCCAACGGTACCGGGGCCACCTTGGCGAATACCGGCCTGACGATGGGCGCCGGCGGCAACATCGCCGCCGCCGCCGCGCCGACGACCTTCACGGCCCTGGCCGCTGGCGACCTGACGATCAATGGCTACGACGTCGGCGCCGTAGCTGCCGGCACCGACGCCTTGACGCAAGGTACCAACGTCGGCAACGCCATCAATGCGCTGACCAGCAAGACCGGAGTCACCGCTGCCGTCGACGGCACCACAGGCCTGATCACCTTGTCGACCGGCGCCGGCCAAGCCATCAGCATTAGCGGCAGTCTGACCAATCGGGCGGCCACCGTGACGGCCACCGGATTCAGCGCCGATCAGATGGGCGCTTCCGCCACGGCGTCGACCAATGCCGCGGTCACGCGCGGGAAGATCTCGCTGAGTTCTTCGGGAAGCGCCGGCATCACCCTGGGCGGTTCCGACATTGCCCTGGCAGGCCTCACCTCCGCCTACACGGCGGCGACGGCAAGCTTCGGCTCCGGTGTGGCGAGTGTTGACGTCAGTACCGCCGCCGGCGCCGCCAACGCCATCGCGACCATCGACTCGGCACTCGCCAACATCAACTCGAGTCGAGCGAACCTGGGTGCCGTGCAAAACCGCTTCAGCAGCGTCGTCAGCAATCTGGCGACGACGTCCGAGAACCTGACGGCTTCCCGCAGCCGCATCCTCGACGCCGACTTCGCTGCCGAGACCGCCAACCTGACGCGTGCGCAGATCCTGCAGCAGGCCGGCACGGCGATGCTGGCGCAGGCCAACTCGCTGCCGCAGAACGTGCTGTCACTGCTGCGCGGATAAGCATCAGCGAGCAAGCGCAAATAGCGGTAACATCGGGGGCGCGAACGCGGCTAAGCGGTCGCGCCCCGGTGGTTCTTCCTCAAGGAGTGTGAGATGAACATCCAACCCAGTGGCGCCACTCTGCCCCCTCAGGGCAATCCGGTGCTCAGCAGCGCAACACGCGATCTCAGAACACCCGTCGGCACCGCCGCCAAAACCCCCGACCCGTCGCCCCCGGCATTGTCCTCGCAGCCCGAGCGCGAGGAGGTCGAAGCGGCTGTCAAGAGCGTCGGCGAGTTCGTCCAGCCGATCAACAGCAACCTGGAATTCAGCGTAAACGACGACACCGGGCAACTGGTCGTCAAGATCATCGACCGGGCCACCAAGGAAGTCATTCGCCAGATGCCGTCGGAAGAGATGCTCGCCATCGCCAAGACGCTGGACAGCATCAAAGGCTTGTTCGTGAAGCAGACGGCCTGACGACGCGCGACCGGCGGTGTTGGCAGGTTTGAGGGTCGCAGGAGAAGATCATGGCACTGTCCACAGGCGGGATCGATGTAAATAGCATCGTCACTCAGTTGATGACGGTCGAACAGGCACCGCTGACCGCATTGGCCAAGAAGGAGGCAGGGTTTCAGGCCAAGATCTCGGCACTGGGCTCGCTGCAGGGCGCGGTTTCGGCGCTGCAGACCGCGGCCGGCAACCTCGTTCCCGCGATCGGCACGACCGCCCTGCAGAAATTCTCGGTCTTCAAGGCCGCGCTCGGCGACGCGACGATCGCCTCGGCCAGCACCGCAGCGAGCGCCGTTGCCGGCACCTACAGCCTGGAGGTGACGCGGCTCGCGAAACAACACAGCATCATGACGGCCACCGGTGCCGCAACGCCCTTTTCCGGGACCGGCAGTACCCTGCCCACGGGCGGCAAGCTCACCATCTCTCTCGACAGTGTGCCGCCCGGCGCCAGCCCTTTCAAGAGTACCGACGTGACAATCGCCGACGGCGCCACCCCAGAGGCGATCCGCGACTCGATCAACAGCGCCAGTACCGGCGTTTCCGCGGTGGTGATCAACGGCACCGCCGGCAAGCAGCTCGTCCTCACCAGCGATACGGCGGGCAGCAACCAGTTCATCAAGCTCTCGGGAATCGCCAGTCTGGCCTATGACCCGAATGCGGTGCCGGTGCCGCTCACGGATCCCTTCGTGCAGTCGCAGGCGGCGCAAGGCTCGGCCTTCAAGCTCAACGGCATTGCCATCGAGGCCACCACCAACACCGTCACGACGGCGCTCGACGGCGTCACGCTGACGCTATTGAAGGGCCCGGAAGCACCCGTGACATCGCTCAGCACGACGCTGACGATCAGCAAGGATACTTCCAGCCTGACCGCCGGGGTCAACGCCCTGGTAAAGGCCCTCAACGACTTCAACAGCACCGCCAACGGTCTCGGCAGCTACGATGCCGCCACCAGGAAGGCGGGCACGCTCAACGGTGACAACACGCTACGTTCGGCGCAGAACGCCATCCGGACAGCCTTCGGCAAGGTACCCACCGATCTCGCGGGCGCCAAGCTGCAACGCCTGTCGGACATCGGTGTCAGTCTGCAGAAGGACGGCAAAGTGACCGTCGACACGGCCAAACTCGGCAAGGCGATCAGCGAGGACCTGCCCGGCGTCGCCAAGCTGGTTGCCGCCTACGGCAGCGCCACCAAGCTGGCAGCCGACACGCTGGTCGGTACCGGCGGGCTGATTGCCGCGCGCAGTGAGGGGCTCAGCGCATCGATCCAGAATCTCGGCAAACAATCCGATGCGATATCAAGTCGCTTGACCCAGATCGAAGCCCGCTACCGCCGACAATTCAGTTCACTCGACACGCTGATCGCCGGGATGACCACAACCAGTACCTTCCTCGAACAACAGCTCGCCAACCTGCCTACTTTCAAATAGGGATCCCAAATGTTCGGTAATGCGCGCCAAGCGATATCCGCCTATCAAAAGGTCGGCGTCGATGCTGCCGTTGAGGTTGCCGACCCGCACCGTCTTATCCTGCTGCTCTTCGCGGGCGCTCAGGCGGCCATCGGCAAGGCCCGGGCGGCCATGCAGCAGCGACAGATCGCCGTCAAGGGAGAAGCCATCTCCAAGGCCATCGACATTATCGCCAACGGCCTGAAGGTGAGCCTGGATCTTGAAAAAGGCGGCGAAATCGCCGAGCGACTCGATGCGCTCTACGACTACCTGGTGTTGCGCCTCCTCCGGGCCAACGTCGATAACGATCCCGGCGCGCTGGAAGAAGTCGCCGGTTTGCTCGAGGAGATTCACAGCGCCTGGCGTCAGATCCCTCACGACGCGCTGCCGCAGCCCGGCGCATGACGTCCTCGCTGAGCGCACTGGAACACTTGCTGGCGCTCTCCGAAGAGATGCTGGGTGCCGCCGCGGCCGGTGACTGGGAAACCTTGACCGAGCGCGAGGCTGCCCGTCGCGCACTGGCACACAGCCTTCCGGCAACTCTGACCAGCGATCTCTCGCGTGCGTCGGAGGAGCGCGCCCGACTCGTCATCGAGGCTTGTCTGCGCTGCGACCTGAGCATCAGGCCATTGGTCGAGGCGCGCCTGAACGAACTGCGCGTCGTCCTGCGCGCAGAGCGACCCGCCGCCTGAAGAAATGATCCGCGCCGACGTGACCAACCGCCTGCAACCGGCAGCCGATCCTGCCTTGCGGCCGGCCCTGCCGACGCAGGAGATCACCGACAAGCTCTCCGGGTTGGTCGCCGGGCAACGACTGCTCGCTGAAATCGAGTCCCTGATGCCCAACGGCACGTACCGGGCTCTGATCAACCAGCGCGTCGTGACGCTCGCCCTGCCATTTGCCGCAAAGAGCGGAGACGCTATCGAGTTGGAAGTCGCCGAGAGCGATGGCAAGCTGACCCTGGCTGTCGTGCCACGCGGGGTAGCCGACGGCAACAAGAGCAACGACGAAGCGGCGGCCACCAGCTTGAGTCGCACCGGCCAGTTGATCAGCAATCTGCTTGCCGGCGCGCGCGACCTCAAGGGCGGCACCATGGCGCTGCCGCTCAACAGCAATCAGCCGCTTGCTGCCGGTCCGCCGACCAGCGGCAGGGACCTGCTACCGCTGCTCGAACAGGCGATCACGCAGAGCGGCATGTTCTACGAATCGCATCAGGCCGATTGGATCGAGGGCCGCTACAGCAAGGCACAACTCTTGCAGGAGCCGCAGGGCAAACTGCCCCCACAGGTGCCGGCCGGCCAACTGGGACTGGCCTCTGCCGACACACCCGAGAGCATGGCCAGTCCCGGCGCCAACAGCGCGCAGACCGCGAGTCGACCGCTCGAAGCGAAGGGCGCCGCCAGCCCGCTTGGCCAGCCCTCCCCGGCGGCTCAGTCGGCTCAGTCGGCTCAGCCTTCCGAAGCCTTGCCGACGCCTCGGACGCCCGAGCTTTCTCCCGCTGCTCACGGATCGCAGGCGCCTCAAGGTCCCCAACCGTCTCAGTCGACCCCCTCTTCTCAAGCCTCGCAAGCCTCCGAAACGCCCCAGTCCACCCAGCCCACGCAGTCGTCGTCGCCTTCCCAGCCCGCCCAGCCCATCGCCCAGCAGGCGCAAGTGCTGGTGCAGCAGCAACTTGAGGCTTTCGCGACGCAGAACTTTTCCTGGCAGGGACAGGTCTGGCCCGGCCAGGAAATCGAGTGGCAGATCGAGGATCCGGGCCGCCGGCGCGAACGCGCTGGCGACGACGGCGCCGAGCAATGGCAAACCCGCCTGCGTCTGACGCTTCCCAGTCTCGGCGAAGTCGAAGCACGCCTGCACATCCAGGGCAAGCAGATCACGCTGGCGCTGATCGCCAGCAACGCCGACACACGTGGGCTCCTGCGTGGTGCCGCCGTCGATCTGCGTGGTCAGCTCGAACAGGCCGGACTGGACCTTTCCTCCATCGGCATCGCCGCCCCGGCAGCCGCGCCGATGGATGCTGCACAGTCCGACTGACTCACCGCCACCGCCCGCCAACACGCGCACCAGCGCCGCGCTTCTGACGACGATGGCGAGGCGCACGCCTGCCACCGTGCAACCTCAACCGGAACGCTGACGGTCCGACGCAGCAAAGACGCACGCTCGCCCTCAAACGAACCGCACGCCAGCTCGGATCGGATCGCCTCGCCGCGCCGCACCCCCGCCGCTCGTGCAGAGAGGAACGTGCCCCGCCCTGGCAAGGCGCCCTGCCTTGCCCCACAGCACAGCGGCGGCCTGCCTCGGGCGGAGAAGCGCAGACCGGGAGATCAACCGGTCCGCCGAAAAATAGATGGTGAATTTCGCCGCCGCGGTACTCAAGTTTCCCTCGCACGCGCCGATAGGGTAAGAGAGATACCCCGTCGAGCCGTCTCCACACGTTCGTTGGCTATCCCGAAAAAACACCATTACGGATTGTTTCTAAACATTTTTCAGGTTTCCCTCAGGGCAAGGGAAGTCTGCGGGGACACAAAAATGGCTTCAGTCATCTCGGGCATGACCACTGCGCAAATCGCGGCGCTGACCACCACACAACTCGTTGCCCTTGGCACCAGTGACATGGTGGCGTTCTCCACCGCGCAACTCGCCGCCCTCACCACCGCCCAGATACCAGCCTTCGAAACGCGCGATCTCGCCGCCCTCACCAGCAGCCAGATTGCCGGTGGATTGACGACCGCCCAGGTCGCCGCCCTGACCACCGACCAGGTGGTCGGCCTGACCACCGCCCAGGTCGCTGCGCTGACCACCGCGCAGATCGCCGCCGGACTCACCACCGATCAGGTGGTGGCCTTGTCCACCGCCCAGGTGGCGGCGCTGACCACCGCCCAGGCGGCGGCCCTGACCACCTCGCGTCTGGCCGCCCTGGAAACCCGCGACCTCGCGGCGCTGACCACCGCCGATGTGGCGGCCCTGACCACCGCCCAGGTCGCTGCCCTGACCACCGATCAGGTGGTCGGCCTGACCACCGCCCAGGTCGTCGCCCTGACCACCAGTCAGCTCGCCGCCGGACTCACCACCAGCCAGGTCGCGGCGCTTGAGACGCGTGATGTCGCGGCGCTCAGGACCAGCCAGGTCGCAGCGCTCGCGACAGCGGGCGTGGCCGCATTGACGACCGGACAGCTCGTTACGCTAAGTACAACTCAAGTAGTTGCCCTGACCACCGGACAAGTAGTCGCGCTGACGACGGGCCAGGTAGCGGCACTCACGACAACCCAGGTCGAGTCGCTGACCACCAGCCAGATTGCGGCCTTCACCACGGATCAGATCTCGCATCTGACCCTGGGCACACCCCTGATCCTTGATCTTGACGGTGATGGCAAGCTGTCGCAGAGCATCTCCTCGGGCGTTCAGTTCGATCTGTTTGCCACGGGCAGCAAGGTTCATACCGGCTGGGTATCGAGCACTGATGGCCTGCTGGTGAGGGATCGCAATCACGATGGTAGTATCAATGACGGAGGAGAACTGTTCGGTAGCGCTACCGCTCTGACCAGCGGCGAACGAGCTGAGGATGGCTACGCCGCGCTAAGCGCCATGGATTCGAATGACGACGGCGTGATCGACGCCACAGATGCGGACTGGTCGGACCTCTCCGTATGGGTGGACCGCAACTCTGACGGCGTCAGTCAGGCGGCGGAACTCCATTCGCTGGAATCGCTCGACATTGCACGACTCGATCTGGACGCGCGGACCGTCGCGAGGAAGGACGCGGGTAACATCGTCGGCTTGGTTTCCAGTTACGAGACGACGGATGGGACCAGGCACGAGATGGCGGACGTCTGGTTTGTCGCGGACAAGAGCGCGGCGGACACGGCGACACCGCTACCTGCTGACCCGGCGGGAGCGCCTGATCTCCGAGCAAACGTCGGCAACCTGCTGCAGGCGATCTCCTCGTTCAATAGTGCCCAGGCGGCATCCGACCCGGACGGCCAGGAAGGCAGATTGCCGCAACTCTCGACCGGGAGCAGCGTCGCAGCGAACCTGCCCGGCATTCTCAGCGTGCTGCAGCAATACGATGCCAACGGCAATGCCTTCGGTGCATCGCCGCCGACCACTCAGGCTGTGACGACAACGTCGCTGACAACTGTGCCGAGTCTGGAGCAGATGAGTACAGGTATCCTGACGCCAAGCAAGTAGGCATGCCGGTCAAGGGGCGGACCCGCACGGGTTCTGCCCCCTGACTTGGCGAACGAGCCGGCTGCCCAGCGTACCGGGCAAGAGGCCTCGCAGAAGGTGCCGGCTTGCTATAATCCTGCGTCCCGTCGAGAGGGAGTCGCGGGCAGCTTTGGGGGAGCGGTGTTGAGCGAGGATCTATTGGCTTCCGTGCTGACGGCGGCATGGAACGGGGAACTGGAACTCTTGCAGCTCATCGACCACTGTAGCAAGCTGGAGCAAAGTCGGCGCGCCCCACTGGCTGCGATCCTCTACCAGACCTGGCTCAGGCGGACGCGCTCGCCGCATGCCCACCTGGCCTACTTCAACCTCGGCGCCACCCTGACCAACCTCGGCGAACTGACCAGCGCCGAAGAAGCCTACCGGCAGGCGATTGCCCTGTCCCCCGGATTCATTCAGCCCCGGCTTAACCTCGGCCTTCTCCTCGAACGTATGGGATCCCCGGAGAAGGCTGTCGAGGAGTGGCGGTGGATCGAGCGTAACGTCCCTGCCGATACGCCGGAGCAGAAGGCGCTCCTGATTCTCGCCCTGAACAACCTGGGCCGTGCGTTGGAGATCAGCAAACAGTACCGGGATGCGACGGACTACCTGAGCAGGAGTCTGGCTCTCGATTCCGACCAGCCTGACGTGCTCCATCATTGGGTTTTCCTGCGCCAGAAGCAGTGCTGCTGGCCCGTTTATCTGCCGGTCGGCGATACTCCTGTTGCACTCATGGAACAATCCACCTCGGCTCTCGCGATGATCGCCATCACGGATGATCCGGCCGTACAGCTCGCGGCAGCACGGCGCCACGTCGACAAGAAGGTCCTCAAGAACGCTCCCACACTGGCTGGCCCCGGCCCCTACGAGCACCGGAGAATCCGCATCGGCTACTGTTCCTCCGACTTCTGCCTGCATCCGGTGGCCATGCTGATGGTGGAGCTGTTTGAGCTCCATGACCGCGACCAATTCGAGGTCTATGGGTATTGCTGGAGCCCGGAAGACGGCTCGGAGATCCGTCGGCGCGTCATCGCGGCCATGGATCATTTCCGTCGCATCCAGCCCCTCGCTGACGAGGAGGCTGCCCGCCTCATCCGGCAGGATGAGATCGACATCCTCTTCGACCTGCAGGGCCAGACTTCCGGCGCCCGCATGAACATGCTGGCCTTCCGCCCAGCGCCGATCCAGATCACCTATCTGGGTCTGCCGGCTACCACCGGCCTTCCGTGCATCGACTTTGTCATTGCCGACCGATTCCTGATTCCCGAGGAGGAGAGGCCGTACTACTCGGAGAAGCCGCTCTACATGCCCGATGTCTATCAGGTCAGCGACCGCCGGCGCGCACCGGGGCCGACACCCACCCGAGAAAGCTGCGGCCTGCCACAGGATGCCTTTGTGTTCTGCTCATTCAACAACAACTACAAGTACACCCCCGAAATGTTCACCACCTGGATGAACATCCTTCGCCGCGTGGCGGGCAGTGTGCTGTGGTTGCTGGCCGATAATGCGTGGGCAGAAGCCAATCTGCGGCAGGAGGCGATCACTCGCGGAATCGATCCCGCCCGCCTGATCTTCGCCTCGCGTGTAGCTCCAGAGAACTATCTGGCCCGCTACCGCGTCGCCGACCTCTTTCTCGACTCGTTTCCCTTCAATGCCGGTACCACCGCCAACGATGCACTCTGGATGGGTCTGCCCGTCCTGACCCGCAGCGGCCGCACCTTTGCTTCGCGAATGGCAGGCGCGCTACTCACCGCCTGCCGTCTGAGCGAACTGGTAACCTACACACTCCAGGACTACGAAGAAAAGGCTGTAAGCTTGGGCAGTGATCGCACCGACTGCCTCCGGCTGAGGGAACATCTGGCCTCCGAGCGGGAGCACGGTGTATTGTTCGATACCAGCATGTTCGTGCGCAACCTGGAGAGCAGGCTGCTGCGCTTGGCAGGGCATCAAGGCGGCACGGACGCACGCGTCTAGTCCGTGACCCAAAAATCACTCGGAACGGTTTACTATGGATAGTGGCATTTCAGGGATAATCTCGTGCTATAACTCCGAGGCATTCATCGCTAACACCCTCGATTCCATCTTCAATCAAACCACGGCGCTGAGCTCGTTGATTATCGTCGATGACTGCAGCAGCGACGCCACGATTGATGCCGTGCACAGATACGTGACTGCACGAGGTCTCGATGCGGGTACCGTTAGCGTGCTCCCCAACCGTATCAACCTGGGCATTTCCATGTCTTACAACCTGGGGATAATGGCCTGCCGGACCAAGTATGCCATGCTCTTCAGCCATGACGACATCAGTCATCCGGATCGAGTAAAATCCACACTGAACGCATTTGCGGAGGGCGCGGCCATCGTCTGCTCGTACATGGACGTTCCGGCCAGCGGTCAGAAGATAACGCTCCCGGAAATGCCGTCGCTGGTCGCTCTCGGCCTGGCACTGGGCAACGTGGTACCAGCACCAACCGTCTCCCTGGACGTGGATATCGCACGACAGAACAAACTGTACTTCAATCCGCAGAACGATTATGCGGAGGATTACGACCTGTGGTGCCAATACATTTTGCGTGGGTACAGCTTCCACGTTGTACCAGAGTTCCTTGTTGCGTATACGCTACATGACCAGCAAGCGTCAGTGACCAGGCAGGCGCACCAGAAACTGGTCGCCGAAAGGGTCCGTTTGCAGTATTTACGATCCTTGTTCCCATTCCTGCAGCCAGAGCAAAGCGAAGTCCTGGTCAGGATATTGCTGTACGAGAAGCACATGCTTGGCCACATCAGCCAAAGCTTCAACGAGGCCATTTTGAACGGGATGGAAAAACAGAGCGTAGCTCCCGGCGTTCAGTCTGTCTATGGATACGTGCGACAGATGTTGACAAGTCCAGTCAGCGCCCCGGTCACCGTACAATGACACTGCGCGGGTTGGCTTGACCCCGTTGGCAGCGTAGCAACCTGACTGTTCATGGCACCAACGATTTCTGGGCAGCACCTCACGTCGGGAGTTTCAATGTCATTACAAGACTGCAGAATCATTGAGTTACCGAAGATCCACGATCCCCGGGGCAACCTCACCTTCATCGAGGGAGGCCACCATGTCCCCTTCGACATTCGCCGCGTCTACTACCTCTACGATGTGCCCGGAGGAGCGGACCGAGGCGCCCATGCCCACAAGAACCTGCACCAGTTCATCGTCGCCATGTCCGGCAGTTTCGATGTCATGTTGGACGATGGACGGGACAAGTATCGCTTCCACCTCAACCGCTCCTACTTCGGACTCTACGTTTGCCCCATGATGTGGCGCTACCTGGACAATTTCTCGTCCGGAGCCGTCTGCCTGGTACTCGCCTCATCGATGTACGACCAGCTCGACTACATAAGAGACTACGACAAGTTCCTTGAGGCCGCCCTGAAACCCGCAACATGATTCCGTTTCTCGACCTCAAGGGCCTCAACCTGTCCCTGGCGCCGGAACTCCAGGCTGCCTCGGCCCGCGTTCTGGAGTCCGGCTGGTTTGTTCTTGGGCAGGAAGTGGAGGACTTCGAGGCCGAGTTCGCCGACTATTGCCAGGCCGACCACGCGATCGCCGTGGCCAACGGCCTGGATGCCCTGCACCTGATTCTTCGCGCCTACGACATCGGACCCGGGGACGAGGTGATCGTCCCGACCAACACCTACATTGCCACCTGGCTTGCCGTGTCGTATGCCGGTGCGCGACCAGTCCCCGTGGAACCTCTGCTGTCCACTTACAATATGGACCCCGCTGCCATTGAGGCAGCCATCACACCGCGCACGCGCGCCATCATGCCGGTGCATCTCTATGGGCAGACGGCCCGGATGGCGCCGATCATGGCCCTCGCCGAACGTCATGGCCTCAAAGTCATCGAGGACGCGGCACAATCCCATGGCGCAAGCCAGCATGGGCGTCGAGCCGGCAGCCTGGGACACGCCGCCGGCTTCAGTTTCTACCCGGGCAAGAACCTGGGGGCTCTCGGAGACGGTGGCGCAATCACCACCTCGGATCCGGTCCTCGCGCACCGACTGCGCCGCTTGCGCAATTACGGGAGCCGCACCAAATACCAGAACGACGAGAAGGGCTTCAACTCCCGTCTCGATGAACTGCAGGCAGCGTTTCTGCGCGTCAAACTCCGGCGACTGGATGACTGGAATCAGCGGCGTCGACAGATTGCCGAACGCTATCTGGCAACGCTCGACGGGTTGGGACTGATCCTGCCCCATGTGGAGCCCGGCAACGTGACTTGCTGGCACCTTTTCGTGGTGCGCTGCGTGCGCAGAGACGAACTCCACACCGCCTTGCTGGAAGCCGGCGTCCAGACGGCAATTCATTACCCGATCCCACCCCACTTGCAGCCGGCCTATGCCGATCTCGGCCACACCGAGGGAAGCTTCCCACTGTCCGAGTGCCTGCACCGCGAGGTATTGAGCCTGCCCATGGGGCCGACCCTGAGCGACGACGAAGTGGCAGAGGTGATTGCGGCGATAACCAGAGTCGCCACGCTGCTCGATTTGCCCGCGACGACCGCGTCATCGGCAGTCTAGATGAGTGCTGTGCTCGCTCGCCCTGCTGTGGAGGAAACGCATTGCGAATGCGCCCGACCCGGCACGGTAAGGGCACCGTGACCAGCAGCAATCGTGGCTTGCACCGGGACGCCGGCCGCAAGGACACGCTTGCCGGGCCCAGGAGCAGCTTCCGACTGCCGTGACCCGCGCTCTGGCCCTTCCGGATGCCCAAGCAGGAAGACAACCCATGAAATTGATACAGTTGAGCGATAGCGAGGCCTACTCGATCGGCAGTGCAACGCTGGTCAGTGGATCGGCCCTGATCTATGACAAGAATTTTGACCATTGCTACAACCTGAGTCCGTTCGACGCGACTGTCGAGTATCTGCAGGAAGAGATCGCGCGACGAATCGAGCGCATTCCGGGTGACAGCAGGCAATGCGACAAATTCAAATTCACACGCCAGCCGACCCGGATAGCAGACATCGACGGCACCATCGTACCTTTCAACCTGATACATCCCTACAATTACTTTCATTTTCTGATCGAGTCGCTACCATCACTGCTTTACCTCATCCACTCGAACTTCCTGCAACCAGACCATGTCATTGTTTCCGGACTGCTTCACCCGAACATGCAGCATGCCCTGAAGCTGGTGACCGAAAACAGATTTCAGTTGTTTGAAGTCGGCTTGCTGAATTCGGTCGCCGCCAAACAGGCAATCGCCGCCAAGGAGTCATTCTCCTGCTATGAACTGATCGATGGCTCGTCACCGACCAAGGTTTATTACAACGGCGCCAATCTGCTGGCACTTCGGGAATGCTTCCGGCAACGCCTGAAATTTCACGACAACGCGGCGCAGTTGAAATTGTTCATCCTCAGGCAATCCAGCCACAGAAACATCGTGAATCTGAAGGAACTGGTTGCAGCCGCCGAGAGCCGCGGGTTCCTGGTCACCAGCCCGGAGACGCTCTCATTCCGGAAACAGGTGGAGCTTTTTTCTTCGGCCTCAACGATAATCGGACCCACGGGCGCGTGGCTTGCCAACCTGCTTTTCGTGGGCAGCGAAGCCCGGGTCGCGATACTCTACCCCGAAACGTGCAGAACCTCAGTTTCGCTGTGGAAGAGGCTGGTGTTACGTCCGCCCCTGTGAAAGGCCTGTAGTGGGTTGGCTATCCCGCTAACGGCGAGGAAGAAAGCAGGAACGGAGCCGGAAGGAGAGTGGGACGGGGAAGGTCAAGGAAGGGCTGGGACAGCT
>JAFLDO010000017.1 GCA_017302455.1 Accumulibacter sp.
CATCTGGAACAGGTCATGTTTGCTCAGGTGCATCGTGCCGCGTCTGTCAGGTCGTCTGCAAGTTCCGCAACTATGCCATACAAATCATCAGGCTGGCAGCTTTTCTTAAGGGGGTGTGAACGATTACACCTGCCGTGCCGCCAATGTCCCGGCTTGAGCATCGCTCCCGTCCTGCACCACACCCCATACAGCCACCAGCACCGCTTCCAGAACATACGCATCGTTGACGCCAAGAAAGTCGGGGAGGAATGCCTCCATCACTCGCGGGCAGGCGGCAAGCAAGCGAGTAAGTCCTTTCATGGCGGCCAGCCTTAAACCCTTCTGCGAGGTTGCGCAGATCCAGGCCAGTAACCGGGCCGCAGGCAAGGCTATGTCTGCGTGTGCGTCATGAAGGTTGGCATCCCGCGCCCAAATGACCAACTGGCGCAAATTGGAATGCTCATCACGCCATAGGGGAACCAGATTCACCGACCACATCGCATCGCGTGCACCAGGAGTTTCCTGAGCCAGCAATCGTGGATGGATGGCCTGTTCCATCGCAAATGGGTGGCCGGGAATCAGGGCAAAGCGAATGATTTCGTCCAGTTCTGACGCCGGATTACTCCTATCAGAGTAACGCCGCCACAAATCGCGCAATGCCTTGCCATCCATTCCAAACTCTTCGGGGCGGCAACGCCAGCGTAAACTGTCGCAGAAAGCTTGAGATAACTCCCAATCACGAAAATCCGCGTCATTGTTCGGCAACAGTGTTGGAAGCTCCGCCCCTGTGCATTGAGGAACAGCCAAACACAGCGCCTCCAGCAAACCGGCGCGGCGAAAATAGAGCGGGTGATCCACATAATCGCTAGATGCCAGCGGATGAAGGTCGCCGCCGGGGGCAAGGGCGGTGCGCAACACAACCAGCTTTTCCTCCTTGCTGACTTTCCCCTCGAACAACTTTGCCAACAACCGGTCAGCAAGGAAGGTGTCGGATAATCGCTCGAAGCCGAATTCGACGACATCCTCGTCATTCTCTAACCGGTCTATGAGCGCCCCGGAAGAGCAGAGAAAAGCAATGACGCCATCTATCCCCGTCATCTCTCTCGAGATATCATCCGCTTGGTTGCGCAGCAAATTGAAATGCCCATCTTCCAGCATCGCTTGCGCCAGCTTGCTCATTGTTCGGCGCATGACTTCCGGGCGTGACGCGTTATCTAGGCTCAACCTATCCTTGGAGTCCTCCTCCAGTCGCACCATCCATGCACGCCAAACTTCCAGCCAAGATGGCAGCCAGTGCTGCAATGGATGACCTCGCATACTTCTCGCCAGAAGCTGTACGTACAGTGGATTGCCAAACTCACCCAGCGGCGGCGCGACGGGAGCCTTGACACCATGGTGCTCAAAATAGCGCAGCAAAGCATCCGGTTCGATTCCGGAAAAACCGGGATGCTCCCACTTCACCCAAGGTGCATCCATACCATCGGGCAACAACGGCAAGGTTTGTTTCAGATAATCTGTGCGGACCGAGATAGCCAAAGCCAGATGTGGCCGTAATAATACTTCCTGAATCATTCCGGCCAACTCATTGCGCCAGCGCCTGCGATCCGGGGTCTCGTTAAGCGCATCCATCACCAACAAGGCGCGTTGGTTTCGGTTAGCGGCTTCGTTCTCTAGCTTGTTGAGCAATTGATCGTGCGTACCCAGCCAACCGGCGCGCCGACAAATTGCATCCCACAGAGTATCCGCAGTACTCAGGGTTTGCCCCAGAACACCCAAGGCAATCCCTTCAGCGGCCAGTATCTGATTAACCTCGTGAACCAGAGTATGGGTCTTGCCTTGCCCTGCTGGGCCGGTAAGCAGCATTACTCGTTGCTGGGACAGGCTCCAATAGTTTCGCAGGAGATCACTTGCTTCCCCTGCCATGTAGGCGGCTTGCCGCAGGGAATGTTCACGGTACCGCCAAGTATCATTTCTTGCCTCTTGCTCCTTGGCGCGTTCATGCATCTCGTGCTCCGCCCATGCATGGGCTTCCGCGCGAGCCAAGGTACCAAGCATGAAGGGGAAATCGGGAGTGGTTTGCCAATACATGTCGGCGCGCAATGCATCGGCAATCTGCTCCATGTCTGCACGGATGACGGAGAACGCATCGTCCCGATCAAGATGCTTCCAGACCTCTGACAATGCTTTATCCAACTTGGCTATGGCAGGCTGCCTGACCAATAACCAGTCGAACGCTTGGCTAATATTGGTTTCTACGTGAGCATCGCTGGTGTAGCGCGGCCCGGCGTTGGCGGTTAAAAGGGATGCCTGATTATTGAGCCAGTCCCTGAATCTCGGCAGAGACGCGGGCTGTCGTTGACTCAATAACCTGCGTAAGTGCCCCTCAACTTTCCGGGCGAACTCATCCAGGGATTGGTACCTGTCTACGGCGCCAGTCCATTGATCATTCTCCATGAATGGCGGCTGCTGAAAAAACGCCTCCAGCTTTTTCAATTGCTCATTATCCTGGCAGGTAGGCAATTCTTGCTGCCGCCGATACATGAGAATCTCGGGGCGCGACGCACCGCGTCTGCGCGCCTCCCATGCACGATGAAATTCATACTCACTGCCTGACTGATAAGGCGTGCCGTCGAGCTTCCTGAACTCCCGGCCCGGCAACGGCGTTCCAAAACGGCAGTTGAAGATGCCGAGAAACAGGTCGCAATCGTCCGGAGTACGAAGATGCCTATTTACAGATACTTGCGGCGAAGAAAGCGCCTCGAACGGAACACTCACCCCCCAATCCCAGGCTACAACTTCCAGACAAACAAATGAGCTTACCAATGGGTCGGCATTCACTCGCGTCACCACAGCATGAACGGCGCTACGCTCTTCGACACAATCTCCGGGAGAAGACAGAAATATGCGATATGGCATCATAAGTATGGGCATGGATAGGCAAGTTCGAGTTTGCATTTGATTTACCGCAAAGGCAAATTTAATCGCCCGTGACTGAATTGACGGGTCTGTCAGCTATCTTGTGCGCGGCGGACATTAGTGACCAAACGATAGACTTCCGTATTGGCCGAACAACTGTCAGAGTCCGCAGATAACGGGAGGTCCGGTTCAAGATCAGTTACCCGCCGTTCGCACCGGATCACATTGCGCGGCCGCTACGTCTGCTTCTGGCCAGCTGCCGCCACACGCTATCCTACACTCACGGGCCACTTTCCGGAGGGTAGCGGTCGGTCCGCCGAGGACACTGGCATCCGGAGCCGAATGGCGAAATTGCGTGGACAGTATACGTAATACACCCCTTCTTGGACTGGGGCCGGTAGTGTCAATGTGGCGACGTTGCCACCGCGGAAATTACTTATGCTGTCCCCAAAAGCATCAAATGATGTTGATCGTCGCGCTCACTGGCCTGGGCGGCTTCCTCGCCTCGTTTGCCATGCTGCGCTTGGGCGTGCAGTTCATGGTGCTGCGCTACCCGCTCGCCGTGGGCGCTGCCTATCTCGTCTTCCTCTTGCTGCTCTGGCTGTGGCTGCGCACCAAGTGCGACGACTACGACATCGATGACCCCGGCATCGACCTCGGCCGAGGGCGCAGCGGCGGCAGCAGCGGTGAAGGCGGCCCATCGTCCGGCTCGTCCGGCAGCGGTGATTCATCGGGCCTCGGCGAAGTGGCCGAGGCCCTGGGCGGCGCCGACGAACTCGCGCTCCCGCTCATCGCGTTGGCGCTGGCGGCTGCGCTCCTCTTCGCCGGCGGGTGGATCGTCTATTCGGCCCCGCTGCCGTTTGTCGAACTGCTGGTGGACGGCGTGCTTGCCGCCTCGCTCTACCGCCGCCTCACGGGCGCCGAACCGCGCCACTGGCTGGAGACCGCTTTCCGCCGCACCGTTTGGCCCTTTGCGGCCACCGCGCTGCTGTTCTGCATCGCCGGCGTCACCCTGCACCACCTGGCGCCGGAGGCCCGGTCGATCGGTGATGTCAAGCAAAATTGGACAGCGAAATGAGATGGTCTTAACATGTCTCACATGTTCGCACTTCGCTTCGCCAAGTCCGCCGCCAAAGGGCTCGCCAGGATGCCGCAAGGCACTGCCCGTCGGATGCTCGGCGAGTTGAAGACCATAGCCGCCGACCCGGCAGCGTATCGTGGCGACTGGAAGCCGCTGCAGGGCTCGCCGTTCTGGCGGCTGCGCGTCGGCGATTGGCGGGCGATCTGCGAGGTACAGCGAGGCGAATTGGTCTTGCTGGTGGTGAAAGTTGCACCGAGAGGAGATGTCTACAAATGAGCGCACAAATCATCGAACTGAACGGAACTCCCGCGTTTGCCGTCGTGCCGATGGACGAGTGGACGGCATTGCTCGAACGCCTGGAAACCTTGCAAGACATCGCCGACGCCAAAGAGGCTCGCCAAGAAGAATCGCTGCCCGTCGAGTTCGTCGAGCGACTTCTGTCGGGAGAGTCGCCGCTCAAGGTCTGGCGTGGGCATCGCGGATTGACGCTGCAGGCCCTGGCTGAACAGGTGGGCTGCACACGACAAATGCTGTCGATGATCGAGAACGGCAAGGCAACGCCCTCTGCCGACCTCTTGGCCAGGCTGGCTGCCGCACTCGGGTGCGACATGGACGATCTCCACGCCGGCTGAGTGCCGCCGACCCAGCGGCGTATCGCAATTGCGGGCAATTGCGGGGACAGGCAATTGCGGGGACAGTATAGGTAATTCACCCTTCTTCGACTGGGGCCGATAGTGTCTATGTGGCGGCGTTGACACGGCGCGGCAAGCCGCCGCGGGAATTACTTATACTGTCCCCAAAAATCCGTCTTGAGACCGAGAACCCCAGAGCCGATCGACCGCTCCTTGGCCGAAGCAAGCTGAGCACCGCCAGACCAAAGGGATGGAAACAGACGGGCCGAGCCGACGGCGACCGCGCCACATCTCGACCTTACCGGACCTCACGAACCTCCTGATGGCCGCGGTCGTCCCCAGCAGACCTAGGCAAGATCAAATTCACACGGCCTGCTTTGCATCTACCAGCACTTCAATTGCATTTACTGAATCGACTAGATTCACGTCAAACTCGAAATCGGAAAAATCCAGGCCAAAGGCTTCCTCGAGATACATGACAAGAGTCATCATGGAGAAGGAATCCAGCCGGCCACTTACGAAGAGTGATTCGTCATCAGCGAACTCCTGGTGATCGCGGTGGTTTTCCAGGGCTTTCTTGAGAAAGTTCCGTAAATCCTGCTTGGCATTTGCTTCCATCAGGCTACTCCAAAAAGGCTCATCATGAACAACACACGTTCAAGCAGTGTATGGCGAAGACTCTCACCGCCAAAAACATGCAGGCAGACAACGAACGACCATACGCAGAGGCCGGAATACAATATCCCGAAATGGGTGGCCGAGGGGCGAATGCCGATACTCGCGCGGACCTGCGATATGCCGATCCCCGTCGCCAATATCACGCAGTAGAAGAGGTAGCTGGTGAAGCTGTCAATTGCCCCGGCCAGACCCATGGTGGCGACGTTATCGATCTGGCGGAGAAAATGCCACAGGGCATTGCCTACGCCGGCGGCCATGAAGGTGGCGAAGAACATCCTCAGGCGCGGGTAACCCCGGAAAACCGCGAAGAACGTTGGCAGGAAGAAGAAATCGACGAGAAGTTCCTTGAAATAATAGTGAAAGCGATTGAAGTACTCCATCAGCGTTCTCGATTCGAGCGGCCTCCAGCAACCACGTGGCAACCGATAGCCGGCCAAACGGGCGATGCCGATGAACAGAGCGGACCACAGCGCGATGGTCAATGCGTATTTCGCGGTCGACAGCAGCAGGCAAGTCCAGCCGACTGCAATCGGGTACGGCTGGCCGCGGAGGAAGGCATCCAGCGCGACTTCCACGCGCGGAATCTGCAGGTAGTCCTCGAACACCAGAGTCATGGCTGACTTCAGTGCGAGCAGCGCGTTTGACCAGATGAGCAATTTGATCGCCTTGAGCTGCGTGATCGCCACGTCCTCGGGTGTCTTCGACAAATGCTTGCGCAGGAATGCGGCTCCTTTACCGAACGGCAGGTAGGTCGGACTCCAGAACGGGCGCAGCACGGCCAACTGCATCAACCGGGGGCTGGCTTGCTGCGAGCGCTGGTCGACGATGGCAAAGGGCAGAAACCAGACGTACGGCGTCAGCACGATCAACATCGACCAGAGCATTACGCGCGGCAGTCCCTGCATGCCGTCCATGGTCGTCAGGCCGCACAAGACCACTTCCAGCGCCAAGAGGCAAAGCAAGGGCCGGCGGGCCAGGAGGCAATGCGGATGCCGGCGGACCCACTCCAGGCTGCCCCAGGCGCCGATCATGACGAACAGCAGGAACAAGCTCGCCAGAACCATCGGCGGGGGGCCAGCCATGTGCTCCTGCTGCATGACGACAGCGATATCTTCCAGGATGGAATTCTCGGCGAGTCCCATTTCAAGGAATGCCGCGGACCAGGTTGCCGTGAACAAGATCGGATTGCGGAACTTCGACATGTAGGCCGCTGCCATGGCTGCGCTGACGACCAGGAGGGTTTCCCACCAGGGGAAGTAGGTGGCGACGGTGGCAATCGCCGTGCAGTAAATGATTGCGCGGCCGCTCACCGCCTGCGACCACGCGATGCAATCCGCGCGTTCGTCGATGGCCAGGAAGCGGCGCAAACGGCTCCCTCGCGAGGCGTTGCCGCCTCCTCGCTGCGGCGGCAGTGCTGCACTGCTGGCTGCCGCCGGGCTCATCCCGCCTCCTTGTCGAGCAGTTGGTGCAACTCCCGCCGGTCGACCTTGCCACTCGAATTGAGCGGCATTCTTTCCAGGGCAATGACCCTGCGGGGCAGCATGTACGGCGGCAGCCGGTTTTTCAGTTCATCGATCACGCGATCGGCGTCGATGGCCGATGCGCCGACAAAACTGACGATGCCGCTGGCCATGCCGTTTGCCTGCGGCCAGGCGATGGAGCCGACGACATCGGCGCCGGAGACGATGCGAAGATGGGCGTCTATCTCTTCGAGTTCGACGCGATGACCGAGCACCTTGACCTGGTTGTCGATCCGCCCGAGGCAATGAAAGCAACCCGTGGCGTCGCGCTGGGCCAGATCGCCCGTCCTGTACCAGCGTTTGCCATCGAGCGTCGGAAACCGAGAGGCCGTCAGCTCGTCGGCTCCGAGATAGCCGTCAGCAATCTGGTCGCCGGCGATCACCAATTCGCCCGCGGTGCCGTCGGCGACAGGGTGACCGTGCGCATCGACCACCCTCGCCTCATTGCCGGGCAGCGGCGTGCCGATCGCCATGACGTTACGTCCCGGAGTCAGTGGCAGTGGCTTGCCAACCCTCTGAGCCAGACAGAAGACCGTTGCTTCGGTCGGACCATAGAGGTTGACAATGACGCTGTTGGGTGCCGCACTTTGCCAGGCGGTGACGGTGCTCGCGGGCAACTGTTCGCCGCCGAAAACGGTGACGCGCAAGCTGGCCAGGCTTTCTGGAGCGAGCGCCTTGATCTGGCGCAGCATCCCGGCCAGCGCGGGAACTGAGTTCCACACCGTCAACCCGGAACTTCGGACAAATTTGACGGCGTTCATCACCGTGGTGGCCGGCAGGATATGCAGTGCGGCGCCCACCTCCCAGGTGGAGAACATGTTGTGCACCGAGAAATCGAAGCTGAGTTCGCAGGTCTCCAAGGCTCGGTCGCTGGCGCGCAAATCCAGCCACTCGGTGATCGTCGTCAGGTAATGACGGGCAGAGCCGGCCGAAATCATGACGCCCTTGGGGACGCCGGTCGTTCCCGAAGTGAAAATGATGTAGGCCGTGTCTGACGCCGCCATCGGTGCCGGTTCTTCCGGGGTCACCGGCGGGAGCGTCGCCATGTCGACCATCTCGACCGCGCCAGCCCGCGGCACGAGCAATGACTGTCCGGCGTGAATCACCAGCCGCGGGCCGACGGTGAGCAAACGCTCGCTGAGCAGCTTCGCCCCCTCGTCATCGGCAATGATTGCCGACAAGCCACATTGGGCGAGCAAGGTCAAGACGCGCTCTTCCGGCTGTTTCAAGCTGATCGGCACATACGTGGCTCCTGCCCAGCAGGCGCCGAGCACCGCCACGCAGGCGTCAACTCCACGCGAAGCCAAAATCCCGACACGGAGCGCTTGCCCGTCAAGACGCTGCCAGTCAGGCCGGTGAGTCAGGCAAGCGGCGAGACGGGCGGCACGCTCAGCCAGTTCGGCGTAGGTCAGGGAGCGCGCCTGGCACACCACCGCCGGGGCGTCCGGATTGGCCATCGCGTGGTGATTGACGGCACACGCCAGGTTGTAATTCGTGAGCATTTTGTCTTCAAGAGGAGGGCTGTTGCTTGCCAGGGATCGATGCTGTTGCAGCCTGGGGCGCTGCTCTTGCCCAGGGTGCCTTCAACAAGAAATCTCAAGACCATCGATGCCGTGAAACGCTTGGGTCAGGAATGATCCTCGCGCCGTCGGTATCGTGTGATCCCGCAAGCGGCCCAGAATCGGACCAGAGAAGTCAAGCCTGTCGCGTCAGCGCCGGCCAATGGCCCTAGAACCGTTGTCGGCAAAGCACGGCTTCACAGCCAAAGTGCAGTCTTGACAAACCGGTTGCCCGGGGCACCTGCGCACAACTGCCGCATCGACCGGCAGGCCAGCCGAAAATTTCAGTAGTTGGGAAGGATCTTTCATGATCGGGTTGTGTCGAGAAGCTGCATCGCATTCTATCCGTTTCGACGGCGCATGGTGGCTTGACCGTCTTCTGCGGCCGCGCGATTGCTCCGGTCGATGAACGAACGGCGTGCCGCGGCTCACGCTCCCGGCGTGGCACCAGCGCGCGCGAAGGTTCGCGATGACTCGGCAAGCAAGCGGTTGACTGTGCGGCCGCCTAGCGGTGCAGGGCCTTGATCCAGGCTTTCTGGCAGAGAGCCTGCTGTTGCCCGTCGAGATGTTCGCGGATCGTCTGGCGGGCCTCCGCGAAGCTCAGCAGGCGTTCGTGCTGGATGGCTTCGCAGCGGATCAGGTGGTAGCCGAGTTCGCTCTCGATGACCTCGGAGAGCATCCCCTCGGCGAGGGTGAAGGCCGCCGCATCGACCTGCGGATAAAGTTGGCCGCGCGGCACGCGGCCGAGCAGGCCGCCATGGACCGCTGTTGGGCATTCGGAGTGCTTCAGCGCCTGCTCGGCGAAGCGTTGCGGTTCCCTGAGCAGGCGGGCGCGAATGGCTTCGATGCGGGCGCGGGCGGTTTGACGCTCGTTGCCCGCCAGGTTCTCGTTGATGGTCACCAGGAGGTGTCGCAGCACGCGCGTTTCGCCATGGCGAAAACGCTGCTGGTTCATGTACCAGAAGATCTCGACGTCGGTATCGCTGACCGGCGCCGCTGCTGCCGCGACCCTTTCCAGCACGGCCTCGACCACCAGGTCGCGCGCCACCGCCTGGCGCAACGCCGCCGCATCCAGGCCGACGCGTTCGAGCTCGGCGTGATACTCGTCATCGTCGGCGTAGCGACGGCGGATTTCCATCAGGCTGGCGTCGATCGAGGCTGCCGGGAGCATCACGCTGGCCGCTTCCGGTGTTTCCAGGATCAGCACCTCGATCTCCTGCTGCCGGGTCGCGACACAGGTCACCCGGTGCAGTTCTTCCGGGGCAAGTGCCTCCAGCGGCTTGCCGAACAACTGCGCGGCGAGCTTGATCGACCGGTAGATGCCACCCGCTTCAGGCATCGCCTGGCCGTCGCCATTCGCCCAGAGCGGCCTCGGGTACCCACAGGGGCATGCCGGCGAAACAGTCGAAGTGCGTCTGATAGACGACGCCCTGGGTCTCGGATTTTTCGAGATTCAGGACTTCGCCGCGACTGCCGGCGGGCACGCGAACCTCGCCGGCCACGGCCAGCGGGCGCAGCGCGCGCACCCGCTGGCGAACCTCGAAACGACTTTCGATCCACGCTTCGTCGACGCCGACCAGTTCGTCTTCACGACAACCGACCAGGCGTCCCTCGGTGAGGAAATGCACGGAATAGATTATCTGATCCTGGAGAAAGGTGCCGACATCGCGCACATGCCCGATGCGCCCGCGGCGCACCAGGAGGTCGCCGGTCGGCACGCCGGGGAAGGTGCCGTCGTTGCGCACGTTGCGCGTCACGCGTACCGCATCGCCGTAGTCCCAGCGCGGCAACACGGCCTCAGTCCGTCAGCGAGGAGAGGGGGACGAAGGACGACCCTTCGGCCTTCTGGAAAACGGCAAAGACCTTCTCGGCCTGCGCGGTGGAGCCGACGAAGTCGGCGTAGGCGCGCGCCAGCCAGTGGCGGTAGGCGAGGTAATCCGGCGCCTTGCCGGCTTCCTGCTTGGCCAGATAATCGTGAAAGCGTTGCAGGATGTGCAGGCGATTGACCTGCACCACGGGCACGGCAAAGTCGATGCCGAAGTAGTCGAGAAATTCTTCCGCCGAACTCAACTCGGCGAGGTCGTCCTCAAAAGTGTCGTTGGCGCAAGCCATGGCTCTTTCCTCCTTTAGTCCAAGGTTTCGGGGGTAGCGGCGTACTGGCGATCGATGACCTCGAGCAGCGGCAAAGCGCCGAGGGCATCGCGCCGGTCGACGTCGGCAATCGTGCGCAGGCGCGTGCAGGCCTCACCGACTCGCCCAAGGCGCAGCAGGATCACCGCCGACCCCTTGAGCGCCAGCAAGTGGAAGCGCAGCATGCCCATCGAGCGCATCGCCGCCTCGCCAAGCGTGCGCGGCCCCAGGCTGCGCCAACCGCCGGCCAGTTGCAGGCGGCGCGCACTGACCTCCAGCGCGCGTTCGGCGACGACCAGGGCATCCTCGAGGCGGTGCTGATAGAAGTAGTAGCGGTACAGCGCGACCAGGACCGAGAGCTGCTCGGGCGCCAGAAAGTAGGCGTAGAGCAGCCGTTGCTCGGCGACCGGCTGGCCGTAGTCATGCGCCGCGGCGTCGATCTGGGCGGCGACCCGCGGCGGGCAGGGCTCGTCGAAATAGAGCACGTCATCGCCAAGTTCAAGGAGTTCGAGTCGGTCGGCCATCGCCATCTTTCCGGTTCATCGGCTCAGGAGCCGAGCAGCTTCAACAGATCGGCCGCCGACGGCGAATGCTTCTTCTCCGCGACGAAGCTGCGCAGCCGCTGCAGGAAAGCGCGCGCAGAGGTGTCCGACAGTGCATGGCCGAGGCCCGCCATCACCTGTTGCACGGCGCGTGCTCCGGAATGCTTGCCGAGAACCACGCGGTGCCGGCGCCCCACCAGACGCGGATCGAAACCCTGGTAGTTGGCAGGATCCTTGAACAGACCGTCGACGTGAATCCCCGCCTCATGGGTGAAGGCGCCTTCGCCGACAACGCTCTTCTGCCAGGACAGGGGGCGCCCGGAAGCGACGGCCACGCGCTGCGAGATCGCGGGGAAGCCGGCGAGATCGATCCCCGTTTCGATCCCCTGGCACAGATGCAGGCCCAGCACGACTTCTTCCAGCGGCGCGTTGCCGCAGCGTTCGCCAAGCCCGTTGACCGTCGTGTTGAGGTGTGTCGCGCCGGCGCGGGCGGCTGCCAGCGTATTGGCGGTGGCCATCCCGAGGTCGTCGTGGGCGTGCATCTCGATCTCGAGATCGCAGCGCGAGCGCAGGTGGCGAATCCGCTCGAAGGTGGCGAAGGGGTCGAGCACGCCCAGGGTATCGGCAAAGCGGATGCGCTGCGCGCCGGCTGCCTGCGCGGCTTCGGCAATCGCCGCCAGCAGGTCCGGATCGCCGCGCGAGGCATCCTCGGCGCCGACGCCGACGGCGAAGCCAAGATCACGCGCCAGTTGGACGTGCACGCCGATTTCCGTCAGCAGCCATTGCCGATCGCGCCGCAGTTTCGCCTGCAGGTGTTGATCCGACGCGGGTACGGAGATGTCGATCAACTGCGCACCGAGATTTGCCGCCAGCGCAATGTCGGCGCGCTTCATCCGCGTCCACACCATCAAGCGCGCCTTCAGTCCCAGCGCCGCAACCGCCCGGATGCTTTCGCGTTCGGCCTCGCCCATCGCGGGAATGCCGATTTCCAGCTCGGGTATGCCTACCGCGTCCAGGCGACGCGCGATGTCGGTCTTTTCGTCGACAGTGAAGGCAACACCTGCCGACTGCTCGCCGTCGCGCAGGGTGGTGTCGTTGATGACGATGTCGGCTGGGGGCTTGTGGTTCATCATACTGGGGGACTAGCAATTCCAGTGCCAAGATTTAATGGTCTACAAATCAGTCTGTTGCAGCAGTGCGTGTACGAGTTGTCGGGTTTGCGACTGTGCGTTTGCCGCACGGGGGCAAGGACCGGGCGCGTACCAAAGCCCTGCCCGTCGCTGCCCGCTATTCGCGCTATCCCTCCTCGGGTCCGAAGCAGAGCGCGCGATCGCAGCACTCGGCGCAGTGCGGTGCCTTGCAGATCGGCACGCCGGCGCGTTCGCAGAGCTGCCGGTAAAAGAACTTCTTCCACTTCATGTCGCCGATGTTTCTCGCCGCCAGCCCGGGGAAGTTCGCGCGCACCAACTCCGAGAGGGCACCGCGGTCGGGCAGGCCCATGTCCTGCCAGAGGTGGTTCTCGCCCATTGCCGCGGTCGCGATCGCGTGACAAAGGCAGTTACCGGACTCGTCCGGCAGCGCCAGTTCTTCGCGCAGCAGTGCGAGCAGATCGGCAAATTCGTCGTCGCCGGGCGTCGCTGCCGGCGCGCTCGCCTCGGCCACGAAGGTTCCGTCGAAGCCGGCGGCGGCGAGCAGCGCCTGCACACGGTCGTCAGCAACTCCGCGAATCAGCGGCCGCCGGCCCGCGCTCAGGGACTGGCCGGCGACGCCGGCAATGGCCAGCGCACGCAGATCGGCGCCGAGCGGCAGCTTGCTGGCCGGCTGAGGCATGGACGGCTCCCGGGAATGGTAGATGGGCGGTACGACGCAAGACGCATGCCAGAGGCGTATCCCTTGCGCCACTCCCCGATGAGGTCGGTGGCGCCGGCCTGTCCTGGGCGCGCGTGCCCCACCCGGCGGCGCGGCGGTTGATGTCGCAATGTCGCAAACCCGACAAGCGCCCGGCCTGGTGCAAGGGCGAGGAATCAGGCGCTTAGCGTTGGCACGGCAATTGCGTCATGCCAGTGAACAAAGGACTGACGCCATGAAGACAGCCGAAATTGCCCAACTGCTGAACGAGCCCGCCTGTGCTCACAACAGGAACGAGAAATCCGGTTGCGCGCGCACCAAACCAGGCGCCACGGCGGGTGGCTGCTCGTTCGACGGCGCGCAGATAGCGCTGCTGCCGATTGCCGATGTCGCCCACATCGTCCACGGGCCGATCGCCTGCGCCGGCGCCTCCTGGGACAACCGCGGCGCGCGCTCGTCGGGCCCGACCCTGTACCGGATCGGCATGACCACGGACCTCACCGAGCAGGATGTGATCATGGGGCGTGGCGAGAAGCGGCTGTTTCTGGCCATCAAGCAGGCGATCGACGACTACGCACCGAAGGCCGTCTTCCTCTACTCGACCTGCGTTCCGGCGCTGATCGGCGATGACCTCGAGGCGGTAGCCCGGGCGGCCAGCGCGCGTTGGGGGGTGCCGGTGGTGCCGGTCGACTGCGCCGGCTTCTACGGCACCAAGAACCTCGGCAACCGCATCGCCGGCGAAGCCATGTTCAAGTACGTGATCGGCACCGGCGAGCCGGCACCGGTCGCCGCGTCGGCGCAACGGCCGGGTATCCGGGTACACGACGTGAACCTCATCGGCGAATACAACATCGCCGGCGAGTTCTGGTACCTCGCGCCACTGTTCGACGAGCTGGGCTTGCGCATTCTGTGCACGCTCTCGGGCGACGCACGCTTCCACGAGGTGCAGACCATGCATCGGGCGCAGGCGTCGATGGTGGTCTGCGCCAAGGCGCTGCTCAACGTCGCGCGCAAACTCGAAAGCGATTTCGGCGTCCCCTTCTTCGAGGGCAGCTTCTACGGCATCACCGATACCTCGCAGGCTTTTCGTGACTTTGCCCGCTTGCTCGGCGACAGCGATCTCGCGGCGCGCACCGAGCTGATGATCGCCCGCGAAGAGGCCGCCATTCGCGCCGCCCTCGAGCCGTGGCGGGCGCGGCTGGCCGGCAAGCGGGTGCTGCTCTACACCGGCGGCGTCAAGAGCTGGTCGGTGGTGTCGGCGCTGCAGGACCTGGGCATGACGGTGGTTGCCACCGGCACCAACAAGTCGACCGAGGAGGACAAGGCGCGCATTCGCGAGATCATGGGCGAGGCGACGAAGATGATCACCGACGGCAGCCCGAAGGCGCTGCTGCAGGCCTACAAGGACTACCAGGCGGACATTCTGATCGCCGGCGGGCGCAACCTCTACACCGCGCTGAAGGCGCGCATCCCCTTCCTCGACATCAACCAGGAAAGAGAGTTCGGCTACGCCGGCTACGGTGGCATGCTGGAACTGGTGCGCCAGCTCGCGCTGACGCTCGAATCGCCGGTGTGGCACAAGGTGCGGGCGCCGGCCCCGTGGCACGCCGCGCCGGCCGCGGGCGCAGCGCTGCCGGTTGCCGGAGAAGCCCATGCCTGAGATCCTCAAGCGCGCCAAGCCGCTGGCGGTGAATCCGCTGAAAGCCAGCCAGCCGATCGGCGCCGCCCTGGCCTTCCTCGGTCTGCGGCGGGCGATTCCGATGCTGCACGGCTCGCAGGGCTGTACGGCTTTCGGCAAGGTGTTCCTGGTGCGCCATTTTCGCGAGCCGATCCCGCTGCAGACGACGGCCATGGATCAGGTGTCGAGCATCATGAGCGCCGACGAGAACGTCATCGAGGGCCTGCGCGTGCTCTGCGAAAAGAGCGGGCCGGAAATCATCGGCCTGCCCACCACCGGGCTCTCCGAGACCCAGGGCTGCGACGTGCAGCGTCTGGTACGCGAGTTCCGTCGTCGTCATCCGGAATTCTCGAGCACGGCCGTGGTGCCGGTGAACACGCCGGACTACAGCGGCTGCCTGGAGACCGGCTTTGCTCTCGCCGTCGAGGCGATCATCGACACGCTGCTCCCCACCGGCCGCGGGCCGGCGCCAGCCGCGGACGGCAGCCGGCAGGTGAATGTCCTCGCGTCGTCGATGCTGACGCCGGGGGACATTGAAGCGATCAAGGAATCGATCGAGGCCTTCGGTCTGCTGCCGGTGGTTCTGCCCGACCTCGGCGATTCACTCGACGGCCATCTGATCGATCAGGACAGCACACCGCTGACCCTGGGGGGAACTCCGAAAGCGGCCATCGCCGGGCTCGGCGAGGCCGTCGCCACCCTCGTCATTGGTCGTTCGCTGCACAAGGCGGCCGATCTTCTGCGCGCGCGCAGCGGCGTCCCGGATTATCGTTTCGATCATCTGCTCGGCCTCGATGCCTGTGATGCCTTCGTCCTCGCACTGGCCGAAATCTCGGGGCAGTCGGTACCTCCCGCCATCGAGCGCCAGCGGGCACAACTGCAGGACGCGATGGTCGACACGCATTTCATGACCGGCTTCCTGCGCATCGGTATCGCTGCCGACCCCGATCTGCTGGTGGCGCTGGGTCAGTTCCTCACCGGCGTCGGCGGCGAAGTCGTCGCGGCGGTGGCGTCGACGCGCGCCGAGGTGCTCGCCGACCTGCCGGCGGTCAGCGTGCGCATTGGCGACCTCGAGGATCTTGAACGTGCGGCACTGGCGCAGCGCGCCCAGCTCATCGTCGCCAACTCGCACGCCGCGCCCAGCGCGCAGCGTCTGCAAGTGCCGCTGTTGCGTGCCGGCTTTCCCCAGTATGACTGGGTGGGTGGCTATGCGCGGACCTGGGTCGGCTATCGCGGCGCGCGCCAGGCCTTGTTCGATATCGCCAATCTCTTCCTCGGGAACCACCATGACATCCCTGTCCATCGATCGATCTACCGGGCCGGCAGCGAGAGCGACTCAGCGGCGCGGGCGCCGTCTGGCGCTGGCCTGGTCCGCCACTAGCGAGGCGCCGGGAATGCTCAAGGTAGCCTTCGCCAGCAACGACCGCAGCACGGTGAATCAGCACTTCGGCGCTGCCGAGGGCTTTGCCGTCTATACCCTGGATGGTGAGCGGGCACGGCTGGTCGAGATCGTCGAGTTCCCGCCGGCCGCCAGGGAGGACAACGAAGGCAGACTGCCGGCGCGGGTGGCGTCGCTGGCGGGTTGTGCCGCCGTCTATTGCCTGGCGGCCGGCGCCTCGGCAGTGAAGCAGTTGCTGGCCGTCGGCGTGCAGCCGATCCGCCTCGACGATGAGGCCGCGATCGACGTGCTGTTGCAGCAGCTCAGCCGGGCGATCTGCAGCGGCGGCACCGCCTGGGTCGACAAGGCGATCCGCCGGCAGGTGGGCGACAGCACCCGCTTCGATCGCATGCTTGACGAAGGCTGGGACGAATGATGCCGGGCACTCTCGAAGCCCGCGGCCGGGTGGTCGACGTGCGCGGCGACGTGGCTGAGGTGCGCATCGCCGTCGCCTCGAGCTGCCATGGTTGCCGGGCACGCGCCGTCTGCGGCAGTGGCGCCGAACGGTCGGTGCGCATCACCGCGCCGGCGAATGCGGTCGTCGGCGACCCCGTAGTGCTCAAGCTGGAGCAGACGAACTTCACGCTCGGGATGACGATCGGCTATCTGCTGCCGGCCGTGACTCTGCTGCTCGGCGCGGCATTGTTGTCTTTCGCCGGCGACGCCGCCGCCGCCCTTGGCGCCGCTAGCGGCCTGACCACCGGCCTGTTCCTGGTCCGCCTGCTGCACCGCCGGCTGTTCGCCGACCGCGTGCAGCCGGCCGCCTCCGTCACTTGTCCATCCCAGTCATTTCCTGGAGAAAGCCCATGACTGCAGGTCTTGCCCCCGTATCCGCGATCGAGCCCGCCGATGCGCCAATCTATGCCACCGACTTCATCAGGGAAATGCTGCGCCAGACGCGGGCGCTCGACAGCTACGGACAGTGGGACGGCAAGCCGGTGCCGACGATCCTCGCCGGCTACGTGCTGAGCAAGGAGCAGAAGCGCGCGCTGCCGACCATCGGCGATCCCGACGAGCTGACGCTGGCCCGCGTCAAGGCTTTCCACAACGCGATTGCGGTACTCATCGAAAAGGAATGCGGCCTGATGGCCGTGCCCTTCGTGCAGATCACCCACGAAGGCTTTGGGCGTGCGCTGATCACCGTCGGCAAGCTGGTGGTCATGGATCGGACGCTGCGCGACGTACATCGCTTCGGCTTCGAGTCCCTGTCGAAGATGAAGAGCGAGGCCGACAAGCACCTCGCCGTGGCGCTCGGCGTCATCGGCCGATTCCCTGAAGTGGCCGGCATGTGAGGCGACAAGCATGAGCGAAGACGACATCAGGGAACTCGATCGGCAAGTGAAGAAGCTCAAGCGCCTCGCCGGCGAGCAGGCCGCGCGACTTCACGATCTGGTCGAAGACAGGTTGCCTGCCGCCTGGCAGGAGCTTCCGGAAATTTCACAGGCAACGCTCGCGGCCTGCCAGGCGTGGGCGGAAGCCAACGCCCGCCTGCAGGCGGCACAGAAAGGATAAGCGTATGGGCATCATCACCGGACGCACCCGCGGTGGGGACGAATGGACCCCGCAGTTCGTCAGTTTTCTCGATCCGAAAAAGTGCATTGGCTGCGGCCGCTGCTACAAAGTGTGTCCGCGCAACGTCCTCGATCTGGTCGAGCGCAGTGAGCAGTTGCTGGCCGACGCCGACGAGGATGCCGATGACGATGACGAAATGATGGTGATGACCATCGCCAACGGCGCCGACTGCATCGGCTGCGGCGCCTGCGGTCGGGTCTGCCCGAAGGACTGCTACACCTACGAGGCTGCTGCCGCGTGAGCAGGGCGAGCTCTGCGCGCCTGCCGCTCGCCCGGGAGCGTGTCGCAATTCGGCGTGTCGCGTTTGCGACACCCATTAGAGACCCACTCCACTTCGGGTGAAATCGCGGAACGCGTGGAAATTCATGGTGTTGCGGGTTATCGGCAGGGCTGGTACGAAGCTTGCGAGGATGAACTCAGGGAACCCGCCCCATCTCAAGGAGAGCAGCTCATGATCCATCTGACCCCCGCCGCGGTGAAGGCAATCAGCCGCTTCGTCAAGGCCACCGAGACTCCGGTCGCCGGTCTGCGCATTTTTGTATCCGGTGGCGGTTGCGCCGGCCTGCAATACGGACTGCGTCTCGAACAGGACAAGGGCGACGACGACCTGGAGTTCGACGTCGGTGCCGCTGCCCGCCTGCTGGTCGATCCGTTGAGCAGTTCGATGCTCGACGGCCTGACCGTCGATTTTGTCGACAGCCTCACGCAGACCGGCTTCAAGTTCAACAATCCGAATGTCGCGGGTGCCTGTGCCTGCGGCCAGTCGTTCGCGGGCTGAGGAGATCGCCATGTGGGACTACTCCGAGAAGGTGCGCGAGCACTTCTTCAACCCGCGGAACTCCGGGCCGCTCGAGAACGCCAACGGCATCGGCGATTTCGGTTCGATCAAGTGTGGTGACGCGTTGCGCCTGATGCTCAAGGTCAACCCGGAAACCGAGGTCATCGACGATGCGCGCTTCCAGACCTTCGGCTGCGGCTCGGCGATCGCCTCGTCGTCGGCATTGACCGAGATCATCAAGGGCAAGACGCTGGATGAAGCGCTGCAAGTCAGCAACCAGGACATCGCCGACTATCTCGACGGACTGCCGCCGGAAAAGATGCACTGTTCGGTGATGGGGCGCGAGGCACTGCAGGCCGCCGTCGCCAACTATCGCGGCGAGAGCTGGAAGGATGATCACGAGGAGGGCGAACTGGTCTGCAAGTGCTTCGCCATCGACGCCGTGATGATCGAGGACACGGTGCGCGCCAACAGCCTGCGGACGATCGAGGAGGTGGCCAACTACACCAAGGCCGGCGGCGGCTGTTCGGCCTGCCACGAGAAGATCGAGGACATCCTGATCGCTGTCAATGGTCGGCTCTACGCCAATGAGGCGAAGCCGGTCAAGGCGCGCCCGGCGGCCGGCGAAGTGCCGGGCAAGCCGAAGCTGACCAACTACCAGCGAATCCGCAGGATCGAGGAGACGCTCGAAGCCATCCGCCCATCGCTGCAACGTGACCACGGTGATGTCACCCTGGTCGAGGTCGACGGCAAGAAGATTTACGTCGAACTCACCGGCGCCTGCCGCGGATGCTCGATGGAAGCCGCGACCCTCGGCGGCGTGCAGCAGAAGCTCATCGAAGCCCTGGGCGAACTCGTCCAGGTGCTGCCGGTCGCCGCGCTGGCCCGCGCCTAACCGTCATCCGAGAGGAAAAGCCATGCAACCGATCTACATGGACAACAACGCCACGACGGCCTGCGATCCCGCCGTCGTGGCGGCGATGCTGCCCTACTTTACCGAGCAGTTCGGCAACGCTTCCTCGATCCACAGTTTCGGCTCGCAGGTCGGCAAGGCGATCAAGCAGGCACGAATGCAGGTCCAGTCGCTGCTTGGCGCGGCCCACGACAGCGAAATCGTGTTCAATTCCTGCGGCACCGAGTCCGACGCGACGGCCATTCTCTCGGCGCTGAAAGCCAATCCCGAACGGCGGACGGTGATCACCACGATGGTCGAGCATCCGGCGATCCTGAGCCTGTGCGCCTACCTCGAGAAGGAGGACTACGTCGTGCATCGCCTGCGCGTCGACCGCAAGGGGCGGCTCGACCTCGACGAATACCGGTCGCTGCTCAACGAGCGCGTGGCGATCGTCTCGGCGATGTGGGCGAACAATGAAACGGGAACCCTCTTTCCGGTCGAGGAAATGGCCGAGATGGCGCACGCGAAAGGCATCCTTTTCCACACCGACGCCGTGCAGGCCGTCGGCAAGGTCGCCATCGATCTCAAGAGCACGAAGATCGATATGCTCTCGTTGTCCGGTCACAAGCTGCACGCGCCGAAAGGCATCGGCGTGCTGTATGTGCGCCGCAATACCCGCTTCCGCCCCCTCCTGCGCGGCGGCCACCAGGAGCGTGGGCGCCGCGCAGGCACCGAGAACTCGGCGTCGATCATCGGCCTCGGCGTCGCCTGCGAGCTTGCCCAGGAGCATCTGGTGGCCGAAAACACGACCGTCAAGCGCCTGCGTGACCGCCTCGAGCGAGGGATCCTCGGCAGCGTCAGGAACGCCTTCGTCAATGGCGACACGCTCTACCGTCTGCCCAATACGGCGAGCATCGCCTTCGAGTATGTCGAAGGCGAGGGCATTCTCCTGCTGCTGAACCAGCTCGGTATTGCCGCGTCTTCCGGCTCGGCCTGCACCTCGGGCTCGCTGGAGCCGTCGCATGTGATGCGCGCGATGGCCATCCCTTATACCGCGGCACACGGGACGATTCGCTTCTCGCTTTCGCGGTACAACAGCGAAGAGGAAGTGGACCGCGTCATCGCCGCCGTACCGCCGGTGATCGCGAAGTTGAGGAAACTCTCCCCGTACTGGAGCGGTGACGGACCGGCCGCGAATTCGGAGCAGGCCTTCCAGCCGGAATACGCCTGACCGGATCGAGGAAGTCGTCGTCGGTGCGGCGGTAGATCACGTCCACCGGTTGCGGGCCGAGCGTCGTGCGGAATTCGATGCCGAGGCGGAGGAGCGCTATACCCGCATCGTCGAGTCCGGCAAGACGATCCCGTGGAGCGAAATGCGCAGCTACTGAGCTCGGCTAAACCTGTTATCTTTCAGCGAACTGGCGTAGAATTCGCCGCTTTCCCGTTCGCACTGCCGTGCGCCAGATCCGGATTGCCAATGCTCTTCCCTGACCGTTTCGACGTGATTGTCGTCGGTGGCGGCCATGCCGGCACCGAGGCGGCGCTTGCCGCGGCACGCATGGGAATGAAGACCTTGCTGCTCACGCACAACCTGGAAACGCTCGGTGCGATGAGCTGCAATCCGTCGATCGGCGGTATCGGCAAGGGGCATCTGGTCAAGGAGGTCGATGCTCTCGGCGGGGCCATGGCCGAGGCCACCGACGAAGCCGGCATTCAGTTTCGCATCCTCAACTCGAGCAAGGGCCCGGCGGTACGCGCGACGCGTGCGCAGGCAGATCGTGTTCTGTACCGCCAGGCGATCCGCAGCCGCCTCGAGAAGTTGCCGAATCTGACGATTTTCGCGCAGGCCTGTGACGACCTGATCCTCGACGGCGATCGCGTCGCCGGCGTGGTGAGTCAGCTGGGGGTGCGCTTTGCCGCGCGCGCGGTCGTCCTGACCACGGGAACCTTCCTCAACGGCCTGATTCACGTCGGCCTCACGAACTACACCGGCGGTCGCATGGGTGATCCGCCGGCGGTTTCGCTGGCCGCGCGTTTGCGTGAGCTGCAGTTGCCCGTCGGGCGGCTGAAGACCGGCACGCCGCCACGGCTTGACGGCCGGACCATCGACTTCTCGGTGATGGTCGAGCAACATTCGGATGATCCGCTGCCGGTCTTTTCCTTCCTCGGCGACGCGGCACGGCACCCGCAGCAACTGCCGTGCTGGATCACCAGTACCAACCCGCAGACGCACGCCATCATCCGCGCCAATCTCGATCGCTCGCCGATGTACACCGGCGTCATCGAAGGCGTCGGGCCGCGTTACTGTCCCTCGATCGAGGACAAGATTCATCGCTTTGCGGCCAAGGACAGCCACAATATCTTCCTCGAGCCGGAAGGCCTGGCGACGCACGAGATTTACCCCAATGGCATTTCAACCAGCCTGCCGTTCGATGTTCAGCTGGCCATCGTCCGGTCGATCCGCGGGCTGGAGAATTGCCACATCCTGCGTCCCGGCTATGCGATCGAGTACGACTACTTCGATCCGCGCGGGCTCAAGGCGTCGCTGGAAACCCGGGCGATCGGCGGACTCTTCTTTGCCGGCCAGATCAACGGCACTACCGGCTACGAGGAAGCGGCGGCACAGGGCCTGCTGGCGGGCGCCAATGCGGCACTGCTGGTGCAAGAGCGGGAGGCCTGGACGCCGCGCCGTGACGAGGCCTACCTGGGCGTGCTGGTCGACGATCTGATCACGCGCGGCGTCTCCGAGCCTTACCGGATGTTCACCAGTCGTGCCGAGTACCGCCTGTCGCTGCGCGAAGACAATGCCGACATGCGGCTGACCGAAGAGGGCCGCCGCCTCGGTCTGGTGGACGATCGCCGCTGGCAGGCATTCTCCGAAAAACGGGCGGCGATTGGCCGCGAACAGGAGCGCCTGAAGTCGACCTGGGTCAGTCCGCGCCTGGTCGCCGATGACGAGGCGACGCGCGTTCTCGGCAAGCCGCTCGAGCACGAATACAGTCTGCATGATCTGCTGCGCCGACCGGATGTGAGCTACGCGGCGTTGATGACCTTGCGTGCCGGCGAGGTGCCGGTCGCTGCCGGCCTGGGTGATGCGCAGGTCATCGAGCAACTGGAGATTCAGGCCCGGTATCAGGGTTACATCGAGAGACAGCAGGACGAGGTGGCGAGGAGCCTGGCGAACGAGCAGACGCGCTTCCCGGAAGGCTTCGATTTCAGCAGTGTCGGTGGCCTGTCGAAGGAAGTCCAACAGAAGCTCGCCGTGCAGCGGCCGCAGACGCTCGGCCAGGCGTCGCGCATTCAGGGGATGACTCCGGCGGCGATCTCGATCCTGCTGGTTCACCTGAAGCGTGGCGAAGCGGACGGAAGACGTCAGAGCGTCGCTGCGCAATGACGCCGGCGGCGCAGCTCGCGCAGGGCTTGTCGACCCTCGGCATCGCTTTGTCGGCGCCGGCGCAGCAGAAGTTGCTCGCCTACGCGACGCTGCTTGCCAAGTGGAACAGGACCTACCGCCTGACCGCGATGAGCGACCCTGCGCTGGCCGTCAGTCATCACCTGCTCGATTCCCTGGCACTCCTGCCTTTCGTCGAGGCGCCGCCACTGCTCGACGTGGGCAGCGGCGGCGGCATGCCCGGAATTCCCCTGGCCATTGCCCGTCCGGATCTGCCGGTGGTCCTTCTGGACAGCAGTTCGAAGAAGGCTGCCTTCCTGCAACAGGTGGCAATTGAGCTGGGTTTGGGGAATATTGCCGTACACTGCGGTCGCGTCGAAGCGTATCGACCGACCACCGGTTTTGCGGCGATCACTGCCCGCGCCTTTTCCCATCTGGCCGAGTTCGTGCAGCTATCGCGCCACCTGCTCGCTGAGGACGGCCACTGGCTGGCCATGAAAGGCGTCTGGCCGCAGGACGAGATCGCCGACCTGCCGGCCGGCGTGCGGGTCGATGGGGTGCATCGACTGGCGGTGCCGGGCGTCGAGGGCGAGCGGCATCTGGTGGTGATGAGCATTGGCCATGCTGGGAATTCGGGGGATAGTTGATTTGGCACAAGTCGATTTGGCAAAGATTCTCGCGGTAACCAACCAGAAGGGCGGCGTCGGCAAGACGACGACCGCTGTCAATCTCTCGGCGTGTCTGGCCGAACTCGGTCAGCGCGTACTGCTGATCGATCTCGACCCACAAGGCAACGCGACTACCGGCTGCGGGGTCGTCAAGCGCGTGGCGCTGCCGACCGTCTACCAGATTCTCATTGGTCGCTCGACGATCGCCGACACGCGTCTGGTGACCGAGTTCGGCTTCGACGTGCTGCCGGCGAATCGTGAACTGGCCGGTGCCGAGATCGACCTGATCGATATCGCGCAGCGTGAGTATCGTCTGCGCGATGCGCTTGTCGGCCTGCGCGGCGAGTACGACTTCGTCCTGCTGGACTGTCCGCCGGCGCTCAACATGTTGACCGTCAACGGCCTGGTCGCCGCCGATGCCGTGATGATCCCGATGCAGTGTGAATACTACGCACTCGAAGGCCTGACTGACCTGGTTGCGACACTCAAGAAGGTGCGCGGCAACCTCAATCCGGTCCTCGAGATCGAGGGCTTGCTGCGCACCATGTTCGACCCGCGCTCGACGCTGACGCAGCAGGTGTCGCGCGAGCTCGAAGGCCATTTCGGCGCCAAGGTCTACCGCACGATCATCCCGCGCAACGTACGCCTCGCCGAGGCGCCGTCCTACGGCAAGCCGGTGATCGCTTTCGACCGCAGTTCCAAGGGGGCGCAGGCCTACCTCCTGCTGGCCGAGGAGATTCTCGAGCGCCGTGCGAGCGCACGGGGACATGGCGCGAGCAGCGGCGAACTGGGAGTCGCGCCATGAAGATGAAGGGCTTGGGGCGTGGCCTGGATGCCTTGCTGGCCGGTAATGACGCTCAGAACAGGGAGCAACAACGGGCGCTGCCGGTCGGCCACATCCAGCCGGGCAAGTACCAGCCGCGCACGCGCATGGACGCCGCGTCGCTCGATGAACTGGCCGCCTCGATCCGCGTGCAGGGCTTGATGCAGCCGATACTGGTGCGCCCGCTCGGCGAGGATCGCTACGAAATCATCGCCGGCGAGCGGCGCTGGCGAGCGGCCCAGATGGCCGGCCTGAGCGAGGTGTCGACGCTGATCCGGGAAATTCCCGATGAGGCGGCGTTGGCGATGGCCCTGATCGAGAACATTCAGCGCGAGAACCTCAACCCGCTCGAGGAAGCGCTCGGCCTGCAGCGCTTGATCGACGAGTTCTCGATGACCCACCAGCAGGCGGCGGATGCCGTCGGGCGGTCGCGCCCGGCGGCTTCCAATCTGCTGCGTCTGTTGCAGTTGGCAGCACCGGCGCAGGAACTGCTGATGTGCGGCGAGATCGACATGGGTCACGCGCGCGCGCTCCTGCCGCTGGCGGGCGCCTTGCAGGTGCAGCTTGCCCAGCGCGTCGTGCAGAAGGGCCTGTCGGTGCGAGAAACCGAGCGCCTGGTTCAATACGCGCTCCGCGCACCGAAAGACAGCCCGCCGCCAAAACCGGACCGCGACGTGTTGCGTCTGCAGGAGGAACTGGCAGACCTGCTCGGTGCGCAGGTGGCCATTCGCGCCAACAAGAGGGGCGCCGGCAAGGTCCTGATCGAGTTCGGTGACCTCGATCAACTGGAAGGCATCCTGCAGCGCCTGCGTCATTGATGCGCCGCATCATAGAGACCCTCGCCAAGAGCCTCGATGGCGGCCGCAAGGCAGGTGTTATCAAGCGAGGACAACTTTTTTGCATGTGCGGTTTGATTCCTCTATACGAGTCTGGTATTCTGCCGGTGTTTTGGAGGGGTTAGCCGTGCATCCTCAGGTTCGCTGGGTGTTGCGTAGCCAGTTGGGAGTCACACTGGCCGCGGCGCTGGTAGCGGCGCTGGCAATGGGGTTCGACGCGGCGATCTCCGCTTTGCTCGGTGGCGGTATCGCCATGGCAAGTGCTCTCGCTTATGTCTGGCGAGCCTTGCGGGAGTCGAGGATGGCGGGACCTGATGCGAAAAGGGCGTTCAACGCTCAGGTGGCCGGTGAAGGGTACAAGTTCGCCGTCACCCTGTTGTTGTTTGCTCTGGTGTTCAAGAGCTACGCACAGCTCGTCGCCTTGCCGCTCTTCCTGACCTATGTTGCAACGGTTGTCGTTTATTGGATGGCGCTGCTCAGGCAGCAATAGTCAAATAGGGGAAAAATATGGCTTCGGGCGAGGCACTAACGACGAGCGGCTACATTGTCCATCACCTCACCAATCTATCGGTCGGGCAAGGTTTCTGGACTTTTCACCTGGATACTCTGATCGTCTCGGGGCTACTCGGTCTCTTCGCGTTCATCGGCATGGCCAAGCTGGCCGGTAAAGCGAGCGTGACGAATCCCGGCAAGATGCAGACCCTCGTCGAACTGGTGTTGTCCTTCGTGGATCAGCAGGCGAAGGATACGTATCACGGTCGCAGCCCCTTGGTGACGCCGTTGGCGATTACCATCTTCATCTGGGTCTTCCTGATGAATGCCATGGATCTGATCCCTGTCGATTTCATCCCGCTGCTGCTCGGCCTTACGGGAGTTCACTATTTCAAGGTCGTTCCCACGACCGACCCGAACCTGACATTCGCCATGTCACTCACCGTGTTCACGATAATGTTGGTGATGGGGGTCAAGGTCAAGGGTGTCGGCGGTTTCCTGCACGAAGTCTTCACCGTGCCGTTCGGCGCGAAACTGGCTCCCCTGAATCTCCTGTTCCGGATCATCGAGGACATCGCCAAGCCGATCTCGCTCTCCCTGCGTCTGTTCGGCAACATGTATGCCGGCGAGATGGTGTTCATCCTGATCGCCCTGATGGGCATCTGGCAATTGCCCCTGGCCTTGCCGTGGGCGTTGTTCCATATCCTGATCATCACCCTGCAGGCCTTCGTGTTCATGATGCTGACCATCGTGTATCTGTCGATGGCCAGTGAATCCCACGGTTAGTGGGCGAGTGCCGGGTCTTGTCACCAGTTTGATTCACGTTGTCCCCGTTTAACCCATTTAGCATGTTTTACTAGGAGAAACTAATGGAAGCCGCTCTGTCAATGTTGCTTGGTAATACCGCCATCGCCGTCGCCATCCTGATCGGTGCGGGTGCTCTCGGTACCGCTATCGGTTTTGGTATCCTCGGTGGCAGATTCCTCGAAGGAGCCGCTCGCCAGCCAGAAATGATTCCGACTCTCCAGGTCAAGATGTTCATCGTTGCCGGTCTGCTTGACGCCGTCACCATGATCGGTGTCGGTATCGCGCTGTTCATGCTGTTTGCAAATCCCTTCATCGCCGTTGTCAAGGCCGCTGGCTAAGCGCTTCTCCTTTTGGATCAACTCTTGACAGGAGGTTAGCGTGAACATCAACGCAACGCTGTTTGGCGAAGCGATCTGGTTCGGCGTCTTCATCTGGATCACCATGAAGTACGTCTGGCCACCGCTGCAAAAGGCCATGGCTGATCGCCAAAAACTGATCGCTGACGGGCTGGCTGCCGGCGAGCGCGCCAAGCATGAACTGGAACTGGCCGGAAAACGCTCCGCCGACGCCCTCCGTGACGCCAAGGCCAAGTCTGCCGAGCTCATCACGGCGGCCGAAAAGCGCGCCGCGCAGATGGTCGAGGAAGCCAAGCTGACGGCAAAAGTCGAAGCTGACAAGGTGGTCGCCTCGGCCAAGGCCGAAATCGCTCAACAGGTCGAACAAGCGCGCGCCGAACTGCGTGGCCGCCTTGCCGACCTCGCCGTTGCCGGTGCCGAGCGTATTCTGAAGCGCGAGGTGGATGCCAAGGCGCACTCCGAAATGCTGGTCGCGCTCAAGCAGGAACTCTGAGACCATGGCCGAACTCGTTACCATCGCGCGCCCCTACGCTGAAGCGGTTTTCCGTACAGCCCTGGAAACCAAGGCGCTGGCGGCTTGGTCCGAGCGGTTGTCGCTACTTTCTGCCATCGCCGGGGATGACCTGATGCGTTCATGCATCGGTAACCCCGAACTGTCTGCCGCGCAGAAGAGTGCACTCTTCAAGTCGCTGGTCGGCCGGACGGTGGACGCTGGCGAAGCCAATCTGATCGACGTCCTCGCTGCCAATGAGCGCCTGTCCGCGCTGCCGGAAATCGCCGGTCTCTTCGAGGCGCTCAGGTCCGCCCAGGAAGGCGTCAAGGAAGCCACGATCTACAGTGCCTTCCCGCTTGACGAGGCACAGCGCAAGGCGCTGGTCGGAGACCTGGAAGTGCGCTTCAAGACCCGGCTAACTGCCGAAGTGGTCGTCGATCAATCGCTGATCGGCGGCGTCAAGATTGTGGTTGGCGACCAGGTTCTCGACACCTCCGTACGCGGAAAACTCGAGAGCCTGAGGTTGGCGCTCAACAACTAGGAGAATTTCCATGCAGTTGAATCCTTCCGAAATCAGCGAACTGATCAAGAGCAAGATCGAGAATCTTGCGATCAGCGCCGATCTGCGTACCCAGGGCACCGTCGTCTCGGTGACCGATGGTATCTGCCGCGTCTATGGCCTGACTGACGTCATGCAGGGGGAGATGCTCGAGTTCCCGGGCAACACCTTTGGCATGGCCTTGAACCTCGACCGCGACTCGGTTGGTGCGGTGGTTCTCGGTGAATACGACCAGATCAGTGAAGGCGATACCGTCAAGACCACCGGTCGCATTCTCGAAGTGCCGATCGGCCCCGAACTCCTCGGCCGGGTCGTCAATTCCCTCGGCCAGCCGATTGACGGCAAGGGTCCGCTGAACCACAAGCTGACCGACAAGATCGAGAAGGTGGCGCCTGGGGTTATCTGGCGCAAATCGGTTTCGCAGCCGGTACAGACCGGTTTGAAGTCGATCGATGCGATGGTGCCGATCGGCCGCGGCCAGCGCGAACTGATCATCGGCGACCGGCAGACCGGCAAGACCGCCGTCGCCGTGGATACGATCATCAACCAGAAGGGCCAGAACCTGATCTGCATCTACGTTGCGGTCGGCCAGAAGGCTTCAACTGTCGCCAACGTCGTACGCAAGCTGGAAGAGAATGGCGCGATGGAATACACCATCGTCGTCGCCGCAACCGCTTCCGAATCCGCCGCGCTGCAATACATTGCTCCCTACTCGGGGTGCACCATGGGCGAGTACTTCCGTGATCGCGGCCAGGATGCACTCATCATCTACGACGATCTGACCAAACAGGCGTGGGCCTATCGTCAGGTTTCCCTGCTGCTGCGCCGTCCGCCGGGGCGTGAAGCGTATCCGGGCGACGTCTTCTACCTGCACTCGCGCCTGCTCGAGCGGGCAGCCCGCGTCTCCGAAGAATGGGTCGAGAAGTTTACGAACGGCGAAGTCAAGGGCAAGACCGGTTCGCTGACTGCCCTTCCGGTCATCGAAACGCAGGCGGGTGACGTTTCCGCCTTCGTGCCGACCAACGTGATCTCGATTACCGACGGCCAGATCTTCCTCGATACCGACCTGTTCAATGCCGGTGTCCGGCCCGCCATCGACGCCGGTATTTCCGTCTCTCGCGTTGGTGGTGCCGCCCAGACCAAAGTCATCAAGAAGCTCGGCGGTGGGGTGCGTCTGGCGCTCGCCCAGTACCGCGAACTGGCCGCCTTCGCGCAGTTCGCGTCCGACCTTGACGAAGCGACTCGCAAGCAGCTTGATCGCGGACGTCTGGTGACCGAATTGATGAAGCAGCCGCAGTATTCGCCACTGTCCGTCTCCGAGATGGCAATCACTCTGCACGCGGTGAACAAGGGCCTCTTCGACGATGTCGAGGTGAAGAAGGCACTGTCGGTCGAGAAGCAGATGCACGGCTTCATCAAGCAGAAATACGCCGACCTCATCAGCAAGATCGAAACGACCAAGGATCTTGACGCTGACAGTGAGCAAAAGCTCACCAAGGCGATTGAGGAGTTCAAGGCCACGCTGGCCTGATCGATCGAGGAGATTGCCATGCCTAGCGGCAAGGAAATCCGCAACAAGATCAAGAGCGTCGAAAGCACGCGCAAGATCACCAAGGCCATGGAGATGGTGGCCGCATCGAAAATGCGCAAGGCGCAGGACAGGATGCGAGCTGCCCGCCCCTACGGCGAGAAGATTCGCCAGGTAGCCGGCAATCTTTCGCATGCCTTGACCGACTATCGCCATCCGTTTCTGACCGTACGCGCTCAGGTCAAGGCGGTCGGATTGATCACAGTGACCTCCGACAAGGGGCTCTGCGGTGGTCTGAATACCAACGTCCTTCGTCTTGCCTTGGGCAAGATGAAGGAGTGGGATGCCGAAGGCAAGAAGCTGCGGGTGACCGCGATCGGCAACAAGGGACTGGGTTTCATGCAGCGAGCGGGCGCCAATGTCGTCTCGCAACTGACCGGTCTCGGGGATACGCCACATCTCGAGAAGCTGATCGGCCCGGTCAAGGTGCAACTCGACGCCTACATGAAGGGCGAGACTGACGTTTTGTACATTGCTTTCACCCGTTTCATCAACACGATGAAACAGGAGCCGACGCTCTACCAACTGCTGCCACTATCAGGAGAGCTTGTCGGTGGCGAGGGCAACCGCTGGGACTACATCTACGAGCCCGATGCCAAGACGGTGATTGACGATTTGCTGGTGCGCTATGTGGAGGCGATGATCTACCAGTCGGTTGCCGAGAACATGGCTTCCGAGCAGAGTGCGCGGATGGTCGCCATGAAGTCGGCTTCGGACAACGCCAAGAATGTCATCGGTGAGCTCAAGCTGGTGTACAACAAGGCTCGCCAGGCAGCGATCACCAAAGAACTTTCGGAGATCGTCGCCGGCGCAGCGGCTGTCTGACCACGGGATAGTTAGTTTATTGATTAGGGATACGACGATGAGTCAAGGAAACGTTGTTCAGTGTATCGGTGCCGTGGTGGACATCCAGTTCCCGCGTGACGCAATGCCCAGGATCTACGACGCACTCCAGCTCGACAAGGCTGAAGAGTCCGACATGTGCGAGGCCGAATTGATGTTCGAAGTCCAGCAGCAGCTGGGTGACGGTATCGTGCGCACGATCGCCATGGGATCTTCCGACGGATTGCGTCGCGGGATGAAAGTAAACAATACTGGCGCCGGCATCTCGGTGCCTGTCGGTAACGCAACGATTGGCCGCATCATGAACGTTCTCGGTCGGCCCATCGACGAGGCGGGACCGATTGCCACAGAAGAACGCCGCGAGATCCACCAGTTGGCGCCCAAGTTCGACGAGTTGTCGCCTTCTGTCGATCTTCTGGAAACCGGGATCAAGGTCATCGACCTCGTCTGTCCGTTCGCCAAGGGCGGCAAGGTCGGCCTGTTCGGTGGCGCCGGGGTTGGCAAGACCGTCAACATGATGGAACTGATCAACAACATCGCCAAGCAGCACTCCGGACTCTCGGTTTTTGCCGGCGTCGGCGAGCGGACTCGCGAGGGTAACGACTTCTACCATGAAATGAAGGAGTCCAACGTTCTCGACAAGGTGGCGATGGTGTTCGGTCAGATGAACGAACCCCCGGGTAACCGTCTGCGCGTTGCGCTGACCGGCCTGACCATGGCTGAGCGCTTCCGCGACGATGGGCGCGATATTCTTTTCTTCGTGGACAATATCTACCGCTACACCCTGGCGGGTACCGAGGTGTCGGCGCTCCTGGGCCGGATGCCGTCCGCCGTGGGATATCAGCCGACGCTTGCCGAAGAAATGGGGCGCCTGCAGGAACGCATCACGTCGACCAAGGTGGGCTCGATCACCTCGATCCAGGCCGTCTATGTGCCCGCCGACGACCTGACCGACCCGTCACCGGCGACGACCTTCCTGCACCTCGATTCGACCGTCGTGTTGTCACGCGATATCGCTTCGCTTGGTATCTATCCGGCCGTCGACCCGCTCGACTCGACGTCGCGCCAGCTCGACCCGCAAGTCGTCGGCGAGGAGCACTATGGCGTTGCCCGCGCGGTTCAGATGACCCTTCAGAAATACAAGGAGTTGCGCGACATCATCGCCATTCTCGGGATGGACGAGTTGTCTCCGGAAGACAAGCTGGCAGTCTACCGCGCTCGGAAGATTCAGCGCTTCCTGTCGCAGCCGTTCAGCGTGGCCGAGGTCTTTACCGGATCGCCGGGCAAGTACGTTCCGCTCAAGGACACGATCAAGGGCTTCAAGATGATCGTTGAAGGCGAGTGCGACAGCATCCCGGAGCAGGCGTTTTACATGGTTGGCGGCATCGAGGAAGTGTTCGAGAAAGCCAAGACACTCTAAAGCGGCACAGTGACCGTCGTCTTCGCACCGTGCCGGCGCGGAGACGACCCTTAGCAAGGGAAGAACAGCCATGTCCATCAGAGTCCATGTTGACGTTGTCAGCGCCGAGGAGTTGATCTTTTCGGGGCAGACCGACTTCGCGGTCTTTCCCGGCGAAGCCGGAGAACTCGGCATTTACCCGCGGCACACGCCGCTCTTGACCCGTATCAAGCCAGGGACAATCCGCCTGAAAATTCCTGACCGCGAGGAGTATGAGTTGGTCTACGTCTCGGGTGGGATGCTCGAAGTGCAACCGGCGTTGATTACGGTACTCGCCGACACCGCAATCCGTGCCCACGATCTTGACGAGGCCAAGGCGATGGAAGCCAAGCGTCGTGCCGAAGAAGCTCTGAGAGATCGTTCGTCGGAAGTTGGCTTGGCGACGGCGGAGGCCGAACTGGCACAGGCGGTCGCCCAGCTGCAGGCGATCAAGAAGCTGCGCAGTCGTCACTGACCGGTTTGGCAGCGGTCGCCGACCGTGAAGCGAGACAAAGGCAGCCGACAGGCTGCCTTTTTGTATTCTGTCGATCCGACGCCAGCCTACATCAGCGGTTCACGCGCCTACCTCAGCAACTCGGCCCGTGCCAGTCTCTTCTCGAGGCGTGAAGTATCGTCCCGCAAGACATCCACTGCGGCACAGAAGTCCTCCACATCGGGGCGGCAAGCGACCGTTGCTTCCTCCTGTGTGAAGAACTCCGCGGCAGCCAGTGCCAGACCCCTGGCGCTGCCCATAGGCCAGCCGGCGATGCTGCGGGCGACCTGCAGGACGCGGCGGGCAACGATGTCGCCAAGCAGACGCGACAAGTCGTGTTCGACGTCCCAACGGATGTTGCGAAACACGAACCCCAGTGTCTCGGCGAGGTCTGCAGACCCGGCGATCGTTGCCGAAGTGAAAAGCGAAGCTCGGTCAGTGAGAGCACGCACCGGTGCGTCCTCAGGCAGGCGAACGCATACCGTCGCCGCCGAGCCCGCTTCGACAAGATCGAGGAGCCCGGTATCGGATATCCTGACGACCCAGGCCGCCCTGGCCAACTCCAACCGCGCCGTTTGTCCGGCGAAGCCCGCGAGCCGGTCCCGTGCCCAGTCCTCTTCGCTCAATACGTGATTGAGCAGACCGAGCGCGGGTTGCATCAGCATCAGAATCCAGACAACTGCTGGATCCCGGCGACCACCCAGCCTTTGCCGCCTTCAACGGGCTTGGAGAGGTTCCAGACCTCGTCGAATGGGGCCGCTGCTGCACCTGCCTCCTCCCGAATCATGCCGCTGAAGCGGACACTCGCAATGTGGCGGGTGACCTCCGTCACCACCTCGAGAAGCTGTGCGTTCAATGTCACGACATCCGTCTGTTGCGGTGCTTTTGCCCGCTCTTCGAACTGCATTCTGATCTCGGCGAATAGCTCGGGACTGACGAACTCGCGGATGTCGTCAAGATTCCCGGCATCGTTGGCGGCCTGCAAACGTATGAAATTGAGTTTCGCGATGCGCAGGAAGCCGTCGCTATCGAAGTCGGCCGGGACGTTTGCTATCGGTGCGCCAGAGGGCTGGAGTGCCGCCGGACTATCGTCGCCATGAGCAGCCAACCCCGCCGAGGCTGGCCGGGGGTCGAACGGCGGTGGCGCCATGCCCGGCCCTCCTACGCCAGCATACTGCATCGCTTCCGAAGATGCCGAGGCAGGTGCCGCCTTGCGCCGAAACAGCAGCTTGAATACCACCACCGCGGCGACAACCAGTAGCGCGATCATGACAAAGTTGGCCAGGCCCTCACCCATGCCCAAATGCGACAGGAGCGCAGCGATTCCCAGGCCGGCAGCGAGTCCTGCCAGCGGCCCCATCCAGTTCCGCTTCGGCGCTGCTGCCGCCGCCGCCGGCGAGCCAACGGCAGACGGCGCTGGCGCGGCGCTCTGGGGCGGCGTGGCCGGCCTTTGGGCTACTGCTTCGCGCTGCATCCCCGACGACTTGCCACCGCCCAATCGCTTGGCGTCAGCGTCGCCAACCGTCAGCCCAAGACCCAGCATGCACATTGCCAGCGTCAGAAAAAATTTCTTCATGGACTCCGTTCTCCTGTCAAAACTTGAAACCCTGGTGAAGGGCGACGACGCCCAGCGCGAGATTGTCGTATTCGACTCGCTCAAATCCGGCTTGTTCCATCAGCAACCTGAGGCCATCCTGATCCGGATGAACGCGGATCGATTCAGCCAGATAACGATAACTGGCCTCGTCGTGGGTGATGAGCTGCCCGATGCGCGGGATTATCTTGAAAGAATAGAAGTCGTAGGCCGGAGCCAGGGGCTTCCAGACTTGCGAGAACTCCAGCACCAGCAGGCGACCTCCCGGTCGCAGGACACGCCGCATTTCGACCAGCGCCAGTTCCTTGTGGGTCATATTGCGCAGCCCGAAGGCGACGGTCACGCAGTCGAAGTAGTCGTCGGGGAACGGGAGCTTCTCCGCATCGCATTGTGCCACGGGGACTATGAAGCCCTCATCGCCGAGTCGGTCTCGTCCGCGAGTGAGCATTGACCTGTTGATGTCGGTCAGCCACACCTGGCCGTCCTGGCCAAGCTTCCGAGCGAAAGCGAGCGCGAGGTCACCGGTGCCACCTGCGACATCGAGGACGCGCCAGCCGGGACGAACACCGCTCTTGGCGATCGTAAAGGCCTTCCATAGGCGGTGAAGGCCACCCGACATGACGTCGTTCATCAAGTCATAGCGTTGCGCGACGGAATCGAACACGTCCGCCACCCGCTGTGACTTCTCGTCCTCCGCGACTTCCTGAAAGCCGAAATGAGTGGTGTTTCTGTTGTTCATGGATCAATCAGCGTGGGGATCGAGCGGCGAGAATCAACGCGTTCCGCAGCCGCCGTGGGTCTTTGACGGCACGGCCTGACTGGCTGACGGGTCACGGCTTGCCCCCTCTTTCTCAAGCCTGTCGACGTAGGCCTGCCACAACTCCTCACAGTGGGCGCCCAGATTGTAGAGCAGATCCCAGGAGTATAGCCCGCTGTCGTGACCGTCCGAGAACACTGGCCGGATGGCGTAATTACCTACGGGCTCGATGCGATCGATGCCAACGTCACGCTTGCCGACCTGCAGCGTTTCCTGTCCGGGCCCATGGCCGCGCGCTTCAGCCGACGGTGTAAAGACGCGCAGAAACTCGTAGGTCAGTTCAAAACGCTCGCCGCCCTCGAAACACAGTTCGAGAATGCGAGACTTCTGATGGAGCTTGATCTCCGTCGGGGTCTTCGTGTTTTCGTCCAAGCCAGCCATCGGCATCTCAGGGGGATGTTCGGCCGAACATCATAGCGCAAAATCCCTCTCGCCAGTCGCCTTGGTCAAGGTGGAACGCTGAGCAGGGCTGGGCGCCTGCAGGCAATGGGTGCGGAAATCGGCGGTCGGTTCCGGCCGTGTCGGATCTTCGGGACGACGGCATCGGCCGTGGCCTGCCGACGGGCAACCCTGTCGGCTTCGTCGTCGCTCTCCGCTGGCTGCGCCAGCCTTCGCCTATGGCTTGCGGTTGTTCGCCTTCTGTTCTTCCGGCATCGTGTAACCATTGAGTTCCATGAAGCCGACGCCGGTATGCGAACCACTCAGCTTCACCGCGCCTTCCCAGTAGACGTTCAGGGTCGTTGTCCGCGCGTCGAACTGGCTCCAGCGGATCACCGGGTCGACCTTGAGCTTCAGCCCACGGGACGGTACCGAGATCGTCCAGAGGATCGGATAAACCACCCCCGAGGACGGGCTCTTCCAGGTGCCACGCGACGTCGCTTCAAAGTCGGCGGCACCGAGAGCGCTCACCGCGCCATCCTTGACGTAGGTTCCCATCCGTAATACGGAGGCCCCACTGCGGCGTTCGAAGATCTCGAAGATCATCAGCTCGGCACCGTCCGTCAGTTGCAGCGCAAACCAGTTCCAGCGCAGCTCCGCCGCTTCGAAGTCGCCCCATTGATGATCGAACCACACCTCGCCGCGCACTGCTTTGGCTGTGCCGGCGATCGTCAGGGTGCCCTGAGCGCTCATCCGCGGACGCGATGTGTAATAGCTCGTGCCCGACGCTCCGAGATCGAGCAAGCCGGCAACCGGAGTTCCCGGGGCCTGGTGCAGCACCGGCGGTCGGTTGTCGCTCATTTGCAGATCGAGCGAAAAATCCTTGCCCGCCATCCTGGCTTTGTGCTGGGCGCCAACTCCCTGCAGCCGCCAGTCGCCAAAGCTGAAGTCAAAGCCGTCCCGGCGTCCATCCGATGGGTTGCCGGCGGTGCGCGCCTGTTCTGTGTACAGCTTCTCGTTCTGATGGTCGAGCAGCGAGCCGTGAAATGCCGCATGGGTAAAGCTGCCCTTGCGCATGAAGGAGGCAAGGTGAAAGGAATAGTGCTCGCCGGATTCGGTCTGCAGATGGCCGCTGTAATACCACCACTCGGTAAGGTTTTCGTGCGTGGCATCGTCTGCCGGCAGCTTGACGGGTGGCATCTTGTCGGGCCTGGCGGCTGACGGCGCCGAGCGCTCGGCCGCCGGGCCGCCAGGTAGTGGTGCTACCGACGCTTTGTCGGAGCGGACGAACAGCACCCAGCCGACCACCAGAAGGACGAGCAGCCAACCCGCGAGGATGAGCCAGCGATAGCGTCGGAACCAGCGGGGCGAACCCGGGCGTGCCGGGCCAGAGCCGGCGCGTCGCACTCTGTTGGAACTGCCTCTTCCTCGATCCATTTGCAGCGCTCCCATTTCTACGCTAGTGGCGCCTCGGAATCCTCGGCGTCAGCATCGCGCGTCAAGCCACCATCACCGCGCCAAGCCACGCCAGGGTGGCATCTTCCGCCTGCGATCGCCAGAGGCGTGACGAGAACGTATGATCGGCGTCAGCGATGTCGACCCGCCGTGTCTTTGCCGCCTCGATCAGGCCCGCCCAGGCGGAATTGGCACTGACGAACTCGAGAAACTCTTTCGCCGTGTAGTCCTGCCCACTCAGGATGAGCAGTACAGACCCCGGAAATCGCCGCCAGCCATCGGCCATGCGATCCTGGAACGAACGCGACCCCGAGTTGGCCGGCGGACCTCGGCGTGCGGTCAGCGCTGTCTTTACCAAGGTGCGCGCGGAGTTCAGTATGGCCATCCTGCCCCGCAGCAGCTTCCACCAGAACTCACGTTCCATGAGGCGCTGACCATAGTAGTGCTTGATGTGTGTCTGCGCCAGGCTCGTCTCCGAGCGAACCCACGGGTTGAGAACGACCAGGCCGGCGACCCTTCCGTCTCCTCGCGCCTCGACGTACAACAAGGCCGCCGATGCCGCGTCGCACAACCCCCAGAGGACGACACGCTGCACCGCTGGACAGGCACGCTGAAAGGCGTCTATGGCTGCGCCAATGTCGGTCGCGACCTCCTCGAAGCCGCGCATCGCGCCACTCGCGTCACCCATGCCGCGATAGTCGAAACGCATCACCGGGTGACCTTCGGCCGCCAGGCGGCGCGAGAGCAGCAGGAATTGCCGGTGGCTGCCGACCCGGTACTGCGGGCCACCGACAACGATCAGCACACCGCAGGAAGCTCGGCGGTCATCGTCGCTGGCCTGGGCGAACGCGCCCGGGTCAATGGCCGATGCCGCCGGAGCAGCCTGCGCGCCAACCCGGGCCGGACGCAGCGCCGCATGCAATCGGCCCGGCCAGGCGACGATTGCCGGCAACAGCTCGTCGGCGCAGGGAAACAGCAGGGCTTCTTCAACGACATTCATGTTGAATCGGCTCCCGCGATGGCCAGCATACTCGCTTCGATCAGCGCCGGACACTCGCTGATCTCGGCGGTCTGCCAGAACGCCGGGCCATTTACCGAAGCCCCGCGAGCGCTCTGGCCGGCGGCCTGCCATTGGGTTAGACGGGCGGCCGCTGCCGGTGACAGGCTGCCGTCGGTCTTGCTGGAGATTTCGATCCATTCGACACGGCCGCTGCGGTGGGGGAGCAGCAGTTCAGCCTTCTCCAGCCCGCTGGCGAGCGCAGGCGACAACAGATAGCCGGCGATCTCCACCGAGTCACCCTGACGCAGTTCGTTCCGTAAGCGCTCCATCACGCCCTTGCTATCGCTGCCAAGCATCTCCGCGGCCAGTCGCAGACGCAGAAACTGTTGCAGAAACTGTTTGCCGGAAAGCACCGGCTGCCAGAACAACAGGTTGACGGGGCGCTTCATCCGGTTCGCCGCTTCGTTTGCCAGCAGACAGCCGGTACGCTGTCCCCACAGCCACAGGGGCGTGCCTGGCCTGCGGCGTACCAGCCAGTCGCATGCAAACTCGATGTCGGCGAGCCACGCCTCCCAGGTGGCATCGCCGAAGTCGCCTGAGCTGTCACCACAACCAAGCAGATCGATCTGCAGCACGGCGAAGTCGGCGGCGGCCATCGCTCTCGCCTGTAAAGCTGCCATGCGCCTCGACTTGTTCAGTTCTTCGGCAAAAGGATGGACGTACACCACCGCGCCACGCAGTCTTGAAGGCTCGTCCGGGCCGTGCAGCAGGACAAAGCGTTGGCCCGGAGACGCCGAAAGGAAGAAGGCTTCCAGCGCCATGACTAGACGTTCTTCACCCCACCAGTTTGCCTTCGACGAAGGCAACCAGCGTCGCCAGCGTGGCAAAGACGCTGCCATCGATCTCGTCGTCGTCGACGGCAAATCCGAAGCGCTCTTCGAGCGTGGTGATCAAGGCGACTACCGCCATCGAATCCAGTTCGGGAATGGCACCGAGCAATGGCGTGTCGAGAGCAAACCCCCTTGCCCGGCCCTTGAGGCTCAAGACCTCGTCAAGGACCGATACCACTTCGTCTCTGATATCCATGCAGTCTCCTGTAGCCGGAACGTTTCCGGATTGCACCTGCCCGGCAAGCCGGGTCGCTAGAGGCGCGATTATACCGAGTCGCAGCAGCCCGTTCCGTGCGATCGATCACGGCGTCAGGCCCGCGAGCCGACGCTCAAGCGGCACCCTCCCTTGACCACACCGCCTGCATCTTGCCCCGTGCGAGGGGGGATGAGAGACTGTGGCTATTGCCAGCCGAGCAGCGTCTGCGCCCGTCGGTCGCACGTCCGGACGGCGACGCCCATGGAGTGACCAATGACCCAAGCAGTCCCGTGCTCGCCGATCGACTCACCGGTCTTCGAAAGCAGAATCATAGCGCCCGAAAAACTCGCCGAATGCGTGCTCGCTTTACCTCGCCCGCTGGTGTTTACCAACGGCTGCTTCGACATCCTGCATCGCGGTCATGTCACCCTTCTCGCTCAGGCACGGGCGCTCGGCGCCGCTCTGGTGGTTGCCCTCAACTCGGACGAGTCGGTCAAACGGCTGGGAAAAGGCGACGATCGCCCGGTAAATCCGCTAACCGATCGATTGGCGCTCATCGCCGCCCTGCACTCGGTGTCGCTGGTGACCTGGTTCGACGAGGATACGCCGCTGCAACGGATTCTCGACTGCCGGCCCGACATCCTCGTCAAGGGTGGCGATTGGCCGGTGGAGCGCATTGTCGGGAACCGCGAAGTGTGCGGCTGGGGTGGCTGTGTGCGCTCGCTGCCGTTCATTCACCAGACGTCGACTACCGCTCTGCTCGACAAGATCCGGCGGCTGTGACAGCGTGCGACGGCACCAGGGCAGCCATCGGCAGTTGGCGATCCCGGATGCAGTTCCCTGCCGGAAAAGACTCCCGCAGACCTCAAGTGCCGAGAGCGCTCTTCAGTGAGGCAACGTCTTCGGCCGACTCGACGAGCAAGGCGCCGAGGGCGGCGGCATCATAAAGATGCGCCAGGGCATCGGCGTCGACCGGCGCGGAGAACTGCAAGTCCCGCCATCCGTGCTCGACGTTGGCCAGCCTGTTGGCGACGAAAAGGACGTCCGCCAGCGTACCGATGGTGGTCAGCGTTCGCTCCTGTTCGTGTTCCTGGACGACGATCAGCAAGTCCTCGGGCAGGCCCATCGCCGCCAGCAAGGCGTGCCCGATGTTGTCGTGCCATTGCACCAGCAGCTGATGCAACTCGGCCGGGTCGGCGATCAGCTCCGGAAAATTCGCCGCCCGCGACAGCAGATAGAATACGCCGATGTCGTGAATCAGGCCGGCGAACATGGCCTCGTCGGGATTGATCTGAGGCACGCGCCGAGCAAGTACCCGGCAGAGAGCCGCGACGTGCATGGTGTGTTCCCACAGGCGACGCGAGAGTGCCTGAAACGGCGCCATCTTCTTTGAGTTGAGCAACTGCTCCATCGCCACGGCGAACGCGACACTGCGCACCGCTTCCATGCCGACCCGGGCGATCGCGCTGTTGACGTCGGCGATGGTCCGACCGGAGCGATTCATGGCCGCCGAGTTGGCGAGACGGATGATCTTGGTACTCATCAAGGGCTCGGCACCAACCAGCTTGCCCAGTTGATCGATACTCAGACTTGGGTTCTTGAGCGCCGTCCGCACCTGGAAGGTGATATCGAGAAAGGTGGGAAAACAGACGACCTCGCCGGAAAGGTCGCGAGCGATGTCTTCGAGAAGCTGGAAGCTGAATTCGTTGGCCATTCTATCGTGTCCCACAGCGCTGCGCGCTGGCGGTCGGTCGGGCGCGTCGCCGCTTGGTCGCGGTCAGAGCCGCAGGGGAAATCGGCATCATCCGGCAGCGAGCCGAATTCTGCCTGAAAACGCTGGCCAGCGGGTGGCCAAGTTAGTCTTCGTTGCGCTTCAGCAGGTCTTTCAGGTTGGCAAAGGGGCTCGCCGTCGCGCGCGCGGCGGGCCTCTCCGCAGACGAGCCGACGCCAGCCTGGCGGGCCGCTTCGGCGTCGAGTTGTCGGGCGTGCTCGTTATCGTGGCAGTAGAGGCAAAGCAGTTCCCAATTGCTGCCGTCGCCCGGGTTGTTGTCGTGGTTGTGGTCGCGATGATGAACGGTCAGCTCGCGCAGGTTCTGATGCGTGAACTCGCGGGCGCAGCGACCGCAGATCCACGGGTAGATCTTCAAGGCCTGTTCGCGATAGCCTGCCTCACGGTTGCGGCGGTTGCGGATGGCATCGGCGATCAGGCGGTCGGTGTGTGCGGACTTGGTGTTGTCGCCAGGCATGGGTGGACTCCTTGTCGGATCGATGTCCTGCCCATCGGCAGGGCTATCCCCGACAATACTACACGTGCACCGCGACCAGTGGTACGCGCATCTCGTTGGTGCTGATGCCGCCGTGCACGCCGACCATCGTGTAGCGTTTTTCACCCGGCAGCCAGTCCTTGATCGTCCAGTTGTCTTTCATGACCAGCGTGTAGTCGCCGACTCGCGCGGCAAGGCGCGGATGATGCGGTGGCGGGCCGAACCAGCCAGCGGCGATCAGTCGCTCGCTGGCGTACAGATGGGTCGCGCGGGCGAGGTGGCGGCGCACATAAGCTTCAAAAGCGGGCCGATTGTCCGGTGCCACGTAGCAATAGGCGGCGCGGCGCTCGCCGCACAGAGGGCGGAGGAGCAGCGCGGCGAGCTGCGGATGGTCCGCGAGATCGATCACCCGTCGAGTGGGCGAATCGATGAAACCGTGGTCGGCAGTGGCCAAGAGCCAGGTGTTGCTGCCCCGCAGCCGACGCAGCAGTGCGCCGAAGAGACTGTCGAGGTCGGTCAGCGCTTGCTGCGCCTGCCGGCTGTCGGTCCCGTAATGGTGCGAAAAACTGTCGAGATCGGGAGTGTAGGCATAAACATAACGCGGCCTCGCGTCGGCTTGCAGGAGCTCGCCCAGGCCGGCAAACATTCCGGGCAAACCGTTGTAGCCCAGCGTTTGCGCGCCGCGCGCGTGCCAGGCGTTGAAGGCGCTGCCGACGATGCTTCTCGGCGCGATCACCCAGCACTCGCGATCCAGCGTCTGAGAGAGCGACTGATGGTCGAACAGACGTGCCGGCAGTTCGTCCGGCAACATTCTGGCCGGTCCCAGACGGGGGGTCAGCGGCAGGATGGACAAGGTCTGGTCGATCTCGTCCATGTGCATGTGCCAGCCGGTGAGTCCGTGCTGTGCCGGCGCCAGACCGGTCATCAGTGTGGTGATCGCGCTCGCCGTGGTCGAGGGAAAAACCGAGGTCATGCTGCCGAGCAAGTAACGCTGCAGATGCGGGCTGGCCGTGTGTCTGGCCAGCGTGCGCAGGCCAAGGCCGTCGATGACCAGCAGAACCACATGCCGCGCCCGGGCCAGCTGCGCTGCCGACAGCGCAGCCAGTTCCGGGTAGCGGGCGCGCGTGCTGCCGCAGGCCGTCGCCACGCTTTGCATCAGGTTGACGATGCCGCCGCCGGCATAGTCGGGAAGCAGCGTCGAACTCATGGTCCATTTCTGGCCGCCTGGCCGGGGCTTGGCGGCTTGGCCAGGGCAGCCGCGTAGCGGCCCGGAGCCTCCTCGATCACCTCGAGCGGACCATCGCCAGGCGTGCGCGCCGGTACCCGCGCGCTGTCGCCGGCTTGCGCGAGCAGCCATTGCTGCCAGTCGGTCCACCAGGAGCCGGGATGCCTGGTAGCACCGCTGAGGAAATCGTCGGCTGACCCCGGCAGCGCAGTGTTGATCCAGTAGCCGTGCCGGTTGGCCGCCGGCGGATTGACCAGGCCGGTGACGTGACCGGCTCCGCCGAGAACGAACCTGACCTGTCCACCCAGAACTCGCGCGGCCAGGTAGGAGCTTTGCCAGGGCGAAATATGGTCTTCGATCGCCGACAGGAAATAGCAGGGGACCTTGACTCGGCCGATATCGATGGCCGAGCCGGCCAGCGACAAGCCTCCTGGCTGCACCAGCCGGTTGGCCTCGACAAGGTTCTCGAGAACGAAGCGGTGCAACGCGTCCGGCACACGCGTCGCGTCGGCACTCCAATAAAGCAGGTCGGCGGGAAAGGAACCCCTGCCGAGCAGGTAGCTGTTGATCACGAAAGACCACAGCAGCTCGTTGGCATGCGGAATCCTGAAGGTGTCGGTAGCGAGCGGGCTTTCGAGGTCGGCGCGCAACTTCTCATCGACTCCCACGGGTAGGTTCCGCGCGGCAAGTGTGCGCACCTCGCCGGTGTCCGAAAAGTCAACGATGCTCGCGAGGAAAGTCGCCGAGGCCGCCCGCCCGTCGCCGCGGGCGGCCATCCAGGCCAGTGTCGCCATCAGCAGCGTGCCGCCCAGGCAGTAACCGAGGAGATGAATCTCCTGCTCACCCGTCGCCATTTCGACCGCGTCGATCGCCGCCAGGAAGCCGTCGCTCAGATAGTCGTCAAAACTCCTGTGCGTCAGTTTCTCGCCGGCGCTGGCCCAGCTGATGACGAAGGTGCTCAGGCCCTGGTCAGTGGCCCACCTGACGAAGGAGTTGCTCTCGCGCAGGTCGAAGACGTAATACTTGTTGATCCATGGCGGCACGATCAGCAATGGCCTGCGGTGCTGTTCGGCGGTCGTCGGCAGGTACTGGATCAACTGCAGCAGCTCGTTCTCGAAAACGACCTTGCCGGGCGTGGCGGCGATGTCCTTGCCAAGATGGAAGGTGCCGCCGCCGGCCATCGGCAGGCGACCCTCGCCAGCGCCATGTTCGAGATCCTTGAGCAGTTCCCGGAGACCGTTGATCAGGTTCCGGCCATTGCTGTAGAAGGTTGCGCGCAGGACCTCGGGGTTGGTCAGCGCAAAGTTCGTCGGCGACAGCGCGGCGACGTATTGTTCGGTACGCGACTGCACCTGACGTTGTGACGCCGCATCGAGTCCTGCCGCACGGGCGACGGTGCCCTGCAGATGACGAGCCGTGATCAGGTATGACTGCTTGATGAAGTCGAAGAGGAAGTTCTCTTCCCAGGCCTGGTCGGCAAAGCGCGAGTCGCCGGGGCCGGGTGTGGCGACGGCGTGGAACGGCATACCCATCGTCTTCAGCATCGACTGCTGCCACAGATGGACATGGTCGCGCATCATCGCCATCTGCGTCTGCGCCAACCGGTAGGGGTTGGCCAGCAGGCGTGCCGAGACGTCCATGAAGGCCTTGGCGACGCGCAATTCCTCGCTGGGGAAGGCCATGCCTCGTCGACTCCACCGCCTCATGGTCTCGGCTAACAACCGAGAGGCACGTTGCGCGACCTCCACATAGCTGTCGGCGATGTCTGCGGGCGGGGGTAGAGACGGGCCTTCCGGGCCGTCAACGGGTGGCAACGTCATCATCGGCTGGCTGCCGGCTTGCCGGCTCGCTGCGCTGCTCCCGGCTTTCTGACGAAGCGGACCAGCCCATCGTCGTCCTCGATGCGCACGAGGCGTCCAGCGTGTTCGAGACGATTGAGATGCGCGATCGCTTCGCCCATGGCGAACATCGTCTGGTGCGTGTCGAGATCCCGGGGGAACAGCGCCATCAGCAATTCGGCAGCGCTGCGCGGCGTCGCGCAGTGCTCTTCGAGAACCAGCAGGCGTTCTTCATGGTGGGCGTGCAGCGCAGCCACCCGGTTTTCGATGCCGTGGAACGGCAGGCCGTGCGAAGGCAGCACCAGGGTCTCCGGCGGCAGCTCGCGATAGGCGTCGATCGACAACAGGAAGTCGGCAAGCGAGTCGGCGGTCGGTGTCACGGCAAAGACGCTGATGTTGGTCGAGATCTTCGGCAGCAGCATATCGCCGGAAATCAGCACGCCGAGATCGGCGCTGTAGAGGGCGGCGTGCTCGGGCGAGTGGCCAAAGCCGACGCGGATCTGCCAGCGATGCCGGCCAATCGTCAGCACGTCGCCGGCACGCAGACGCTCGTAAGCAGTGGGAATCCGGGGTACGCCGCGGTTGTAGCCACCACTGCGACGTTCGAGCGCCGCGCAACGCTCGGGGTCCAGCCCGTGCGCCCGGAACTGCGTCAACATCGGCTGGTTGCCGTGACCGCCGACCTCGTGCCAGACGGCATGGGCCGTCAGGTACTCGCCGAGCGTCATCAACAAGGGCGCCCCGGTCAGTTCCTGCAGCCAGGCGGCGAGACCGAGGTGATCGGGGTGGAAATGGGTGACGACGATGCGCGAGATGCGCCCGCCACACGCCGTCGTCGCCAGCCGCGCCAGGACCTGCTGCCAGCACTCCTTGACCGCATCCAGCGCGAAGCCGGTGTCGACGATCACCCAGCCGTCGTCGTCCTCGAGCAGCCAGAGGTTGATATGGTTGAGCGCGAAGGGCAGTGGCATCCGCAGCCAGTGGATACCGGGAGAAACCTGGAAAGTCTCGCCGGCAGCGGGAGGGGTGGCAAAAGGATAATCGGGCAGCATCGGGTAGCGGATTGTAAAAACCTCTGAAACCTATAAACTTGCCGGACGGAGGCGGCCGCGAACGGGTGTGCGGTGGTCTCCTTAGCGAACCATTGTACACGTGATCCGACGCCGAACAGTGCCGTGGTGGAACAGCCCAAACCGACCTTCAGCATTTCCCGGCTGGCGAGAGAGTGCGCTATCACGCCGCGAACGATGCGAATTTGAATGGTGCCCATGCACAAAGCCCAGGATCCTCATTTTGTCGAACGCGTGCGCGCCAGCTTTGCGCGGCAGCCGGCCATGGTGTTGATCGGTGCCAGCATGCCGGTGGTCGAGGCCGGCTACACCGAGATTCACCTGCCGCACAAGCCTCACATCACGCAGCAGCACGGCTACATCCATGGCGGAGTGGTCGGCATGATTGCCGATTCGGCAGCCGGCTACGCCGCTAGCACGCTGACCGCGCACGAAACCGGTGTGTTGACCGTCGAGTACAAGCTCAACCTGCTGGCCCCTGCCGAAGGGCAGTTGCTGATTGCCGAGGGGTCGGTGGTTCGCTACGGGCGAACGCTGATCGTCACCAGAGCCGAAGTGCTTGCCGTCAAGCACGGCAAGAAGACGCTCTGCGCGCTGATGCAGCAGACGATCATGGCCGTTCATGGCAAGAAGGAAAAAGCCCCACAAGATCCCCTCGAGGAGCGACAGACATGGAATATCCGAGCCTGAATTTTGCCCATGGCGAAACCATCGACATGCTGCGGGCGACGGTACGTGCCTTTGCGGCCAACGAAATCGCGCCACGGGCCGAGGCCATCGATCGCGACAACCTGTTCCCCGGCGACCTGTGGGGCAAGCTCGGCAGCCTGGGTCTGCTCGGCATAACCGCCGAGGAGGAGTACGGCGGCATCGGTCTGGGCTATCTGGCACATATCGTCGCCATGGAAGAACTGTCGCGGGCTTCGGCGAGCGTCGCGCTTTCCTACGGTGCGCACTCCAACCTGTGCGTCAATCAGATCCGTCGCAACGGCACGACAGCGCAGAAAGCCAGGTACTTGCCGAAACTGATTTCCGGCGAGCATGTCGGGGCGCTCGCCATGTCGGAAGCCAATGCCGGTTCCGACGTGGTCGGCATGAAGCTCGCCGCCGAGCGCAAGGGCGATCGCTTCATCCTCAACGGCAGCAAGATGTGGATCACCAACGGCGGTGATGCCGACACGCTGGTGGTCTACGCAAAAACCGACATTCACGCCGCGGCAAAGGGGATTACCGCCTTCATCGTCGAAAAGGGAATGCCCGGGTTTTCCTGTGGCGCCAAGCTCGACAAGCTCGGCATGCGTGGCTCGAATACCTATCCGCTGTTCTTCGACGACTGCGAAGTGCCCGCAGAAAACGTTCTCGGCCAGGTCGATGGTGGCGCACGCGTGCTGATGAGTGGCCTCGACTACGAGCGCGCGGTGCTTGCCGGCGGTCCCCTGGGAATCATGGCGGCGGCGATGGACCTGGTACTGCCCTATATCCATGACCGCCGGCAGTTCGGACAGGCGATCGGCGAGTTCCAGTTGATGCAGGGCAAGATCGCCGACATGTACACCACCTTCAACGTCTGCCGATCCTACGTTTACGCCGTCGGCGAGGCCTGCGACCGTGGCGAGACGACACGCAAGGACGCCGCCGGAGCGATTCTCTACGCGGCCGAGAAAGCGACCTGGATGGCTGGCGAAGCGATTCAGGCGCTCGGTGGCAATGGCTATATCAACGAGTATCCGGCCGGGCGTTTGTGGCGCGATGCCAAGCTCTACGAAATTGGCGCCGGCACTTCGGAAATCCGCCGCATGCTCATCGGCCGCGAGCTGTTTGCCGAAACCTCTTGAGGTGCCAGTGATCGGCGGCGTGCCGCATCCCGGCCGGGTGAACAGCGCGCGCTGCCAACGGCCTGCTCTTCTCCCTCAACCCACTTTCCTCCTGCCACCTGCTGAACGATGACCACCATTACACTACGAACGCTCACCGTCGACGACACGGCCGCCGTCGACCACGTCCGCCAGTTCTTCCGCAACTATGCGGCCTGGCTCGGCGTCGACCTGTCCTTTCAGGGTTTCGACGACGAAATGGCTTCGCTGCCGGGCGCCTATTCGCTACCGAGCGGTCGCCTCTTCTATGCTGAACACAATGGCCAGCCGGCGGGTTGCGTCGCGATTCGCGCCTTTTCCACCGGCCTGTGCGAAATGAAGCGGCTTTACGTCGAGCCCAGCCAGCGCGGCTTCGGCATAGGTCGTGATCTGGTCCTGGCGGCGATCCGCGCGGCCAAGGAAATAGGCTACCGCAAACTGCTCCTCGACACGCTGCCGGCGATGCGTTTCGCGGTTCGCCTCTACCGCGAGATGGGTTTCGTCGAAACGCCCGCCTACTACCAGACGCCCCTCGAAGGCACGATGTTCCTCGCCCTCGACCTGGAAAACTGGTCGGAGGAAGAGGTCTCCAACGAGAACCTGTTCCACCTGTTCGACTTCAACCGTGCCTGGTCGAGTCGCATGCAGGAGATCAACCCCGAGTATTTCCTCAAGCTGTCGCGCCTGCAGACGCCGCAGTACCTCTGGATCGGTTGCTCGGATTCGCGCGTGCCGGCCAACGAGATCGTCGGCCTGCTGCCGGGAGAGCTGTTCGTCCATCGCAACGTCGCCAACGTGGTCGTACATACCGATCTCAACTGCCTGTCGGTGATCCAGTTCGCGATTGATGTTCTCAAGGTCAGGCATGTCATGGTCGTCGGTCACTACGGTTGTGGCGGCGTCAAGGCGGCACTCAATCGCGACCGTGCCGGACTTGTTGACATCTGGCTGCGGCACGTGCGCGACGTGCATGACAAACACCTGGCACTGGTCGACGCGCTGCCGGCCGAGAAGCGGCACGATCGCCTGTGCGAACTCAACGTCCTCGAACAGGTGGCGAACGTATGTCAGACCTTCGTCGTCCAGGATGCCTGGGAGCGCGGTCAGCCAGTTACCGTACACGGCTGGATCTACGGCCTCAAGGATGGCCTGATGCGCGATCTCGGCTTCACGGTGCACCGTCGTGAGGACTTGTTGCCGCGCTACGTCGCGGCGCTCGAGGCGTTGCAGGTTTGAGCGCGCCTTACGCGCAGACGCCCGACGGGCTTGCTCCCGGGCGCGCGTGCCTGCGCCGCGTGGGCGGCGGCGCGGTCACGGGACCCTGCCCTTGAAGGCGGCGTCGGCGCCAGCGGCTGCGACACCGGCCACCTACGTCAAACTGGTCGCTACCGCCGTCGTCTGGGGGGCGACATGGATCGCCGGTCGGGTTGCCGTCAGCGAAGCCTCGCCGCTGGCGGTTGCCAGTTGGCGCTTCCTGCTCGCGGCGCTGGTGCTCGGCACACTGGTGGTCATCCACGAAGGGTGGCCGCGCTGGTCGCTCGCCGAGTGGCTGACTCTCGCGGCAATGGGTGCCAGCGGCATCTTTCTCTACAACCTGTGCTTTCTGTATGGGTTGAAGCTGATCGAGGCCGGCCGTGGTGCACTGGTTGTCGCGCTGACCCCCGCTGTCGTGGCCGCCGGCGACTGGTTACTGTTTGGGGCGCCGATGTCGCCGATGAAAGCGGCCGGCATCGGGGTGGCAATGTTCGGTTGCCTGGTCGTGGTCACCAACGGCGACCCGCGGCTTCTGTTCACCGGGCAGGTCGGTCTCGGCGAATGGCTGATCATCGGCTGCAGCGTGCTGTGGGCGGTGTATACCTTCGTCGGCCGGCGCGGTACCCGTTCGCTGTCGCCGCTGGCGATGACCTTCGGCGCCAGCGTCACCGGCTGGCTGATGCTGACGGCTGCCGCATTGTTGCAGGGATCGCTCTTCTCGCTGGCGGGAACTACCTGGCACGCATGGAGCGCGATCGTCTTCCTCGGCCTGTTCGGGACGGCACTGGCCTTCACCTGGTACGCTGAAGCCGTGCAGCGAATCGGTCCCACGCGTTCGGCAGTGTTCATCAATCTGGTGCCGGTCAGCGCCGTCATCCTCGGGGCGTTGCTGCTCGACGAGCGGCTCGAAGTCGCCGTTCTGACCGGCGGAGCCCTGGTCATTACCGGTGTCATCATCACCAATCAAGCCGGTGCGCGACCAGCGGCCGGCGTCAAGAGCAAGGAGAAAACCGCATGATCCTGACACAGGAACAGGAAATGATCCGCGAGTCGCTACGTGATTTCGCGCAGGAGCGATTGGCGCCCTTCGCCGCCGAGTGGGATCGCCATCACACCTTTCCAGCCGACGCGCTACGCGAACTCGGCGAACTCGGTGCCCTCGGCATGGTCGTCCCCGAGCAATGGGGCGGCGCCGGCATGGACTACATGTCACTGGTACTGGTGATCGAGGAGATCGCCGCCGGGGACGGCGCGACGTCTACGATCGTCAGCGTGCAGAACTCGCTCGCCTGCGGCATCACCATGAAGTACGGCACCGACGAGCAGAAGGAAACCTGGCTGAAGCCACTGGCGCGCGGTGAGATGCTCGGCTGCTTCTGCCTGACCGAACCGCATACCGGCTCCGATGCGGCGGCGATCAGCACCCGTGCCGACCGTGATGGCGATCACTTCGTGCTCAACGGCGTCAAGCAGTTCATCACCACCGGCAAGTACGCGCAGGTGGCGATCGTCTTCGCCGTCACCGACAAGGCCGCCGGCAAGAAGGGCATCTCGTGCTTCCTGGTGCCGACCACGACGCCCGGTTACATCGTCGCCCGCATCGAGGAGAAGATGGGCCAGCACGCCTCGGATACCGCGCAGATCCTTTTCGAGGATTGCCGCATTCCGGCTTCCTGTCTGCTCGGCAGGGAAGGCGACGGCTACCGGATTGCGCTGTCCAACCTCGAGGCGGGCCGCATCGGCATCGCCGCGCAGTCGGTCGGCATGGCGCGTGCCGCATTCGATGCCGCCGTGCAATACGCGAAGGAGCGCGTGACCTTCGGCAAGCCGATCATCGAGCATCAGGCCGTCAGCTTCCGTTTCGCCGACATGGCCACGCAGATCGACGCCGCCCGCCTGATGGTCTGGCGCGCCGCCACCTTCAAGGACGCCGGCAAGCCCTGCCTGAAGGAGGCGTCGATGGCCAAGATGTTCGCCTCCGAAATGGCCGAGAAGGTGTGCTCCGACGCCATCCAGATTCTCGGCGGCTACGGCTACGTCAGCGACTTTCCGGTCGAGCGGATCTATCGCGACGTGCGTGTCTGCCAGATCTACGAGGGAGCGAACGACATCCAGCGTCTGGTGATCGGCCGCGCCGTCGCCGGCGACTGACATGAGTCGTCACCTTCTGCGTCCCGACGTCAGCGTCGCCTCGCTGAATGCGCGTGCTCCCGGCCACCTGCCCGGCTGGTTCGGTATCGAGATCATCGGCATCGAGCCGGGTCGGCTCGATGCCCGCCTGCCGATCCGGCCCGAGATGCTGGCGCCGAATGGCTTCCTGCACGCAGCGACGATCGTCGCGCTCGCCGATACGAGTGCCGGCTACGCGACGATCGCCCATCTGCCGGAGGGCGCTGGCGGCTTCACGACGATCGAGTTGAAAACCAATTTTCTCGGCACGCTGACCGAAGGCTTGTTGTTGTGTACCGCCACGGCTGTTCACAGCGGTCGCCTGACGCAGGTGTGGGATGCCGAGGTGCGCAGCGAAGACGGCCGACGACTGGCACTGTTCCGATGCACGCAGATGGTGCTGTGGCCGAAGGCCGGAGTAGCGGAGTAGCCCGGATGCAATGAAATGGAATCCGGGGCACACCCCATCGCGAACTGGCCGGCGACCCCGGATTTCGCATGCGCTGCATCCGGGCTACGGTGCTGGTGGGCAAAGTCGGGGCCGGCCCATCTTGTATTCTTGGTCCGACTTGGCGGCGCCCCTCGCCGTTCAACCATAGGAATTCCGAGAAGATGAGCATCCTGGAAGACTTCACGCAAGCTGCCGGCGAGTCTGGTCGATCGCTGGCGACGCTTGTGGTAGAGGCCTTGAAACTGCGCGCGTCGCCGACGCGCCTTGGCCTGTCCGAGTATATCGACTTCAAGTTGTATCTCGATGATCTCACTTTCTCCGAAAAGGCGAGCTTCGGCGGACTGCGTACTCAGGGACTGCTCGAGGAGATTCTGATCGATAATTACTCCAAGTTCCTCAGCCTCGACAAAGTCACCATGTATGCCCTGCTGCGGGGTCATGGCATCCCGATTCCGGAGGTGCGCGCGATTTACCGGTCAAGCCGCCCGGATTCGGTACGCTCACTTGGCTCCGCGGAAGAACTGGAAGAGTATCTGAAAAGCCCGGGCTGCCTGCCCGTTTACCTCAAGCGCGCGTTTGGCGCCTATGGCCGAGGGAACCTGCTCGTTCAGCGCATTGATGGCAACAACGTCATCTTGGGGAATGGCGCGGCGGAGCCGATCGCGGACTTCTGCCGCTCGCTGGATGCCGGCAGAACCCTGGGCTGGATGCTGCAACAGCCACTCACTTCACACCCCGAGATTCGCGCGCTCACACAGTCGGCAAAGATCTCCGGTCTGCGCATACATTCCTTCCTGTCGGGCGGGAGCACGACAATAACCAAGGCGATCTTCAATATCAACGTCGGCGTGAAGGATTCGGACAACTTCGAACACGGAGCGAGCGGCAACCTGCTGGGCGCCGTGGACGTGGCCACGGGCAAGGTCTCACGGGTGATTGCCGGGACCGGACTCAAGCAGACAATAAACGCCGCACATCCGAGGACTGGTCGAGACATCGTCGGGTTTCAGATCCCCTACTGGGGTGATCTGCTGGCTCTCGTCGAGAACGCGCAAAAGGCGTTTCCTGGATTCATTTGCCCGGGATGGGATATCGCGCTCTGCGAAGACGGCCCGAAAGTACTCGAGGTGAACTTCTTCGGCGACATCGACCTCTCGCAGCATGCCTATCGAGTCGGCTTCCTGGACGAAAGCTTCTTGTCGCTGATGCGCGAGCGTCATCTTGACGGCCTGCTGCATACCGGTCCCAGGGCATCGGCGAGATCGCCTGTCAATCATCGCCTGGGGATCAGGCAGCATCATTGGCCCTGGTAGTCGCGCCAGGGCAATCGCGCCAGGGCAATCGCGGACAGGCCAGGTGCCGAGCCCTCACCATCGAAGCTTACCCGTCAGGAGAACGAAACCATGTCGCAGCCGATAGAGTTCTATTTCGACTTCTCATCCCCCTATGGCTACCTGGCGTCGGAAAAGATCGACGACCTTGCCGCGCGCCACGGTCGCAAGGTTAAGTGGCGGCCGATCCTGCTCGGCGTCATCTTCAAGCAGACCGGCGGCGCGCCGCTGACGACGCTGCCGCTCAAGGGCGAGTACTCGCTGCATGACTTTTCGCGCTCGGCGCGCTTTCTCGATGTGCCCTACACGCACCCGGCGACCTTTCCGATCAACACGATGCACGCGGCGCGTGCCTATTACTGGTTGCACGATAATGACTGCGAAACGGCGCGCGCCTTCGCGCACAGCGTCTATCGCGCCTACTTCCGCGACGGGCGGGACATTGCCGACGTGGCCGTCGTGCTCGAACTCGCGACCCGCCACGGCGCCGACCGCGCTACACTCGCGGAAGCGCTCAACAGCGTCGCGCTCAAGGAACGTCTGAAGGCTGAATGCGAGGCGGCGCTTGCCAAGGGCGTCTTCGGTTCGCCCTACATCAGCGTCGACGGCGAACCGTTTTTTGGTGCTGACCGACTGCCTCAGATCGAGCGCTGGTTGGCCGCCGGAGGTTTTTGATGCCGATCCTGCAGACCCAGCTCAACGCGCGCAGCGCCGACTTCCAGGCCAACGTCGGGGCGATGGACAAGATCGTTGCCGACCTGCGCACGACGGTGGCGACGATCGCCCTCGGTGGTCCGGAAGGGGCGCGACAGAAACATCTGGCGCGCGGCAAGCTGCTGCCGCGCGAGCGCGTCAATGCGCTGATCGATCCGGGCTCCTCCTTCCTCGAACTGTCGCAGCTCGCCGCGTATGGCATGTACGGTGAGGCAACGCCATTCGAAGTGCCGGCGGCTTCGTTGATCACCGGCATCGGCCGCGTGAATGGCGTCGAGTGCATGATTCTCGCCAACGATGCGACGGTGAAGGGCGGCACCTATTACCCGCTGACGGTCAAGAAGCATCTGCGGGCGCAGGAGATTGCCGGCGAGAACCGGCTGCCCTGCATCTATCTGGTCGATTCAGGGGGCGCTTTCCTGCCGATGCAGGACGAGGTCTTTCCCGACAAGGAGCATTTCGGCCGCATTTTTTACAACCAGGCCAACCTTTCGGCCGCCGGCATCCCGCAGATCGCCGCCGTCATGGGTTCGTGCACCGCCGGCGGCGCCTACGTGCCGGCGATGTCCGACGAATCGATCATCGTCAAGGAGCAGGGAACGATCTTTCTCGGTGGGCCGCCGCTGGTCAAGGCGGCGACCGGTGAAGTGGTGAGCGCGGAAGACCTCGGTGGCGCCGACGTGCACACGCGCATTTCCGGCGTTGCCGATCACTACGCCGAGAACGATGCACACGCGCTGGCGATCGCCCGCCGCATCGTCGCCAACCTCAACTGGCGCAAGCAGCCGCCGTTGAGCCTCAGCGAGCCACGCGAGCCGCTCTACGCGACCGAAGAGCTGTATGGCGTGATTCCGACGGACACCAAGAAGCCCTTCGACGTGCGCGAGATCATCGCCCGCATCGTCGACGGGTCCGACTTCGATGAATTCAAGGCGCGCTACGGAACGACCATCGTCTGCGGCTTCGCACGCCTGTGGGGCTACCCGCTGGGCATCGTCGCCAACAACGGCATCCTGTTCTCGGAGTCCTCGCTGAAGGCCGCACATTTCATCGAGCTGTGCGCGCAGCGCGGCATTCCGCTGCTCTTCCTGCAGAACATCACCGGCTTCATGGTCGGTCGCAAGTACGAGAACGGCGGCATCGCGCGCGACGGCGCGAAGATGGTGACCGCGGTGGCCTGCGCGCGAGTACCCAAGTTCACGGTCGTCATCGGCGGCTCTTTCGGCGCCGGCAACTACGGCATGTGCGGCCGCGCCTACTCCCCGCGCTTCCTGTGGATGTGGCCCAACGCGCGCATCTCGGTGATGGGCGGTGAGCAGGCGGCGAACGTGCTGGCGACCGTCCGCCGCGACGGCCTCGAGGCTGCCGGCAAGACCTGGAGCGCCGACGATGAGGAGGCCTTCAAGGCGCCGATCCGCGACCAGTACGAGCTGCAGGGTCACCCCTACTACGCCAGCGCCCGCCTCTGGGACGACGGCGTGATCGACCCCGCTGACACCCGTCGGGTGGTCGGCCTCGGCCTTTCGGCTGCGCTGAACGCCGACGCCGAAGCGACGAAGTTCGGCATTTTCCGGATGTGAAGGGAAGCGATGAGCGAGTATCAATCGATCATGACCGAGGTCGACGGCAGCGTCGGCATTCTGACGCTGAACAAGCCAAAATGTCACAACGCCTTCGACGAGCAGCTGATTGCCGAGATCACCGTCGGCTTGCAAGAGCTTGAGTCTGACGAGCGCGTGCGCGCCGTGGTGCTTTCCTCGACCGGCAAGAGCTTCTGCGCCGGCGCCGATCTCGGCTGGATGAAGCGGGCTGCCGACTATACCCCGGAGGAGAATCTGCGCGACGCCAACCGGCTCGCCGAGCTGATGGCGACCCTGAACGAGCTTGCCAAACCGACGATCGCGCGCGTGCAGGGCGCCGCCTACGGCGGCGGCGTCGGACTGATCGCTGCCTGCGACATCGCTGTCGGCACCTACGACGCCCTGTTCACGCTAAGCGAGGTGAAGCTCGGCATCGTCCCGGCGGTGATCAGTCCCTACGTGCTGGCGGCCATCGGCGAGCGCTACAGCCGTCGCTACATGCTCACCGCAGAGCGTTTTTCGGCTGCCGAGGCCTACCGGATCGGACTGCTGCACGAGCTCGTTCCGGGCGAGGAGCAACTCGACGAGGCGATAGCCGAGATTCTCGAGAGCCTTCTCGCCAACGGCCCGCACGCGCAGGCCGAGTGCAAGGAGCTGATTCGCGTCGTTGCCGGCCAGCCGATCGACGCGCAGACGATCGACGAGACGGCGCAGCGCATCACGCGCGTACGCGCCAGCCCGGAGGGCCGGGAAGGCCTGGCCGCGTTTCTGGAGAAGCGGGCGCCGAACTGGCTCGCCGAGTGAAAGGTGGCTGAATGTTTTCCAAGATTCTGATTGCCAACCGCGGCGAGATCGCCTGCCGGGTGATCCGGACGGCGCGCCGTCTGGGAGTGCGCACAGTCGCCGTCTATTCCGAAGCCGACGACAATGCCCGCCACGTCCGGTTGGCTGACGAGGCGGTGTGCATCGGTCCGGCCGCCGCTCGCGAATCGTATCTGGTGGGCGAGCGGATTCTCGATGCTGCCCGCCGAACCGGCGCGCAGGCCATCCATCCGGGCTATGGCTTCCTCTCCGAGAACGACCGGTTCGCCGACGCCTGCGCGGCTGCCGGTATCGTCTTCATCGGTCCGCCGGCAGCCGCGATCCGCGCCATGGGTTCGAAGTCGGCGGCGAAGACGCTGATGGCCGCCGCCGGCGTGCCCCTGACGCCCGGTTACCACGGCGACGATCAGGAACCGGAGTTCCTGCAGGGACAAGCCGATGCGATCGGTTATCCCGTACTGATCAAGGCGTCTGCCGGTGGGGGCGGCAAGGGAATGCGGGTGGTCGAGCGCAGCGAGGATTTCGCCGCCGCGCTCGCTTCGTGCCGGCGCGAAGCGGCTTCGTCATTCGCCTCCGAGCAGGTGCTGATCGAGAAGTACCTGAGCCGCTCGCGCCACATCGAGATCCAGGTTTTTGCCGACTCGCTGGGGCATTGTGTGCATCTGTTCGAGCGCGATTGTTCGGTGCAGCGCCGGCACCAGAAGGTACTCGAAGAGGCGCCCGCGCCAGGCATGACGCCGGCACGGCGCGCGGCGATGGGCAAGGCGGCGGTGGACGCCGCCAGGGCCGTCGGCTACGTCGGCGCCGGCACCGTCGAATTCATCGCCAGCGACAGCTTCGCCGAGGACGGCAGCTTCTATTTCATGGAGATGAACACCCGCCTGCAGGTCGAGCACCCGGTGACCGAGATGATCACCGGCCAGGATCTCGTCGAATGGCAGTTGCGCGTCGCCAGCGGCGAGCCGCTGCCCTTGCGCCAGGATCAACTCGACATCCGTGGGCATGCGCTCGAGGCACGCATTTATGCCGAGAATCCCGACCAGGACTTCCTGCCGTCGACGGGCCGCCTGCTGCACCTGGCGCGGCCGGCCGAGAGCCTCAACGTTCGCGTCGATACGGGGATCGAACAGGGTGACGAGATCACGCCTTTCTACGACCCGATGATCGCCAAGCTGATCGTCTGGGACGTCGACCGGCATGCGGCGCTGGCGCGCATGCGGCAGGCGCTGGCCGATTACCGCATCGTCGGCGTGACGACCAACATCGACTTCCTGTCGCGTCTCGTTGCCTGCCCGGCGTTTGCCAATGCCGATCTCGACACCGGCCTGATCGAGCGCAGCCGCGACTTTCTGTTTCCGGCCCGCAGCGAACCGCCGCACAGTGTTTTCTTCGTCGCCGCGGTTGCCGGTCTGCTGCGCGAGCAGGCGGCCGCCATCGCCCGTGCCGCCCATTCCGGTGACCCGTGGTCGCCGTGGAGCCTGCACGACGGCTGGCGCCTCAATCTCCAGCCGCGCCGCACGCTGACCTATCGCTGCGGCGAGACGCTGCATGAAGTCGTGGTCGCCTATGAGGCCGATGGCTGGCGGCTGACGCTCGCTGGCGAATCGGTGCTGGCCCGCGGACGCATTCTCGACAGTGGCCCGTTCGCCGGACAGGTGGCCGTCGAACTCGACGATCGCCGCCTGGTGGCCAGCGTCGTCGCGGTCACCGAGAAGCATGAGCAGAAGCGCCACGTCTTCCTCAACGGCACGAACTACGTCATCCTGCGCGACGACCCGCTGCATCTCGTCGAAGCCGGTGGCAGCCATGGCGGCGGTCTCACCGCACCGATGCCGGGCAAGGTCGTCGCCCTGCTGGCGGCTGTCGGCCAGCAGGTGGACAAGGGCGCACCGCTGCTGATTCTCGAGGCGATGAAAATGGAGCACACGATTACCGCCCCGAAGAATGGCCGGGTCAAGGCCTTCTGTTACGCCGCCGGCGATCAGGTGGCCGATGGCGCGCAACTTGTCGACTTCGAGGTCGAGGGCGGACGATGAAGCTGCCGCAGCGGGTGAAGCTGGTCGAGGTCGGACCGCGCGATGGCCTGCAGAACGAGAAGCAGATCGTTGGCGCAGCGATCAAGGTCGAACTCATCGAACGGCTGGCCGCGTCGGGGCTCTCGGTGATCGAGGCGGCCTCTTTCGTCTCGCCGCGCTGGGTGCCACAGATGGCCGACGGCAGCGAAGTCCTGCGTGCGCTGCTGACGAGTCCGCAAAGGCGTCCGACTGTCGCCTACCCGGTCCTCACACCCAACCTCAAGGGCTTCGACGCCGCCGTCGAAGCCGGCGCAGAGGAAGTCGCGATCTTCGCTGCCGCCTCGGAAACGTTCTCGCAGAAGAACATCAACTGCAGCATCGGCGAGAGTCTGAAGCGTTTCGCTGCCGTCGTCGACGCGGCCAGCGCACTCGACATCCGCGTGCGCGGGTATGTGTCCTGTGTCGTCGCCTGCCCGTACGAAGGCGCCGTCGATCCCGCGAAGCCCGCGTGGGTGGCGAAGCAACTGCGCGACATGGGTTGTCACGAGGTCTCGCTCGGCGACACCATCGGCGCCGGCACGCCGGCAGCGATCCAGCGGATGATCGAGGCCTGCGCGACGGTGGTGCCGCTTGAACGGCTGGCGGGTCATTACCATGACACCTACGGTATGGCGATCGCCAACATCTACGCCTCGCTCGAACTCGGGATGGCGGTATTCGACAGTTCGATCGGCGGACTCGGTGGCTGTCCCTATGCTGTCGGCGCCACCGGGAACGTGGCGACCGAAGACGTTGTCTTCCTCATGCACGGCCTGGGCATCGAAACCGGCGTCGATATGGAGCAACTCCTCAACGCGGGGCAGTTCATCGCGCGCCACCTCGGGCGCGAGCCGGGGTCGAAAGTGGCGCGCGCTCTGCTGGCCAGGTGCGACCATCGGCAAGACGGGTAGCGATAGCCATGCGCGCGGTTCGGCCGAGCATGGCGCGACAAACGAAGCGTCATCCATCCCGTACATCCGGCGCCAGAGCCGTTGGCGCCAGCGCCTCACGCCCCCGGTTGACGGGATGCTGGGTGCACCATCATTTGAAGGAGTTCCTCATGATTCAGGCGGTCGCCTCGCCGTGCATCAATGTCTGCCGGATGGACGACGACACTGGCCTGTGTCTCGGTTGCTTCCGGACGATCGACGAGATCGCGCTCTGGAGCAACGCGTCGAACGATCAGCGGCTGACGATCCTGCTGGCCGTCGAGCATCGGCGCTGCGAGCACGATCCAGCCGGCTGCGGAACGGGGGGAGAATTCCGTGGCGAGTGCGAGCGTTGAGCATGCCCATGAACGAGGACGATTATCTTTGCGTCGGCATCTGCATGGCCGACCCCGATTCCGGTTACTGCCTCGGCTGCGGTCGTCCGCCGCTGCCGGTATCGGAGGCCAGCCAGGGGATCGTTGCCGAGGAAGTACGCCCGCTGCGCGTCTACGATGCCGGGCCTGACGGCGACTCGCCAGGCTCGGGCTGATGCTGCCCCGGAATCTACTGGTTCTTGAGCGTGGCTGGCTGTCGTCGAACAACGTCCTCTTCTTCGAAGGCGATGAGGCGGCGCTGATCGACAGTGGCTACGTGACGCACGCCGGGCAGACGGTCGCCCTGCTCGAGCATGCGCTGGCCGGCCGCCGACTGACAAGGCTGCTGAATACCCACTCGCATTCCGACCACATCGGCGGCAACGCTGCGGTGACCGCGGCCTTCGGCTGCCGGGTGATCGTCCCCGAAGGGATCGACGCGACCATCGCCGAGTGGGACGAAGAGGCGCTCCTGCTATCGCCGCTCGGCCAGTCGGCAACGCGCTTCCGGCATGATGCGACGATCGCCGCCGGTGACGAGGTCGAACTCGGTGGCCTCAACTGGCGGGCGATAGCGGTTCCCGGTCACGACATGGATGCGCTGGCCTTCCACAATGCCGAGCAACGCCTGCTGATCTCAGGCGATGCGCTATGGCGCAATGGTTTCGGGGTCATCTTTTCCGAGTTGCTGGGCCATCCTGAGGACGCGGGGGGCTTGCCAGCGGCGCGCGCGACGCTCGACCTGCTCGCTCGGCTGCCGGTCGACATCGTGATTCCGGGGCACGGCGCGCCCTTCGTCGAGGTCGGCGACGCCTTCGAGCGCGCCTACCGGAAGCTTGCCGCCTTCGAGCAGGATGTGGAACTGCTGGCCCGCCACGCGCTGAAGGTGATTCTGGTCTTTGCCCTGCTGGAAAGACGGCAACTCGCGCGTGCTGATCTGCCCGATTTCCTCGCCGGCCTCAGCTTCTGCCAGAGCGTCAATGCGCGCTACCTCAACCACAGCAACGAGGTCCTCGCGCACTGGCTGGTCAGGGATCTGATCCGCGTCGGCGCGCTGAAGGACGAGGACGGACTGCTCGTCCCGCTCTAGCCGACGTCTGGCGCCTGGCCGACGATCCGACCGCGGTCGTCGCAGCCCAGCCGCCGCAGGTCCATGTCGTCCTGCCAGCAGCGCCGTTCGACGCTCGATAGCGCATATTCCCGACTCTCCTCCCCGGTCTGTTGCGCAAAGGCTTCCAGAGTGCGTTTCAGGTGCGCCGGCGCTGGCGGCATGGTGCCGTAGAAGAGGACTTTCTCGCCGCGTTTGATGAGCAAGGTGGGGAAGTTCTCGACATCCAGATCGCCCAGGTAATCGGCATGCACCTCGATGTCCAGCCAGTGAAATCCGGCAGCCGTGAACTGTCCGGCAAGGCTTCTGAAGCCGCTTGCGTAGTCCCGGCAAACGCCGCACCACTCGGCACACAGGCAGATGACCATAAATTCCGCGCGCACCGGGTCGGTCTGCTTCGCGCCATCGTCGGCAGGATGTCCTGGCATGGCTTTCAGTGGATTCCCGCTCGATCGGCTGGGCATGCTGCCGGAAGGCGCGGCGACACGCCGACGCGCGTCGGCTGTCCGGGTCGCCGCAGCAGGGCCGGAGCCGACGTCTTGATGCGACTCATCCGCCGGCCCGGCCGCTCATCAATCGTTGAATGTGTGCAATCAGCTGCTCTTCCGGGTACGGTTTGCCGAGAATCACGTTGACGCCCGCGGCAACGGCCTGGTCACGCAACTGCTCGCTGTCCGAAGTCACCATGATGATCGGAACGTGCGCGCTACGCGGATCGCCACGCACCTGGTGGGTCAGCTCGAAGCCACCCATGCCGGGCATGTCGACGTCGGTGATCAGCACGTCGGGCAATGAACTACCGATCTGCCTCGCCGCATCCAGGCCATCTTCGGCCATGCGAACCTGATATTGATGCGCGCTGAGCAGCCGCCCGGTCTTGATGCGCACAACTTTCGAGTCGTCGGCCACCATGACCACGGTCTCTTCCGGAGTCTTCACCTTTTCTGCCGCCGCCCGGCTGGCCGCGGCGAGGGCCTGACGCTGCGCTTCCTCGGCCGCCTGACGCTCGGTTTCTCGGAGGATGGCCGCCTCAACGACGAGGCGCTCTTCTTCCTCCAGGCGAAGGGCTTCCTCGACGGCCTTGCGTTCAGCGTCGAGACGAGCGGCCTCGGCGGCCGCCTGGCGTTCGCTTGCACGGCGTGCTGCTTCTTCGGCCGCCAAGCGCTCGGTCTCACGGCGGGCGGCTTCCTCGGCGGCCAGGCGCTCGGCCTTACGGCGTGCTGCTTCTTCGGCGGCCAGGCGCTCGGCCTCCCGGCGTGCTGCTTCCTCGGCGGCCAGGCGCTCGGCCTCACGGCGTGCTGCTTCCTCGGCTACCAGGCGCTCGGCCTTCCGGCGTGCTGCTTCCTCGGCGGCCAGGCGCTCGGCCTCCCGGCGGGCGGCTTCCTCGGCGGCCAGACGCTCGGCCTCCCGGCGTGCGGCTTCCTCGGCGGCCAGGCGCTCGGCCTCGCGGCGGGCTACATCTTCGGCCGCCACGTGTTCGACTTCGGGTTGTGCCGCTGCCTCGGTCACCGGTGGTTCGGCGCCGGGGGCGGCCAGTTGACCCCCTCCTCGACCTTCGCGATCGGCCCTGGATCGACGGTTGATGACGAAACGCAACAGGAGGAAAGCCACGAACACACCAGCGGCGATCAACAGCAGGCTCTCATTGGTTGGCATTGATGTGATCCTTTGTGCCAGGTATCGACAACGACAAGAACGTGCCGACGCACGCCCGCCCAGTGTACAGCTCCCGCAACCGATGGATCTGGCCCATCGCTGTTGAGCATGATAAAACGAATGTTTCAGCAGTAGGGAGATGGATGCTGCTCGAGGAGGAATGGCGCACCGCTGCCAGCCTGTCCATGTTTCCCGCAAGCCGCCCCGGAAAGACTGTCCGGCTACCCCTCCGCACATGGACAGAAAGAGCGCAAACGGGAGTGTGCCGACGTGTGCCGACGGCCTGCGGATAGCGGTTGGCGGCGGAAACTGCGAGAATCGCGGATTCGGGAGCGCTACCTCGCCAAGCAGCCACAAGCTGGCGGGCAGGAACGCGGCGAGCAGACATAACGGTTTGCGGCAACTCTCGATAGGGAAACGGTGTGCCGACCCCGGCACAAGAGCACACGGCCGGTCGTATGTCGGGCGTGAGCCAAGTCGTACGAGGTCCTGGCGCGGAGGATGGATAGAGAATGGCACCCCAGAGCACGTCTGCTGATGTTTCGCCGATCGAAGAGATCATTGTCGAGATGCGTGCCGGACGCATGGTCGTCCTGGTCGATGAAGAGGACCGCGAGAACGAGGGCGATCTGATCCTGGCGGCCGAGCACGTAACGGCTGAGGCGATCAACTTCATGGCCCGTTTTGGCCGCGGCCTGATCTGCCTGACACTGACCGCGGCACGCTGTCGGCAACTGGGCCTGACGCAGATGGCGCGTGACAACAAGAGCCCGTACAGCACCGCTTTCACGGTCTCGATCGAGGCCGCCGAAGGAGTCACGACCGGCATTTCGGCGCAGGATCGCGCGTTGACCATCAGAGCGGCGGTAGCGAGGAACGCGCGGCCCGAAGACATCGTCCAGCCAGGACACGTCTTCCCGATCATGGCGCGGCCCGGTGGCGTGCTCGTACGCGCCGGCCACACCGAGGCTGGCTGCGATCTCTCCCTGCTCGCCGGCCTCGAACCGGCCTCGGTGATCTGCGAGATCCTCAAGGAGGACGGCAGCATGGCGCGCCTCGCCGATCTCGTCGGCTTTGCCCGTGAACATGGCCTGAAGATCGGCACGATCACCGATCTGATCCATTACCGGAGTCGGCACGAGACACTGATCGAGCGCACTCTCTCCAAGAGCGTGCAGTCCGTGCATGGCCAGTTCACGCTGCACGCCTATACGGACTGCACTTCGAACGAAGTGCATCTGGTCCTGACCAAGGGCGACATTCGCCCCGACCGGGAGACGCTGGTGCGCGTGCATGAACCGCTCTCGGTAGTCGACTTTCTCGACCCTGGCGGGGGTCGGCATACGTTTTCGCTCGACCTGGCACAGGCCGCACTGGCCAGAGTGGAGGCCGGGGTCATCGTGCTGCTGCACCGTCCCGAGAGTGGCCAGGACATTCTGGCGACACTGCGCGAGCCCGTGGCCGCCAAGCGGCCGGCGGCTCGTTGGGACCCGCGCACCTACGGCATCGGTGCGCAGATCCTGCGTGATCTCGGCGTCGGCAAGATGAAGCTCTTGTCCAGCCCGCGCCGGATGCCGAGCATGACCGGTTTTGACCTCGAAGTGACTGGCCACATTGCCACACCCGACGACCTTGAAAGACTCTGATGGCTATTCCGAAACCCGCGCGCAGCATTTCTCCCCTGGCACGTTACGAAAACATCCACGAGCATGACGCTTCGCTCGTCGGCGACGGGCTGCATGTCGGCATCGTCATGAGCCGCTTCAACCAGGACATCGGCGAAGGTCTGCTGAGCGCCTGCACGACGGAACTGAAGCGGCTCGGCGTCGCCGAGAACAGCATCACGCTGGCCAGTGTGCCGGGCGCCCTGGAGATACCGTTGGCGCTGCAGACGATGGCGGGCAGCGGGCGCTTCGATGCGCTGATCGCGCTCGGCGCCGTCGTCCGCGGCGAGACCTACCACTTTGAAGTGGTCGCCAACGACTCCTGCCGGGCGCTGATGGAAGTGCAATTGCGCAGTGGCGTGCCGATCGCCAACGGCATCCTGACTTGCGAGGACGACGATCAGGCGCTGGTGCGCATGCATCAGAAGGGCTCTGACTGCGCCCAGGTCGCGGTCGAGATGGCCAACCTGCTGCATGCCATCAGGGAGAACTCGTGATGGCCGGGCAGCCTCGGACGACACCCGGCGCCAGGCCAGCCAGCGTCAGATCGCCGCGCCGGCGCGCCCGCGAGTTTGCGCTGCAGGCGCTCTACCAATGGCAGCTGAGCGGCAACGACGAGGCGGCGATCGAGGCGCATCTCGGCGACAGCGAAGGCTTCGACAAGGCTGACCGCGAGTTCTTCGCCGGGCTGCTGCGTGGCGTCCTTGCCCAGCGCCGGACCCTTCAGGAACAGTTGCAGGCCTTCCTCGACCGGCCTTTCGGCGAATTGTCGCCGGTCGAGGCCTGCGTTCTGCTGGCCGGGGCTTTCGAGCTGAACAATCACCCACAAACGCCCTATGGGGTAATCATCAATGAATCGGTCGAGCTGGCCAAGGGCTTTGGCGGCACGGATGGCCACAAGTACGTCAACGGCGTGCTCGACAAGCTTGCCGCCCGCCTGCGTCCGGCCGAGGTGGAGGCCAAGCGCGCCGCACGCAACCGGGCGCGCTGAGTGGCAAGTTCGATGTGTGATGACGGTCGTAGAGAGAGGATAGGGCAACGGCGATGCCCGGCGAGTTTGAACTGATCAGGCGTTATTTTTCGCGGCCGACCCCGCAAACCGTCCTCGGTCCGGGTGACGACTGCGCCCTGCTGGCGCCGACACCGGACATGCAACTGGCGATCACCACCGACATGCTGGTCGAAGGCACACACTTCCTGGCCGACACCGACACCGACCCCGCCCAGCTCGGCTGGAAAGCGCTGGCGGTCAACCTCTCCGATCTTGCCGCCATGGGTGCGCGACCGCGCTGGACCCTGCTTGCCGGCAGTCTGCCGGAGGCTCGCGAAGCCTGGCTGGCCGCTTTTGCCGAAGGACTGTTTGACTGCGCGCAGCGCTATCAGGTCGATCTCGTCGGCGGCGACACGACGCGCGGTCCGCTCAATCTTTGTCTCACGGCAATCGGCGAGATCCCTGCCGGAGCGGCGCTGCGTCGCGACCGGGGAGTCCCCGGTGACGATCTCTGGATCTCCGGCCAGCCCGGGCTGGCGGCACTCGGCCTGGCTCACCTGCAGCGCCGGACGCAGCTTCCCGGCGCCCTGGCAGACCGTTGCATCGCCTCTCTGCAGCGACCGCTGCCGCGTGTCGAACTGGGGCTCGAACTGCGCCTGCGCGGCCTGGCGAACGCCGCAATCGACGTCTCCGACGGGCTGCTCGCCGATCTGGGTCATATCGTCGAGAGTTCGGCGGTCGCCGCCGAGATATTTGTCGCACAGCTACCATCGCTGCCTGCGGGCGCGGACCCGGTGCTGGCTCGGCGGTGTCAGCTCGCCGGCGGTGACGACTACGAACTGCTGTTCTCCGCCCCTCCGGCAAGCCGACCGGCCATCGCCGACCTTGCCGCCCGCCTCGAACTGCCGCTCTGGCGCTGCGGTCGGCTACGCGGCGCCGCCGCCATCGGTCTGACGCTGCTTGACGAGAACGGACAGGCGCTGACCATCGACGAAAGAGGCTTCGATCACTTTGGCTAACCCTCCTTCCGTGCGCTTCCTCCTGGCGCACCCTGCGCACCTGGTGGCCTGTGGTTTCGGTAGCGGACTGTCACCATGGGCACCCGGGACGATCGGCACCCTGTTTGCGTGGGCGTCATTTCCCTTGCTCCGCCCCTGGATGAGTGACTTCGAGTTCCTCGGCTTTCTCGTCGTCTGCTTCGTCGGCGGGGTGGTGGCGGTGCACAGGACCGGCGTCGACCTGGGCGTCATCGATCACGGCAGCATCGTCTGGGACGAGATCGTTCCCTTCTGGCTGGTATTGCTGTTCTGCCCGACGCACTGGCTATGGCAGACGACGGCCTTCTGCCTCTTCCGCTTTTTCGACATCACCAAGCCGCAACCGGCGCGTTACTTCGACGAGAAGGTGAAGAGCGGTCTCGGCGTCATGTGCGACGATCTGGTCGCTGCCGGCTATGCACTGCTGGTGTTGGCCACACTGCGTTTTGTGCTCGCATGAGTGCCTGCGATCAGCCTGCGCTCGAAGCGCTCGCCGCCGAGGTCGGCGGCCTGCTGTCGGCGAACGGCCAGCACCTGGTGACGGCGGAATCCTGCAGCGGTGGCTGGGTGGCACAGTGCCTGACCGCGATCGCCGGCAGTTCGGGCTGGTTCGATCGTGGGTTCGTCACCTACTCGAACCAGGCGAAGATCGAGATGCTCGGCGTCCCTGCCGCAACGCTCGCCACGCATGGTGCGGTAAGCGAAGCAACGGCGGCGGCCATGGCCCTTGGCGCGCTGCGCCACAGCCACGCCGACTGGGCACTCGCGATCAGCGGCGTCGCCGGCCCGGGCGGCGGCTCACCAAGCCGACCCGTCGGCACCGTCTGCTTCGCCTGGGCAGGGCCGGACGGACGAGTGGAAACCGACACGCGCCACTTTCCGGGAAACCGGGAAGCCGTTCGGGCGCAATCGGTCGGCCATTCCCTCGCCTGCCTTCGGCAACTCGCCGCAAGCGGCCTGGCCTGACGCCCGCCGTGAACGGGCCAGGGTGTCGAGCGCATCTGGCGACGCCTGAATGTCGCCCGCCCGATGGGCCAAACCCTGCCGCTTGGAATAGAATGGCTGACCCAAACGCGCCCTGCCTGCCTGCCGATGTGCCCGAGAAGCCTTAATACGCCATTCTTCAGACTTGCTCTTCTGTGTCTGCCGGTGGCGTTGTTGCGTGCCGGGAATGCCGAGGCGCTCGGTCTCGGCCGGATGACTGTCCTTTCGACGCTTGGCAAACGCTTCGAAGCGGAGGTGCAACTTGTCGACGGGCAGGCGGACCGGACGCAGCTTGCCCAGTGTTTTCGTCTCGGTCAGGGCAACGATCCCGACGTCCCGACCTTGACGCGTGGCCGTATCAATGTCGAGGAGCGTGCCGGCCGCCTGCGTCTGCATATCGTCTCCGAGCAGACGATTGGGGAGCCGGTGCTGCAGGTCAATCTGCGCATGGGTTGCGGTGCCGAGACCGCCCGCAACTATGTGCTGCTGATCGACCCTGCCAGGACGCGGACGGCACCGCCAGTCGTACAGTTGCCGGTTGTTCGCCCGGCCGCGGCAGCGGGCTCACCAGCGCGCGAGGCCAGCGTGAAGGCTCCCACCTCCCGCAAGTGGCGCGTCGGCAAGAACCAGTCGGCGCGCGACATCGCGCGCGCTGCCTTTCCACAGAAGCCGCGCGCGCAGGCTCGCTTCCTCAGGGACTTGCAGGCCGCCAACCCCGGAGTCGACTTCGGGCCGCGAGGTAGTGCCCGTCTCGCCCCGGGAAGCGTACTCAGTCTCCCGGCGGGTCGTCAGGTCCAGCGCGCCGGGGGCCGGACGAGCGAACAGGAAACGGCGCTGCGCACGGCGCGAGAGGAGCAACCGGCGCGCAAGGCACCCGCGAGAAGCGACAGGACCGACCGTTTAGTCATTTCCGGCGGCGCGGACACTGAGCCAATCCGACCGGACGGCGAACTGTCCCTGCGCCTTGCCACCAGACTATCCCCTCCCTCGTTGAAGAACACGACCGAGGACCAGCGGGCCGCTCTCCGCCACGAATACCAGCTGCTGTCGACGCTCCGCGCTCAGGCGGAGCAGCAGTTGGCGGTTGCCGAAAAGGTACGCAGCCTGGAGGCCACAGTCAGCGACCTGCAGGCGAAGATCGCCAGTCAGTCGCGGCCGGCGGAACAGACAACTGCTTCGGGAGCCGCGCCAGCCGCCGCCTCGCCTCCGCCACCACAAGCGGCGGCCCCGGCGACCGCGAACGCCACCGATTGGTGGCTGGAGATCGCCTTGCTGCTCGGTTCGATTGGCGGCTTGACTTGGCTCCTTCGCCGCCGTGCCGGCAGGCAGCCGCCTCAGGCAACTCCGCTGGAAGCGCAGGCAGGTTCAGCAACGGTGGCGAAAGCGGGCGACTCAAAGGCGGATACCGGCTGGCAACTGCAGCAACTCAGCCGCGCCGATTCGCCAGTGCTGACCGGCGACAGCATCGCCGCCTTGCCCGGTCTGCCGGCCGCCGGCCAGCCTGCAGACAGGTCGACCGAACCGTCGGCCAGCGGCGACGACGACGAGGTGACGTCAGTACTCGAACTTGCCGAGATCATGATCTCCTTCGGCCGCACAGCTGGAGCGGCGCAGGCGCTCAAGGAGTTTGTCGACCACAAGCCGGCGGCGGCAGTGACTCCCTGGCTCAAACTGCTCGAGGTCTACCGGCGGAGCGAGCAGCGCGAAGCCTTCGACCTCGTCGGATTGAAGCTCAAGCACCATTTCAATGTCGCTCCCCCCGACTGGGACAGCGTTGGCGAAGCGGACGTACCGGTCTTGTCGCTGCGCGATCAGGACGCGATGTCGATCGACCAGCTTCTGGAACATTTGCCGACGGTCAAGCAAATGCCACATATTGCCCAGGAGATTTCCCGCACCTGGGGTTCGCCCGAGTGTCCTGCCTACCTCGATAGACTCCTGCGCGACAACCGGGATGGGGAGCGCAGGGGATTCACGCTGCACGCGGTGCGGGAACTGCTGTTTCTGATCGACCTCCAGGAAAGCCGGCTGGCGCGCCGACGCTGACGCGGGGGCGCCGAGGGGGAACTGACGGCCGCCCGAACGTCAGCACTGAGCGTTTCCTCGAATGCTGTATATAATTACAGCACCAGTCCGTGCGCGCACCGTCATGTCGAGTGCGGTCGAACATGGGATAATCCCTTCAATCAAGGAAAAGGACAGGCAATGGACGACAACAAGGCAAAGGCGCTGGCCGCGGCGCTGGCCCAGATCGAAAAGCAGTTCGGCAAGGGCTCGATCATGAAGATGGGGGAAGGCAGCGTCGCGACCGACATCCCGGTCGTCTCCACCGGCTCGCTGGGCCTCGACATCGCCTTGGGCATCGGCGGCCTGCCGCGCGGCCGTGTGGTCGAGATTTACGGTCCGGAGTCGTCGGGCAAGACAACCCTGACCCTGCAGGTCATTGCCGAAATGCAAAAGCTCGGTGGTACCGCAGCGTTCATCGACGCGGAACACGCCCTCGACCCCGGCTATGCGCAGAAACTCGGCGTCAACCTGGAGGAGCTCCTGATCTCGCAGCCGGATACCGGCGAGCAGGCGCTGGAGATCGCCGACATGCTGGTGCGCTCGGCCAGTGTCGATGTGGTGGTCATCGATTCGGTGGCGGCGCTGGTGCCGAAGGCGGAGATTGAGGGCGAAATGGGCGATTCCCTGCCTGGTCTGCAAGCGCGCCTGATGAGTCAGGCGCTGCGCAAGCTGACGGCCAACATCAACCGTACCAACACGCTGGTGATCTTCATCAACCAGATCCGGATGAAGATCGGCGTCATGTTCGGCAGTCCGGAAACGACGACCGGCGGCAATGCGCTGAAGTTCTACGCGTCGGTTCGGCTTGACATCCGCCGCATCGGCAGCATCAAGAAGGGCGACGAAGTCATCGGCAACGAAACGCGGGTCAAGGTCGTCAAGAACAAGGTCGCCCCGCCATTCCGCGAGGCCATCTTCGATATCCTCTACGGTGAAGGAACGTCGCGCGAGGGCGAGATCGTCGAACTCGGCGTGCAGCACAAACTGATCGACAAGTCCGGTTCCTGGTACGCCTACAACGGCGACAAGATCGGCCAGGGCAAGGACAATGCGCGCGAGTATCTGAAGAGCAAGCCGCAACTGGCGCAGGAGATCGAGGCCAGGATCCGTGCTGCGGTCAATGTCGCGTCGGCGTCGCCGGTAGTGGTGGCGTAGGCGGCGGTGTGCAACGACTTGCGCGAACGAGCACTGCGCCTGCTCGCGCGTCGCGACTACGCTCGGCAGGAACTGTCGCGCAAGCTGGCGCCACATGCCGAGTCCGCGCAGCAACTTGCTGCCCTGCTCGATGATCTGGCGGCCGGATCGCTCCTTTCCGATCAACGTTACGCGGCGACACGGATCAGTTCCCGGGGCGCGCGCGTGGGCGACGCGCGTCTGGCTTACGAACTTCGCGGCAAGGGGGTCGCCGAGGACGTGGTCAGCGAGGCCCTCGCCGGTGTCGAAGACGAACTGACGCGGGCACGGCGGGTGTGGCAAAGAAAGTTCGCCGGCGGGCCGCCTGCCGCCGGGGACGCTGCCGAACGCGCTCGGCAGGCGCGCTTTCTGGCCGGCCGGGGATTCTCTGCCGACACCATTCGCCGCGTGCTGCGCGGCCACCTGGACGATGATTGAAAATGTCAGACACGCAAAGCACCCTGTCAGCCCACCAGCTCAAGAAGCGCTACAAGAAGCGCACGGTGGTGCATGACGTTTCGTTCGAGGTGGTCAGCGGCGAAGTCGTCGGCCTGCTCGGGCCGAATGGCGCCGGCAAGACGACCTGCTTCTACATGGTCGTCGGCCTGGTGGCCTGTGACGGAGGCGACATCCATCTCGATGGCCAGCCGCTTACCCACCTTCCGATTCACCGGCGCGCCCGACTGGGCGTCTCGTATCTGCCGCAGGAGGCGTCCGTTTTTCGCAAGCTGACGGTCAGCGAGAACATCAAGGCGGTGCTTGAACTGCAGGTGCTGCCTGTCGAAGACCTCGACGCGCGCACCGAAGAACTGCTCGAAGAACTGCATATCGGCCACCTGCGCAACAACCCGGCGACTTCGCTTTCCGGGGGCGAACGCCGACGTGTCGAGATCGCACGGGCGCTGGCGACGGCACCGAAATTCCTTCTGCTCGATGAACCATTCGCCGGCGTGGATCCGATCGCCGTGCTGGATATCCAGAAGATCATTCGTTTTCTCAAGGAACGCGGCATCGGCGTTCTGATCACCGACCACAACGTTCGCGAAACGCTGGGCATCTGCGACCACGCGTACATCATCAACGAAGGTGGCGTTCTTGCGTCTGGCCGGCCGGAAGAAATCATTTATAATGAAAACGTCCGGAAGGTTTACCTGGGCGAGAACTTCCGTCTCTGAGGCCAACGGCCCTGCAGCCACAATTCGCGAACCATGCGGGCAGTTTCCCATCGCAGCGCGGTGACTTACCCGGTTCCGTAGATGAAACCATCCCTCCAGCTCAAGCTCACCCAGCATCTAGCGTTGACCCCACAACTGCAACAGTCGATCCGACTGTTGCAGCTTTCGACGCTTGAACTCGAACACGAGCTGGAGAGTTTTCTGTCGGCAAACCCGCTGCTCGAACGTGACGAGGAGTATTCGCTGCCTGAGGCGAATTTGCGGGAAAGTGGCGTCGAGCAAGCCGCTGAGCAGAGCCAGACCGACGAGCGCGCCGATTCATCGCTGGCCGGCGACGATAGCTGGCTCGGCGAAGACGGCGGCTACGCTGGGTCGTCCGGTTCGTCGGGATCCTTCGACGACGACGACGACAGCGACTATCAGGACGTTCAGGCGGCCACCGTCTCGTTGCGCGAGCACCTGCTGGCGCAACTCGGGCTGATGACCCTGTCCAGTCGTGACAGCGTTCTCGTTCGTTGCCTGATCGAGGCACTCGACGATGACGGCTATCTCACCCAGTCCCTGGATGAACTCGCCGACAGCATGCCGCCGGAGCTCGAGATCGAACCGGAAGAACTGCAGATCGCGCTCAACCACCTGCAGCACCTCGATCCCACCGGCGTCGGCGCGCGCAGCCCGGTGGAATGTCTGGCGCTCCAACTCGAAGCCTTGCCGGTCGACCCGACCCGCACGCTGGCACTGGAAATCGTTCGCCAGCATCTGGAGCTTCTCGCCCATCATGATTTCCCCCGGCTCAAGAAGCACACTGGGTGCGACGACGACGAACTGCGCGCTGCGCACCTGCTGATCTGCAGCCTGAACCCCCGGCCGGGCGCACAGTACGCGTCGTCCGATACCCGCTACGTGACACCCGATGTGGTAGTGCGCAAAGTCCGCGGCCAGTGGGCGGTCAACGTCAACTCGGACGCCTTCCCACGCATACGCATCAACAGCCTGTACGCCCAGATTCTCTCCCGCCAGCGGGGTTCCGGTCTGGCCAGCCAACTGCAGGAAGCGCGCTGGCTGATACGAAATGTGCAGCAACGGTTTGACACGATCCTGCGCGTGGCGCAGGCTATCGTCGAACGTCAGCGTCAGTTCCTCGACCACGGCGAGGTGGCGATGCGCCCGCTGGTATTGCGGGAGATCGCTGACACGCTGGGACTGCATGAGTCGACGATATCGCGGGTGACGACACAGAAGTACATGGCGACACCACGCGGGATTTATGAGCTGAAGTATTTTTTTGGCAGCCACGTCAGCACCGATGCGGGTGGGGCGTGCTCAGCAACGGCCATTCGCGCCCTGATCAAACAGATGATCAGCGCCGAAGAGCCGACGAAGCCGCTTTCGGATAGCCAGATATCCGAGGTTCTTGGCCAGCAGGGTATTGTCGTTGCACGGCGAACAATTGCCAAATACCGTGAAGCGCTGAATATCCCGCCGGTCAATTTACGCAAGTCCCTTTAGAAGAAGGAGCCACATCATGAACCTGCAAGTCTGTGGACATCACCTCGAGATCACGCCCGCACTACGCGACTACGTCACTGGCAAGCTCGAGCGGATCACCCGCCATTTCGACAACGTCATAGACGTCAATGTGATCCTGTCGGTAGACAAGCTCAACCAGAAAGCCGAGGTGACGGTGCATCTCGCCGGCAAGGATGTCTACGTCGAATCGGTTGATGAAGACCTGTATGCGGCCATCGATGGCTTGGTGGACAAGCTCGAGCGGCAGGTTCAGAAGTACAAGCAGAAGCTGCAGGATCATCATCGTGGCAACAAGATCACCGATCACATCGTTGCCGAGTCCGAATAGCCAAGCTGCAGGAGGCGCATGGTGGCGGGAGGACCGCGACCATGCGCTGTTTCGATCAATCCACGTCCGCCTTTTCGGGTTATTGTCGCATGAGCCAGATCACCCAGTTACTGCCTCTCGAAAACATCATCCTTGACCTGGAGGCGAGCAGCAAGAAGCGCGTCTTCGAACATGTGGGGCTGCTCTTTGAGAATTACCTCGGCATTGCCCGGAGCACCGTCTTCGACAGCCTTTTCGCACGCGAAAAGCTCGGTTCGACCGGGCTGGGCCAGGGGGTGGCCATCCCGCATGGCCGCATCAAGGGCCTGAAGGACGCTACCGGCGCCTTCCTGCGCCTGGCTTCGCCGGTACCGTTCGATTCTCCCGACGGCAAGCCGGTCACCTTGCTGTTCGTCCTGCTCGTCCCGGAAGTGGCGACGGAACAGCACCTGCAAATCCTTTCCGAACTCGCCCAGCACTTTTCCGACCGCACGTGTCGCGAGGCACTCACCAAAGCCGCCGACGCGGGCGCTGTCCGCCGGCTGTTTGCCGACTGAGCCATGAACGCCCGGCGTCAGTTCAGCGTCGTCCAACTCTATGAGGACCACAGAGAGAAACTCAAACTCTCCTGGCTGATCTCGGTTGGCGTGGACCGACAGATCGAACTCAGGGAGCAGGGCAACTACGGCGCCGACGTGGTCGGTCACCTCAACCTGATTCACCCGGAACGGCTTCAGGTAATCGGCAGAGCCGAGCACGCCTGGGCCGACCGCGTTTCTGCGGATCGCCTGCGCAACCAGGTCAAGGAACTGATGGCAGCCAGGCCGCCGGCACTGATCCTCGCTGACGGCCTCGAAGTGCTGCCGGCGATTCGTGACGGCTGCGAGTCGACGCAAACCCCGCTGTTTGTCAGTCCGAAGCCCTGCTCGGCGGTAATCGAACTGCTGCGCATCTATCTCTCGCGCCGGCTGGCGAGCTCGACGTCAGTCCACGGTGTGCTGATGGACGTTTTCGGCATGGGCGTCCTGATTACCGGCGATTCCGGCGTCGGCAAGAGCGAACTGGCACTGGAATTGATCTCGCGTGGGCACGGCTTGGTGGCCGACGACGTCGTCGAACTGGCGTGCATCGCCCCGACAACCATCGAGGGACAGTGTCCGAGCATGTTGCGCGACTATCTCGAAGTGCGCGGCCTCGGCCTCCTCAACATCCGCACCATCTTTGGCGAGACGGCTTCGCGGCGGAAGATGAAGCTCAAGCTGATCGTCCATCTGCAAAGGCCGATGCGTGGCGCGGATGGCCCCCGCCTCCCCCTGGACGCCCAGGCACAGGAGATCCTCGGCGTCCCCGTGCGCAAGGTGGTCATACCAGTAGCCGCGGGCAGGAACATTGCCGTCCTCCTCGAAGCTGCAGTGCGCAACAGCATCCTGCAGTTGCGTGGTATCGACAGCATGGGCGATTTCATCAACCGGCAGCAGCAGGCACTGCTTGACGAAGACCTGTAGCAGTGGCCTAATCCGCAGACTTCCTAAACCCCAAGGAGAGACTACCCATGAAACCCATGATCGTGCTGCTCGCTCTGGCCTTCACTACCGGTGGCGCCTTTGCCGCCACCGAAAAGAAGGAGCCCTCGGAAGCTCAGCAGGCGCAGCAGGAAAAGATGAAGGCCTGCAACGCCGAAGCCGGTGAAAAGGCCCTGAAAGGTGACGAGCGCAAGCAGTTCATGAGTACCTGCCTGGGCGCCAAACCCGCGAAGGCAACCCAGCAGGAGAAGATGAAAGCCTGCAACGGCGAGGCCGGCAGCAAGCAACTGAAGGGTGACGAGCGCAAGAAATTCATGAGCGAGTGCCTCAAGGCCAGCCCGGCCTAGTCAGCCGCTCGCCCAGAAAACGCCGGCCGCCGAACTCAGGCCGGCTTTTTCTTGCCGCCGGCAGATGCCCAGGGATGAACTGCCGGTGACGCCTCGCGGCGGCTGCCGACGTCGCTTGCCTGCGCGTCCCAACCCGCCCTCAGGCCATGGCGAAGCCGGGCACCTCTTCCGGCCGGGTCTCCGCGGCGGGCATCCAGGCCACATAACCCCGGCGCCGACGCTTGAGCAACTTGTTCAGGCGTCGCCCGGCTGCTTCGGGAGTTGACGAAAGATCGCTGAAAAACGCATTGCATGCTGCCCAACGCCCTTCCGGCGTGCGCAAGACGACCACCGGGCGACCGCCGTCGAGAATGGCGACCAGGCAAATCGCTTCGCCAGACTGCCAGGAAGCGGCAACGAGGTCCATCGCTTCGTCACGCGGGACGGACAAGGCGAGAAGCGCGTCGATCGGCGAATCGTGTTCGGCACAGACAATCGCCGGAAAGTAGGCGCGGGCCGGCGGCCTGGCTGGTGTTCTCATGGGGGTGGACTTCTACCATTCTCGGCCGCACTTGTAAAACCGCGATCACGCACCGCACCAAAGGCACTTTCCTGAGCACGCAAGCATGCAACCGACAGAATACGACCTCGTGATTGTTGGCGGTGGCCTGGCAGGCCTGTCGCTGGCTTGCGCGCTGCGCGACACCCGCCTGCGGATCGCGCTGCTGGAGCAGCAGGCGCCGTGCCGGCCGGCTGGCTGGGACGCCCGGGTTTACGCCGTGTCGCCGGCGAACACGCGCTTCCTGCAGGAAATTGGCGCCTGGAAGCACATGGCGGCAGAACGGATTGCACCGATTCAGGCCATGCAGATTTACGGCGACGGCGGTGCCCGACTCGATCTTTCGGCGTATCAATCGGGCATCCCCGAACTTGGCTGGATTCTCGAATCGTCCTTGATGGCTTGCGAACTCTGGGAAAACGCCAAGCGGCAAGGCAACCTGACACTGCTTTGTCCCGGCACGCCGGCGCGGCTCGAAATGCACTCGGAAGCGGCCGTGCTGACCCTGACCGACGGCAGCGCCTTGTCGGCACGCTTGCTGGTCGGTGCCGACGGGCGTGACTCCTGGGTGCGCGAATCGCAGGGTCTGCAGGCGATCGACACCCCTTATGGCGAACTCGGGCTGGTCGCCAATTTCGATTGCCAGCGTCCGCACCGTGGTATCGCTCGCCAGTGGTTTCGCGCCGACGGCGTCCTCGCCTGGCTACCCATGGCAGGCGACCGCATCTCGATCGTCTGGTCCACCGCCGACGACCATGCACGCCAACTGCTGGCGCTGGCGCCGGACGATCTGTGCGAACGCGTCGCGGCAGCGGGTAATCACGAACTTGGCGTCCTGCGGCCGCTCACCCCGGCGGCGGCGTTTCCGCTGCGCCTGATGCGCGTCCCGCGCACCGTTGCGCCGCGACTGGCCTTGGTCGGCGATGCGGCGCACGGTATTCACCCGCTTTCCGGCCACGGAATCAACCTCGGCTACCAGGACGCGAAAGCGCTGGCCGACCTGCTGGCAGCGACGCCCGACTGGCAGGACATCGGCAGCGAGCGCCTGTTGTCCCGCTATCAGCGGCAGCGACGCGAGGAAACGCTCGTGATGCAGACTGCCACGCACGCGCTGCACGAGCTTTTCCGGAACGAGCTTCCCGGGCTCAGACCCTTGCGCAATTTTGGAATGAACGTGACCAATGGTCTACCGGTCTTAAAGAACCTGCTCGTGCGCTACGCCATCGGCGCCTTCTGAAACGCCAACCGATCCAACCCCCGGAGAAACCTGATGTACAAGAAACTCATACCATTCGCGCTCGCTGCATTCCTCAGCCTGCCAACCCTGGCAGATGAAGCCTCGGTGAAGAAAGCGGTTGAAGCCAAGATCGGTGGTCCGGTCACCAGCGTCACCAAGACCACCTACCTCGGACTCTATGAAGTCTACGCCGATGGCCAGGTTCTCTACACCGACGAAAAGGTTTCCGCGCTGCTGATCGGTTCGCTGATCGACGGCAAGACGATGAGGAACGTCACCACCGAGCGGATGCAAAAGCTCACCGCGATCAAGTTCTCGGAGCTGCCGCTCGCTAACGCCATCAAGCAGGTGCGCGGCGACGGCAAGCGTGTCTTTGCGAGTTTCGAGGATCCGAACTGCGGCTACTGCAAGAAGATGGCCAAGGAAATCGCCAAGCTCGACAACGTTACCGTCTACACCTTCCTGTACCCGATCCTGTCGCCCGATTCTCTCGAAAAGTCCAACCAGATCTGGTGCGCCAGCGACCGCGTCAAGGCCTGGAACGACTGGATGGTCGATGGCAAGGCGCCGGCAGGCAAGGGCGATTGCGACACCACAGCGATCAAGACGACCCTCGAAACGGGTCGCAAGCTGGCGATCAACGGAACGCCGACGATCTTCTTTGCCGATGGCGAAAGAGTTCCGGGCGCCATTCCACTGGCCAGGATCGAGCAGAAACTCGCCCAGACGCCAAGCTCGGGCAAATGATTCGCTCCGACGGCTCGCCACAACGGGCCTGAATGGGGCCGCCGGACGCCCGGGCGCGAGTACCATCAGGAAGGGGGATTTGGAAGGAGGGTTTCCGGAGTCGATCAGCCGGAAGAGGTGGCACGCCCGAGACGATTCGAACGTCCGACCCCTGCCTTCGGAGGGCAGTACTCTATCCAACTGAGCTACGGGCGCGTGCAGGGGGGGAAGCTTAACCGGTTTGTTCCGGGGAGTCCACACTCACTGATCGGTGCTTTTTGGCAAGGCGAAACGGCGGTACAATTCGCCCTTATCCCCGCACACCACCAAGGACTTTTGGCATGGCTCAGCAACAATACTCTTCACGGGCGATCCTGATGATCACCATCGTCATCGCAATCATTCTGATCGTTGTGATCTGGCCGCTGTCGATGATCGGCAAGGGGAGTGTGAAGGCCGGTGGCGGTGACGACGCCGATGCCCGTATTCAGCCGGTGGCGAAACTGGAACTTGCCAAGGCAGCCCCGGCCAAGTCCGACGGCAAGCCGCGTGACGGCGCTACCGTCTATAACTCGGTGTGCATGGCCTGCCACGCCAGTGGCGCCGCCGGTGCGCCGAAAGCGGGCGACAAGGCGGCTTGGGCGCCGCGCATCGCCACGGGTATGCCCGCCCTGATCAAGAGCGCCACCAATGGCAAGAACGCGATGCCGGCGAAGGGCGGTGCCGCAGACCTGACCGACGCCGAGATCAAGGCCGCAGTCGAGCATCTGGTCGGTCTGTCCAAGTAGCCTCCGGTCGGCCGGACAGAAAGCCGTCAGGCCTCTCCTTTCCGGTCAATCAACAACGGCGCTTGGCGGCGAGGCATCGAGCGCCTCGATGGCGCTGCGCAGCCAGAGCAGGATAAGCAGTGCCGGCGCCGCCAGCCAGGTGGACAGCATGAAGAAGGCGGGCCAACCGATGCTCTCGGCGGTCACGCCAGCCATCGGCCCCACCCACACCCGGCCGACCGCGCCGAACGCCGACAGCAGCGCGTACTGCGTGGCGGAAAAGCGCTGCTGGCACAGGCTCATCTGGAAGGCGACGTGTCCTGCGGTGCCCATGCCGCCCGCGAGATTCTCGCAGGCCACCGCCGCCAGCAGCGCCCCATCGACCGGCGTCGGCGCCGTGATGGCCACGAAGCCCCAGTCGAGGGCGGGCAACAGCAATCCGCCGAACGCACCCTTGCCACCGGCGGCGAGCCACCAGAACCCGAGATTGCTCACCGCCTGCAAGACGCCGAACAGCAGCAGCGCGCGCCACAGGCCCAGCCGGAACATCAGCGCGCCACCGGCGAGCGCCCCGGCGATCGTCAGCCACAGACCGATGACCTTGTTCACCACACCTACCTCAGCGGCCGTGTAGTGCAGGCCGGTAAGCAGAAACGGCGTCATCAGGGAACCGGCGAACGCGTCGCCCAACTTGTACAGCACGATGAAAGCCAGGAAGGCGAGCGCGCCGCGCTGGCTGAAGTAGCTGTGCATGCCGTCCAGCAGCGTGTCGAAGCGCGCGCGCCGGGCGGCCCAGGTCGCCAACGGCAGCGTGCAGGCGATTCCCGCCAGTAGCGCCGCCAGATCGGCCCAGCGCTCGCGGAGTGCCGGCGACAGCGACGAGCCGTTCAGCAGGGGAGCAAGCGCGGCGACGGCCAGCGGCTTGCCGACCACCTGGGTGAGAGCAACCCCCACCGCCACCGCGGCCACCAGCGCGGCGAAGCCCAGCAGGTCCTGTCGCCCGCTGCGGCGTGCCACCCCCGCACCCGGCCCTGCGGGTGCTGCCAGCAGGGCGGGCACGCCGGGCAGGAAAAGCGCCGAAAAGACCGCGGCGGCGACCATCAGCAGCGCCATCACGCGGTACACCTCGCTCCACGACCAGCCACTGCCCTGCGCCGCATCGGTCCAGATGAGGGTGATGCCGCCCGAGACGATCATCGCCATGCGGTAGCCCATCACCGCCAGCGACGCGCCCAGGCCGCGCTCGGCGGCCAAGAGCACGTCGGTGCGGTAAGCGTCTACCACGATGTCCTGCGACGCCGACAGAAAGGCGACGGTCAACGCCAGCAGTGCGAAGGCGCGCAGTGACTCGCGCGGCGACGTGGCGGCCAGGGCCAACAGCGCCACCGCCAGCGCCAGTTGCGTCAGCACCATCCAGCCGCGCCGCCGCCAGCGGCCGGACAGGTCGAAGCGGTCCATCAGCGGCGCCCAGAGGAACTTGAAGGTGTAGGGCAGGCCGACCAGGGTGAGGAAGCCGATGTCGGCGATGGCCAGACCGTCCATCGTCAGCCAGGCCTGCATGGCCTGCCCGGTGAGCGCCAGCGGCAGTCCCGACGCGAAGCCCAGCGCGGCCACGGCCAGCAGCCGGTGCAGCCGGGCCAGGCGCCGGTGCAGCGCCTGGCCGGCGACGCGCCCAGGCGGCGCGACCGGCGTACTCAAACCAGCGCCTTCTGCAGAAAGCTGCGGCAGAAGCCGGGGGGGTAGTCGGGCAGCGAGCCGAACACCGTGTAGCCCAGGCGCTCGTAGAAAGCGAGTGCGCCGAACTGCGTGTCGACCCACGCGTGTGTGCAGCCGCGCCGGCGCGCTTCGGCCTCGGCCGCGAGCATCAGATCGCGTCCCAGCCCGCGGCCGCGCGCCGGCTCCGGCACCACGAGCATCTGCGTGTACAGCCAGCCATACGCGGTCGCACCCCACAGGCCGCCGCACACGCCGCCGTCGGCATCGTGCACGACCAGTGCGAGCGGCCGATGCCCGCTGGGCCCGGCCAGCGCTGCGTTGAACGCCAGCAAGGGTGCGGCGATGGCACGGCGCAGCGCCTCGTCGGGTTCGGCAACGAGCTCGATATTCACGGCGTCTGCTTGCCGTCGCGCGCCGGCAACACTCCGGCTGCCTGGGAGAGCCTGACGAAGGTCAGCCCGCGACCGAGCAGGTCGGGCAGGGCAGCGGCCAGGCCGCTGGCGGTTCCCGATGCGGGCCGGTTCATGTGCGCGATGACGATCTCGCCGGGCTTCGCCTGACGCAGACGTCTGGCCACCGCGGCCGCACCGAGCGTCGCTCCCTGGTCGGCGTTGAGGCTGAAGCCGGCGACGCGGTAGCCCAGTTGCGCGACGATCTGCAGACTGGCGCGGTCGTAGGCGGCGCCCGCCCCGCGATACCAGTCGGGCCGACGACCGGAAGCCTGCAGCACGGCCTGCGCACCGCCCGTGATCTCGCGCTCCACACCGGCGCCGTCGGGCGCGCCCTGCATTCCGTAGAGGCGGCGACCAATGACGGCCGGAACATGCTGGCTGCCGTGGTTCTCCAGTTCGAACAACTCGGGATGCGCGCGCAGTTCGCGCACGGCTGCCGGGTGACGATCGAGCCAGCGCTTGGTGACGAACAGCGTCGCCGGCACGCGCAAGCGTAGCAGCGTGGCGATCAGTGCCTGGTCGTAGGCGCCGCCGCAGGCATCCAGCGTCAGCGCCACGTCCTGCGCGTGCGCCGGGCTGGCAACGTCGAGCCGCTGATGCGGTTCGAACGGCGGCGCACCGTCGGACGCCGCGCGCACGCCGCCCGGCACGAGCAAGGCCAGCGTCAGGACGGCAATGCGCAGCCCAGGCAAGGCGCCGGCAGTCACGGATTTCATGGATTTCAAGGGTTGGTGATCGCGAAGACCATGTCGCTGACGAAGCGCTTGAACGACTCGTTCTCGACGAACTGCTTGTAGAACTGCGTGAAGTCCTTCATGGACCCCTGGGCGGCCTTGCCGAGAGCCTGCTCGTGGGCCAGGCGGGCGGTGTGCGGGGTATTTGCCTTCGCGTTCTGAAAGGCAGCGTCGGCCGCCACCTTGGGGGCGATGTCGTCGCGGATGTGTTTGAAGATGCGGTCCGAGTCCACGAAGGTCGTAGCGAACTGTTCATTGAAGGTCTTGAGGATGTTGCTCAGCCGATCCATCTCCGGTTCCGGCTGGTGGCCGCGCGCACTGGTCGGCACCGGTTCGATCTCGGCGTCCGTGTCCGCGAGCGCGATGTTCATGGCCGCCTTCTTCTCGACGCGGTAGCTGTCCATGTCGATCGCGTCGAGGATGCCCCTGGCGAGATCCTCGTCCAGTGGCGCCGGCAGCTTGGGCGTCAACAGGTCGAGGAAGATCGACAGCTTCTCCCATTCCGCGTTGCTGTAAGGAATCACTGACGAAAGGAAAGCGTAGGTGCGGCAGAACACCCGCGCCTTGCCCTTGAAGTCGACCTGGCCATCCTCGTCGAGCGCGTCCACATAGACGGCGACGCACGCATCGAGGATCGGGTCGAGCTTGTCGCGGTCGGCGCCATCGAGAAACATCGTCACCACCTGCCGCACCTGCTCCGGCGAGTAGACCTGCGCCGCGTCCAGCGCCGCCTTCAGGTCGTGCAGCTTGTTCGGATCGGTTTCGTCGGCCAGCAGCGTCGTCCGGTAATAGTCCTGGAAGGCGTAAGTGATCGCCTCGCTGTTGTTCTGGAAATCGAGCACGAAGCAGTCGTGCTTCTGCGGGTGCCCGCGGTTGAGCCGCGACAGCGTCTGCACCGCCTTGATGCCGGCGAGCAGCTTGTCCACGTACATTGTGTGCAGCAATGGCTCGTCATAGCCGGTCTGGAACTTGTCGGCGCAGATCAGGAAGCGGTAGGGGTCGGTCTGGATCTTGCGTGCGATGTCGCCGCTCGCGAAGCCGTTGAGCGACGCCTCGCTCACCTTCGCTCCGCCGTACTCGTGCTCGCCCGAGAAGGCGACGATCGCCTGGTACGGGCTCTTGCGCTCGCGCAGATACGCCTGGAAGGCGTGGAAGTACTGTATCGCCCGCTCGATGCCACTGGTGATCACCATCGCCCGCGCCTGCCCGCCGATCTTCCCGGCCGCCAGCACCTGCGCGTGGAAGTGGTCCACCATGATCTCGGCCTTCAGGCGGATCGCGTGCTCGTGGCTCTCGACGTAGCGGCGCAGCTTCCTGTTCGCCTTGCGGGTGTCGAACTCCGGGTCGTCCTCGCTCTTCCTGACCAGCTTGTAGTAGCTGTCCACCGGCGTGTAGGCCTTGAGCACATCGAGGATGAAACCTTCCTCGACCGCCTGCTTCATCGTGTAGCTGTGGAAGGGCCGATGCCTGACGCGCCCTTCCGCGTCAGGCGGCAGCGGCTCGCCGAACATCTCAAGCGTCTTGTTCTTCGGTGTCGCCGTGAAGGCGAAGTAGCTGGCATTGGCCAGCATCTTGCGCGCCGCCATGCGCTTTTCGAGCGCCGCGTTCACCGTGTCCTCGGGGTCGGGCCCCGCGTCCTCGTCTTCCCCCGGTGCGCCGAGCGCCTGGCTCATCGCCGCCGAGGTCTTGCCGCCCTGGCTCGAATGCGCCTCGTCGATGATGATGGCGAAGGTCCTGCCGCTCTCGGTGGCGATCTCGTCGAGGATGAAGGGGAACTTCTGCACCGTCGAAATGATGATCTTCCGGCCTTGCTCGATGAAGCGGCGCAGGTCGCCCGAGCGCTCGGCGTGCCCGACCGTCGCGCCGACCTGCATGAACTGCTTGATCGTGGTCTGGATCTGGTCGTCGAGCAGGCGCCGGTCGGTCACCACGATGACCGAGTCGAAAACCTCCCTGTTCGTCCCCTTCGCCTGATCGCCATCGCGCTGCAGGCCGATGAGCTGGTGCGCCAGCCAGGCGATCGAATTCGACTTGCCGCTGCCCGCCGAGTGCTGGATCAGGTAGCGCTTGCCCGCGCCATGGGCGCGCACATCGGCCAGCGCCTGGCGCACGACGCCGAGCTGGTGATAGCGCGGCCAGACCTGCCGCCGCTTCTTCCTGCCCGTGCGCGGGTCCTTCTCCTCGACGATCTGCGCGTAGTTCTCGAGGATATCCGTCAGACCCGCCGGGGTGAGCACCTCCTTCCAGAGGTAGTCGGCCTTCAGGCCGTGCGGGTTGGGCGGGTTGCCGGCGCCGTCGTGGTAGCCCTTGTTGAAGGGCAGGAACCACGAGCCCCTGCCACGCAGCTCGGTGCACATCTGCACTCCGCTCTCGTCGACCGCGAAGTGCACCACACAGCGGCCGAACTCGAAGAGCCGTTCGCGCGGACTGCGGTCGCGCCGGTACTGCTCGACGGCATCCTCGACCGTCTGTTTGGTGAGACTGTTCTTCAGCTCGAAAGTGGCGATCGGCAGGCCGTTGATGAACAGGCACAGGTCGAGCGCGCGGCGCGTCTCGTCGATGCGGTAGGCGAGCTGGCGCGTGATCGAGAAGCGATTCTGCGCGTGCCGCGCTTCGGCCCGGGCGTTGCCTTTCGATGGCGTGCCGTAGAACAGGTCGAAGTGCAGCGGCCCGTGCGCCACGCCCTTGCGCAGCACGTCGATGACGCCGCGTTTGCCGATCTCGGCAGAAAGGCGGGCGAGGAACTTGAGGCGGTTGATGTCCCTGGCGTCGTTCGCGTCGGCCAGCGCCAGCTTCTTGAAGACGTCGGGCTGGGTGGCGCGCAGGAAGGCGAAGAGCTGCGGCACGTCGAGCGCGTGCGCGCGGTCGTAGTCCCGCGCGCTGCCGGCGATATAGCCGGTGCCGCCATAAGGTGCCTGTGGCCGAGCGACACTGTTCGGCGTAACGGCTAAGCCATCCACGCCGGTCATGTGCCGCATGATCAGCGTTTCGAGGCCTTTTTCGCTGGTGTCGGTAGTCGTCATGCACAGACCTGTGCATCGACGGGAGGCGTCCACCCCGTCTTCGCCAGCACACCTGCGGCAATGCCGATCTGGCGACGCGTGAACCGCCGTTTGCGAGAGTTCCAGGCATAGACAGCTTCGACCAAGTCATCGAGGGTCGTAACGCTCTCGTGCTTCATCACCCAATGCACCGTGGACAACAGCTCCAGTCCGAAAGACGACTCGAAGCCATCCACCAGCGCCGCCACTCTGTTGAAACGCTCGCGTGTCTCGGGATGTTGCGCGAGAAAGCTCGATGCGTCCTCGACCGCGCCCGGAACCAGGGTCAGGGGCTTGTCCGGCGCGTCACCGCCGTCGGCGTAGCCAGCGATCAGGTGACCCTCGATCAAGTGCAGCACATGCCGCAGGTTCTCGGCGTAGGGTCCGTAAGGAGCCTTGACGTACTTCAATTTCAGCGGTTCGCCCGCTTCCTGCATGAAGTACATCAGCTTATGCACCTCCAGCAGGGTGACAAAGGGGTCGAGCAGACCACCAAGATAACGGTGCATCAACTCCACCAGCGCTGCACGTCCGGCGGTCATGCCGGGCACTTCGCGGCTGTGCACCATGGCCTCGGAAGTCGGCGCACCCCTGGGTTCGAGGATCATCACCCGCACATCGGCAAGCCCCGCGAGCGCTGCTTCGATGCGCGGCCTGACCTCGACCCAGTCCAGCCCACCCAGGCCGCTACCCAGCGGGGGAATGGCGATCGAGCGAATGCGCCGGGCACGGATCACCTCGACCAGCGCGACCAAGCCGGCCTCGATGTCCTCGATGCGGCTCTTGCCACGCCAGTGGCGCTTGGTTGGAAAGTTGATGATGTAGCACGGCGCGGTGAGTTGCCCCGTCTCGAACACGAACATCCGGCCTGGCTGCACCTCACCGCGCCGGCAAGCCGCGGCATAGGCCCTGAAGTTCTCCGGGTAGGCGTGCTTGAACTGCAACGCGATGCCACGGCCCATCACGCCGACACAGTTGACCGTATTGACGAGCGCATCCGTCGCGCACTTCAGGATGTCACCGCTGGCGTATTCGATCATGGCTGACACCTCCTCTGTCAATAATACCAATCGCTCACTATGTCGACCGCTGGCCGGTATCCACTTGCCGGCAGCGCGTTGGACACCTGCTGGAAGATCGGTCGCGACTGCACGCCGATACGCTCAACCAGATGCCACGGCAAACTGTGCTCCAGCAAGAACTCCGCCTGCTTGCCTTCCTTGCACTGCCGCCAGTCGCGCGCCTGCACGGCATTCCAGTCGATCTCGCCGAGTTGGGCAAGGTCGCAGCGATCCTCGAAGAAGCGTGATCCCGCGTTCGACAAGGTGAACGCCCAGCGGCGGCCCTGCCGATCGGCCCAGTCGACCACCGCGCCAAGATCGGCCTCGAAGTGGATGATCGGACTCTGGCCCCCACGATAGGCGAGTTCCGGATGATTGGCCTGGTGGATCAGGTACAGCATCACCGAACGCGCGCAGAAATAAAACGGCACACAATCGCCGACGTGCAATCCCGGATGGCTGCTCAGAGTGAGCTCGCTCAAGCGTCGCTGCTTGATGCTGCTGATGCCGATCATCGTTCCCGCCGGTCCGCGCCGCGACACCTCCGAATCACACCACAGGCAGGCGTCCGTCACGATGGACGGCAGGCGGTCCACATGGGCGATATGGTAAAGCTTGGGCCGTGCCGGCAGGGTCATTCGTCAGCCGCCTCGTCGGCGAGTTCCGGGTCGAGGTCTGGTTCGCTGTTGCCACTCTCAAACGCGGCGTCCTCGGGCAGCCGCGCCACCGCTTCGCGCACGTCAACCTTGCCGGTCACTACGTCGGCGATGAGGCGCGTGCGGTATTCGCGGAGGAGTTCGATCTCGCGTTTGAGGCGATCTATCGCGACCTCAATCGGATGGGTTTCGGCCCCAATACGCTCGACGACTGCTTCCTGCTCTCGCTTCAGGGGCAACGCCAGATAGTAGTTTCTTATCGTAGAGATGTTCACGTGGGGCGCGGTTGCGCCCATCACATCCTGAAGGGCCTGCCCGTATGTGGATCGACTATTCAACAGCCACATTACAAACTTGCTGCAGTGTTGGGTCGCAATCCTGAAGACCATCATGCGCTGTGATATGCACAATTGGGTGGCCGCCGGTACGCACGCCGCGATTCCGAAACGTTCGCCCTCTCTTGAATAGAGAATATCTCCTTCTTGAGGTTGCAGCCGCGTCGTCCAACGCGCGTAGTCGCGTGAGGAGACCTTCTTCGCTTGGTCGACAAGGACAACACCAGCGACAATATCGGCGGTTCGGATCGCCGGATGCGTGCCGGCGTCTGAATACCTCGGCGTCGCATGGAGGCAGTCTACGATATTCAGGGCTACAAACTTCAGCCGCCATACACGCCAATGCCGCGGAATGTCGCCGAGCCAGGGGATGCCGGAGGGTTTGAGGGGGACGGAGGGGTCGAGGCCGCGGGTGACGGCGCGGTGGACGATGGCCTGTTTCTGCTCGTTGAGCAGCGCGATCACCTTCCGCTTCGCCCGAATGGCCCGCTCCAGACGCCCGTTCGCCCAGTTCAGAAACCGCACTATCGCTGCCTGCTCTGGCACAGGCGGAAGCGGAAAGACAAGGTGCTTGAGTTCATCGGGATAGACGTGCTTGACCGTTGTCCCGCGCCCCATCGTCGCTTTCTGATTCGCCAATGGACGACAATCCATCACGTAGCCAAGAAACGGTGCGTGCACGGGAACAGACGGTCGCAGGATGATGACATCACCTCCGCAGACAGCCGTACCGTCAATCAGATTGACCGCCGATTTGCCAATATCCTCCAAGGTTTCGCCCGAGGCAGCGAAGAGGACATCACCATAGTGAAGAGGCGTGTAGTCGGCGGCGCGATCGGCGTGGATGAACGTCTTTGGCCTGCGAACGAAATAGGCATGCGTCGTATAGAGTTCGCCGTACCGAACGCAGGGCACTCCAGCCGGCAAGGCATCTTCCTTCGTACCGCCAACGCCCTTGAGTAGAGACCCGATGTGTCTCGGTTTCCGCACGTCCCAATGCCCCGGCACCTGCCCGAGCCACAGCAGCCCCGACTCCTTGTACTCCGCATACGGCTTGAGGTCGGCGATCATGGCTGGTCCTCATCCATCACTCGCCGGGCGGCGCTCTCTCGCGCGTGTTCGATCGCCTGGTGGAGCCGCTCGCGCAGCAATGGCAGCGGCGGCAGCTCCGTGAGGTACTCGCTGACGCGGATGGACTTGGCATCGAGCTGCAGCAGCTCCACCTGCTCGGCATCGGCGGACGCGCAGAGTATGAGTCCGATCGGGGCTTCTTCGCCGGGAGCGCGTTCGTGCTTGTCCAGCCAGCGCAGGTACAGCTCCATTTGCCCGACGTGCGCGGGGTGGAAAGACTCCAGCTTCAGTTCGACAGCGATCAGCCGGCGCAGGTGGCGGTGGAAGAAAAGCAGGTCGAGATGAAAATCGTCCTTGCCGACGCTGATGCGCTTTTGCCGGGCGACGAAGGCGAAGCCGCTGCCCAGTTCCAGCAGCACCCCCTCGATCTCGCGCAGGATGGCGCTCTCGAGGTCGCGTTCGCTGTAGGCGCCTTTGAGTCCCAGCAGGTCGAGCAGGTAGGGGTCGCGAAAGACGATGTCGGGGCTCATCTGCCCGTCGCGAAGTCTGCCGATCTCGGCCGCGATGACCGCTTGCGGCTTCTTCGACAGCGCGGTGCGCTCGAACAACAGGCCGCCGATCTTCTGGCGCAGCGTGCGCACGTCCCAACGCTCGATACGGCACATCTCGGCGTAGAAGTCGCGGGCCAGCGGATCCTTGAGCGGCAGCAGCTCGATGAAGTGGCTCCAGCTCAATTGTGTCGACAGCGTCGCAAGAATCTGCTCGTCGGTCATCCACTCGGCAAACCGGGCCATCCGGGTCAGGGCGGTGTAGTTGAATCCGGCGCCGAACTCGGCCGTCAATTGTTGTGACACCGTCGCAAGAATCTGCTTGCCGTAAGCCGCGCGCCCGGCGTGCAGATTCTCACGCAGGAGGCGGCGACCCACTTGCCAGCAGAGATGCGTGTAGGTGGCGTTGGCAACGCTGGCCAGCCGCTGGCGGGCCGACTGGACGAGACTTCGCAGGTCGCTCAGCAGCACTGCTTCGTCAGCGAGAACTAGCGCGGCCGCCGTGGGCGCCGGCGGGGTCGCTGCCGGCTTCGCAGCGACCCTGCCCGGCCGTTCGATGCCTTTGTTCATGCGCGTTTCCCGCCGATCAGGAGGCCGTCCAGCAAGCCCTCAGCTTCCTTCTCGATGGCCAGGATGTCGGCGCTGATCTCTTCGAGCGTGCGCAGCGGCTGCGGCTTGTAGAAGTGGCGCGTGAAGCTGATCTCGTAGCCGATCTTGGTGGCGTCTTCCTTGATCCATGCGTCTGGCGTGTACGGCAGCACCTCGCGGCGAATGAAGGCCGCGATGCCGCCGTCTTCGAGCAGCGGCACCTGCTCGGTATCGCGCAGGTCGGCGTCGGGTTCGTACTCGACGATGGAGGACCTGCCGTCCACGGTCGCCTCGTAGAAACCGCGCAGCGGCTCGGCCCTGAGCTTGCCGGGCTTGTGCACCCTGGCGATGACCGGCGGTGCGCTCTCGTCGCGCCAGCTCACGACCTTCAGGATCTGCTTCAGATCGGCGGCGGCGAGTTTGATCCCGGCCGCCTTCAGTGCCGTATCCACGCGGTCGCGGAAGGCGTTGTGATCGTCGAAGAGCGCCTCGCCGAGCAGCACGCGCAGCCGGGTAGCCACGTCCACCAGGCGGCCGTCGCGTTCCCAGGTTCTGGCGTCGAGCAGCTTCTTCTTCTGCCGTTCGGGCAGACCCTTCTTCGTGCCGCCGCCCTCGTCGTCTTCGCCTTCGGAGTCGTCGCTGCTGCCCCAGTCGGCGAGGCGTTTCTCAAGTGCAGCGGAAACCGCGGAGAAACGGGTGAACAGGTCGTCGCCGAACTCCTCGTAGAGCGTGGCGCGCAGGTCCTCGTCGCCGGAGTTGAAGCGCAGCGTTTCGATGGCCTTGAGCGAAAGCTGGCTGTACAGGCGCAACGGGCGCTCGACGGTGACCTTCCAGTAGCCGAAGGCGGCATTCGGGAAGATCTTCGACTCGGGCGTTTCCGCGAAGTCGAGGAAGCTGCGGCTGATGCGCTCGATGTCCTCGGGCGAGAGTTCGCAGTTCTTCTTGCCGAGGTTCTTGCGCAGCGGCTTGAACCACTGGCTGGCGTCGATGAGCTGCACCCGGCCCTGGCGGTGGGCGGGTTTCCGGTTGGAGAGCACCCAGATGTAGGTGGCGATGCCGGTGTTGTAGAAGAGGTTGAGCGGCAGCGCGACGATGGCTTCGAGCCAGTCGTTCTCGATCAGCCAGCGGCGGATGTTGCTCTCGCCCTGGCCGGCGTCGCCGGTGAACAGCGAACTGCCGTTGTGCACCTCAGCGATGCGGCTGCCGAGGGCCGACTGACCGTTCATCTTGGACGCCATGTTGGCGAGGAAGAGCATTTGCCCGTCGCTCGAACGCGTGACCAGCGAAAGCTCCTCGCCCTGGTGCATGACCTTGAAGCGCGGGTCGCGCATGCCGTCCTTGCCGCCCATGGCTTCCAGATCCTTCTTCCAGCTCTTGCCGTAGGGCGGGTTGGCGAGCATGAAGTCGAACTCGCGGGCGGGGAAGGCGTCGTGCGCCAGCGTGGACCACTCGGCGCCACCGACGATGTGGTCGGCGCTCTCGCCTTCGCCCTTGAGCAGCATGTCGGCCTTGCAGACGGCGTAGGTCTCGGGGTTGATCTCCTGGCCGTAGAGCAGGCACCTGACCTGCTGGCCGCGCCCGGCGGCGATCGCCGTCAGCGTCTCCTCGGCGACGGTGAGCATGCCGCCGGTGCCGCAGGCGCAGTCGTAAAGCAGGTAGGTGCCGGACCGGATCGCGGACTCGATCGGGCGGAACACCAAGTTCGCCATCAGGCGCACCGCGTCGCGCGGCGTCCAGTGCTCACCCGCTTCTTCGTTGTTCTCCTCGTTGAACTTGCGCACCAGTTCCTCGAAGACGGTGCCCATCGAATGGTTGTCGATGCCGGCCGGCGAGAGGTCGATGTCGGGGTCGAGGAACTTGTTGATCAGCGTGCCGATGGCGTCGGCCCTGGACAGCGTCTGCAACTGGTTGCGGAATTTGAAGTTGTCGAGGATGTCCTGGACGTTGGCCGAGAAACCGTTGAGATAGTCCTCGAAGTCGGCCAGCAGCCGCTGCTGGCTGCCGCGCGACTTGAGGTCGCGCAGGGTGAAACGCGAGGTGTTGTAGAAGGCTTGGCCGGCGGCATCGCAGAGCGCGGCGCGCTGCTCGGTGATGCCCGCCGCGTCGAGCATCCTGCGCGTGTCGAGCACGCTCTGCTTGGTCGGTTCGAGGACCGCATCCATGCGCCGGATGACGCACATCGGCAGGATCACGTCCGGGTACTTGCCGCGCTTGAAGAGATCGCGCAGGACGTCGTCAGCGATGCCCCAGATGAAGGAGACGATCTTGTTGTGGGTCGCCTGGTCCATGCTCAGGCGGCCCGCCGGTCACGCGTGACCGCTGCATCGGCGGTGCTACCGCCGGCACCCGGACGCGTGCTATGTGACAACCGGGCGGCGGTGGCGTTACTGGCCGGCGAAGCGCCGTGCCGCGGGCGCCGCGCCGCGTGGTCAATCGCGGCAGCCTTGCTCCTGATCAAGTTCCTCGGTTGCTTGGGCACGCGTCGCACTTTCTCTGGTGTTGTTGATGATGCCGCGGCCTCGTTCCGGCCCCGGAGCAGCATAGCGCCCGCTTGGCCGCAAGGTCAATCGCAGTAACCGGAATGGGTTCGAGTGAAAGTGCCTGTTGCCATCGCCGAAAGCCTGCTGAAGGAGCCAGGCCGCCGACCGGTATTACTTGCTGACGGGCGCTGCTGCCGCTGGCGTGGGGGTTGCAACGGCGGGAGCCGCTTCCGTCTTCTTGGCCGCGCTGCCCTTGCTCTTCTTCGGAGCCTTCTTCGCCGCCGGCTTGGCGGGAGCTGCCTTTTCCTCGGCCATCGGCGCGGGTTTCGCGTCGACCTTCTTCTCGTCTGCCTTCATTTCCGGCTTGGCTGCCGGGGTCGTCGGCGCCGGCATGGTCGCTGCCGGTGCGCTGACGGCCGGCTTGCTGGCGTCGACCGGCTTGGCCGGGGTGGCGGCAGGGGCCTGGGCGAAGGCGGCGGTACCGAAAGCGGCGGCGACGGCGAAAGCGATGAGGTTCTTGAACATGGTGGTCTCCTGAGTGCGTTGCTGAGTGGGTTGAGTGGGTTGAGTGCGTTTGCTGCGTTCGCTCGGTCGGTTCGCTGGGTTCGTCTGGTTTCGTTCCGGCCTTGCACTCAACAACGCGTGGAGTCGGCGACACGATGTCAATGTTCTGGTAACGCGCCGTGACGCGCTGTAACCCGCTTGCTGGTCGGGCTCACTTGGGCTTGGCGAGCATGGCCTTCAGTGCCGCCAGGCGGTCGGCGCCGGCCGCCTTGTCGGGCACGCTGTCGTTCTTGCCGCCGGAAAAACGCAGATCCTCGCGACCCATCTCGTCGATGAAACGTGACGCCCGGCAGGGGATCAGTTCTCGCCCCTGCTTGCGTTTCTCGGCGTAGCTCAGGTGCAAGGAACGCTGCGCGCGCGTGATGCCGACATACATCAGGCGGCGCTCTTCCTCGATCCGGTTGTCGGCTTCGGCTTCGCGGTGCGGCAGGACACCCTCCTCGATACCGATCAGGAAGACGTGCTTGAATTCGAGACCCTTGGCGGCGTGCAGGGTCGATAGCTGTACGGCATCGATGTCGGCGTCCTGCTTGTCGAGCATGTTGATCAGCGCGATCGTCTGCGTCAGGTCGATCAACGTCTTCTGCTCCTCGTCGCCCTTCTTGCCCAGCCAGTCGCAGAAGTCCTGGACGTTGGTCAGTTTGATGCGTGCCGCGCGCGCCTCGTCGTGCTCGAGCAGCCAGTCTTCGTAGGCGATCGCGCGCAGCAGGTCGGGCATCACCTGCGCCGCCGGCTCGCGGGCGGCGCGCGCCTGCAGGCGGTTGATGAATTCGCAGAATTCGAGCAGCGGCGCCAGTTGGCGCGCCTGCACACGCGGCGCGAAGCCCTGTTCGAAGGCCGCCGCGAACAGGGGCAACTGGCGCTCGCCGGCATAACTGCCGAGGGCCTGCAGCGTGCTGGCGCCGACGCCACGCCGGGGCGTGCTGACGGCGCGGATGAAGGCCGGGTCGTCGTCACTGTTGGCGAGCAGGCGCAGGTAGGCGGTGATGTCCTTGATCTCGGTCTTCTCGAAGAAGGATTGTCCGCCCGACAGCAGGTAGGGGATGCGCTGGTTGCGTAGAAGCTGTTCGAGCGCGCGCGCCTGGAAGTTGCCGCGGTAGAGGATCGCATAGTCGCGGAAAGCGCCGCGGTGTTCGAAGCGGTGAGCCTGCAGCTTCATGACCACCGCCTCGGCCTCCTTTTCCCCATCCTGGCAGACGCTGACGGTGATCGGGTCGCCGTGGCCGAGGTCGGACCACAGCTTCTTGTCGAACAGCTTCTCGTTGTGCGAAATCAGGGCGTTGGCCGCCTTGAGGATGCGTACCGTCGAGCGGTAGTTCTGTTCGAGCTTGATCACCTTCAGGTTCAGGTAGTCGCGCGGCAGCCCGCGCAGGTTCTCGATGTCGGCGCCGCGCCAGCCGTAGATCGCCTGGTCGTCGTCGCCGACGGCCGTGAAGGCGGCGCGCGGCCCGGCGAGCAGCCTGAGCATGCGGTACTGGCCGGCGTTGGTGTCCTGGTATTCGTCGATCAGCAGATAGCGCAGGCGGTTCTGCCACTTGTCGCGCACCTCCGGATGGTCTTCGAAGAGGGTGACGGGCAGCGCGATCAGGTCGTCGAAATCGACCGCCTGATACGCCCGCAGCGTTGCCGCGTAACTCGCGAAGGCGTTGGCGGCAAGCGCTTCCGTTTCGTTGCGGGCGTCCTTGCGCGCCTGGTCGGGTGAGACCAGCGCACTCTTCCAGCCCGACATCAGCGACTGCAGCTTGCGGATACTGCCCTTGTCGACGCTGCCGGCCAGCTCCGAGACGATGGCGAAGGTGTCGCTGGCGTCGAGGATCGAGAAGTTGGGCTTGTAGCCGAGCGCTTTCGCCTCCTCGCGCAGGATACGCACGCCGAGGGCGTGGAAGGTCGAGATCGTCAGGCCCTTCGCGGGCCTGCCGGCGAGCAGCCGGGTGACCCGTTCCTGCATTTCCCTGGCCGCCTTGTTGGTGAAGGTGATGGCGGCGATGTTGCTCGGGCTGAAGCCGCAAGACTCGATCAGGTAGGCGATTTTCTCGGTGATGACGCGCGTCTTGCCGGAACCGGCGCCGGCGAGAACCAGCAGCGGACCATCCAGATAGCGGATCGCTTCGCGTTGCGGGGGATTGGGGAGGGACATCGAGCGACGGGGCGAGAGCGGGGAGCGATTCTAGCACGTGGTGCCGGAGGGGGCCTGACAACGGAGCAGGCAGGAGGCGTAGGAACCGTAGGTTGGGGTGAGCCCGCGAACCCCAACACTTCGTCATCGCCCGCCACCACCTCGTCACCTTGCTCTGACCCGACCATGGTGCGTCGGGCAATCGTCGTCGACGGGCTTGGCGTTGGGGTTCGCGGGCTCACCCCAACCTACATGCTTTGCGCGCCGCTTGCCAGTCGGGTGGTTTCGTCGGACCATAGCGAGCCTCGATGCCGAGCATCCTCCACGATCCCGAGTCCCGCCATGCTGTCGCCCCTGCTCCGCCGCCTGCTCATCGCCCTGGTCGTCGTCCTTCTGCTTGCCGGTGGCCTGTGGTGGGCAACGCGGCCGAAGCCGATCGGCGTCGTCGTCAGGGAGATCGAACTCGGCACGGTCGAGTCGACGCTCGCCAACACGCGCGCCGGGACGGTCGAAGCGTGCCAGCGGACGAAGCTGTCCACGATCACCGGCGGCCGTATCGAGGTGCTGGCGGTGAAGGAGGGCGACCGCGTGCGCCAGGGCCAGTTGCTTATGAAATTGTGGAATGACGACCAGCAGGCGCAGAGCACTTTGGCCGTTTCGCAGGTGGCGACCGCCCGCCACCGCGTCAGCGAGGCCTGCGCCGTCGCCGCCAATGCCGAACGCGAGGCCGATCGCCAGGCCGCCTTGCGGGCCAGGGGCTTTGTCTCGGGCGCCC
>JAFLDO010000018.1 GCA_017302455.1 Accumulibacter sp.
AACCCGGCGCGATCGACCGTCCTGCGCCGGAGGTCCTCGCGCGCTGGCCCGAACTCCTCGGCCGACTGCGGAGCGAGGAGTCGGGCGTCTGGCTTGAGCTGTGCCAGACCCTCGAGATCACGCCGGTCGAGGAGTTCGCGCGGCGGTTGCAGTCGTGGGGCCGGGAATTCGCCGCCGAATCCCTGCGGCGCTACGGCGAGTCCCTCTTCGAGCAGGCTTCCCAATTCGACCTCGACCGCCTGCCTAGGACGCTGGAGGCATTCCCGGCCGTGGTCGCGGAGATCGCGGCCCGGATCGAGCCCCGCCCATGAACCCCGCCGGCCCCTTCGACCTCCCGAGCCCGCAGGACTCGGTGATCCTCATCGTCGACGACGTCGCCCAGAACATCCAGGTGGTCGGCTCGGTCCTCCGGGAGGCCGGCTACTCGATCATGCCTGCCACCAGCGGCGCCGCCGCGCGCAAGGCGTCGCCGTAGAGCGCCGCTCCGGCGCGTTCCGCCAACTGTTCGATCAATACCTCGACGTAGGCATCACGCCGACCCGGATCGGCCGCCATCGCTTGCGCCAGGAACGTTAGCGTCGCGGCAACGCCGTCCACCCAGGTCATCCCGCTCACCACGCGCAAGGCTTCCGCGCTGGCCCCGTCGGCGTGCAAGGCCACGGCCAGCAAGCGGCGCAGTTCGTCGAGGTCGCCTTCCGGCAAGCGCGCCAGACACAGTGCGGTCGCCTGCGCCAGCAGCGCCTCACCCCGGCTGCCCGCCGCACCGCCCAGCACCTGCGCGGCAACGGCAACCACCCGGGCCATTCCGTCGTTTCTCGCCGCCTCGTCGGCATCCCCGGCGAGAGCGAGGATTTCATCCACCAATGACTCGCGCTGCGTGGCCTCGACCTGACTCGCCGCGCCCAGCCGCCGCAGCAAGCCCACCAGGGCATCCGCTCGCTCACTGCCGCGCAGCGTCGCCGCCAGCTCGAGCGCCCCGTGCCAGTCACCGGTGGCCGCGCGCGCGTTCGCCACCGCGGCGGTGAATAGCTCACGGTTGATCGGCATGTCGTGGTGGGCGGGGTCGGTCAGCGGCGCGGCCGCGACCAGCCACGCGGAGACCTTTTCCGGCAGCAGCTCCTCCAGCGTATCGATTGCATAGGCGACGATACGCGCCCCCTCGACGGCATCGGCAGCCCAGCAGCGTTCGACGAGGTCGCTAGCAAGGTCGACTCGGCCCAGCCAGCAGAGATCGGGAACGATGACCGAGAGGGCGACGCCGGCGTAGTCCGCCACCGTCGTATCGAGATAGAGCGCGGCAAGGCGGCAGAGCAGCGCTATCGTCTCCTGGCGCTGCTCGCCGTCACCGGGACGCCAGCGTTCGAGGAGTCTGATCAAGGGACTCTTCGCCAGGGACCCGTGTTGCAGCAGAGCCTTCCCCTGGTTGACGAGTGCCGTCAGCTCGGGGAGGACGGTCGCCGGCGCCAGGATCTGCAGCGCCGGCAACTGGCTGGCGAAGACGAAGGCGCGATCGGCCGGAAAATCGATACCGGCAAGCGCCGTGCGTGCGCGATCGAGCAGTGGGCGCGCCTGCTCGCGATCGGTGGAGGATGCCGCCAGGGCCGAGGCCAGGCTGCCCAGAGCGGCCGCCCGGAGCACCAGGTCATCGGCCCGCTCGGCGAACTCGACCGCCTGACGCAGCAACTGCAACCGCCGAAGCTCGGGCAGACCGCGTTCGCGCGGCAGCAGCGCCGCCAGCGCCGAGACGATCTGGTGCTGCTCGTTGGTCCGGCGGACGAGCGGCAACTGGTCGATCACCTGCTGGAGAAGTTCGGCCGCCTGCTCGGCATGGTCGTCCGCGCCTTCACGGTGCACTTCGAGGAGCTTGCCGGCAACCGCCAGCAACGGGTTGATCGCGCGCGCGCCTGTCTTGCCGAGGGCGCCGAGACAGGCGAGCGCGCGTTCGCTCTCGCCCTGCGCCGTCCACGCCACGTAGACCTCGTCGGGAAAGCCCAGCATCAACTCGCGAGCGGTCTGGCGCGCGACGACCAAGCCCAGGATGCGCGGGTAATCGGGCGCCGGCAGCGCCAGCAGCGCCTTGGCGACACGCTCGATATCGGCGATCAGCGCGGCCCAGGTGTGGAGGATCGACCATTGCGCCGCCAGCCACTCGCTCGAAAAGAGCCGTGCCAGCTCGTCGAGGTGGCCGGCTTCGGCGAGGTGCGTGCCGAGACAGGTCAGCGCATAGGGGCTGCGGTGCTCCGGCCAGCGCCGGCAGTATTCGAGCACGCGGCCGCGGTAGTCGTTGATCTTGCCGATTCGCCGCGGATCGGCGACGTACTGCCGCAGGCGCGGATGCGCGAGGCCGTAGCGGCCGGCGCCGTCCCGTCGCACCAGGCGACGTACGCGGCTCAGTACCTGCTCGAAGAAATCGCCGGCCCAGTCGTCGCGCAGGCTGGCGTTGATCGCTTCGAGATCGCCGCGCGCGATCGGCCCAAGCGCCGCCGCAAGCGTGCCGAACAGATCGCGCAGCGGGGCGTCGCCGGCGAGTTGGACGATCTGTTTCCACCAGCGATCCAGGTAGGCATCCAGCCCCCTGGGCTGGTCGGCGATCTGCTCCGGCGTGACTTCGGCGGCGGCAACGTCTTCGGCCAGGAAGCGGACGTAGAACGGGTCGGCGCCCAAGCCGGGAGCGTCCGCATAGGCTGCCCGGTCAACGATCTGTTCGAGCAGCACCGGATTGCCGGCGATGCGTGCGCCGGCCGCCCCCAGTCCGGCGAACAACTGCCGGATGTCATCGCGATCGAGGCCGCCGAGCGCCAGCGGCGTGACCTGATCGGCGGGAAATGCGTAGTCGCGGAGCCAGTCCTGGCCGACATCGCGCAGCGTCACGACTAGGTGCAGATGCGCCGGCAGGCGCCGGCCCAGGTAGGGTGCAAGCTGCCAGTGTGCGACTTCGTCGAGACCGTCGAGGACCAGCACCTGATCGTGCTCCAGCGGTGTGTCGACGAAGGTCTGGTAGAGCGCCCGCAGTTCGTTGATCGCCTCGGGCAGTTCGGCGTTGTGTCCGTGCCAGGCGGCCATCTGTTGCAGGACGTTCTGCAGGAAGAACTTCTCGTCGAGAGTCTCCTCACCATAGACCGGGGCGAAGAAATGGTACGCGAAGGCCTCGGGAGTGGCGGCGACGAGGTTGGCCATCAGTGCCGTCTTGCCGAAACCGGGTGGAGCGGTGATGACCAGGTAACCGCCCTCGTCGCGCGAGGTGAATTGCATGATGCGCTCGACTACCTGCCGTCGCCCGGCGAAGAAGCGGGTGCGATCGTCGATCAGCGGTTGAAAGGCGGCACGCAATGGCGCCCGCAAGCGGATTAGCACGTAGGGGGTGCGGCGATAGACATCGAAATCGAGCCCGGCGCCGATCACCACCCCGGCCCCCGCCGGCAGCGGCACCGGCATCCCGGGGACGGCGGCGAGCAGCCGGATCAGTTCCTCCAGTTGCACGTCGTATTCGAAATTCTTGCCGCGCAGCAACAGCGCATCGCAGGCGGCGAGCGGCCACAGAACCTCCGGCAACTGCCCGGCGTCGGGCATCGGCGTATCGTCGAAGAGGACCGGGATCACGTGGCGACCAAGACGCAGCGCGCCAGCGATTTCCTGGCGCACGAAATCGTCTTCGCTGTCGAGGCGGCGTTGACCGGCGGCGTTCTTCGCGTCCAGCCACCCCGGCGCGATCAGGGCAAGCAGGACACGGCAGGCATCGATACCCTCGCGCAAGCGGTCGGGAAAGACCGACCCGGCTTCGATCGATTCGCGGTCGAAGAAAATGCGCTGCTTGTCGAAACGGCGACAGAGATCGCGATACAGCGCCCGCGCGTGTCCGGCCGAGTCGCTGCGGCGGTAGCTGATGAACAGGTCAAATTCGGCGTTTGGCAAGGCGAGTCCTCCTGTGCAATCGTTCTACGGGTTTCACCCGATCAACGTGGCTGGCGATACTTCCCCCAGGCGCTCCAACTGAAGACCAGCAGACCGAGCCAGATCAGCCCGAAACTGAGCAGGCGCGCACTCTGCATCGGCTCGCCGAAAAGCCAGACTGCCGTGACGAACTGGAGCGTCGGATTGATATACATCAGCATGCCGACGCTCGCCAGATCCAGCCGCTGCGTGGCTGCGGCGAAGGCCATCAAGGGCAGCGCGGTGAGCGCGCCGGCGCTGATCAACAAGCCCGTGGTCCGGAGGTCGTGCCCGGTGAACACTGGATGCCCGGCCTGCGCCTGCCAGAACGCGTACAGCCCGCACACCGGCAGCATCGCCAGCGTCTCCAGCCACAGGCCGGAGACGGCATCGACGGGCAGTTGCTTGCGGACCAGACCATAGGTCCCGAAGGTGACGGCGAGGACCAGCGACACCCAGGGCAGGCTCCCAAGGCTGACGATTTCGTTGGTCATCGCCGCCAGTGCCAGAGCAACCGAGACCCACTCCAGGCGATTCAGGCGCTCCTTCAGCACCACGAGCCCGAGCAGGACGTTTACCAGCGGCGTCAGGAAATAGCCCAGGCTCGAAGCAACGACCTGCTGGTTGGCGACGGCCCACAGGAAGACCAGCCAGTTGCTGCCGATCAGGAAGGCGGCGATGGTCAGCATCAGCAACTGGCGCGATTGTCCGAAGACCGCCGCGACCTTGCCCCATTGCCGCCGCAGCGTGAGCAGCAGGCCGACGAGGAGGCAGGCCCAGACGGCGCGGTTGCTCAACACGTCCATCGGCGAAACGTGCGCAAGCTGGCGAAAGAAGAGCGGGAAGAAACCCCACATGGCGTAGGCGGTGAGGCCGAAGCCGATGCCGGCCAGTTGGCGGGTAGCGTTCATCGGTCGTGCCTCAGGGACGGAGGAGCATGCGCATCAGGCCATCTTGCCACAGAAGCTGCTGCCTTCGGCATCGCCAGCAGCCCTTGACCTGACACGCATTCGCTGCCGCTCAGCGCCTTGCGACGCCGATGACCGGGTCGCCAGCGGCGGGATACGCGGATGCGTGCACAGCAGCGGCAACCCGCACGGCTGCAATCGTTGTTAAACTAGCTCCCCGTAGCGTCCCCTCCTGTCTCGACTCGCCGGTGCACCGCCAATGCTGTTTCCTCGCCTTCCCCCCCCCCTCTGCCTGGCCTGCGTCCTTGTCCTGAGCGCTTGCGCTACGACCGACAAAGCACCGCCCGGGGATTCCGGACAGGCCGCAGCGGCCCGGGAGCAGCCGTCGCGAGTTCCGGCGACACCGGTCCGTGTGGGGTCGGCCAAGGCACCGACCCCATTTGCCGATGACGAGACCAGGCGAGTGGTCTACTTCGCCTTCGGCGAGACGATGATCGACAGCGAGAGCGCCGATATCCTGCGTCAGAACGCACAGAAACTGAAGGAAGATCCGCAACTGGTGGTGACCCTGGTCGGCCACACCGACAATCTTGGCAGCGCCGCCTACAACCTGGCCGTCGCCGACAAGCGTATCGAGGCAGTAAGCGACCGCCTGCGCTCGCTTGGCGTGCCGCGCAGCCAGATTCGGCGGCTGCCGGTCGGCAGCGAGCAAAGCAGCAAGCAGGCGTGTGACAGCGAGGCCTGTCGGCGAACGATGCGTCGAGTCGAACTCGTCTATGAGCGGCGCTGACGGCCCCCACTTCGCCCGCGTCCAGACGGCGAAGGGGTAAGCTTCAATCAGCCCACCGGCCGCCAGATGTTCCGGCAACCGGTCTCCCGGATGCGCCACGAGGCCAGTGCGCCGAGACCCGCCATGGCGGCGAGCAGAAGCAGGCCGGCATGGAAATCTGCCGGCGTGTAGAGGCGTGCCCCGCCGGCCGTCACACCACCCTGCCAGGTCTGATCCATGACCCAACCGACCAATGGCTGCAGGATGGCGGCAGCCAGGAAGCCCCCCATATTGGTTACGCTGGTCGACATTCCGGAGAGCAGTGGCGGATTGAGTTCCTTGGCACAGGCCCAGGTTAGGGTGAAGCTGGCTGTCACGACGCCCATCAGCGCAAACAGCAGGTAGCTCGCTGCCAGGGGCAGCGCCGCTCCCGACAACCAGACCAGCCAGATCAGCGCGTACAGATGAGTGCTCGCCACGAGCACCGGCTTGCGCCGGCCGAGCCGATCGGAGAGCGTCCCGACAAAAACACAGCCAAGGGCAAAACCGGCGAAGTAGAGACTCACGTGGTTGGCGGCGACGGCTCGGGTCATGCCGTGCGCGGTGGTCAGGAAAGGCGTGGCCCACAAGCCGGCAAAGGCAAAAAAACTGCCACAGATGCCGAAGTTGACGCAGACGACCGGCCAGGTGTCACGGTTTCTCAATACCGTCAGCAGTCCGGAGATCACCACCGTGCGGTCGAAGCGCGGCTTGCCGTCGGTCACCGACAGGCTCTCGGCAGCGTCCGAATGCTCGCGCAGCAGCCACCAGCAGCCGATGCCCAGGAGCACGGAAAGCAGCGCCAGACCGACGAAAATGCCTCGCCAACCGGTGATCTGCGCCAGCCAGGAGAGCGGGGCACCGGCCAGCACCGAACCGAGATTGCCGATCAGCATGCTGACGCCGACCAGACTGGCAAAGCGCCGTTCGTCAAAGGAGACGGCGATGATCTTGAGCATGGCAATGAAAGTCACCGAAACGCCCAACCCGATCAGCGTACGCCCCAGTAGCGCCAGGTCGAGAGTGGGCGCCAGGCCGAACAGCAGACTGCCAGCGCCACCGATACCACCGCCAAGCAGGAGGATGAGGCGCGGCCCGAGGGTATCGACGAGAATACCGGTCGGCACCTGCATGAGCGTGTAGACATAGAAGTAGGTCGCTGCCAGTACACCCAGCGACGATGCCGTGGTATTGAACGCGGCAATCAGGTCCTGGGCGATGCCGGCCGGCGCGAAACGCTGAAAGAAGGACAGCACGTAGGCCGCGACGACGATCGCCAGACCCTGCGCACGCCGACGGCGCAACTGTCGGCCGGGATCAGTCATCGCCGCCAGCCGCCTGTGGGTGCCGGCGCCAGACTGACAGGCCATCGCCACGCCGGGAACCCCGCACCATCACGGCCGCTTTCAGGAAACGCCGCGGCTGGCCAGATCGCGCGCCAGCGCCCGGTCGACCTTGAGGAAGTGGTTCACCAGCCAGTCGCGGATGAAGCCCATCAGCTCGACCGAGATCGTGCCACCGCTCTCGTACTGGCGCTTGAACGTCTTGACGCGTTCGATGAGGTCGCGATGCTTGGCGAGATGCGCCTCGCGATCCGCGTAGTGGTGCTTCTCCATCAGTTTCTCTTCGAACGAGAAATGGTTGACCGTATAGTTCAGAAGTTCGTCAAGAATCGTGCCGCACGAGGTGCGGCCAGCTCCCGAGCCCATGGCGTTGTTGAGCCGGTTGGCGATTTCGATCAGCACCTGGTGCTGGCGGTCGATCTCCGCATGACCGACCGCCAGCGCCGTCGACCACTCGAGCAGCGGCTTGGCCGCCGCTCGGCCGTCGCCGGTCGGCGGCAATCCTCCGGCAGCGACCTCGCCGATGCGGAAGCGCTGCACCATCGAGAACATTTCGCTCGACGCCTGTTCGAGATCGGCCGCCGATTGCAGCGATTGCTTGATCACAGCCTCGGTCTGTCCAGACGCGTTCATCACCTCATCGACGTTGCTGACGATGTCCTCGATCCGTCGCGTCTGATCGCGCGTCGCCTGCGACAGCGCCTGCATCTTCTGCAAGGTGTCCTGCGCCTGCTCCTCGATGGCGTGCAGGGTGTCGGCGGCCGAGTTCGCCTGCGTGACACCGCTGGCGATCACCGGCGCCGCCGCTTTCATTCCCTCCACCGCGCTCTCGGTGTCGGTCCGGATGCCGTCGAGAATCGCGCCAATCTCGCTGGTCGCCTTGCTCGTTCGTTCGGCGAGCTTGCGCACCTCGTCGGCGACGACGGCAAAACCGCGTCCCTGCTCACCGGCGCGAGCGGCTTCGATGGCCGCGTTGAGCGCCAGCAGGTTGGTCTGGTCGGCGATCTCCTTGATCACCCTGGCCATCTGGCCGATCTCGCCGGTGCTGGCGACGAGCCGCGAGACCTGATCCGAGGAAACCGCCACGGTGTTGGCGATGGCCTGCATCTCGGCCGCCACCTTGGCCGCCACATCGGCGCCATCGTGGGCGCGCCGCGCCACTTCGTGCGCACCGTCTTCAGTCGCATGCACCAATCCGTTCACCACCTCGACGCTTGCCGAAACGTCACTGATCGCCGAGCGTGTGTGGTTGACTGCACCCGCCTGCACCTGGGTGGCGAGGTTGATCTGGTTCGACTCGGCGGAAAGCCGCTCGATGCTCGCCTGCAGCCTGCTGGCATTGCTGAAGATGGCCCGCAACATGTCCTTGAGGCTGTTCTGCATGTGCGCCAGCACGAACAGCACGCTGTCCTTGTCGCGCGACTGCAGCGGGATCGCATGCGTCAGGTCGCCATCGGCGATCCTGCTGGTCGCCGCGAGAGCGACGCGAGGCTCGCCGCCGAACTCGCTGACGATGCTCTTCCTGACCAGCCAGCCGGCGAGCAGCAGCACCAGGGTGGCCCCGATGGCGAACAGCACACTGTGTATCGCTTCTTCCCGGAAAATCCGATTAACGTCGTCAATGTAGATTCCGGACCCGACGACCCAGCCCCAGGGCTCGAACTTCCTGACATAGGAGAGCTTGGTGAACAACTCGCTGGTGACGCCGCCGCCGGCAACCGGCTTGGGCCACAGGTACTCGACATAGCCATCGCCGGCCTGTTCGACCACCTCGTTGAAACTGACGAACAGATTCTTCCCGTCGACGCTGACCTTGCTGCCATTCAGCCCGGCCTGCAACGAGATGGCCTTGTTGAAGCGAGCTTCGTCGAGCACCTTGCCATCGAGGGCCGGCACCGTCGCATGCATCACCATCCGCGGCACCGGCTTGCCGAGGTCCTGGATCCAGAAATACTCGGTCTTCTCGTAGCGCAGGCCCTTGACCACCGCAACGGCCCGCTGCTTCGCTTCGTCCTCGCTGAGGGTACCCGCCTTTTGCAGGCCGTGATAGTGATCGAGGACGCTGATCGCCGTCTCGACGAGATGCCGGGTCTTCACCTGCCGGTCGCTGTACAACAGGCCGTGCAAGGACCACAGGCTCTCCCAGACGATCAGCAACATGGCCAGCAAGGCGAGGACTGCCGTCAGGGAAAGGCGGTTCATCAAACTGAGCCGACGCAGCGCTGAAATCATTTCGAATCCTCCATCGTGTTCACAGCCAACGAATCATGCTGTACCAATCAGGCAAAAGATGCAACTCGGGAGGCACTTCGGGAGGCCTATCCAGCCCATTCCGCCCCCGATGCGTCGTCTCGATCAGACGCATGCCCACCGGGCAAGTGCCGGCAGCGCTCGTCAGTCGTCAACACCGGCGCTGTCGACGTCTCCAGGCATGCACCAGATAGATGCGCCAGGCGACCCGCGTCGCCAGGTAACCGACAAGGGAAAGAGCGCAGGCGAGCGTCACCAGGCCGACGCCCAACGGCATCGAGACGCCGAGCATCCAGATGCGCATCGCGTCGGTCCAGTTGCCGAAGCTGGTGGCGCCGAACTCGGGCGGAGCCACGAAACCCGTATTGTCGCCGATGAGCAGGCGACCAAGCTGGTAGGCCAGCAGGTACAGCGGCACGATGGTGAAAGGGTTGGTGTACAGCGTGACCAGCAGGCCGAGCGGCAGATTGACGCGGAAGACGAGCGCGCCGATCGCCGCCCCGATCATCTGCAGTGGTCCCGGAATCAGTCCGCAGAACAGGCCGACGGCAACCGCGCCGGCTGCCGAGTGGCGGTTGAGATGCCAGAGACGCGGGTGTAGCAACGAGGATTGAAACGGCCGCAACCAGGGGTTGGCGCGAATGGCTTCGTGGTCGGGCAGGAATTTCTTCAGGTAACGGCGCATGGGCCCAGGCTTACAGCGATTCAGGATCTCCGCAACCGCAGCGTCGGCGCCAGTGGCCGATCGGCAAACAGCCACGAGAATTGTACCTGTTGCCGACGACGCGCTGGCGGCCGAATCGCGACGAGGATTTTCGGCAAGGCGCCGTTGGCTTGCCGGCGCGCTCAGGCGGCCGTCGCCGTACCGGCAGCGCGGACGACGATGTCGGCCGGGGCCTCCCCGCCCTGCCAGCGCGTCCACATGGCGCGGTAAGCCGCCTCGAGATGACGTCGGAAACGCTCGGCGTCGAACAGCGGGCCGGTCTGCAGACGCTCGGCCAGGGCCCGGCGCAGACTGGCCAGACGTTCCGGATGGGTGGCCAGTTCCAGCGCTCTCGCCTCGTAGTCCGACAGGTTGCCGGTGACCAGGGCCGACATCCCGACGGCCTGCAGCAGGCTACCGGCCCCGCGAGCGGCAAAGCTGCGACCGGAGCAACTGAGAACCGGCAATCCCGCGTGCAGGGCGACGCTGGTGGTGGTGATGGCGTTGAAAGGCAGGGTGTCGAGGAACAGGTCTGCCTGCGCATGCCGAGCGAGATGCGCGGCAAGGTCGATGCGCGGCGCAAACACCAGGCGTGTCGGATCGACGCCGCACCGATCGGCTTCCCGCCGCAGGCGTTCCTCGGCCTCGGGCTTGGCGGCGAGAAGCCAGAGAACGCTGCCCGCGACTTGCCGCAAGAGCCTCATCCACACCGCGAACATCGCCGGATTGAGCTTGTAGCTGTGGCTGAAGCAGCAGAACACGAAGCCTTCCGCCGGCAGCGCCAGTTCCACGCGCTCCGGTACGCGCCCAGCCGCTGGCCGCTGCGAGTCACTCACCCAGAAGCAGTCCGGCAGGTAGACGATGCGCTCCGAATAGCCGCTGCGGCTTTCCGGCGGCACCAGGAAGCGGTCTGCGACAATGTAGTCGATCCAGCTCGCCCCTGATGTTCCGGGATAGCCAAGCCAGTTCACCTGGATCGGCGCCGGCCGCCGAGCGACCAGTCCGGGCCGGCCGTCGAGGGTGTGCCCGCCGAGGTCAACCAGGATGTCGATTTCCAGCGCCCGCAGGCGCCGCGCAGCCTCCTCGTCGGAGAGACGGGCGATGTCGAGGAAGCTGTCGAAGGCCAGGCGCAGGCGACGATGGGTGGCGTCGCCAGGTACCCGCGGCCCGAAGTAGACGCCGAACCATTCAAACTGCCGCCGGTCATGCCGTTCGATGAGTTCGGCGATCTGCAGACCCACCGGGTGCTCACGCAGGTCCGCCGACAGATAGGCTACGCGAAGGCGGTCATGCTGCCACACCGGCAACGGTCCCATCGCGACGGCGTCGAATCGGCGCGCCCAGGCGCGCGCGCCGGCCAGTTGCAGTTCGGGCTCGTCGAGGTGGGAAAGCACGACGAAGGGTACCGTGACGCTCGCGCCGGCGCGGATTCCGTCGGCCAGCCTCTGGCATATCGAGGCGCGCCCGGACCACTCCCAGAGCATCGCCATGGCGTTGGCTGCCGCACCGAGCGCGTGCCCGTAGTCGGGCTGCAGTTCGAGCACCTTGCGGTAGCACGTCAATGCCTGATCGTACTCCTGGCGGGCGGCGTGCAGGGCAGCAAGGTTGTTCCAGGCGTCGACGTGCCGCGGTTCGTGCCGCAAGGTTTCGAGGTAGGTTCGGCGCGCCTCCTCGGCGCGCCCGGTCTGGCGCAAGAGGACGGCGAGATTGTTGAGCGCACCCAGGTGATCTGGCTGCAGCGCGAGAGCCCGCCGGTAGGCGTTCTCCGCGTCCGGGTAGCGACGAAGCCCTGCCAGCGTGGCCCCCATGAGGTTCCAGGTGTCGGGCTGCCGCGGCTGCCTGGCCAGTGACTCAAGCAGCAGGGCCTCCGCCTCCCGGTAGCGTCCGGCACGATGGCAGGCCAGCACATCGCTGAAGGGACCGGGCCGCTCGTTCATCGGTTCGCCCAGGACCGCCCGCGGATTCGCCGGCGCGCGTGCGCTCTACTTGCCCTTCTTCTTCGCGGCGCCCTTGTCGGCACCCGCGGCTGCCTGCTCGGCGATCTTGGCGACCATCGCCTGGCTGGAATGCATGCGACCGTTGTCCGTTTGCTTGCCGTCACGGAATTCGCCTTCCCAGTAGTCGCCCGTCGTCCAGGTCAGGCGGCCCTGGCCATGTCGGTTGCCACTCACCCACGCGCCGGTATAGAAATCACCGTTGCGCATCGTGTAGGTTCCCGTGCCGTGCGGCTCGCCATCCGTGAACGTGCCTTCGTAGCGGTCACCGTTGGTGTAATGGAGGACACCCTTGCCGTTGATCACGTCGTCGGCCCACTCGCCGTCGTAGCGCTGCCCGTTGCTCCAGGTGAAGATGCCCTTGCCATGCTTCCGGCCGGCGATCATGGTTCCCTCATAGCGGTCGCCATTGGCCCACTGGATGGTGCCTTCGCCAGTCATGGCGCCGGTCAGGCGCTCAATCGACAGTTTGCCGGTAGCGGTGAACGCCTCGGTCTTGATCACGCGCTCGCGGACTTCGGCCGGCGGCTCGGGCTTGTTGATGGCGGCGGCCGGCTCGGCTGCGGGTTGAGCAGTGGGTGCGGACAGCGCCGCCAGCGTTTCCGGTCTGGCCGGGGATGTCGCGGGCTCCGGCGTCACCGGCGATTGGGACGGGACCGCCGGGGCGGGTGGGGGCGGTGGCTGCGACACGCTCGACGCCGCGCTCCCCTGGCCGGAGCCATTCTGCCTTGCCAGGCCCGCGGGCGAGGTCACCTCCTGCACCTGTGCCGGCCTGGCTTCTGGCGCGGCTGGCGCTTTGCCTGATGGAATTGACGCCACCGGCTGGCTGAATGCCGGCGATGGACGTGATCCGGGAATGAAGAAGAAGTCGCCCGTCATCGACGAGGATTCCCAGGGAATCTGCCCGTCGCGGGTGGCCTTGGCAACCTCCCGGCGGACGTTCTTGAAGACCTGCTCGATCGTCAGACCCGGCTCCTGCACGTATTTCAGGAGTGCCTGCGTATACAGGCCGTTGCGACCATCACCATCGGCGGCCGTTCGGCCCGGCGCCGTCGCATAGGCGATCAGGCTGCCTTTCGGGGCCTCCATCTGCGCCAGACCGGCGGCGCCGACGCTGCGGTTCGCTCGCCGCTCGAAGGGATTGTTGCGACAGGCATCGAGGATCACGACATTCAGGTCGCTGGTGCTGAGTTGATCGAGAACCCCATCGACGTCGACCGACTCGACGCGTACCGAAGACTCGCTCTTGATCTCGGCGTCAATCGGAATGAGGTAGTTCTTGCCACGCACCTGCATGCCGTGCCCGGCGTAGTAGAACAGGGCGACGCTGTCGGTCGTCAGGCGGTCGCCGAACTTGGCGATGGCACGGTTCATTTCCTTCTGCGTGGCGTCGATCGCCATGATCACTTCGAAGCCCGTCCGCTGCAGTGCCGCTGCCATGTCACGGGCATCGTTTACGGGATTGGTCAGGGGCGCTTCCTTATACTTGGCGTTGCCGATTACCAAAGCGACTCGGCGCTCGGCAGCAGACGCCGAAGACAGCGCGCCAAGCGCGAGCCCCGCCAGCACGACGAGGGAAAAGACAATTCGCCAGAGCATCATCAGACACCATCCATCAGCAGCGTGCCGGATCTGACGCCAAGGCAGCCAGGACCCGCCGGATCAACCATAAACATCGTCATTGCCACGACAAGCGACGAACGCGTCGACTGGCGACAGCGCACTCGCGACCTCCCGTCGTCGATGGCGTGAAAGGTCCCAAAGTAGCAAGAACACAAGGGAATAAGCGTGAGATTCTGCACCGTCAGTCGAAAGGACGCCCCCTGGAACCCTCATCGCTGCGAAAAGCGAATGCAACTACCGGAGGTGGAGTATCCTCGCATGCTGCCGTCAATGTCAATCGCTCCTCGCGGTCACCCGGGAGCGGACAGTCGGATGCTTGTCGCACGCACCCGACGCCCGCATGGGCGATACGGGTATTGCCTGCCCAGATCAAAGACAACAGCCGTTCGGAGTCCGAAAATGCCGACTCATCAACCATCAAACGCCTGCGGAGACCCCCATGCATGCTTGCGGCCAGCCCACTCAGGAAGCCATCTACCCCTTTGATGCCCGCGGTGTCGCCAAACGCTTTCGCCATGCGGCGATTTTTGGGGCGCTCGACGCATTGATCGTCGGCGAAACGATGCGCTTCTGCAATGACCACGATCCGCTGCCCTTGCTCGCGCAACTACGGGACCACTATGGCGATACACTGGTGATCCGCTATGTGCAGCGCGAAGCGGGAGCCATCGTCATCGATTTCACCCGTACCACCTGACGCCGGCGCTCCAGGCGGTCGTCGCCGCCGACGGCATTGGCAAGGTACCGACTGCCCGCGATCGGCCGCGCGCTGATACCAACTTGCCCGGAATGACGCCGTGCTGATCTACCTGGGCCTCTCGGCCGTGGCGGTTTTCATTGCCGCACTCGTGCTGCTGCAATCGGCCAGCCTGTCGCCGCCGGCGGTCGCCCACCTGGTTCTGGCGGTCGGCATCGCCCCACTGATCCTCGGCGCGATCACGCATTTCATGCCGGTGCTGACGCGCAGCGGCAGTCCGCGTCGTGGGCTGAGCTGGGCGCCGCTGTTGTTGCAGTGCGCAGGCGGCACAGCCTTTTTCGGCTTCACCGGAACGGCGCCTCCCTTGGCCATGGTCGTCGCCGCCGTCGTTATGCTGCTGGTTGCACTCCTGTTTGCCGGGTGGCTGATGTCGCGGGCCCGGCGTACATTGGGAAGCCCGCATCCCGGCTGGCGCTGGTACCTCGCCGCCATCGTCTGCCTGAGCCTGGCGATGGCGCTCGTACCCGCCATCAACGGCTGGCCGGAAATGCGGCGGGAACTGCGCCTGCTGCATTTGCATCTGAACACGCTTGGCTTCATCGGCCTGAGCGCGCTGGGCACCCTCCAGGTATTGCTGCCGACCGTATTGAGCGGACCCGATGCCGACGCCGCGGCGCGCCTGCGACGTGACCTGCCGATGGCTGGCGGCGCGGTGCTGGGTATCGCGCTGGGTGCCGCGTTCGCGCCAGCGCTGGCAATCGCCGGTGCGCTGATGTTGTTGTCCGTGGTCCTCCGGACCGGCGTTTCGTGGTCGCGCCGCTACGGCTGGCGGACATTGCTCGGCGACGGCGGCGCAGCAGCGCTGCTCGCCGCCCTGGTCGGCTTCTCGCTGCTGCTCGTCTTCGGGATTGCCCACGCTTTCGGTGTTGTCGAGGGGCAGAACGCCGTGCCGGCGTTTGTCGTTGCCTTCCTCATGCCGCTGGTCACCGGAGCCCTTTCGCAGTTGCTCCCGGTCTGGCGTCACCCCGGCAGGCGCACCTGCGCTCGCGAACGGATGCTTGCCGAACTGCGCCGCGGTGGTGCCGCACGTTCGCTGCTCTTCGTCGTCTCCGGTACCCTCCTGGCGCTGGGTGCGCACGCCGGAATCTGGCTGGCAGCAGCCGCTATGCTGTTCTTCGTGACCGCTCTGCTTGGCTCGTTGGCAGTCGCCCGGAACGCCCCCGGCACCTCTTGATAATTGCTACGAAACAAAGCGTTGCGCGTTTTCCGTGAAATACGTCTCAAGATTCCCGCCGAGCGTCCGTTTCTGGGGGTATCACCCACTCGCAGCGGCACTTCGGACGGAGTCAGCAAAATGTTCAAGCATGATCAGTCACCTCTTGTTCATTCGTCGAGACGCGCATCGCGGCGGCTGCATCGGCGTCCGGCGAGCATCCAGTTGGCCGCACAGGAGGCCATCGGCCGATCGGCAGTCATCGGGCGTTCCCGCCACTCGCACATTCGGCAGATCGATGCGACGAGGCCGGCAGCGCCGATCCTCGAACTGCTGGCGGCCGAAGTTCGCATCGGGGAACTCGAAGCAGCCTTGAACGAAGCGCGCGCGGCCGCCTTTACCGACGCCCTGACCGGCGCACTCAACCGCCGCGGTTTCGATGACGCTTACCAGCGCGAAGTCGCCCGCGCGCGCCGCAACGGCAGTCGGCTCGCGCTGGCCCTGATCGATCTCGACGATTTCAAGCGGCTGAACGACACCTTGGGCCACCAGGCTGGTGACGAGGCGCTCGTTCACCTGGCCAAGGGCCTGCGCGCTGCCCTGCGCCCCTCGGATATCCTGTGCCGCTTCGGCGGCGAAGAGTTTGTCCTGCTGCTGCCGGAAACCGGTCTTTCCGAAGCGGCAACGGCGATTGCGCGCTTTCAGCGTCACCTGGCCGCCAACGCCCTGCCGGACCGGGACGTCGTAGTGACCTTCAGTGCCGGGGTCGTCGTTCAGGGACCCGGCGAGTCGCTCGAAGACTCGCTCCAGCGTGCCGATGCGGCGACCTACGCCGCCAAACGCGCCGGCAAGAACTGTGTCGTGACCGCCTGAGTCATCGCCGACGAGGTCGCCGCCGCGAGCCCGGTTCGACAGCAAGAGCGTGCTAGACTGCCGTTTTCCCGGCAACCTCCTGCGCCACACCCACGGTCCTCGCCATGCGCTACATTTCGACTCGCGGCAATCCCCCCAGCACGGCGGATTCATCCGGTCCGACCTTCTGCCAGATTCTGCTTGGCGGGCTCGCTCCAGATGGCGGCCTCTACCTGCCGGACCACTATCCGCAGGTCAGCAGGACCGAGCTCGATCAATGGCGGGGAATGGCCTATGCCGATTTGGCGCATGCCGTACTGACCAAGTTCATCGACGATATCCCGCTCGACGATCTGGCGCGCCTGGTTGCGCGTACCTATACTGCCGAGGCGTACGGCAACGGGCGTGTCAGTGCGCAGGCGAGCGACATCACGCCCTTGCGCTGGCTGGAACCGCCCGACCCGGCGCAGCGAGAAGCCGGGCTGGCGATCCTCGAACTGTCCAACGGGCCGACGCTGGCCTTCAAGGACATGGCCATGCAGTTGCTCGGCAATCTGTTCGAATACGTTCTCGCCAGGCAGGGCGAAGAGATCAATATTCTCGGGGCCACTTCCGGCGATACCGGTTCGTCTGCCGAGTACGCCTTGCGGGGGAAGAAAGGCGTGCGCGTCTTCATGCTTTCCCCACATGAGCGAATGAGCGCCTTTCAACGTGCGCAGATGTACTCGCTCCACGATGAAAACATCCACAACATAGCCGTGCGCGGCATGTTCGACGACGCCCAGGACATCGTCAAGGCAGTGTCCAACGATCACGCTTTCAAGGCCAGGTACCGGATTGGTGCTGTCAATTCGATCAACTGGGCACGTGTCGCCGCTCAGGTCGTCTACTACTTCAAGGGCTACTTCGCGGCGACCGGCGGCATCGCCGGCAGCAACGATCAGCAGGTCGCTTTTGCGGTACCGTCCGGCAACTTCGGCAACATCTGTGCCGGCCACGTAGCGCGCATGATGGGGTTGCCGATCGGCCGTCTGGTCCTGGCCACCAATGAAAACGACGTGCTCGACGAGTTCTTCCGCACCGGGGTCTATCGGCCGCGCGCGGCTGCCGAGACCTCTGCTACGTCGAGTCCATCGATGGACATCTCAAAGGCGTCGAACTTCGAGCGCTTTGTCTTCGATCTGGTTGGACGCGACCCGGCGGTGATTCGCCGACTGTGGGCGGAGGTCGACGCTGGCGGCAGCTTCGACCTTTCAGGCACGCCTTTCTTTGCCCGCCTTCCCGAATTTGGCTTTGTTTCGGGCAGGAGCACGCACGCCGACCGTCTGGCGACGATCCGCCAGACATTTGGGCAGTACGGTCTGATGATCGATACCCATACCGCCGACGGACTCAAGGTGGCGAGCGAGTGGCGAACGCCGGAGATGCCGATGGTCGTCCTCGAGACGGCCTTGCCGGCAAAGTTCGAGGAGACGATCGTCGAAGCCCTCGGGTGCAAGCCCGAAAGGCCTCCCGGCCTGCAGGGCATCGAAAGCCTGCCGCAGCGGTTTGCGGTGATCGACGTGAGCGTCGACGCGGTCAAAGAGTTGATCGCGCAAGGCGTCCACGCCTGAAGGGTGATGAGTCGCTTGCCGGGAGGCGCCGGGCGGCCGCGGTTTGGGTGGGGGAACCGGACTGAATCGGCGTCCTAGAGGTAGATGACGGCCGGAAAGACCGCAGCGGCGAGCACGAGCACCAGCCATTCGAGATTGTGCCTCGCCAGAAACCCGGTGAAGTGCAGAATCAGAATCGTGATAGCCAATACGTAGAACAGCGCGAATAGCATCAAACCACCCCTTCTCTTGTTGTCCAGACCATTGCCTAAGCCAGGAAACGCATCGACAGGTCGAGTGCCCGCACATCCTTCGTCAAGCCACCGATTGAAATGCGATCCACGCCGGTTTCGGCAATGCCGCGCACGGTATCGAGGCTGACGTTGCCGGAAGCCTCGAGAATCGCACGCCCCGCGGCAATAGCCACCGCTTCGCGCATCTGGTCGAGATCCATGTTGTCGAGCAGAATCATTGCCGCGCCGGCATCCAGGGCTTGGCGCAATTCGCCGAGGGTTTCGACTTCGATCTGAATGAACTGGCAGACGCCGGCCGCCTTCTCGGCAAGCTGCGCAGCACTTGCCAGCGCCGCCGAGATGCTGCCGGCAGCGAGGATGTGATTCTCCTTGATCAGGATCCCGTCATAAAGTCCGAGTCGGTGATTGCCGCCACCGCCGCAACTGACCGCATACTTCTGTGCCAGACGCAATCCGGGAATCGTCTTGCGCGTGTCCACCACCTGCGCTCGCGTGCCGGCGACCAGGTCGGCGAATTGCCGCGCCTTGCTGGCGACGCCCGAGAGCAACTGGAGAAAGTTCAGCGCGCTGCGCTCGCCGGTCAGCAAGGCACGCGCAGGCCCTTCGATTTCGCAGAGCAGTTGATCGGCAACGACACCTTGTCCATCCGCTGCCTGCCAGACAATCCTGATCGTTGGATCGAGTCGGGTGAAACAGCGCGCGAACCAGGCGCTGCCGCAAAGGACGGCGTTCTCGCGCGCGATGACCTGGGCGCGACTGACCAGATCTGCCGGAACGAGTTGCGCGGTAAGGTCGCCGCTACCGACGTCCTCGGTCAGCGCGGCAATGACGTTGCGCTCGATCTCGGCATCGAGCAAGGCTGCAAAGGTCATGACAAATCCCGTACACTAGCAAGCGGAGTGGCCGATTCTAACACCGAAGGGAGCCGTCAATGTTCGACCTACTGCTTGCCAGCCTGGGCGCGCTCCTCGCCCTCTTCGTCATCGGCACGATGGTCTATCTGTACGTGCAGGATGTCACCCAGGAGAAGCATGCCGTATTGCGCAACTTTCCGCTGGTCGGTCACCTGCGCTACTTCTTCGAGCGTCTCGGCGAGTATTTCCGCCAGTACTTCTTTCTCGGCGATCGTGAGGAGATGCCGTTCGACCGGGCAACGCGCAGCTGGGTGTACCGCATGGCGAAGAACGAGGGCGGGATTATCGGCTTCGGATCGACCTACCGGATTCACGAATCAGGGGCGCTGATCTTCGTCAATGCCCCCTTCCCGGTTCTCGACGAGGAACAGCAACCCTCGCCGGCGCTGATGATCGGCGAGGGGTATTGCGCGACACCGTTTGCCGGCCGGTCTCTGGTCAACATCAGCGCCATGAGTTTCGGCGCGATTTCCCGGCCGGCCGTGCGCGCACTGTCGCGCGGCGCCGCCTCGGCCGGCTGCTGGCTGGATACCGGAGAGGGCGGCCTGTCACCCGGACATCTGGACGGTGGCTGCGACATCATCTTCCAGATCGGTACCGCGAAGTACGGCGTACGCGACGAGAACGGCCACCTGTCGGATCCACGCCTGTGCGAACTGGCCGCGCAAGCGACCGTGCGGGCCTTCGAGATCAAGTTGTCGCAAGGAGCCAAACCGGGCAAGGGCGGCGTCCTGCTGGGCAACAAGGTGACGCCCGAGATTGCGGCCATTCGCGGCATCCCCGAGGGTCGGGATTCGCTGAGCCCGAACCGCCACCGGGACATTGCCGACATCGACCAGCTACTGGACCTCGTCGAGCATGTGCGGGCGCTGACGGGCAAGCCGGTTGGCGTCAAGACGGCCATTGGCGGCGATCAGTTCCTGAAGGATCTCGCAGCAGCGGTCGCGCGGCGCGGCCTGCAGGCGGCGCCTGACTTTCTGACCATCGATGGTGGCGAGGGCGGCAGTGGCGCAGCGCCGCAGGCGCTCGCCGATCACATGGCCTTGTCGATCGACGAAGCGTTGCCGCTGGTCGTCGACGCGCTGATCGCGAGCGGTCTGAGAGATCGGATACGGGTGATCGCCGCCGGCCAGCTGGTGACTCCGGCCCGCGTCGCCTGGGCGCTCGCTGCCGGTGCCGATTTCGTTAATACGGCACGCGGCTTCATGTTCGCCCTGGGCTGCATCCAGGCTCTGCGCTGCCACACCAATACCTGCCCCACCGGCGTGACCACACACGACCCGCGCCTGCAGCGCGGCCTGGTCGTCGAGGACAAGGCCGCGCGCGTCGCCTCCTACTGCCGGAACATGAACAAGGAAGTGGAGATGATCGCCCACTCCTGTGGTCTGCCGCACGCCCGCGGGCTGCGGCGTGAGCATGTCCGCATCGTGCAGCCGTCGGGGCAGAGCGTCGCGCTCGACGTGCTGCGCCCGTATCCGACACGGCGCGAGTCTGGCCCAGGCAACTGCCACGCTGCCCGACCGCCCCTGGTGCCTGCGTCACAGGTCTGACGAGGTCGCGCTCAGGCACTTCCGGCGACGATCGCCAGCAGTTCCTCGCCGTAACGCTCCGCCTTGGCCAGGCCAATACCCGGCACGGAGAGGAGTGCCTGCCGGGAATTCGGGAGCAGTTCGGCGATCTCGTAAAGTGTGCGGTCGTGCAGGATGACGTAGGCCGGGACACCCTGCTCACGGGCTTTCTCGCTCCGCCACTGGCGCAGCGTGGCGACCAGCGGCGGATCGTTCGTCGGCAGGCTGCTGCGGGTCGTCGCCGTCTTCGTCCTGGCCAGCCTGCCCTGCGGGCGGGCTGGCTGGCGACGCAGTTGCAGCCGGCTCTCCCCCTTCAGCACCGGACGCGCGGCGTCCGTCAGTTTCAGCGCGCCCCAAGCGGCGGCGTCGGCTTCGAGCAGGCCGCCAGCCAGAAGTTGCCGAAACACCGATCGCCAGCCGGTATCGTCCATGTCCGCGCCAACTCCAAAGGTCGGCAGGCGATCGTGCCCAAACTGCAGAACCTTGTCGGTAGTCTTGCCGCGCAGGATATCGATCAGGTGTCCGGCACCGAAACGCTGGCCGGTGCGCAAGGCTGCCGACAGCGCTTTCTGGGCCACCACCGTGCCGTCCCAGACCACCGGCGGATCGAGACACACATCGCAGTTGCCGCAGGGCGTCGTCGCCTCGCCAAAGTAATTGAGGAGCACAACGCGGCGGCACCTCGCCGACTCGCAGTAGGCGAGCATGCTGTCGAGCTTCTGTCGCTCGACGCGTTTCTGTTCTACAGGCGCCGCCGAGTCCTCGATCATCTGGCGGTGGATCACCACGTCATTCAGTCCATAGGTCATCCACGCTTCCGACGCTTCGCCGTCGCGCCCGGCGCGCCCGGTCTCCTGATAATAGGCTTCCAGGCTTCTGGGCAAGTCAAGGTGGGCAACGAAACGCACGTCGGGCTTGTCGATGCCCATACCAAAAGCGATGGTGGCCACCATCACCACCCCATCCTCGCGCAGGAAACGTTGTTGGTGGCGTTGGCGGTCGGCAGCCGCCAGCCCCGCATGGTAGGGCAAGGCCGTCACGCCCTGGGCGTTGAGCCAGGCAGCGGTTTCGTCGACCTTGCGGCGCGACAGACAATAGACGATTCCGGCCGCACCGCCATGGACGCCGAGAAAGGCGAGCAGTTGCCTGCGCGGATTGTCGCGCTCGACGATGGTGTAGCGGATGTTTGGCCGGTCGAAACTGGCAACGAACAGGCGCGCGTCCTCGAGGCTGAGGCGGCTGACGATCTCCTGCCGTGTCAGTTGGTCCGCTGTCGCCGTCAAGGCGATGCGCGGAATGCCGGGGAAGCGCTCGTGCAACTGCGAGAGCTGGATGTACTCCGGGCGGAAGTCGTGCCCCCATTGCGAAACGCAATGCGCTTCGTCGATCGCGAACAGTGAGACCTGGTCGCGCGCGATGAGCTGCTCGAGCAGGCCGATGAAGCGGTCGGTAAGTAGACGTTCAGGCGCGACGTAAATCAGGTCGAGTTCGCCGGCCTGTAACCGGCGCTCGGTGTCCACCACCGCCCGGAAGTCCAGCGAGGAGTTCAGGTAGGCAGCCTGCACACCAACCTGTCGCAAGGCATCCACCTGGTCCTGCATCAGGGCAATCAGCGGCGAAACGACAACGCCAACTCCCGGCCGCAGAAGGGCCGGAATCTGATAGCACAGAGACTTGCCGCCGCCGGTCGGCATCAGGACCAGAGCGTCGCCGCCACCGACGATCTGGTCAACGATCGCTGCTTGCTCGCCGCGAAACGCCGGATAGCCGAAAACCCGGCGCAGGATCTCGGCAGCCGGCGAGATCACGGCGCGAGCGTTCCTAGAGCGGGGCGCCGGCGCACACGATCAAGACGGCTGGCCGTCGCGTTCAGCAGACTTCGGCGCGCTCGATCAGCACGTCCTCGACCGGCACATCACTATGGAAACCCGAAGTGCCCGTCCTGACGAGCCGGATCTTGTCCACCACGTCGGTCCCTTCGACCACCTTGCCGAACACGCAGTAGCCCCAACCCTGCGCGTTGGGGGCACGGAAATTGAGGAAATCATTGTCCACCGCGTTGATGAAAAACTGCGCGGTGGCCGAGTGCGGGTCGGCCGTGCGGGCCATGGCCACCGTGTAGGCATCGTTCTTGAGGCCGTTGTCTGCTTCGTTCCTGATCGGGGCTCCGCATGGCTTCTGCTTCATGCCGGGCGCAAAACCACCGCCCTGTACCATGAAGCCCGGGATGACGCGGTGAAAAATGGTGTTGTCGTAGTGGCCGGAGGCGGCGTAGGAAAGGAAGTTCGCGGCCGAGAGAGGGGCTTTCTCGGCGTCCACCTCAATACCGATAACGCCAAAACTGGTGTGCAGCTTTATCATGGTTTTCCTTGCTTCTCGTCAGGGATGATCTTGACGGACTGGATGATGACCGGCTCAAGAGGAACGTTCTGGTGCATGGAGCGGTTGCCGGTCGCCACCCTGGCGATTCTGTCGACCACGTCCATACCCTGCGTGACCTTGCCGAAAACGGCGTAGCCGGCGCCGTCGGGCGAGGGATAGTTGAGCGACGCGTTGTCCCTGTGGTTGATGAAGAACTGCGAGCTCGCCGAATTGGGGTCGGCGGTACGGGCCATGGCGAGCGTGCCGCGATCGTTCTTCAGACCATTCCTGGCTTCGTTTTCGACCTTGCGCGGGGTCGGCTTCTGTTCCATGTCCACCGTGAAACCGCCACCCTGGATCATGAAATCGGGAATGACGCGATGGAAAACGGTGCCGTTGTAGAAGCCCTCGTTGACGTACTGCAGGAAGTTCTGGACGCTCCGCGGCGCCTTCTCGGAATCGAGGTCGATCACGATCTTCCCCATGCTCGTCTGCATCTCTATGGTAGGCGCCGCGAGAGCGGCGAGGGAAAGCGCCGCGCCAGCGACGAGGACGAGGATGCGCGGCATCAAGCGACTTTTTTGCATACTTTTCTCAGGTGGCGTCTTGCGCCGAAGGTGGGAAGACAGGGCCGCCGGATTTGCCGGTCAGGCGGTGTTTTCCTGCTGGATCAGCCATTTCCCGCGCGACTTCATGAAGATGAGCGTCTTGCCGACCGATCCCTTCGCGGTCGGCGAACTGTAACGCTGCCGGAACCTGACGGTTGCCCGGTCGCCCTCCACGATCACGTTGACGTCATCGAGCTCGATCAACAGCTTGTCCGGCTTGCCGATGCGCTGAGCGCGATCGGCTTCCCACGCCTGGCGAGACAGGCCGTCCGGCGTCTGGAAATCGGGGGCGTAGAAGTCGAGATAGGCTTTGACCTCCTTGCGAGACCAGGCACCGGCCCAATCCTCAAGCGCCCTCCTCACCTCCGCCTCATCACCGGCTGGCGAGGGCGCGCCCCCCTTCCTCGCCTCGGCAGTGACCGTCTTCACGGGCTCGCCCGCTGGTCGTGACGCGCCACCCGGCTTGATCGCTGCGCTCGCCGGATTGCCGGTCAGTTCGCGGATCATGGACAGCTTGCTGCGCGCCCCCTTGTTCGAGGCTTCGAGTTGCAGCGCTTTCTCATAGGCCTGGCCGGCCAGTTTGGCATACACGTCGCCGAGATTTTCGTACGCCGTGGCATAGCCCGGATGCGTCCTGATCGCCATCTCGAGCGCCGTGCGGGCCTTCTCGTACTGCTTCTGCTGCGCGTGCAGTACCGCCAGATTGTTATAAGGCTCGGGCAACTCCGGAAAGTCTTCGGTCAGCTTGCCGAACACCGCCATCGCCTCCGCCGAGCGGCCCATCTCGGTCAGGATAAGACCCTTGAGGAAGCGCCCCTGTGGATCCTTTGGCTTGCCGGCGACATAAGCGTCGACCTTTTCGAGAGCCTGTGGCAACTGCCCCTGTTTCATCAGGCGCTGCACCTCCGGCAGGTCGTCGGCAGCGAACACCGAGACCGCACAGCTCAGGAGCAGCCCGAGGAACAAGGCCAGCAGGGGTGCCTTCAGAGGCTTCGGAGAGCTGGGGAGCATCGATGTGGTATACTTGGTCATGCTGCGGTGGATGTCACTCAAGCGATCAATTCTAGCAAGAAGTGCGTCGAAACCAAAGCGCTCCGCCGGCCCCTCTGTTTGCCCGGCGCACTCTCGTGAGCCCGAACAATGCTGAAAATCTACAACTCGCTGACGAGGGCAAAGCAGGACTTCGTCCCGATCACTCCCGGCAGCGTCCGCATGTATGTCTGCGGAATGACTGTTTACGACCACTGCCATCTCGGTCATGCGCGCGTTCTGGTCGTCTTCGATCTGGTCCAACGCTGGCTGCGCGCCAGCGGGCTGCGCGTAACCTACGTCCGCAACATCACCGACATTGATGACAAAATCATCAAGCGCGCACTCGAGAACAAGGAAAGCATCGGGGATCTGACGAATCGTTTCATTGCTTTCATGAATGACGACGCGGCGGCACTCGGGGTCGAGAAGCCGGATCACGAGCCGCGGGCCACCGAGTACGTGCCGCAGATGCTCGAGCTGATTGGCCGGCTCGAGAAGAACGGCCTTGCCTACCAGGTTCCCGATGGCGACGTGAATTTCTCCGTTCGCAAGTTTCCTGGCTACGGCAAGCTCTCGGGCAAGGCGCTTGACGACCTCAGGGCCGGCGAACGCGTCGACGTCGATGGCACCAAGGAAGACCCGCTGGACTTCGTGCTCTGGAAACATGCCAGGGAAGGAGAGCCCTCCTGGCCGTCGCCATGGGGCGATGGCCGACCCGGCTGGCATATCGAGTGCTCGGCAATGAGTTCGGTTCTGCTCGGTGAGCATTTCGACATCCACGGTGGCGGGCAGGATCTCCAGTTTCCTCACCACGAGAACGAGATCGCGCAGTCGGAAGGCGCGCACCAATGTCGCTTCGTCAACTACTGGATGCACAACGGCTTCGTTCGTGTCGATGACGAGAAGATGTCGAAATCGCTCGGCAATTTCTGCACCATCAAGGAAATCCTCAGGAAGTACGATCCCGAAGTACTCCGTTTCTTCATCCTGCGCGCGCATTACCGCAGTCCGCTCAATTATTCCGACACCCACCTCGATGACGCCCGGCAGGCGCTGAGCAGGCTTTATACGGCACTCAGAACGGCAAACACCGACCCGCCTTCCATCGACTGGGATGAGCCGCACGCGCTACGCTTCCGCGACGCCATGGACGACGACTTCAACACACCAGAAGCGTGCGCGGTGCTGTTCGATCTGGCCGCTGAACTCAATCGCAGCAAGTCCGCGACTCTCGCCGGGCAGCTGCGCGGGCTGGCCGGCCTGCTTGGCCTGCTCGGACGCGACCCGCAGGTGTTCCTGCAGGCGGCGCCAAGCGAGGGCGGCGAGTTGACCGCCGAACAGATTGAGTCCCTGATCAGTGAACGGGCAGCCGCCAAGGCGCAGAAGGATTACACGGCGGCGGATAGAATCCGGGCCGACCTGCTGTCGGCAGGCGTGGTTCTCGAGGATGGCGCCAGCGGAACTCGCTGGCGTCGTGCCTGACGGCCCGGGGAGCTTGCGACTACTGGGCCCGCCCCGGCATGAGCACTTGTCTCGTCAGGAGCGTTTAACGCAGCACGCGGCCGCCGCTGCCGATGACCGTCAAGTCGACAAAGCGCGAACCGAGCCGATCATTGGCCGAGTAGCTCACGCGATAACCCCCGAGGTCGTGGTTCTGCATGCTTTCGAGCGTGCTGATCAGCTTTTCGCGAGTGAGATCCTTGCCAGTCTTGCGGATCGCGTCGACGAGAACTCTTGCCATGGCATAGGCCTCGACACCGAAGTAAGAGGGCTTGCCCTGCTTGCCGAGAAGCTTCTGGTACTCACGCACCAGCGGTATCGTATCGTTCCACGGGTAGGGCATGACCTGCGAGATGCCGACGCCACGGGCTTCGTCGCCGAGTTCCTGAACCAGCAGGTCGGCGCCGACGGGCGAAAGGGTCATGAACTGTGGAGTTTGCCTGGCCTGGCGCATCTCGCGGACGAACGCGGCGGTCGCCTTGTAGAGGGTGACCATGACCACCGCCTGCGGATTGGCCTTGGCGATCGCCTGTACTGCCGGGCTGACCTCAATCGAGTTGCGCTCAACCGTAGCCACTGCCGCCGGCGCCAGATTGTGCGTCCTGAGCGCGCTGACCACTCCGTCGAGACCGGACCTGCCGAAACCATCGTTCTGGTAGAAAACCGCGATGTTCTTGATGCCTAGCGAAACGAGCTGGTTGACGATGGCTTCCGTCTCGTTCGCGTAGCTGGCCCGCACGTTGAACATGTAGCGATTGTTGGAGTTGTCCCTGGGCGCCTGGCGAAGTGAATCGGCACCGGAAATGGCCCCGATGAGGGGGACGCGGGCGACCCCGAAGACCTCGTTCATCGCAGCTGTCGTCGGGCTCGATCCGTAGGATCCCAGCAGGACGAACACCCGTTCGTTGCTGATCAATGCCCTGGTATTGCTGACGGCCCTCTCGGTCTCGTAACCATCGTCCAGGGCCCGCAGCTCCAGCCTCCTGCCGTGGATGCCGCCACCTTCGTTGATCTGACGAAAGTAGGCGTTGATGACCATCTTCATGTCCAGCCCGTAAGCACCGCTGGTACCGGACAACGGCGCGGTCATGCCGATCAGGATGCTGTTGTCGGTGACCCCAATTTCGCCGCCAAGAGCACAACCGATCCAGCTCAACACACCAAACAGCAGAGCCCTTGCATACCTCATCCCGTCGCCCTCCGGTAGCATGCGGGAGCCGTGGCCGGGATTCCGGCCATCGCCACCACCATCGGAGAATGGCGAAGAAAGCTGACACCCTCCTTACACGATCCCGCCAGGCCGATTGCGTTCAAGCCCCACCACAGCCCAGCCAAGGCCTGTGACGACAAGCGACGCAAGGAAGCCCGCGTCAGGTGGCTGCGAAGAAGTCGCGCACCCTGTCCATCCAGGACTTGGCACGCGGGTTATGCTGATCCGAGTTCTCCCGACTCGACTCCTCGAGTTCGCGCAACAGTTCCTTCTGGCGCTCGGTGAGATGCACCGGCGTTTCCACGACGACGTGGCACAGCAGGTCACCGTGAGTGTGACTGCGCACACCCTTGATACCCTTGCCGCGCAAGCGAAAGGTCTTTCCCGACTGGGTCTCGGCGGGAACCCGGATCTTCGCTGCGCCATCGAGCGTGGGAATATCGATCTCGCCCCCCAGGGCGGCGGTCGTGAAGCTGATCGGCATCTCGCAATGCAGATCGTTCTGTTCGCGTTGAAAAACGGGATGCGCTTTCAGGTGAATCTGCACGTAGAGGTCGCCTGACGGTCCGCCGTTGATGCCATGCTCACCTTCGCCGGACAGACGGATGCGATCGCCCTCGTCGACCCCGGCAGGAATCTTTACTGCCAGAGTCTTGTGCTGCTTGACGCGGCCGGCACCATGGCATGCCGCACAGGGTTCGGCAATGAAGCGCCCCGTACCATGGCACTTCGGGCAGGTCTGCTGAATCGAGAAGAACCCCTGCTGCAACCGCACCTGACCACTGCCCTGACAGGTCGGGCAGGTCTTCGGCTGAGTACCGGCCTTCGCGCCGCTGCCCCGACATGAATCGCAAACCTCCATGGTCGGGATGCGAATCTTCGTTTCGGTACCGAACGCCGCCTGCTCGAGAGTGACTTCGAGGTTGTAGCGCAGGTCGGCACCGCGATAGATGTTCGACCGCCCAGCACGACCGCCACCGAAGATCTCGTCAAAGATGCCGCCGAACGCATCGGAGAAGCCCCCGGCGCCGGCCGCCCCACCCATACCGGCCTGCGGATCGATACCGGCGTGGCCGTACTGGTCGTAGGCCGCGCGCTTCTGAGGGTCGGTGAGTACCTCATAGGCTTCCTTGACTTCCTTGAAGTGATCCTCGGCCTTGGGATTGTCGGGATTGCGATCCGGATGGTACTTCATGGCCAGCTTGCGGTAGGCCTTCTTGATTTCGTCATCGGCCGCGTCACGATTGACGCCGAGAATGTCGTAAAAGTCGCGTTTAGCCATCGGTTCTCGAACAGTTTATGTGGCGGCAGGGGAGGCGCGATTATACGCCTCGCCCTCTGCGGCAGATGCCTACTTCTTGTCTTTGACTTCGGTGAACTCGGCATCGACGACATCGCTATCGTCCTTCTTGGGCTCGCCGGCAGTACCCGCTCCGCCCTCGGCACCAGCCGCGTTCGCCTGCTGCTTGGCGTACATTTTCTCGCCCAGCTTCTGCGCTGCCGTTCCGAGTGCCTCGCTCTTCGCCTTGATGGCGTCGAGATCGCTGCCACGAATGGCCTCCTCGGCCTCCTTCATCGCCTCTTCGATGGAAGCCTTCTCGCTGTCGGAGAGTTCCTTGCCGTACTCGGCCATGGACTTCTTCACCGTATGGATCATGCCGTCGCACTGATTGCGCGCTTCCGCCAGTTCATGCGCCTTGCGGTCTTCCTCGGCGTGCAGTTCAGCGTCGCGCACCATCCGCTGCACCTCCTCCTCGTTGAGACCGGAAGACGCCTGGATCTTGATCTTGTTCTCCTTGCCGGTCGCCTTGTCCTTGGCCGACACATGCAGAATGCCATTGGCGTCGATATCGAAGGTCACCTCGATCTGTGGCATGCCGCGCGGTGCCGGCGGGATGTCGGAAAGATTGAACTGGCCCAGACTCTTGTTGCCCGCGGCCATCTCGCGTTCGCCCTGCAGCACGTGAATGGTCACCGCCGACTGGTTGTCGTCGGCTGTCGAAAAGACCTGATTCGCCTTGGTCGGGATGGTCGTGTTCTTCTTGATCAGCTTGGTCATCACACCGCCGAGAGTCTCGATTCCCAGCGACAGCGGCGTCACATCGAGCAGCAGGACGTCCTTGACTTCGCCCTGCAGCACGCCACCCTGGATCGATGCGCCGACGGCGACGGCCTCGTCGGGGTTGACGTCACGGCGCGGCTCGCGGCCAAAGAACTCCTTGACGGCTTCCTGCACCTTGGGCATCCGCGACTGACCACCGACGAGGATGACGTCGTCGATGTCGCCAATCTTGCAGCCGGCATCCTTCAGGGCGATACGGCACGGCTCGATGGTGCGATTGATCAGTTCGTCGACCAGCGACTCGAACTTGGAGCGGGTGATCTTCTGCGTCAGATGCTTGGGCCCGGAGGCATCAGCGGTGATGTACGGCAGGTTGATCTCGGTCTGCTGGCCTGAGGAAAGCTCGATCTTGGCTTTTTCGGCAGCGTCCTTGAGGCGCTGCAGGGCGAGCACGTCGGCCTTCAGGTTGACGCCGGATTCCTTCTTGAACTCGTCGATGATGTAGTCGATCAGCCGCTGGTCGAAGTCTTCGCCACCCAGGAAGGTGTCGCCGTTGGTCGACAGCACCTCGAACTGGTGCTCGCCCTCAACCTCGGCGATTTCGATGATGGAGATGTCGAAAGTCCCGCCGCCGAGGTCGTAGACGGCGATCTTCTTGTCACCCTGTTTCTTGTCCATGCCGAAGGCCAGCGCCGCCGCCGTCGGCTCGTTGATGATGCGCTTGACTTCGAGTCCGGCAATCCGGCCGGCATCCTTGGTCGCCTGCCGCTGGCTGTCGTTGAAATAAGCGGGCACGGTGATCACTGCTTCCGTGACTTCCTCGCCAAGGTAATCCTCGGCGGTCCGCTTCATCTTGCGCAGCACTTCGGCCGAGACCTGGGGCGGAGCAATCTTCTTGCCACGCACCTCGACCCAGGCATCACCGTTATCGGCCTTGAGGATCTTGAAGGGCATCAGCGAGATGTCCTTCTGCACTTCCTTCTCTTCGAAGCGACGACCAATCAGGCGCTTGACCGCGTACAACGTGTTCCTCGGATTGGTCACCGCCTGACGCTTTGCCGGCGCGCCGCAGAGAATCTCGCCGTCCTCGGCATAGGCGACGATCGACGGTGTCGTGCGCGCTCCTTCGGAGTTCTCGATGACCTTCGGCTTGCCATTCTCCATGACGGCAACGCACGAATTGGTCGTGCCCAGATCGATGCCGATGATCTTGCCCATTCTAGAATCCTTTCAATGTTTCTGTGATGTGTGAAGCATTCGCCAACGGCCACAATGCCCGCCAATGAACGCGACTTGGGGACTGTGCCTGATATTTCAAGTCGTTGACTTGGCAACGACGACCAGTGCCGGACGCAAGACGCGGTCGGCCAGAAGATAGCCCTTCTGCAGGACGGTGACGACGGTGTTGGGTTCCTGCTGCGACTCGACGACGCTGATGGCCTGATGATGATGCGGATCAAACTTCTGGCCCAACGGATTGATCTCGGTCAATGCCGATTTTTCGAACGCAGCCACCAGTTGCTTGAGTGTCAATTCGGTTCCCGAGCGGACACTGTCGACGGTCAGGGTTTCGGTGCTCAGTGCCGCCTCGAGGCTGTCCTTGACGGCCAGGAGTTCGCGGGCAAAGCGGTCAATGGAGTACTTTGAGGCCTTGACGATGTCTTCCTGCGCACGACGGCGCACGTTCTCCGCTTCGGCCTTGGCGCGCAACCACGCGTCATGGTATTCCGCCGCCTTGAGTTCGGCCTGTCGCAGGCTTTCTTCCAGAACCGGCGCCTGATCCGCGGCGGGCGCCGCATCGACATCCGCACTGGCTGCCACGGCCTCTGGCGCCTCCGGCGGCGCAGGGATATCTACGGGTTCGTTGTCGTTAACTTGCATGATTGGTCATCTCCCAGAAAACGTCCGTTACCTTGGGGCGGTTTCGAGAATTTCAAGCCTTCGCGTGCGCCAATCGCTGTCAACCGGGATGCCATTTCGCGCATAATGACTGGTTTGGGGTGCCGTACTGCTGCTAGCATTCCAGTTGTCGGAGGTCTTCGATGGAGCGTGGGCTGGCATGACGGAAAAGATCGGCAAGTATGAGATCATCCGCCCTCTTGGCAAGGGCGCGACGGCGGTCGTCTATCTGGCCCGAGATCCGGCTCTCAATCGCCAGGTCGCGATCAAGCTGATCCGTTTCGGCGAGGATAGCGCCGCCATGTCGAGGCGTCTGCGCAAGATTTTCCAGACCGAGGACTCGATTGGACGGCGACTGGAGCATCCGAACATCGTCAAGGTCTACGATGCCGTCGTGGAAAAGGATCAGGCCTATCTGGTCATGGAGTACGTCGACGGTGGTGCGCTCGACCGGTTCTGCGCGATCAATCGCCTGCTGCCGATGCACCGCGTGATTGGCATCATCTTCAAATGTTGTCTGGCGCTCGATCACGCCTTCCGCCAAGGTGTCGTCCATCGCGACATCAAGCCAGCCAACATCATGATCGATGCCAACGAAAATCCGAAGATCACGGATTTCGGCCTGGGCCTGTACCTGCACAAGGACATGGGCAAGGACTCCACTTTCGTCATGGGCGTCGGCTCGCCTGCCTACATGTCCCCCGAGCAGGTCAAGAACTACCCGCTCAATCACAAGACCGATCTTTACTCGCTCGGGGTCCTCCTGTTCCAGTTGCTGACTGGGCGACTCCCCTATCGGGCGAACAACGCGGCGACCCTGGTCTACAAGATCGTCAACATGGATGCGCCATCGGTTTGTGCCCTGAACCCCAACCTGCCGCCAGGGTTGGACCCGATCATCCGCAAGGCGCTGGAGAAGGATCTCTACAACCGCTACCGCAGCGGTGCCGAGTTCGCCAAGGATCTCTCCGCCGTACGCTACCAGATGCTCGAGGAAGATGAGACCGAGCGCGATCTTGCCCGTTTTGAAACCCTGCGCAAGCTGCCGTTCTTCGCCGAGTTCGAAGATATCGAGTTGTGGGAGGTCCTGCGGATCAGCCGCTGGCAACGAATGGCTGAGAAAGTGGTGCTGATCCGTGAAGGTGAGAGCCACCGCAAGTTCGGCGTGATTATTGACGGTTTCGTCGAGGTGTCGTCGAACGGGCGGATGATCTGCCGGCTTGGCGCGAGCGAGGTCGTCGGCGAGATGGCATTCCTCCACCCGAGCGACTCGCGGCGTCATGCCACGGTAGTGACTCTCGAACCAACCGAGTTCCTGGAAATCAACAGCGCCGCGCTTGAGTTGGGTTCGGACGAATTGCAGGATCGCTTCAAGAATGTCTTGCTCGTCCAGGTGCTCGCGCGCCTGCGCGAAGCGAACCGGGCGCTGACATCGCTAAGTGGTCAGACGGCCGTACAAGGCAGTCTCTCGGCGTCCGGTCTCGGCCTGAATCCCCCGCTCGAACTCCTGTAAGGGGCCCGGCCGCGGCCCTGAGTCCCCATCGCGAGAGTCAGGAAGGTGCGCCCAGGGCGCGGGCGCGCAAGGCACTGAGTTCGAGGCTGGAAAGGTCGGGCGGAGTCGTCGTCGGCCAGCCCTGCAGGTGGCTGGCGGCAATGTCGGCGAGCGCACGGATCCAGTCGTCGCGCTCGTTGAGGCACGCCACATAGTTGTACTCCCTGCCGCCCGCTTCGATGAAGGTGGCCTTGCCCTCGATGGCGATCTCTTCGAGGGTCTCCAGGCAGTCCGCGGGAAACCCGGGGCAGATCACATCAACCTTCTGCACCCCCTGCCTGGCCAGCGCCCTGAGGGTCGGCGCCGTGTAGGGTTGTAGCCATTCGGCACGGCCGAAACGCGACTGGAAGCAGATCTGGTACTGCTCCTGGGCCAGACCGAGTGCCTCGGCCAACAGGCGGCCGGTCTTCTGGCACTCGCAGTGGTAGGGGTCTCCCCGATCGAGTGCATAGCGCGGCAGCCCGTGAAAACTCATGACCAGGCGATACGAACTGGTCGGCCGGCCATTGCTCGCCCAATGCTCGCGAACGCTGGCGGCCAGGGCTTCGATGTAGCCCGGGTGGTCGGCGAAACTCCTGACCGTGCGTACTTCCGGCTGGTTGCGGACAGTCTGCAACCAGGCGCAGGCAGCGTCGATAGCCGTGGCCGTGGTACTGGCCGCGTACTGAGGATACAGGGGCAGCAGCAGCAAGCGCGTGCACCCGGCGGCCTTGAGACGGGAAAGCGTTGCCGGAATCGACGGCTCACCGTAGCGCATCGCGTAATCCACCCGCACCTGCTGGCCGGCGAGTCCGAGACGCCCGCGCAGCAGCTTGGCCTGACGCTCGACATGCACCTTCAGCGGTGAGCCCTCGCTGGTCCACACTGACGCGTACTTCGCGGCCGATCGGCGCGGTCGGACGTTGAGGATGATTCCATGCAGAATCGCCCACCAGAGCAGGCGGGGAATTTCAACCACGCGTGGATCCGCCAGAAATTCGCCGAGGTAGCGACGAACCGCGGGCGCACTCGGCGCCTCGGGCGTCCCCAGGTTGATCAACAGGACGCCGGTCAGCGCCGGCGAGCCGTGACGGTAGGTCGGCTCGGTGAGATAGCTTGGCATCAGCAGTGGGCGTGGAAGGTAAGCGCCGAGGAAAGGAGCTTGGCGGTGATATCGACGATCGGGATCACGCGCTCATAGGCCATGCGAGTTGGACCGATAACGCCAACCGAACCGACCACCTGTCCATCCACCTCGTAAGGAGCGGTGACGACACTGCATTCGTCAAGGGGAGCCAGCCCCGATTCGCCGCCAATGAAGATCTGCACCCCGTCGGCGCGATGCGACAGGTCGAGCAACTGCATCAGCGAAGTACGCTGCTCGAAAAGGTTGAACAATTCGCGAACTCGCTGCATGTTGGACGAGAACTCCTCGACATCAAGGAGGTTGCGCTCGCCGGAAATGACATACCTGTCGTCAGGCTGTCGCATGGCCTCGTCGCCGGCGGCCAGCGCCGCGGCCATGAGTGCCTGCAGATCGCCGCGCAGCTTCTGCAACTCCTGCTGGACGTGACCCCTGATGTGCTCGAAGTCGTGACCAACGAAATGCTGGTTCAGGTAGTTGGTCGCGGTAACCAGTTCGGACGGGCTGTAGGCGCGCCCGGGGAAGAGTAGACGATTCTGCACATCGCCATCGGCGGTGACCAGAATCAGCAGAATACGCTTCTCCGACAGGCTGACGAACTCGATCTGGCGAATCGTCGGTACGAGACGGCGCGGGCTCAAGACGACGCCGGCAAAATGGCTCAGCCCGGACAGCAGATGAGAAGCGTTGCTGATCAACTGCCGCGGTTGCGAGGCGAACAACTGGCCCTCGATGGCGTCGATCTTTTCCTTGTCGAGCGGCCTGACGGTGAGCAGGCTGTCCACAAAGAAGCGGTAGCCACGGGAAGTCGGTATGCGTCCGGCAGAGGTGTGCGGACTGCTGATCAGGCCAATGTCTTCAAGGTCGGCCATCACATTGCGCACTGTCGCCGCTGACAGGTCCAGTCCGGAATGCTTCGACAGGGCGCGCGAGCCAACCGGCTGTCCTTCGGCAATGTAGCGTTGGATCAGCGTCTTGAGCAGCGTTTTGGCGCGTTCGTCTAGCATGGCTTCGATTCTACAAAAAATCGGTCGTTAGCGGGGCGCCGCGGGAGGAAGCTGAATTGTGGTTTAATTCGCCCCATGAACAACGCCTTTCCGCAAGCGTCGCCCGAATGCGCACACCTGCCCCGAACAATAGCGCTGATCGGCAAGTACCACAGTCCGGAAATAGCCGAATCGATTCGCCTGCTGGCGAAATACCTGCACGAGCGTGGCATGACCGTGCTGATCGAGGAAGAAACGGCCCGCAATGTGGTGTCCCAGCTCGACCTGAGGAGTTGGGCGAGCGGCAGTTTTCCCTGGCTCGGCGCGCATGCCGACATGGCGATCGTCGTCGGTGGCGACGGCACGATGCTCAACGCGGCACGACAGCTCGCGCGTTACCGCGTACCTCTGGTTGGCGTCAATCAGGGACGTCTGGGTTTCATGACCGATATCGCGCGCAGCGACATGCTGACCTGCATGGACGATCTGCTGGACGGCAAGTTCGTTCCCGAAGTCCGCATGCTCCTCGATGCCGAGATCCTGCGCGACGAACGCAGCGTCTTCGCCAATCTGGCGCTCAACGATGTCGTCGTCGACAAGGGAGCCACCGGCCGGATGATCGAGTTCGAGCTCTTCATTGACGGCGAGTTCATCTACCACCTGCGCTCGGATGGGCTGATCGTCGCCACCTCGACCGGTTCGACGGCCTATGCGCTGTCGGCCAACGGCCCGATCCTGCATCCGCAGGTGTCCGCGATCGCTTTGGTGCCACTGTGTCCGCATGCGCTGTCCAACCGGCCGATCCTGGTCGGAGATCGCAAGGAAATCGAAATCCGCGTTGTCTATGCCACTGATTCGCGTGCACATTTCGATGGGCAGGTAACCGTCGATCTGCGCAACGACGACACCGTGCGCATCCGGCGCTCCGAATACTCCATCTGCCTGCTCCACCCTCCCGGTCACAGTTACTTCGCGATGCTGCGTGAGAAGCTGCACTGGAGCGAGCGACCCAAGGAACATTAGGCGATTCCTGCGCCGACGAAACCATGCTCTGCCGCTTGACGATTCGCGACTTCGTTCTGGTCGACCGGCTCGAACTCGAGTTTCAAGCCGGATTCGGTACTCTGACTGGCGAGACGGGTGCCGGCAAGTCGATTCTGGTGGACGCGCTGGCCTTCGCCCTTGGCGAACGCGCTGACTCGAGCCTGATTCGGACAGGCAGCGAACGCGCGGAGGTGACTGCGGAGTTTGCTCTGGAGCGCTCACCCGAGGCAAGCGAGTGGCTGCTTGCCCATGATATGGACAGCGAGGGCGGCTTGCTCCTGCGCCGCTTAGTCGATGCCAACGGCCGTTCGCGCGCCTATGTCAACGGGTCACCGGTCACCGTCCAGCAGCTGCGCGAGGTGGCCGAAGCGCTGGTCGACATCCACGGCCAGCACGCTCACCAGTCGCTGATGCGTGGCGAAGCACAGCGCGCGCTGCTCGACGCGCACGCCCGACTCGACCCCTTGTTGGCCGAAGTCGGCAAGGCCTGGCGCGTCTGGCGCGCTGCCAGAACGACGCTTGATACGGCAAGCAACGACATCGAGGCCCTGGCTGCCGAGCGCGAGCAACTTGCCTGGCAGGCCGACGAACTGGCAGCGCTTGGTTTCTCGGTCGAGGAATGGGCGACGCTGAACGACGAGCACAAACGCCTGGCGCATGCCGCAAACCTTGTCGACGGCGCCGAGCATTCCCTGCAGGTATTGGCCGAAGGTGAATCTGCCTGCGAAGCTCGGCTCGGTGCGGTCGCGAATCGTATCGATGGGCTCGCCGAGTACGACTCCGCGCTGTGCGAGATCGGCGTCCTGCTGCATTCGGCTCAGGCCGAACTCGCCGAGGCGATCTCTTCCCTGCGTCGCTATGCCAGCCGCGCCGAACTGGATCCGCGGCGCTTGGCGGAAATCGAGCAGCGAATCGACGCCGTTCTCGGCTGTGCCCGGAAGTTCCGCTGCAAGCCCGAGGAGTTGCCGGCCTTGCTGGCACGCTGCCAGGAGCGACTGGCCATCCTCGGCGCGGCTGCCGATGTCGGCGCGCTGGCGGAACGTGTCGCGGCAGCGCGCGGCGACTACGAGCGCCTGGCGCGGCGCCTCTCCGACAGTCGTCGCGAAGCTGCCGCAGCACTTGCCGGCGAGGTCAGTCAGGTCATGCAGCAACTCGCGCTTGGCGGCGGGCGTTTCGAGGTCGGTCTGGTCCCGGTCGAGGGAGGCAATGCCGCGGGTTTCGAGCAGATCGAATTTCGCCTTGCCGGTTTGGCCGGAAATGAAGCGCGCCCGCTTGCCAAGGTCGCCTCGGGCGGCGAGCTGTCGCGCATCAGTCTCGCTATTCAGGTGGTGACCAGCCAGGCCGCCAGCGTACCGACGCTCATCTTTGACGAGGTGGATGTCGGTATCGGTGGCGGAGTCGCCGAGATTGTCGGTCGTCTGCTGCGCGAACTGGGCGCCGATCGACAGGTTCTCTGCGTGACCCACCTTCCGCAGGTGGCCGCGCGTGCCAATTGGCAATGGCAGGTCAGCAAGAGCACGGAGGCTGGCGAGGTTCGCAGCCTGGTCACCGCGCTCGAAAATCAGGCGCGGGTCGAGGAAATCGCGCGCATGCTGGGCGGCATCGAGATCACCGAGATCACTCGCCAACACGCCAAGGAACTGTTGGGACGCGCCTGACCCCGCTGGGGCACCGGGGAGGAGTTGATGCCGGCTTGCGAGACTGACCGCTTGCCCACCGACTCCATCTCACCGGGAGGACGTCAAACCGGCTTCTTGACCTTGCTCCGGGCAGCTTTCCGCAAAGTCTTGAAGAGGTCGGGGTCTTCCGCCTTGAGATATTCGACGACCTCGAAGTCCTCGCGCTTCAGGCGTTGAATATCGATCTGCTCGACATGCACAAGCCGCAGCAACTCGCGCACCGGCTTGGGCATGTTACGGCCGCTTTCATAACGCGAACCACCACTTTGTGTTACACCGATCTTGGACCAGAACTGCTGTTGGTTCAAGCCCAGTTTGCGACGGATTTCGCGGGGATCGACCCTCTCAACGACTTTGGCGGTACTCATCGGACTATCCTTTCTTGCAATGACTGCATGCGAACGGGCTGAAAACTCTTCTCGTGCCACGGGTTCACAGCCTACGGGCTTGCTGACACGTGGCACACTATAAGGGATCCGCCCAGAATTGCAAGTGGCATTCGAATAGAACATTTGGCTAATGCTGTTGGGCTCCCGTGAACGACTCACGGTGGCAATCATGACGCTTGGCTACCCGAAGCCAACCGTGGCGGCGCTGGGCAGCGCGGGAAGGCCGGAGCCTTGTTCGAGTGGCTCATCGCGGCGCGCGGTCACGACGGATCGATCCCGGACGGTCTCGGGTCGTCCGCCTTGCCAAGCCGTTCGAGCACCTCTTCGCGCGGGAACAGCGCGACCAGCGCGTCCACCGACGGCGTCTGCTCCTGGCCAGTGAGAAGCACGCGTATGGGCATCGCCAGCTTCGGCATTTTCATCCCGTGTCGGGCAACGCTTTCCTTGATCAGTGCACCGATCGCCGGCGCTTCCCAGGCCACCTCGGCTAGTCCGGCGATGAAATCGGCGAGCAGCGGCAGAGCTTCCGGCGTCAGGTGCTTTTCCAGGAGCCTTGTCGGCACCTCCGGATGGGCGTAGAAGATTCCCGCCGCGTCGGCCAGTTCGTTCAAATTGGCGGCACGATCCCGATAGAGGCCGATGATCGCCTCAAGCGAAGGGGTGCCGGCGACACTCAGCCCGCGCGCCTCCAGGCGCGGTCGAACGAGAGCGGTCAAGCGGGCAATATCGGTGCGCTTCAGGTAGTGGGCATTGAGCCAGTTCAGCTTCTCGGTATTGAACTGCGCCGCAGAGGGAGTGATATGGTCGAGGTCGAACCACTCACAAAACTGCTGCATCGAGAAGATCTCGTCGTCGCCGTGCGACCAACCGAGACGCGCAAGATAGTTGAGCACGGCTTCAGGCAGGTAGCCTTCGTCGTCGTACTGCATGACACTGACGGCGCCATGCCGTTTTGACAGTTTCTGCCCATCATCGCCAAGAATCATCGACAGGTGCGCGTAGAGTGGCACCGGCGCCCCGAGCGCACGCAGTATGTTGATCTGCCGCGGCGTGTTGTTGACGTGGTCATCGCCGCGGATGACGTGTGTGATACCCATGTCGCGATCATCGACGACGACGCAGAAATTGTAGGTTGGGGTACCGTCGGCGCGAGCAATGACGAGGTCGTCGAGTTCGCCATTGGCAATCTCGATCCGGCCCTTGACGAGATCGTCCCAGGCGACCATCCCGTCGCGGGGATTCTTGAAGCGCACGACGGGGAGAACAGCCGCTGGCGGGGTCGGCAGGATCTTCCCCGGCTCTGGTCGCCAGAGGCCGTTGTAGCGCGGCTTAACGCCCTGGGACCGCTGCTCCTCGCGCAGGCGGTCGAGTTCCTCGGGCGCCATGTAGCAGTGGTAAGCGGTACCGGCGGCGAGCATTTCCTGGATCACGGCCCGGTAACGATCCATCCGTTGGGTCTGGTAGAACGGACCTTCGTCATAGGTGAGGCCAAGCCAGAGCATGCCATCGAGAATCGCCCGCACGGCGTCCGGGGTCGATCGCGCCAGATCGGTGTCCTCAACGCGCAGGATGAAGGCGCCGGAGTGGTGGCGGGCATAGGCCCATGAGAAAAGTGCAGTGCGCGCACCGCCGATATGCAGGAAGCCGGTCGGGGAAGGCGCGAAACGGGTACGGATCATGATCGCTGTGGGCAGTCGGGAAAAGACGGCCATTCTAGTATGAAAGTCGCATTGGCGACGCCGGAAGTCCGTGTCACAAACGCGTGAGCGCGCGCAGGGGGCCTGGCCACGCGCGGGCGTATCTGCCGCGTGCTCACCCGGCGGCCGGTTCGGGGGCGTCGTCGATCGACGGTCACCGCCGCGAGGATTCCCTGTAGAATCCGGCCTCCAGCTCGGGGGCCGGCCTCCCGCGGCTGTTCAACAGACTCGGGAGGTCTGTGAGCGGAAAAGACAGTACTGGCGATTTCGTATATACCGACGTGGGGTTCCGCCACTACCGGCGGCGCCGGGCCGAACGCCTTCTGCGCACAGGGACTGTGCTGCTGCTCGCGTATGCGGTGGTGTGGAGCGGCGTCGCTCTCGTGCGAGGCGACTGGCTGACGCTGGCGCTGCAGAGCATTTCGTTCTGCGGTGCGGCGTGGGTGTGGTACTGCCTCGCGCGCGGCCAACTCGGACTGGCCAGCCACAGCTACTTCTGGGTCGTGATTCCGGTCGTCGTCTGCCTGGTCGCTTTGGAGGGCATCGCCGGCCCGTTCCGCAGCATGAACCACTATCATCTGCTGCCCCTGACCGTCGGCGCGTATCTATTGTTCTTCGAGCATGGCGAGCGTGCGCGGCGCCTGTATGCCGGCGGTTGCCTGGCGATCTTCGTGAGTGTCGAACTCGGGCTGTTGACGCTCCCGGCCTTGGGCCTCCCCTACCCTCCGGAGGCGCAGCGGGCTGGGCGCTGGATTCTCTTCTTCGCCAGCTTCGCTTCGCTCATGTATGTGGCCGAGCTCTTTCTGGCGGATCTGGCCGAAGCCGAAAAGCAACTGGCCGGCGCCAACACGCGACTCGAGGAACTCCTCGAGAACATGCTGCCTGCGTCGATCAGCCAGCGTCTGCGGCGGGAAGGGCGCACCTTTGCCGACGCCTTCGGCGAATGCAGCGTGCTTTTTGCCGACATCGTCGGCTACACGACGCTATCGGAGTCGGTCCCCAACGTCGTCAATCTGCTGGATGCCATCTTCTCGCGCTTCGATGACCTCACCGAACACTGTGGACTCGAAAAGATCAAGACGATCGGCGACGCGTACATGGTTGCGGCTGGCATTCCCGAGGCACGTCCGGATCACGCCAGCGCCTTGGCCGAACTGGCACTGCGCATGCAGGCGGCGATCAAGGAGTTTCCCGGCCTGGCGATTCGCATCGGCATCAACTCGGGAGCGGTGGTGGCAGGCGTGATCGGCAAGAAGCGCTTCATCTACGACCTGTGGGGTGACACGGTCAATATCGCCGCGCGCATGGAATCACAGGGGATCTCCGGCGAAATCCAGATCAGCGAGGCAACGCGGGCAATGCTGCCCGCCAGTTTCGTGTGCGAAGAACGTGGCGAGATCCACATCAAGGGCAAGGGCCCGATGCGTGTCTTCCTGCTCAAGGGACGCCTGCAGCAGGACGCTGCGACGTCTGGCTAGGCGCGCCCCACGGCGCATGCTCTATCTTCCCCCTTGTCGGCGCGGCTCTGCCGAGCAGCGCGCCAACCGGCGCGCGACGGCAAACCGGAGCACGGGTCCTGCAGCGTGCTACATCAGCTTCAGGCGGCGCGCCGCCTCGCTCAGTTCACCGCGAAAGTCGGGGTGGGCAATGCCGATCAGTGCCTGCGCTCTCTGCCTGGCGGTCTTTCCGCGCAGTTCGGCCAGACCATACTCGGTGACCACGTAGTTGACGTCGTTCTTGCCGGTCGTCACATGCGCACCGGGCGACAACGCCGGCACGATGCGCGAGATGCTGTCTCCCTTTGCCGTCGATGGCAGGACGATGAACGACTTGCCGTCACGCGAGCGGTTGGCGGCGCGAACGAAATCGACCTGGCCGCCGGTGCCCGAGTAAGGCTGCGGGCCAAAGCTCTCCGAGCAACACTGGCCGAGCAGGTCGACCTGCAGCGTCGCATTGATCGACACCAGCTTGTCGTTGCGGGCAGCAAGGTAGGGATCGTTGGTGTAATCGACCGGATGCATTTCGAGCATCGGGTTGCGGTGCATGAAACGATAGAGCTTCTGCGAACCCAGCGCGAAAGTGGCGACCATCTTTCCCGGCAGGTAGTTCTTCTTGCGGTTGGTGACCGCGCCGCACTCGAGCAACTTCAGGATGCCGTCGCCGATCATCTCGGTATGGATGCCCAGATCGTGCTTGTGACTGAGTTGCATGACCACGGCGTCGGGAATTGCGCCATAGCCGATCTGCAGCGTCGACCCGTCGTCGATGATATCGGTGACGTACTCCCCGATCGCTTCCTGCACCGGTCCGATTTGCGGCAGACCCACCTCGAGCACGGCTTCGTCACTCTCGACCAATCCGGCGATGTGCGAGATATGGACATGGCAATTGCCGTTGGTAAATGGGACATTCGGGTTGACTTCGAGAATCACCGCCCGGGCCATGCTGACCGCGGCCATCGTGTAGTCGGTCCCCAGGCTGAGCGCAAAGTAGCCGTGCTCATCCATCGGCGAGGCCATGCTGAACACGACGTCGACGCGGATCTGCCGGTTCATGATCATCGACGGCATTTCCGAGAAATAGCTCGGCAGATAGTCTATCCAGCCTTCCTGGCCACCGGGCCGGGTGGCTCCGCCATAGAAGAAGGAAAGATGGTGGACATGGTCGACGGTGGCCGGATCGATATAGCCGAACTTGCGCAGCGGCAGGATCTGCCCGACGGTCACTCCGTGAAAAGTCTGGCGCTGCTCGGAGAGGGCTGTCAGGAGGGCTGGCGGTTCGCCGACACCGGTGGGCACGCAGATGAAGTCACCGTTCTCCACCAGACTCATCGCGTCTGTCGCGCTCATCCGTTTGCGTTGGTAGATCCGCTGGTAAATGTCCGACATGCGCGCTCCTTTGCCGTTGACGGTTGACAGCCGACATGCCTTCCCGGGAGGCCTGGCGCTGCCGAAATGGGGAACCGGGAGATTCGGCCGGTGGCTGCCACGGGGTATTGCCGTGACAGCCGCCGGCCGGGCACCGTGGTCAGGCTTCCGGGATTCTCTGCGGCTTTCTACATGCTGCGACGGTACTGGCCACCGACTTCGTAGAGCGCTCCGGTGATCTGTCCGAGCGAGCAGACGCGGACGGCGTCCACCAGCACGGCGAAGACGTTGCCGTTGTCGATCACCGTCTGTTTCAGACGTTCGATCATCGCCCCGGAGACCGCGGCGTTGCGCCCCTGGAAGTCGCGCAGGCGGTTGATCTGCGACTGTTTTTCCTCCTCGGTCGAGCGGGCGAGTTCGATCTCGATCTGCGCGTCGCCCTGCGGATTGCGGAAGGTATTGACGCCGACGATCGGAAACGAGCCGTCGTGCTTCTTGTGCTCGTAGTAGAGCGACTCTTCCTGGATCTTGCCGCGCTGGTAACCGGTTTCCATCGCCCCGAGGACGCCACCGCGCGAAGCAATGGCCTCGAACTCCTTCAACACGGCTTCTTCAACGAGGTCGGTCAGTTCGTCGATGATGAACGAACCCTGATTCGGATTCTCGTTCATCGCCAGACCCCACTCGCGGTTGATGATCAACTGGATGGCCATCGCGCGGCGAACGGATTCCTCGGTCGGTGTCGTGATGGCTTCGTCATAGGCATTGGTATGCAGTGAGTTGCAATTGTCGTAGATGGCGATCAGTGCCTGCAGCGTCGTCCGGATGTCGTTGAACGCCATCTCCTGGGCATGCAGGGAGCGGCCGGAAGTCTGGATGTGGTACTTCAGTTTCTGACTGCGCTCGCTGCCGCCGTACTTGTTCTTCATCGCCACCGCCCAGATGCGCCGGGCGACGCGGCCGATCACCGAGTACTCGGGGTCCATGCCGTTGCTGAAGAAGAACGACAGGTTCGGCGCAAAGTCGTCGATATGCATGCCGCGTGCCAGGTAGGCCTCGACATAGGTGAAGCCGTTGGCCAGTGTGAAGGCCAGTTGCGAAATCGGATTGGCCCCGGCTTCGGCAATGTGATAGCCGGAAATCGACACCGAGTAGAAGTTGCCGATATGGTTATGGACGAAAAACTCCTGGATGTCGCCCATCATCTTGAGGGCGAACTCGGTCGAGAAGATGCAGGTATTCTGCCCCTGGTCTTCCTTGAGGATATCGGCCTGGACCGTTCCGCGCACGTTGGCGAGCACCCAGGTGCGAATCTTCTGGATCTCGTCTTCCGTTGGGTCACGGCCGTTGTCGGTACGGAACTTGTCGACCTGCTGGTCCATGGCCGTGTTGAAGAACATCGACAGAATGATCGGTGCCGGCCCGTTGATCGTCAGCGACACCGAGGTCGTCGGTGCGCACAGTTCGAAACCGTCGAACAACACCTTCATGTCGTCGAGCGTGGCGATCGAGACGCCGGAGTTGCCGACCTTGCCGTAGATGTCCGGCCTGGCGTCGGGATCGCAGCCGTACAGCGTGACCGAATCGAAGGCCGTCGACAGCCGCTTCGCCGGCATGCCCTCGGAAACCTTCTTGAAGCGCCGGTTGGTGCGGAAAGCATCACCTTCGCCGGCGAACATCCGCGTCGGATCCTCGTTCTCGCGTTTGAAAGCAAAAACGCCGGCGGTAAAGGGGAAGGAGCCCGGGACATTCTCTTTCATCAGGAAACGCAGCACCTCGCCGTCGTCCTTGTAGGTCGGCAGCGAAACCTTGCGGATGCGCGACCCGGACAGCGAGGTGTTGGTCAGCCGGGTGCGAATTTCCTTGTCGCGGATCTTCACGACGTACTCGTCCTGAGCATAGAGCTCGACGGTCTTCGGCCACATGTCCAGCAACTTCCTGGCCCTGGCGTCGAGTTGTCCCTCCTTCCAATCGATCATGTCATCGAAGTCGCCGGCCGGCTTGCCGCAGCCGACAAACAGTTCCTTGGCCGTCCGCAGTGACTGCCGCTGGCGAGCAACTTCGGCCTGCTCGGCGGTGTGGGCGTGGTAGCTGCGCACCGCCTCGGCAATCTCGGCCAGATAGCGCACGCGCTGCGCCGGAACGATCGCCCGCTGGTTCGACGATTGCTTGACGGTGACCAGCGGCAGCTTGCCCTTCTTCAGCTTCAGACCGAGCGCGTGCAGTTTCGGCGCAATCGCCTGATAGAGCGCCGTCACACCGTCGTCATTGAAGCGTGCGGCCATGGTCCCGAAGACCGGCATTTCGTCCGGACTCTGCCCGAAGGCCTCGTGGTTGCGCTGGTACTGCTTGCGCACATCGCGCAGCGCATCCTCGGCGCCCTTGCGGTCGAACTTGTTGATGGCGACGAAATCGGCAAAGTCGAGCATGTCGATCTTCTCGAGTTGCGAAGCGGCACCGAACTCGGGCGTCATCACGTAGAGCGAGACATCGACGAGCGGCACGATCGCAGCGTTGCCCTGACCGATACCCGAGGTCTCGACGATGACGAAGTCGAAGCCGGCCAGCTTGCAGGCGGCGATCACCTCGGGCAGCGCGGCGGAGACCTCGGAGCCCGTTTCGCGCGTCGCCAGCGAGCGCATGTAGATGTTCGGGTGCTCGATGGCGTTCATGCGGATGCGGTCGCCGAGCAGCGCGCCGCCGGTGCGCTTGCGCGATGGGTCGATCGAGATGATCGCCAGCTTGATGGTATCGCCCTGATCGAGCCGGAAGCGCCGTACCAGTTCGTCGGTCAGCGATGACTTGCCGGCACCGCCGGTACCGGTGATGCCCAAAGTCGGTACCTTGAGCCCGGCAGCGGCATGGACGATCTTCTTGCGCAGTGCTTCCGGATACGCGCCGTTCTCGAGCGCCGTGATGATCTGTGCCAGCTTGCGGTGATCACCGGCTTTCAGCGCCGCCAGTACCGCCTCCGGATCCTGCGGCGCCAGGGTCGACAGGTCGAAGTCTGCCTTGGTGGCCACCTCGTTGATCATTCCCTGCAAGCCCAGCGACTGCCCGTCTTGCGGCGAGTAGATCCTGGCCACACCATAAGCGTGCAGTTCGTCGATTTCGCTCGGAACGATGACCCCGCCGCCGCCACCGAAGACCTTGATATCCTCGCCACCACCCGCCTTCAGCAGGTCGATCATGTACTTGAAGAACTCGACGTGACCGCCCTGGTACGACGTGATGGCGATTCCCTGCACGTCCTCCTGCAGGGCGGCGTTGACGATCTCCTGGACGGAGCGGTTGTGGCCAAGGTGGATGACCTCGGCGCCCGTCGACTGGAGGATGCGACGCATGATGTTGATCGAGGCATCGTGCCCGTCAAACAGGGAGGCGGCGGTGACGAAGCGCACCTTGTGCTTGGGTTTGTAGGGCAGAAGCTTCTTGGCGATGGAAAGGTCGGTCATGGCGTTCGCGCTCCACAGAAGTCGGAAAGGTCTTGGTTACCAGGAATTGCACAGGGACGCACATGGTAGGAAGTTGGGAGCAATAAAGCCACTACCCAAGACGCCTCCCACAATGTAAATATTGCCAACTTGGAATATGCTGTCAATACACTGCCTTGCGAGGAAACAATGTCAGACCCTGAGAAGACTGCCAGCCAGGCGGCGGCGCCAGTCAGCCCCGCCGCCGCCATCCCGGCCCCGGCGCGCGCGACAGTGGCAATGGCTTTCGTGCAGGGGATGCTCGGCGGTATGCAGCATGCCGGGCACGACACCCGGCCGCTGCTCGAACGCGCCCACATCCCCACCCATGTCCTCGGCGACCCGGCAGCGCGGATCCCCGTCGACCGCTACGCCGCCCTCTACAACCTGATCAATCACGAACTCGACGATGAGGGCTTCGGGCTGTTTTCGGTACCGATGCGCACCGGCAGCTTCGAGTTCCTGTGCCGCAGCACCATCACGGCGCCGACGCTGTCCGTCGCCATCGAGCGCGGCATCCGCTTTCTGCGGCTAGTGCTCCCCGACCTTTCTGTCCGCCTGAACACCCACCGCGATCAGGCGTGTCTCTGCATCGCGGAAACCGGCGCGCCATTGGCGATTGGCCGGGTATTCGCCTTTGAATGGCTGCTCCGCCTGTTGCACGGACTCTTTTCCTGGCTCGTCGGACGCGGCATCGTTCTCGATGCTGTGGCCTTTCCCTACCCGCGGCCGGAGCACGCAGACGACTATGCGCTGATCTACACGGCACGCTCGACGTTTGGTGCCGAGACGCTGGCCGCCACCTTTGCCGCCAATCTTCTCGATCTGCCGATCCGCCGCGACGAAGCGGCGTTGCAGACATTCCTCGACGGCGCACCCGGCAAGCTGACGACGCTCTACCGGCGCGACCGCGAAATGGTCCTGCGCGTGCGCAAGACGCTGCGCGACGCGCTGCCCGCGTCGATGTCGCTGGCTGAAGTTGCCCGCACCCTGCACTTGTCGGCACGCACGCTGCATCGCCGACTGGAAGACGAGGGGTCGAGCTTCCAGGCGATAAAGGATGGCTTGCGTCGCGATGTGGCGATAAACAGCCTGGCAAAAAGCCGGCAGGCGGTGGCCGAGATCGCCGCCGAGCTGGGGTTCGCCGACCCGGCCGCCTTCTACCGGGCCTTCGTGAGATGGACGGGGGTCGCGCCGGCACACTACCGAAAGAGGCTTCAGGCGGCTGGCAGCGACGAGCCGCGGCCCACCCGCGCCGCCGCAAGGTAGTCAGAGCGCGCGATGGCGCAGGCGACGAGCGGCGGCTGACAGCGCCTTGGCGTCAGCGGTCGGTCATGAAGCGCGTGGCGTTTTCGAGATCGGCGTGGATGCTGCCGCTGTACAGGGCATTGACGAACTTGCGCCAGATCAGGTCGGGCTCCCCCAGGCGGAAGCCATAGATACCTTCTCCCGAGTCCCGGGAAGCCGCGACCTGTATTCGCGACACTTCGGACGGCCCCAGTTTGATCATCGCTTCACCCCACACATTGATCGGAATGGGGTGAAGCGCGTGTGCCTTGAAGCCGTAACGCGAGAGCTGAAAGACTTCGAGTTTGATCTTGCTCTGGGCGCCATCGGGAGCGACCAGCGATAACTGGGCGGGGCATCTGACCGAGAAGCGCTGGTGGCGCCGGCGCGCCGAGCCGTCCTGGCTGCCCTCCGAGATCGCCGGCAGAACGGCCTGATAGGCGGGCAAATCGTAGATGGTGTGCATCAGGCACTTCTTGCGATCACTGAGCTGGCTGAAGACATGAGTGCGCACATTGAAGAAATAGTCGAGCAACTCCGGGGTCAACACCGGATCGTTGGTCGTGTAGAAACGTCGTTGCGGCAGCTTGATGTTGGGCAGCTTGACCTCGGTGAAAAAGGCGTAAAGGTTCCGCTTCGGCGGTTTTGACCCATAGTGTCTGCGGAAGATCTCTGGCGCGAAGGCAAGGTCCAACGTCGCACCAACTGCTGGCGCGCCATTGACGAAGTCGTAGTTCTCGACAACATTCTGCGTCAGGCGCTCGAAGAACAGCAGCGATTCGTACATCTCGATATGCTTGGGATTGACGGCGATGACTAGATGCCGGGTATCGAAGAAGGTCGTGCAATATTCGTACATGAACTTCATCAGCGGAAACAGAATGCTGCCACCCGTACGCCGGAACTTCCTGTGCACCGCCAAGGCCGACACTTCGGCAACGTTGCCTCTCTTCTCTCGTATGGCCGTCAGATCGAAGATCCTCTGGAGTGGAAATCCCAACACGCTCTCGCGAATCAGCGACAGCGTACCAACCACCTCTCCGTCATACTTTGCACACAGCGTCGTTGTCGTCGGCAGGGCATGATAAATGGTGACCCGCATCCCCGAGGGATCCGGCTTCATGAATCCGCTACCGACATAGGCGTCATGCAGCAAGGAAAAGCACTCGGCGAGTTCCTCTTTCGTCTCGGCAATCTTCAGCACCAGGCGCTCGTCCGGTGCGGGATCACAATCGACAAAATTACGATAAACAGCAAACCGCCTCTTCTGCGGGAGAAAGTTGAACAGTTTACGCAGCGTCCCGTGCAGCATTCTTCGTACGGGCAAGACAAGTTTTCTGATCATCACCATCCCCTCGGCAACGGCGATCGTCCGGAATGCCAGCTATCCCGATATTGGCAGAAAAGCCCGCTGCCAACGCGGAGCTTCCCAAACCGACTATTCACTTCACCCAGTTCCCGACCGCAGATGCGCATGCCGGGCACCACCCTCACGAGATCTTCAGTGTGCATCTTATCAAAAGCTGCGACTCGCCCCGCGATTGTTTGGCCCGCGCGTGACCTGGCATTCGGCGCACCGGCCCGGAGGCCTCCGCGGCGTCGTACAATACCGGGCCCATTCATCCTGACCACCCAGACGTCCACCCGCTGGGTGGCAATCCCATGGCACGAGAGATCCATGTCAAGCCTTCCTGCTACCTGCGCCGCTCTCGGCTGCGTTTGCGTGGGCTGAGACCATGCTGAGTCGATTGCTGGCCGCCACGCTCTGGTTGCTGCACTTCCTGCCGCTGCCGATCCTCGCCGGCGTCGGCAATGCCCTGGGACTGGCGCTCTTCGGTCTGGCTCGCCGACGCCGGCACATCGTCCTGGTGAATCTGCGCCTGTGCTTCCCCGAACTCGCTGAGCTGCAGCGCGTACGCCTCGCCAGAGCCCATTGCCAGGTACTGGCACGCAGCATGCTCGAACGCGGCCTGCTGTGGTGGGCCAGTCCGGCGAGGCTGCAGCGGCTGACGACGGTCGACGGAGACGACCGGCTGCGTGCTCTGCTCGATGCCGGTCGTCCCGTACTGATGCTGACACCTCACTTTGTCGGACTCGACGCCGGCGGCGCCGCGATTGCCATGCGCCACGACAGCGCCAGCATCTACGCGGTGCAGTCGGACCCCGTCTTCGACCGCCTGCTTTACCGCGGCCGCCGCCGTTTCGGCGATCAGCTCTTGCTGTCTCGCCAGGACAGCGTGCGGGCCAGCGTCAAGGCAATGAAGTCAGGGCGGCCGTTGTACTACCTTCCGGATATGGACTTTGGCCGCCGCGATTCAATTTTCGTTCCTTTCTTCGGGGTGCCAGCGGCGACGGTCCCAGGTCTGTCGCGACTGGCTCGGCTCGCCGGCGCGACCGTCGTCCCGGTGGTCACGCGCCTCCTGCCCGGCGGCAAGGGCTATGCCGTGACGGTCGGCGAACCGTGGCAGGATTTCCCCTCGAACGACATCGAGGCCGATACCCGACGCATGAATGCCTGGATCGAGGCTGCGGTGCGCACGATGCCTGAGCAATATTACTGGGTCCATCGACGCTTCAAGACGCGCCCCGCCGGCGAGCCGCGCCCCTATTGAGCAGAGCCGGCAAGACACCCGCCCGCGGCATGCTCGACTTGCCAAGCCAGGCGCCTGCCGGCTCGGCCATCCGAGGCAAGTGAGCGCACAGCGGCGATGCCGCGGCAGGTATACTTGTCGATTTCGTCGATCGGCAGCCGTTGATGAGCTTGCCGGGGCGACCGTGTGATCCTCTGAGAACCCTACCTTGGCACTCACTCTACTCGGACTGTCCGGCGCGCTGACCCACGACCCTTCGGCAGCGCTCTACATCGACGGCAAGCTCATCGCGGCGGCTGAGGAGGAGCGCTTCGTTCGCGACAAGCACGCCAAGAACCGCATGCCTTACGAAGCGGCGAAGTTCTGCCTGGAATTTGCCGGCATCAGGCCTGCCGACGTTGACGCGGTAGCCATTCCCTTTGCACCGATCAGCCTCGCCGAACCGGCGCGCTGGCACTACGCCCGGCGCTACTGGTATGCCCCGGATCGCGCGCTCGACGCGCTCATCACCGGCAACCGGCGCTTCCACCGCTACCGGAAGCGCATCGCCTGGTGCCTGCAGCAACTGGGTTTCGACCTGAAAAACACGGAGATCGTGCCGGTCGAGCATCACCTTGCGCACGCGGCCAGCGCCTACCATTGTGCCGGCTTTGCCGAGAAGACGGCGATTCTCGGTATCGACGGCAAGGGAGAATACGCCACCACTTTCTTTGGTTACGGCGAGAACGGCAGGATTCACAAGATCAAGGAGTTCTACGATCCCGATTCGCTGGGCGGGCTTTATGGCGCGCTGACCGAGTATCTAGGTTTCGAAATGCTCGACGGCGAGTACAAGGTGATGGGCATGGCGCCCTACGGTGACGCCGCCCGCTACGATTTCTCGCGGCTGGCGCGCTTTGCGAATGGCGAACTGAGGGTCAACACCGACTACGCGAACGTCATCGGATTCCGCCGCTACAAGGAGAAGGGGAAAGGCTACTACTTCTCGCCCAAGCTCGTCGACTGGCTGGGTCCCAGGCGTTCTGGGGACGTCGCCGACGACCCCTACATCCATTACGCGGCGAGCATGCAGAAGCTCTTCGAGGATCTGTCGCTACAGATGCTCGACCACTACCTCGGCGACATCCTGCGGGAAACCGGTCGGCTTGCGTTTTCCGGCGGCGGCGCGCTGAACGTCAAGCTCAACCAGAAGATCATCGCCCGCCCGGATGTCCGCGAACTCTTCGTGCAGCCGGCATCGGGCGATGCCGGAACGGCGGTGGGCGCTGCGGCGTACGTATCGGTGCAACGCGGCGTCCCGGTCGAAAAGATGGAGCATGTGTACCTTGGTCCGGCCTACAGCAACGAAGACGTCATCGCCGCCTGCGCCCGCCACCCGGCACGACCCCGGTGGCAGGTGGTGGACGACGTGCCGCGACATACCGCCGGCCTGTTGGCGGCCGGGAACCCGGTCGCCTGGTTTCAGGGACGCATGGAATTCGGTCCGCGCGCGCTCGGCGGCCGCTCGATCGTCGGCTGCCCGAGCGTTGCCGGCGTCGCCGACCGGATCAATGCGCAGATCAAGTTCCGCGAGCGCTGGCGTCCGTTCTGTCCGAGCATGCTCGACACTGTCGGCCCGCAAATGCTGGGCAGCGCGCATCCCGCGCCATTCATGACCTTCACCTTCGAGGTGGCCAGTGGCTGGAAGGAGCGCGTCCCGGAAGTCGTACACGAAGATGGCACCTCGCGCGCGCAGGTGCTGCAGCGCCAGTTCAACCCGCGCTATTATGACCTGATGGTCGAAATGGAGAGGCTGACCGGCAACGGCGTCGTTCTCAATACCTCGCTCAACCGTCGCGGCGAACCGATGATCTGCTCACCCACCGACGCGCTCAACATGTTCTTCGGATCCGACCTGCAGTATCTGGTAATGGAGGACATTCTGGTCGTCAAGGCAGCCGACGAAGGCCCGCCGCAGTCCCGGTGAGCCTCCAATCGCCCGCCGACCCGTATGGGGACGCTGCTCCTGGCGGCGGCATCCCGCCCGTCCGGCTTGCCTCCGAGCACAGGCCGCAGCCCCCACTCGTGAGCCCTTGCGGTGGACAGCGGTGGCAACCCAGATAACACTTGACATCGGGGAATTGACTCCGGCAGCGGCGCCAAGGATACTTCGTCTGCGTGGTTGAAAACGCCTATCCAACTTGCTTCATGTGCTCAACGCAGTGGCTCGAGGTGCTCGCTTGAGGAGTCGTTCTGCGGCCAATACGGAGGCACCATGCCATTTTCCATCCTGATTCCAGCTTTTTTCAACACCATCTCACTGTCGAGGAAATCATGTCCAAACTGTTCATCGAAGATCTCGCCCTCGAAGGCAAGCGCGCCCTGATTCGCGTTGATTTCAACGTCCCTCAGGACAAGGTGACCGGCGCCATCACCAACACCAAGCGTATCGAGGCCGCGTTGCCGACGATCAAGTCGGCTCTGGAAAAGGGCGCCGCCGTGATCCTGATGTCTCACCTCGGCCGGCCCGACGGAAAGGTAATGCCGCAATACAGTCTTGCCCCGGTGGCGACCGCCCTCGAGGGGCTGCTCGGACGACCGGTGAAGTTCCTCGCCGATTGCGTCGGCCCGGAAGTCGAGGCTGCCTGTGCGCAGATCAAGCCTGGCGAGGTGATCCTCCTCGAGAATCTCCGTTTCCATATCGAAGAAGAAGGCAAGGCCAGCGTGACCAATGCCGACGGCAGCGTCACCAAGGTCAAGGCCAGCCCGGACGACGTGAAGGCCTTCCGGGCGTCGCTGACCCGGCTCGCCGACGTCTACATCAACGATGCTTTCGGCACCGCTCACCGTGACCACTCGTCGATGACCGGCGTTCAGTTGCCCGAGCGTGCGGCGGGTTATCTGATGAACAAGGAACTGGCGGCGTTCTCGGCCGTTCTCGAGTCGCCGCAGCGCCCATTGCTGGCCATTCTGGGGGGTGCCAAGGTCGCCGACAAGATTCAGTTGATCAACAATCTCCTCGACAAGGCCGACCAGATCATCATTGGCGGCGGCATGGCCTTCACCTTCAAGAAGGTTCTCTCGGGAATGCCGATCGGCAATTCGCTGTTCGACGAAGAGGGCGCCAAGCTGGTGCCCGGTCTGATGGAGAAAGCGCGGGAAAAGGGCAAGGAGATTCTGCTGCCGGTCGACTTCATCATCGCCGACAAGTTCGACGCGGGGGCCAATACCGGTAGCGCCAACGACGTGGACGGGGTTCCCGACGGCTGGCTCGGGCTCGACTGCGGTCCCGAGTCGACGAAGATCTTCACGGAAGCGATCCTCAAGGCCAGAACCATCATCTGGAATGGCCCGGCAGGCGTTTTCGAGTTCGAGAAATTCGAAGCCGGCACCAAGGCCATGGCCGACGCGGTCGTCCAGGCCACCGCGGCGGGCGCGATCACCGTCATCGGCGGTGGCGATACGGCCACGGCCGCCAAGAAGTATGGCGCCGACAAGAAAGTCACGCACAGTTCAACCGGCGGCGGCGCCTCCCTCGAGTACCTCGAAGGCAAGATCCTTCCCGGTGTCGCCGCCCTTTCCGAGAAGTAATGCGCGGGGCCCCGGGAGTTCCGGGGCCTGCCCGCTCGCCCAACCATCCAAGTAACAAGACCCGAGGAAAACCATGCGCAAAATCGTTATCGCCGGCAACTGGAAGATGAACAAGACCGTTGCCGAATCCGTGAAGCTCGCCGCCGATGTGGTAGCTGCCGCCAGGGACATCAAGAACGTCGTCGTCGCCATTGCGCCCACCTATCTCGCTCTGGCGAAGGTGGCCGAAGTGGTCAAGGGAAGCAATGTCAAGCTCGCCGCCCAGGATGTCCACTGGGAAAACCAGGGGGCCTTCACCGGCAAGGTAAGCGCCGACATGCTCAAGGAGATCGGGGTCGACTTCGTCATCATCGGTCACTCCGAGCAGCGCAGCTACTTCGGCGAAACCGACGAGACCGTCAACAAGAAGGTCAAGAAGGCTCTCTCGCTGGACATGGGGCCGATCATCTGCATTGGCGAAACACTCGCCGAGCGCAAGGGCGGCCAACTCGAGAGCGTTCTCACCACACAGGTGAACGGCGCCTATGCCGGACTCTCTGCTGACGATGCGCTGCGCACCGTCGTTGCCTACGAGCCGGTGTGGGCGATCGGCACCGGCGTCACCGCCACCGATGACGAGGCCCAGCAAGCACACGCCTTCGTCCGCGGCCTGCTCGCCAAGCTCTATGGTGATGGCGTCGCCCAATCGATCAGCATCCAGTATGGCGGATCGATGAAACCGGAGAATGCAGCCGGTCTGCTCGCTCAGAAGGACATCGACGGCGGCCTGATCGGTGGCGCCGCGCTCAAGGCAGACAGCTTCCTGGGCATCGTCACGCCGGGCGAATCGATCAGCAAGTAAGTTCAGTGGCGTGGCCGGCAGGGGCGCCATGCGCACCCCGCCGGCTTCGCGGCAACACTCGGTCAGTCCTTCCGGTCGACTGCCCAGGATCATTGCCCCGGTCAAGTTCGGCCCTTGTCAGGCGCTGCCTGCCCGGTAAGCGGCAAACGCGTCACCTGCGTTGACTGCAGGCAAACTGTGGTACAACGCCACTCCATACGATCCGATGGAGGCAGTGTGATAAGCAAGCCGAATCAGCGGCGCTCCGTTTGTCTCGCCATGCTGGCCGTTGGCGCTGTGCCATCGTGCCTCTGGGCGCAGCCCGTCCGCCCACTGGAAATTGGCGTCCTGCCAAACGTCAGCGCCCGCGTCCTGCTCGCGCACTACCTGCCGATGCGCGAATACCTCGCGCGAGTGCTGCAGCGCCCGGTCCAGGTTTCCACGGCACTGAGCTGGACCGCGTTTCACCAGCGCACCCTGGACCTCGACTACGATCTGGTGGTGACCGCAGCGAATCTGGCCCGCCTGGCACAGATCGACCGCGGCTACAGACCCCTGCTTTCCTATGCGCCCAACATCAAGGGCATGCTGGTTTCGGCGAGCAGTCGACCGGTTCGAGGCGTTGCCGATCTGATCGGACAGACACTGGTACTGTCCAATCCGCAATCGCTGGTCACGCTGCGCGGCATGCAGTGGCTGGCCGAACATGGCCTGCAGCGCGACCGCGACTTCAAGACGATAGACACCCCCACCGAAGACAGCGTCGGCAGCGTCGTCGCGCGCGGGGATGCGCTGGCGGCGATGGTCAGTGGCGGCGAGTATCGAGCAATACCCGAAGCGATCAGGGCGCAACTTCAACCAGTGACCACTTTTACCGAGGTTCCCGGCTTTGTCGTCATGGCCAGTCCACGCTTGCCACCCGCTCAGACGCGGGCAATCAAGGAGCACTTGCTCAACTTCGCGAACAGCTCTGAAGAGGGAAAGGCGTTCTTTGCCGGCACCGGCTTTACCGGCATTCGCGATGCAGCGGCCGGGTTGATGGAGTCGATGGACCCCTACGTCGAAGCGACCCGCAAGGGTTTGTTGCCTCCCGGATGAAGGGAGTCCCGTGGTCAGGCTGGTCGCTGCGCAGCAAGCTGATCGTTGCCTGCGTCCTCGTCCAGCTTGTCGCGGCGGCCCTGGTGCTGCTGGGTAGTACGCAGCTTCTGCAGCGCGCGCTGCTTGACCAGGCCAGTTCACAGGCCAAACAGATCGTCGCGCTCCTCGACTACGCGATTGCCGCACCACTCGCCCAACGCGACTACGCGACCCTGCAGCAATCGCTTGATCTCATCCGCAGCGACGAATCCATCACCTATCTGGTGTTGTCGGACCACCGCGGCAAGCTCATCGCGACGGCCGGGTGGGACGCGGCGCGCCCATTGCCTTCGCGTGACGAAAAGGGAATCGACCTCGAGCGTCCCGACGCGACCATGCATCTGGCACTACCGGTCAGCCTTGCCGGTCAGCCGCTCGGACATGTTGACTTTGGCTTGTCTACGGCAGGGCTGCGCCAGGCGCGGGCCGACTTCCTGCGCCATAGTCTCGGCATCACCGGCGCGGCACTGGCGATTTCGATGGCGCTGCTCACGGTGATCGCCTTCGCGATCACGCACCGTCTGACGCGGCTCGCGCACGCCAGTCAGCGCGTCGCCAGAGGCGATCTGGACGCTACCGTGCCGGTAACGTCGAACGACGAGGTTGGGCGCCTCGGCATCAGCTTCAACGCGATGGCCGAAACGCTGAAGCTGCGCGTTGCCGCACTCGAACATAGCGAGACGCAACAGCGGCTGCTGCTCAAGGCGGCGCGTGAAGAACAGGCGCGCCTGACGACACTGCTCGGCGCCATGAACAGCGGCATCATGTTCGTTGGCAGCAACGGTCGCGTGATCTACGCGAACGGTGCCTTTGCGCGTATCTGGGCGTTAGCGGACCTGACCACCGGCAGAAGTCTGGCGGAGGTCGTGCCCTTGCTGATACGCCAGACCATACCGGCGGATGCCGTGCACGTTGAAGCGATCCTGGACACCGGGGTCGGGAAAGTGGCCAGGGGCGTCGAACTGCAGACCGTCGACGGGCGGATCATCACGCAGCGCATGCAACCGGTCGCCGAAGGTTCCAGCGGCAGCGGCTGTATCTGGTTCCACGAGGACATTACACTCGAGCGACAGACACAGCAGCGCGCTTACCAGGCGCTGCACGACCCATTGACGAAGTTGCTCAACCGGCGCGGGCTCTATGAGGCGTTACAGGCGGCGATTGCGCAGGCGATCGCCGACAATGCACCGCTCGCACTGCTGTTCATCGACCTGGACGATTTCAAGCACGCCAACGATGTAGGCGGTCACCGCACCGGCGACGAGATTCTCGTTGCCGTCGCGCAAACGCTGTCCGACCAGATGCGCAAGGGCGAACTCGCCGCACGACTGGGCGGCGACGAGTTCGCCGTGCTGTGCCCCGGTAACGGCGCGCATGCGGCGAGTGCGATTGCTGCCCGGCTGGTGGAAGCCGTTGGCGGCCTGCGTTTCGCCGCCGCCGACATGCAGACGCTGCGCATCGGCTGCAGTATTGGGATCGCGACGTGTCCGAACGACGCGCGTGAGGAGGATGATCTGGTGGCCTGTGCCGACACTGCCATGTATCTGGCGAAACAGAGCGGCAAGAACGGTTGGGCGGTTTACCATAACGATCCGTTGCGCTCGCGGGCCGAGTCGGCGCGGGTAAACTGGAATGCCCGCATCAACCGCGCCTTGCAGGATCAGCGCTTCGTCCTCCACTTCCAGGCTGTGCATCGCGCAGCCGATCTGCAGGTGACGTACTTCGAAGCACTGGTGCGCATGGTGGACGAAACCGACCCGAGCCGTCTGATCTCGCCTGCGGATTTCGTACCGCATGCCGAGCTCAGCGGCAAGGTTCGGCAGATCGATCGCTGGGTCTTTCTGAACTGTGCCCGGAAACTGGCGAGTACCGACCCCTCGGTGTGCATCGCCGCCAATCTGTCGGCGCGTTCGCTGGAGGATGCAACGTTTCCCGCGTTTCTCGACGACACGCTGCGGCAGCTCGAGGTCGATCCACGCCGGCTGCACATCGAAGTGACCGAAACCTCGGCGATCAGCGATCCGGCGGCGGCACGCCGGATGATAGACGCACTGCGCGGTCTCGGCTGCGCGGTGTATCTGGACGATTTCGGCAGTGGGTTCAGCTCTTTCGCGCATCTAAAACTGCTGGACGTCGAGGCCATCAAGATCGATGGAGCCTTCATTCGTGACCTGCACGGCGACTCGACCAATCGACTTTTTGTCGCCTCGATGATCGAGATCGCGCACCACCTCAAGAAGCTTGCTGTCGCCGAACACGTCGAGGATGCGTCGACCCTCGACATCCTGCGCTCCCTCGGCGTTGACCTCGTCCAGGGTTTTCACCTGGGGCACCCCGCTGCGGGCATCAGTGACTCGCGACCACAGGATTGGCTACCGATCGCCTCCGCTACGGGCGACGGTGAACTCGGCGGCCCTGCCTGAACTGGCGTCGCTTGCAGGAACGCGCGGCCCTGGCTGTCCTCAGCCGGCTTCCGACGTTGCGCGCGCATCCAGCGCGGCGATCCATTCCGCGATCTGCCGGTAGACGCGCGCGTCGTTGAGCAATCCCATGTGGCCGAGTTGGCCGAGCCTGGTGCTCTGCACGTCACCGGCGATGGCATGCGCGGTAGCGCTGCCCAGCGTGACCAGCCCATCGCCGAAGAACTCGCCAAACGGATGTTCGACGTTCTTGGCCAGACTGGCGCCCAGAAAGCGGAACGCCATGTGCTGGTGCGCGAGAAGATCGGCTGGCGCACCCGGACCGTTCCCCAGGTCCTTGATACCCTGGCTGCGCGCGCCGGCGATCCTGGCGAGTGGTGCCGTGATCGTCGACACGTTCAGCGCCGCCGTCGTCAGCCGACCAAGTCGCTCGACCGGCGAACCGAGGTGTGGAGACCCAAGGCAAATGAGCATCCGGGTCGCCCGCAGCCAACGCATCTCGGCTTGCGCCGCCTGCTCGCATGCCGCCAGGGCAACCAGGCCTCCCATGCTGTGACCGACGATGACGAGATCACTTGCCGGCTGCGGCCAGGCGGCGAGCAATTCCTCGAGCAGGACCGCCAGTTGAGCGCCATTGCGGGCAATCGGCAGGCCGCTGTTGTAGCGCAGGTAGAGCGGCGAGCAGCCGTGCTCGACGCGCAGCCGACGGCCGAAATGTACCGTGGACTCCGCCGCTTCGGGACCCGGGTCCCAGCTATGCTCGTCACAACCGAGTCCATGGATGAAAATGCACAGGCGTCGGCCGGTATCGGGAAAGGCACGGCGCAGCGAGTCGGCGTCGAGCGGGACGGCGACGCCGTTTTCATGGAATGCCATGTCGATCGCCAGGCGGTTGTTGCTGGTGGCGAGGTGATCGCCGAATGCACCATTGACCGCGCTGCGCAGGCCGCTCGCCAGCCGTCCGGGTACTGGCGGGTCCGGCCGCCGGCGCGTGGCGTGCCTTTCGATCAGGGCCGCGGCTTCGAGCACGCCGCCGCTGGTGTGGTGGATGCCCGCGTAGACCCCGGCCAGGATGGCATCGTGAGCGCTGCGCACAAGATGGGTCGGCCCGGAGATCAGCGGAATGCGCCGCAGAATGTCGAAGGACTTGCCGGCGATGGCACGGTGCATTTCCTTGACGCGCAGCGTGGTTTCCTGCACCGCGGTTTTGGCCGCGTGGCTGTAACCGCTGCTCGGCGCGAGCGGGGCAGGCTGCTTCTTGCCACTTGGCATGGTTCGTCCTTGAATGTGCTTCCCCGCACCGACCGACAGGACGGCAAGAGACAGACGGCGCTCAGTATACCGCGGCGCCGGCGACGGCTGCTGCAGGCAGGCTGAAGCGTACTTCGGGGCCGCTGCCCGCAAAAACCAGCGCGAAGGCCTGCAGATTCTGCTGATTGAAGGGATCCGCCGGAAAGGCCGTTGCCGATACCTCGACCTCGTAGTCGCCGGCCGCCGGGTTCGCCAGGACGACCTGCTTGAAGGTCTGGACATCCTCGTGGTTGTCGGCGGCGACTGCTGGTGTCGCTACCGGCCTCGAGAGGTGCGTCTGGCCGGCGACGCTGCTCCACAGGTTACCTCGGTATTCGGGGCGGATGCCTGGCCCTGGCGGTGCCGGTGGACGTACCGTAAGGTGGAGATGATTGACCAGGCGCGGTCCCGGCGGGTCGGTCCAGTTGAGCGTGACACGCAGGAGAGCCGTCCCGGCAGGCAGGGTGAACCGGTAACTGACCGTTCGCCCCGGTCCGATGGCGCAGTCATCACGCACATGCAGCGTCACGGGCGGCGCCGGCGACAGGCTCTGGCGCAGGCTGACCCGCCCCCACCCGTAACCGGCAGCGCTATCGGGCAGCGGACCCGGGGTGATGTTGGTGGCGCCATTGACCAGAGTGGCACGCAGCAGCGCGGCGCTGGGAATGTCGTTGGCGTTCTGGCTGGCATGCCGATTGATCGCCGTGTAGCGGTGGTGCAGATGGCCGCTCTCCTCCTCCACCCAATACACCAGGAAGACACGGCCATTCCACACCAGCTGGAAATCCTGAACCCGGCTTCCTGCCGCACTGAGTTGCAGGATTCCCACCGGTGCGCGCGGATTCAGAGGGCCGGCCGGTGGTGGTGGCGGTGCGACGGCGAGGCGCTGGCCGTTCTCGTCGAGTACCGTGAAGTAGAGCAGGCGCGCGCCGTCGGTTTCGACGCCGATCCAGGCGAGTCCGTAGGCCGGACTCCACACCGGCAGACTGGTACCGGCCGGCAGGACCGCCGGCGGATTGGCCCAGGGCTCGTGCGTACAAGTGCAGACGAGTTGCGGTTCGATCGCCTCGCGGCTCGCATTCCAGCCAGGCGTCCCGGTAGCGATGACGACGATGTCGCTGACCGGCATCGGCGGCGTGGTGCCGGGGGGATTGGCCAGCGGCCGGCCCTGACGATCGAGGCGACTGAAACGGATCTCCCAGCGCGACGCGTTGTTGGCGCGGTACTGCCAGGCAGCGCCGTATTCGCGATTGGTCGAGTTGGCTGCCGTCGGGCGGCGGGCGAGAACGCCGTTGCTGGCTTCGCCGGCGGCGGCACTGAGGTCGCGCTCGGCGCCATCGGCAGTGCCGTCAGGCCGGAAGCGACGGCAATGGACGCGCGTGACCGCGCCATTCACACGCTGGTAGATGGCGATCGATCGCGCCTCGCTGTTGACGAACTGGAACCAGCCATGGCGTGCGACGCCATCGACCCGGGCGAGGTCCGTCGGCGTTCCGACGCGCGCGCCGAGGCGGTTGACGCGTTGCTGACGCAATTGCCGCACCCCGGCCTGGATGGTGCCGTACGCGACGATGACGTGCAACGAAGGAGTCGTGAAAAACCCGATCTGCGCAGGTATCCGATCGTCGATGGGCAGCGGATCGCGCAGTCGGGCGGCACCGGCCGTACCGAACTCGGTGACCGGAGCCCCCTGGGCATCGTGCAGGGTAAGCGTGATGGCAGCGAGCGCGTCGTTGGCCACGGAGATCAGACGGTCGTTGCCGGTCCACAAGGCCTCGACGCTGAGAATCAGGAACGGCGCGGGCATTTCACGGATGCCGCTCACGCCGTAGCCGGCATCGACGGCACCATCGGCGTGCAGGCGTAACCATTGCAGACTGTCCGCGAGACCGACTCCGGGAGCCAGTCGCAGAATGTAGTAGGAAGCGCCGGTCCAGACCGCGGACAAGGCGCTCAGGGCGGTGCTGTCGTGATCGAGTGGACTGGCGACGACGTAGCGGCCACTCTTCAGCAGTGGAGTGCCCGGGTTTTCCTGCGCGGCGAAGGCGCCGGCGCGAGTGAGATTGAGTGCATACACGCCGAGGCGGTCGGAATTCAGCTCATCCGGGCTTTGGTAGATCAGCGAAAAACCCTCGGCGTCGCCGACGGCGGCGAATCCGTCCATGTCGCCGGGGGTATCCGAGAGTCTCAGCAGACGCCGGCTGAGGGTGTCGTCGGCCGCCGCCGCGAGGTGGCTGTCCACCTGTCCGTTGCTGTCGAGAAACGCGCAGTAGAGGTCGAAGTGGCCATTCTGCAGGTCGTCTTCCCACAGCAGCACGTAACCGCTGTCGGGGTGGCAGAGAAGCTGCGGTCGTCGCACGTGGTTAGCGGCGGCGACGCTCACCACGCGCTGCGCAACGCCCAGAGCGGCGGCATTGGCATCAAGGAACTGGAGCCACACTTCGCCACCGGCAAGCGTGCGCGCGTCGCACCAGACCAGCGCATAACGCGCGCTGCGCGGGTCCCAGAGCAGGCAGGGTTCGCGAACCTCGGCAGCCTGTTCGACAACCGTCACCGGCTCGCTACCTTGCAGATTGGCGGCGCCGTCCATCTGTCGCAGTTGGAGGCGGTAGTTGCCCGCATGTGCCACGCCGCAAACGGCGAAGCGGCTACCGTTCCAGGTCAGCGGCCGATGCGGCCCGCTGCCGTCATGGAACAGGAAGCTGATCGAGGCGACATCGACCGGCGCGCCGGTGTCGGCGTTGAAGCGCTGGAAGAAGTAGCCGTTGCCGCCGGTCGTCGGAAAGACGCAGGCCAGACGTTCACCGACCACGATCAGGTCGGGCGGCACCGCATCGTCGGCACGGGTGTCCGGCGCGAGAGTGACCACCCCGGCCGTACCAAAAGCGGCGAGAGGGCGCAACGCGCGGTCGTAGCACGACAGGCGAATCTTGCCGTCGCCATGCCGGTGCAGCAGGTAGGTGCGCTCGCCGAGGGTGACGACCTTCGGCGCGGAGTGCTCGCCGACGTTGTCCTGCAGATGCACCGGCAGGCTGTCGATCGGCGCCAGTTGGCGGCTGAGGCGCAGCGCGACGATGTTCTTCTGGGCGGCGGCAAGCGCCGGGGTAAGCCAGACGCAAAGCAGACCATCAGCGTGGCGGGCAATCGCCGGAGGAGGGCCGAAAGCCGGTAGCGGCGGCGCAGCCGGAACGGCGACGCCTTCGAGCAACAGCGGCCGGCGCATCTGGGCAAAGCGGCTTCGATAGAACTGGCGCACGAGCAGGGCCGAGCCGCTGACCATCGGGGTGGCCATGCTCGTACCGGTGAGAATCTGGTAGAGATTTCGGTTGAAGCCGGCCGGCAGCATGCTGTCGGGATTGGCATTCCAGAACGGTGCAGGAACAGGTGCGCCGGGCAACGCCGGCGGCTGCGCGACCCATTGCGAGCGACACGAAAGGACATTGGTGCCCGGCGCGACCACATCGGGCTTGACGCGGTTGGTGTTGGTCAGCGCGTTGGTACGCACGCTTCCGCGGTCGCTGAACAGCGCGATCTCGTCAGCGTTGTCGGAAAAGCTGAAAGCTCCCGCGGCAGCACCGGCCGCGACGTTGAATGCCGCGTGGTTGTAACGTGCTCCGAAGAATGCGCGATAGCTGTCGCGCCAGCCGCCGTCACTGCGCAGATTCTCCGTGGCGCCGACCGTGAAGGCGTTCTTGGCAGTGGCCTGCAGGCGCAAGCTGCGCGCGTCGAGGACGCCGTTGCCGCCGCCCTGGGTATCCGATTCGGCGTTCCCGGCGGCGAACAGCACCAGGACATCGGGATGGTCGAAACACCAGCGGTCGACCGCCTGGGACTCCGCCGGCGTATAGCGGTTGTTGTTTGCTCCGAGGGCGAATGAACTCCCCCAGGAATTGTTGATCACGCGTGCCCCGTTGCTGGCCGCGAACTCGAAGGGAACGCGCAGGTTGGCCGGCAGTGGCGCCAGGCCGATCAGTGCGGCGCGGGGAGCGATCCCGCGCGTGCGACCCGCCGAACTGCTGCCATCGCCGACGACGATTCCGGCGACGTGCGTACCGTGCGGCGTAGCGTCCGGGACGGCGAGTGCCGCGTTGAACGGCGTGTTGCTGTTGCGCAGGAGGCGGACGTTGGCGACCAGATCCGGGTGGAAGGCGGTCACTGCTCCGGTGGACGGCGCCACGGCGCCGGCCAGATTGCCGACGTCGAAGCCCGAATCCACGACCGCGCCGATTTCGGCGAGGCCATCGAGATTGACGAGGAAGTTAACCGTTCCCAGGTCGCGCACCTGATTGGCGCCGAGAATCACTCCGGCATTGTGACTGCACACTTCCATCGTCGACGGGGCCGATGCCATATAGAGGCCCGGCACGCCGACAATGGCGGCGCAGCGCTCAGGCGGCACCTGCACAAGAAAGCCGTGCGCGAGGTCGGCAAGTACCGTCGCGCCGGCGGCCTCGAAGAGCGGGCGAACGCTCTCGGGATCGACTCCGTCAAAGATCTGCAATTGCAGATTTCCCTGCGCGGTCGCGGGCGGCGGCTGCAAAGCCAGCGTCGCCAGCGATGCGGCGGTGAACGCTTCCTCGGAGGCGGTCAGATCGAGATCGACGGCATAAGCCGGATGGTAGAGGCCAAGGAAGTCCACGTAGCGCAGGGCGCGCACCGTGTCGGAGGCGGCCAGCGGCATCCTGAACACGCCAGTAAACGGGTCGATCACGTGGACCTGTTCGCCACCTGCCAGAGCCATCTCCACCAGCCAGGCTTTGTCGACCGGCGCCACGAAATGAACGAGCCAGAACGCGGGCTCGTCCCCGCTTGGCGGGCTTGCCTGCAACGCAGCCGGCGGCTGCGGCGTTTCACTGGCTGGCCGGAAAGTCACCGGTCCGAGATCGAGAACTCCGGCGGCCGGGAAGGTCGACACCAAGAACCCCTCGGCAACGAAGGTGTCAACCTGCGCTTCGTCGAGGTCGACCCAGAAGTGTCCTCCCGCCTCGCGCAGGACGGTGACACGGGCACGCAAAAAGGTCGTCTGTTCGGGGGCACGGTCGGCGTCGAGTTGCAGGAAAGCGTGGGTGCGCGCCATGGCGGCCTCCGGTCTGCTTCAGGCCTGGATCGCCGGATCGATGTCGACCGGCTTGCTGCCGGGTGTCCTGCCCGGCGACAGAATACGCACGATCGGCTTGCCTTCGTCCTCGGCGAGCAGGCGTTCGAGGCGCAAATCCACCTCCGCTTCGAGCAACAGGGTGCGCGAAGTTGGCGCCGGCACCGCACCGGCGGAGAACTTCAGCGTCTTGACCGCTCCTTCGGCCTGGTAGCCTCCGGCGGTCCACGCAAAACCCCCGTCGCGCAGCAGCGCGTCGCGGTTGAGGACCAGCACCGCCAGCGCGAGTGCGAACGCCTTTTCGCTGCTGCCGGCGTCGGCCCCGGCGATCTGCAGGGTGAGCTTGTGCAGCGTCTTCAGGCGGGTTGCCGCCGCCACAACGCCGTACATGATGTGCAGGTGGTCGAAGCCCGTCAAATCCCGCGTGGCCAGCGGCTGGATCGAGAATGCGGCCGGATTGGCCGGGTTCCAGAGCACTTCAGCGCTCGCCAGCGCGACGAGTTCGCCGCTCGTCGCGCGCAGGTAGACGCGCTTCGGGCCCGGATAGGGTGGCCGCGTCAGCGCGTAGGGGCCAGCCGCTGCGGCCGGATCGAAAGCCAGTTCGTCCACCGCGTCCTCGGGACCCGGTTGACCGGCAACGGGATCGGCCGACAGGCGATCGAAGTCCCAGGTATCGATCGAAAAAGTGGCGCTTGCGGCACCCGCGCCGGTGAACAGCGACGGCAGTTCACGTTGCAGCAGATTCGCGATGGCGTTCTCGAGGGCGAGCAACATGGCTGCCTAGTCCGCGGCGCGGGGAATTGGGACGTTTTCGCCGCCACCCGGGCTCTCGCCCAGTTCCTCCTGCAGGACCTGTACGGCTCCGGCAATGCGCAACAAGGTAGCGCGGACATTGGCTGCTTGACTTTCAAGGTCGTCGAGAGCCTTGCGGCCCTTGTCGTACTCGGCGCGGAGTTCCTCGAGCCGTTTGCGTAGCCTCGCTTCCATTTGTCGAAACTCCTCCCGCGTCGGGTTGGGGGATGGGAATGGCTGTCGTCGTGGCCGCGATGTGGACTAGCGCAAGACGACGAAAACCTCGATGACACCTTCTCCGTCGACATGTGCGGCGAGCGCTTTGCCAATGATCGTGCCGGAAGGGTACAGGCTCTTCCCGTCCAACAGGATTGGCTCGGCGCGCATCGCATGCCCCGGCGTGGAGGACGTCGTCAGCAGATCACCACGACGGATCGGGCCGTTTTCGTCGCTCACCTTGCAGGGCACGCAACCGCACAACGCCACCGGGTAAGGACGGAGATCGCCAGCCGGCGCTTCCCGGTTGAGCTGCGAGTTGAGAAGAAAGCCCGGCTCGGTCGACAGGATGCCGATGACTGTCGGGTCGGCTGGCCCGCTCGAGCGAATGATCCGATCGGCGTCCGGATCGAGGCTGACGAGATCGCCTGGATCGAGTTCGAGGTCGGAAAAATAGATTTCGGCCACGTCACGCGGTCCGGTCTGGAACGCCCCCCTGGACCAAACCGTTCCCTCCGCCTCGACGTCCCAGGTTCGCAGACCGCCACCCCAGCCTGCCGTGAGCGGGCCAGGTCCCTTGTTCATACTGCCGATTCTGCCGGTAACCAGAAGGTCCCCGTTGACTTCCAGAACGTCCCAGAGCTTCACCACCCGCGCCTTGGTACCCGCGGGCTTTCCGGGAACTTGGGCGCCCGCCCGTCCAAGAATCATCAGGGCATCGTAGTTGCCGGCGTTCTCGATGGCGGCGAATCCGGGCGTGTTGCCGAATCCGCTGTGGTTGTGGTCGGTCTTCGTGAAGTACAGGTCGGAGTTGCCGGCGCGTATGCTTCCCGCCACGCTAACGCTGGAAATCGGCCCCCAGCCCATATCTCGGCCGATCGTCAGACTGTTCGCGCTGCTCTGATAGTAAGCGACACTGGCGATCCTGGTGCCCGAGTCGTGGATCGCGATCTCCGTATCGTCCCGGGTTTCGAAGAGCAGTCCGGCGGTGTTGTCGCTCCAGCCACTTCCGCCCCCAAAGCTCGAGGTAAGGCTGCCGACGGTCAGCGAACCTTTCGCCATTCTGTTGTTCGCCACGGCGTAGCCCGTGCCGTCGCACAGCCAGGTGCCGCCGACGACATGGAGTGCGGCCTTCGGCGTACTCGTGCCCATCCCAACGTTGCCACTGTCGTCCCAGCTCAATGCCAGCTTCTGCCCACCGTCGGTCGATCCGAGTGCTCCGCCCGAAAATCCGAACAGTACCGGGCCGTCGACGTTCGCCCCGGCGAACGGACTGCCCGGACCGTACCACCCCAGCCCATGGTTATTGTCGCCAGCCCCTCGCAAATACAAGCGCGAGTTGTTGATCCGGAGATCGCCGGCAACATCGAGCTTGGCGCTGGGCGTCGTCGTACCGATGCCCAGTGCGCCGGCGATGGTCAAGGGCCCGCTGATCGCGTCGCCCGCGCGATTGACCTTGGCATTGTCCAGGCGCTGCGTTTCGGTGACCAGGTCGTTCCAGTCCTTCGAGCGGATGGCGTCGCCGGCGCTCTTCGGAAACGGCAGATCGGGGGTCAGTGGCATGGTAGGGATCTCCTCGAAAAGCAGCTCAGAAAACGATGTCCCAGATCAGCGTCAGCTTGAAAGTGTCGGCCTTGGTGACCGGATCGAAGACGACGCGGTTGTACATCGTCCCATCCTTGGCGGCCGTGAAGATTCCCGCCTCGCGCAGAGGAGCGGCGCCGTTGGCTTCGGCGAAGTCGAACACCGCTTGCAGACTGACCTTGATCCGCTTGACGCCGGCGCTGTCGATGATCTCGGTATACACCGGGGCACCTACCGGGTTGCGCGCCCGCTCACCGACCAGCGCCGCTTGCTCGTCGGTAGCGGCGTCCGCACCGGTGCCCACCGCCATGTGACTGGCTTTCGACGGTGGCGTGCCTTCGACACCGGCGAACAGTTGGGCAGCCAGTTGACGACCACTGCGAACGATTCGGTTGGCATGGCTGCGGTCAACCAGGATCCGCTCCTGCCGGTCGGTCACCAGCAGCCTCAGCCTACCCTGCATATCCATGATTTCATGCATCGCTATGCTCCTGGAAAGGTTCACTGAAATCCGAAACTGCCGTCCGAGACAGCTACGTCGAAGACGCCGCCGATGGCGAAGTGCTCGCTGGCATCGTGTGTTTCGAGTGCACTGCTGAGGGCGCCGACGAGCAGATCTTCGAAGGTGTCGTGAGTCTCGGCGTGACGATGCTCGGCGGTGGCCGAAAACCGCTCGACAACCGCATGCTCTTCCCACGGCGTCTTCTCGGAGGACTCTCCCGGCAACGAGAGCGAGTACTGTACCATGCCGCGAACGCCGGCAGCCCGCTTGTCATCGACCACCTTCTGGATGGCGTCGAGCGACAATCCCTTGAACACCCGGAAGCGGTTTTCGTAGCCTGTACCGGCCAGAATGCGCCTGACTGCGGCGTCAACGAAGTAGGGAACGACGACGTCGAAGGTCAGCGGCTGGTAGCGGACCCATGCCATGCGCACGGTGAAAGCCGCCGCATCGAAAGTGTCGCCGCTGTCGTAGGCCGCGAATCCGAACTCGCCGGCGCGGGCTGCGGAAAAGACCCATCGCGAGCCACCTGCCGGTACCTCGGGCAGTGCCGGCGGCAGCGAACCGGCAAGGTCGACGAACCATGAACTGACATCCGTGGTGCCGATCGACGCCGAGAAACCCGTTGCGCCTTCGCCGGCCAGCAACAGCGTACTCCCTTCCGGGACCACGAATTCGTCCCGGGATACGATGCCGGCACCCGAGTCCTGCCGCACGAGCGACAGGTGCCGGCCACCACCCTGCGTAAAGGTCCACTCGATGCGCGGCACGACCGGCTCGACCGTCGCAAAGTTGACGTCGAGCGTGGCAGTGCTGCCGACGGGCGTCGGCAGCGCACTGCCGAGAACGACTTCAGTCTTCGGCGAAAACTCCTCGATCTGCACCAGCCTGTCGAGACCCGCCACCAGATCCGAGATGCCCCGGTTGACGGCGCCGCCCGGGCCGGCGATTTGTTTGGCGAAGAGATCCAGATCGTATGGCAACCCGAGGGCGGCGCGCACGGCTCCCTTGATGCCTTCCACGGTCCCGCCACCGATGAAGGAGAGCACCGTGGATTTGAGCAGTGGGCGGAAGGTTTCGTCACCTTCCGGCGTGCCGTCGGGCAGGCGACGCCGGAGGACGCCGAGGAGCGCGCCGAGACCATCCAGCCCGCCGCTCCCGGCGTAGTCGATCCAGTGCGACTTGAGCAGGTCCTTGACGGCCGCGTCGCTGTTCACCAGTTCGGCGGCCAGCGCGTCGAGAACCTGGTGGAGCAGTGAGTCGCGCTCCCGCGCCGCGTAGACGTCCGGGAATAGCGCTACCAGCCGATCGGTCTTGAAAGACACGCTCCCTCCTAGGTCGTGAGTCTGGTCTTGGCGGCAACCATCCCCGGGTAGGCAGTTGCCTGGACCATCAGCTCGATGCTGCTTGCGTCCAGACTGGCGAGGTTGGCGATGACGAGCTTGGCAAACGACGGCGCGGCCTGCTCGGCAGCGGTAAAGCTGATCGTACCGGCAACCTGGGCAACCTGCTGCAGAGGCTGGTTGGGGGTCGTCGCTGGCTTCGCCCGAACGGTGGCCAGGAGCGCGAGCTCGAGGCGACGGAAATGCACCGGCTTGCCGTCGTCATCAAGGATGCGCAACGACAGCGACAGGCTGCCATCGGCCGCCAGGCTGGCCGCCGACGCATCCAGCGCGTGCAGGGCGACGACTTCGAGCGCCCCGGCATCGGGACGCGCCTGCTCGCCGGCGTCGAGGACGAAGGGGTCCTGGTCGATCGCCAGCGCGGCATCGCTTCCCCGCACGTAGTCGAGCTGCACTTCACCCATGTCGGCGAGGCCGGCAACGCGGAAAGCAAGCGCCGCCAGTTTGCGCTGCGAAACCGGCTCGCCGATGGCAAGTCCGGCGAGCGCAGCGATGGCGGCGGTTCGGTAGCGCTGGCGGGCATCCTTGCTGCTCCCGTAAGCGTCGGGGATGACCAGGAATCGACCGGACAAGGTCAGCGTGCGCACCTGTTTGACGACCGCCTTGATGCCGGCGGCGCGCGTCCTGTCCACCACCCTTTCCACCTGCGGGGCAACCACATCGGGTTTGCCGGTCGAGAAGCGGACCCACACCTCACCCAGCGGTATTGCCGCATCGAGCGAGGCGTCACGCACTTCGACGCTGTCCACTCCTTCGATGTTGAGCACCGCATAGTGGATGGCATTGAGCGTCGCATTGCCGGCCCGCTCGAGGGCGTGTTTGGCGCGTTCGCGCAAGGGTTCGTCATCCTCGGCCGCTTCGCCGCCGGTCAACGGCTTCTCGTTGACGACGCCGCCGTCAACGCCGCGCGGAGGTGTTGGCATGACGGTCAGGCTTCCCGACCCGAGGTTGCCTGCGGGCCCGGCATCGACCGCCACGACCGCGACGGTGGTCTTCGGCGTCTTCGGCTGGAAAGTGATCACCAGGCTGGCCGACGGCGGCACGGTCTTCAGGGTAATGGTCACGCCGTCGTCGCCGAAAGGCTTGCCGGCCCTGGTGGCGACCGTCGCCAGGTCGACCTCCTTGCCCTTCTCGCGCACATGCAGCAGCGAGCCGATGGCGACGCTGACGCGCACGCTCTTGCCGGCTGCCGAGGTTTCCTCGACCAGCGTCGAGCGGATGACGCCCGGCGCGGCAACCTTGAAGACGCGCCCGCGCGCATCGGCGACGCGAATGCCGCGAGCTATGGCGACGTCGTTCCGGCCGGCTTTCTTCAGCCAGAAAGTGACTTCACCCTGCGCCGGCAGCGCCTGGCGGCGCTCGACGCCAAGCAGCGCCACGACGTTGTCGAGCGCAGCACCCTGAGCGTAGTCGATGAAGGCGCGCCGGTAGGCCTGGTCCATCTGTTCGTAAAGCAGTTTGAACTCACGCGACATCGCGCGCACGAGGGTTCCGGCGACGCTGCCGGCGTTGAAATCGGTAATCCCCGAGGGCAGGTCGCGGAAGAAGTAACCCACCGTCAGGCGAGAATTGTCGTCCGGGAACCAGACGGCAGCGATGTCGGCGTCGACGGTCGACGGCGGCGCCTGCCAGACGAGTTGGCCGACGGCGTACAAGTAGTGCTGGCCGAGTGTGAACACCGCCGGGCGGCCAGCGACGAAGCCGGTGATCTGGGCAGCCAGACCGCTCACCGGGCCGATACCCTTGAGTGGATAGCTCAACGTGCCGGCGCGAAAGATGATTTCCTGGCTGGCCGGCTGTTCGACACCGAGTTGCAGGCTTTCAACGAGCGCGTCGACCAGACTCTGGAACGGCTTCGAGAAGGGGTGTCCGACGTCGATCATGTACCCTCCAGGGCGAGGTCGAAAACAAGGTCAAGCGGCGTCGGCGCGTCGATCAGGAGAACCTGCATCGCCAGGCGCAGCAGCGTGCGCTCGCCGGCAATGCTGACCACCTCGATCGCCTCGACCCGGCGCACGCGCGCGTCGGCCTCGACGGCCTCGCGAGCGAAGACCTGTGCCTTGAGGCGCGTGCGCGGCAGATCAGGTTCGCCGATCAGTTCGTGCAGCCGGGAACCGTAATCGGGCCAGCCAAGGAGCGCCAGCTCGCCTTTGCGCACCCGCAGGCGCAGTGACAGCGCCTGGACGGCGTTGGCGTTGCCGTAGGCGAGCGCCAGGTCGCCCGACGATCCGACCGGACCTTCGAGCGTCAGATCGCTGCCGCCAGCGCCTTCGCGCAACTGGAGGTCGGCTCCGAACAGGCTCTGGCGTTCACTGGCCATCGTGCGTTCTCCCCTACGCCGCCAGAATGACCTGGCGCACGGCCGAGGTCGTGGCGCCGCCGCCGCTCACCGACAAGCTGAGCGTGTGGTTGCCGTTGCCGAGATTGGCAGGTAGCGCTCCCGCCCAGCGAAACCAGGTCTTGTCGTCGGCACGGATGAACGGCAGCGTCGCCAGGGTCAACGGAATATCGGCCGAATGCGCGGGATCCAGTGGCCCCACCGGTACCAGACGCAAGCGCATGGCGATGCCGTTGATCCTCTGGTAGTCGCTGTCGGCGACCCAGGCCTCGGGTGGCCCCGCATCCTTTCTCGCCCAACGCGCAGGGGCGAGAAATTCGAGCGTGGCGGCCGCTTTCGACAGCACCTGTCCGTTCGCCGCGGGGGTGCGAATCTGCGCGACCAGGCGGTGAACGATGCACGGCGCGGAGGCCGCGGGCGGTGCGCCACCGCTCATCGCCGAGCGCGTGACAGCCTTTATCGCGCTGAGGTCGGTACGCTCCTGATCGGTAGCAGCGAGAACGATGACGTGGCTGCCGAACTCCGCCAGCGGCGCACTCCAGTTGAGGATCGCCAGCGAATGGTCGGCATTGAGTTCGGGCTGAGTCTCGCTCGCCGCCGAATTCAGCGACGAATACCACTTCAGGTACAGCCCAGCCGAATCGCCGGTCAGGCTTCCCTGCAGCGCGATCGACGGCCCCGGTGGGTAGCCTGTGTCGTGCACCGGCTGGACGATCCGGAGGGCAAGCGCCGTCATGTCTGGCCGCTCGCGCTGAAGGCGGCCGAGCCGCCCGAGGGGAAAATCACGGCCATGTCGTTGACCACGTTGATCGGGACGTGATTGACCGTGACGGTGGGGTTTCCCGAACTCGGCAATAGCATGCCCGGCCACAGCGGTGCGCCTGACTGTCCCTGCATCGCCATGCCGAGTGCGACGATGCATTTCGACCCGGCCTTCACGGTCTTGTTGAAACTACTGACGATCCACACGGTCGGCTGCGGCTGCAAGGGCGACGCCGGCGGCGGCGGCAGAATGACCGGCGGCGCCGCCGTGCATTGCGGTGGGTCGCCGGGCATCACCTCGACCAGCGCCTCGAGCCCGGCGTTGCCGATCTTGAGCTTGCCGCCGGGCGACGGTTTGAACGTCAGCGTGCCCATCAGGTTGAGCGTTCCCTTCAAGGTCAGGTCGGCCATCAGGCCCCTCCCGAGATGTCGGTGCCGGAAATCGTCACGCTGCTGATCTTGCCGGTACCCTTGATCGTTCCGTCACCGTTCACCGTCAACGTCTTCCTGATCTCGACGTCGGCGTCGACGGTCAGCTGCGAGCAGGTGATGTCGATCGGCTTGCCGTCACAGACGATGGTGACCTTCTCGTTCCTGGCGTCCAGGGTGACGGTGATCTTGTCGCCGGCCTTCAGCTCGATGATCCCGTCGGGATCGATGCGCAGGCCGGCCTTGAACTCACTGTTGTCCTCGAGCTTGCTGACCGCGCGCTGCAGGAAGATGCTGCCGTCGTCGGCAAAGCGCAGATGGTTGACGGTGTCGTCGGGCAGGCGGTGCTCGAAAAGCACTTCGTCCTGCCTGAACAGCGGAGCGCGTTCCTGGTCGTGGTAGAAGCGTCCGGTGATTAGCGGCTGCTGCAGGTCGTGATCGAGGAATTCGACGAGCACCAGATCGCCGACGCGCGGTGGCGCGGCGAAGCCGACGTGCGACATGGCGATCGGCACTTGCGTGATCTCCAGTCCGTCGTGCTTGAGGCGCAGGTCGGCCTCGTAGTTGGCGGTGTCGTCTGCGCTGGCGTGAGCGGTGAGCGCGATGACCGTGGCCAGTTGCGGTCCCCGCCGCAAGGCCAGTTCCTCGCGCACCGTCCGGCGGACCATGTCGAGCAGTTCTTTCACTGGGACGTCTCCGTAGACACGACGACATCGGTGACGAATCCTTCGCGCGCGCCGAATCGATGGCTTAGGCCCTTGACGTAGCCGGTGGTGTTCAGTGCCGACTCGGGGGCATCGCTGGCCCCGCTGTCGTCGCCCAGTTCGAGATCCGGCATGCCGAGAACCGTCAGCCGTACTTCGCTGGTTCGCCGCGCAAAAGTGGCGGCATAGCCGGCAGCAAAGCGACCCGCCATGTCCTTGGTGCGCGCCGTCGGATCGGTGACCAGCAGTTCGTCGCCGTCGCCCGCCGAATCCTGGTAGTCCGCATCGGTCGCGGTGAGCCAGAAGCTCTTGTCTTCCCCCTGGCCCGACATCGGACTTTCGCCGCCGAGCAGCAGTTTCCGTGCAAAAGCCGGCCGCAGCCCGCCCGTGGCGCCGAGCAGGTGTTTGCCGTAGGTGAGACCGCCGGCACCGCCCTTCCCCAGCGTTCCCAGTGCTCCCGCAGCGGCCGTGGCAAGTCCTGCGCCGATGCCGCCGGCAGCAAGCCCTGCGGCCGGTCCGAGGCCGCGGAAATGGACTTTCCCCGCGCGGTCGGCAAACAACGAGTAGCCCAGGCGCTCGGCCAGGCGCCGCAACTGCGCGTGCGCGCCGAGACGGCGCTCGACCGCAAACCGCGGCAGTGTGATGCCGTCGGCAATCTCCCCTGGTTCGAGAGCAGCCTGCCCGATCAGATCACGCACCACGTCGCCGGCGCTCCGACCCAGATAGAACGACGAGACGCGCAGGTCGACGAGCGCGAGCAAGCTGCCGGCGCAGAACAGTTCGCAGCCAGCGAGGCGTGGCCGGACTTCCGCGACGCTGCCGGTGAACACGCGCGCAAGCCCGTCCTCGTCACCGAGGTCGAGTTGCACGGGATCACCCGGCGCGACCCCGCCGCTTTCGGCGAGCGTTACCCGCAGGCCGTCGATGGGCACGTCGAGGCTGCGCTCGACGACGAAGCGCGACGGACCGGCCAACGGTGAGGCCGAGTCAGCCGACAGACTGCCGGCAGTCAACGAGAAACGGGGGCGCAGGCCGGCCATCAGAAGCCTCCGTGCTCGCGGGCGTCTTTTTCGAAGCTCGCGTTCCGGTAGCCGTTGAGAATGACGTCCCACTCGTACACGCCGAACAACGGCAGGCCGAGATGGAAGAAGGGGCCCCACCAACTGTACTGGTTTACATGCCGCAGTTCGTGCTCGTAGAGCGCCTGACTCTTCGCGATCGTCACCGCACCGCCATACGCGGTCGGGCGGACGGGATCGGGGAGCGCTTTCCATTCGGCGTTCTCCTGGTATCGGCCATTGACGAAAATGACATTGCCGAAGGTGATGCCGAGCAGGCTGTCGAACGATCCGAGCCAGCCGCCCTTGCAGACCAGCGCGAAGGCATTCAGGCGGCCCGAGGCGGCGGCGTCGAAACCGGGCGTCTGCCAACTGACCTTGCCACCCGAGAACAGCCACACCAGCCAGCGCACGACCTCGCCGAGCAGACAACTGACTTCGATCGCCAGGCCGAATGCCGTGTTCGGTAGCGTCCACAGGACGCCGAGCAGTGACAGGAGGACGCCGCCGAAGCTCCAGTGTCCATCGGGGTCGAAGCGGTTGATGGGATCGTTGGCGCAGTAGGCGTGGCGGTTGCGCAGTCGCGGTTGGCGCAGCCAGTCGCCGAGGATCTGCGCGCGTGCCATGCGCTGCTCGCCGGCGAGCCGGAAAGGGTTGACCAGGCGGGCGTCGTCGGGCGCACCGGTGTGCGTATCCGGCGTCAGGAAGCGCCGCAGGTTCGGGTCGTACCAGCGACAGCCGATGCGGTAGAGGCCAAGGTCGGCATGCCAGAGGCGACCTCGATAGAGGTAGGGGCCCGCGGTGTGCAGCGGAACACCCCAGGGGTCGCTGGCGAAGGGTCCGGCAAGCGCCGTCTCTGCCTCGCCTGTCCCGGTGAAAAGCAGGTTGCCGTGCGCATCGCAGTGCAAGCACACCGCCTGCCCTTGGCGATGGGTCCGAAAGTCGATCATCGCGACGACCCCGGTCGGCAGGCGCAGGAAGATCAGTAGCGGCTGCCCGGAATCGTCGGCTATCGCCAGCAACCCATCGTCGGGGCCGTAGAGGTAGCGCTCGCTGCCTGCCGGTCCCGACTTGCAGACCAGCCGCCCCTTGTGGTCGTAAAGGCAGCGCGCGACGCGGGTGCCGTCGAGCAGCAGTTCGAGCAGTTCGCCCGCCTGATTGTGCCGGAAAACGCGCTCGGCCGAGCCTTGCCGAACCCGCCGCACGCGCTCAGCCAGGTCGCAGTCGACGGCTGTGGGCAGGCCGTCGTCGAGGGTCGCGTTATCGAGCGCATCGTAGCGATAGCACCAGGTCTCCTGGCCATCGCGGACTTCGGCAAGGCGCCCGCAGAAGTCGTAGGCATAGTCCCGGCGGCCTTCGCGAATCAGGCGGAAAGCCTCGTCGCGGACGAGCTCGCAGTGCCAGATCTCCTGCCCGGCGCGGCGCATCGACTGGCGGACCGGGCGACCACTGGCCGCCTCGTGCCAGGTTTCCTCGCGCACGCCGTCGAAGCCCTCGCACCACGCTAGCCGCGCCGCATCGTCGGTGCCGAAATGGGCGAGCTGGCGGCCGTTCCAGTCGATGGCGCTCGGTCGGCCCCGCTCGTCCCAGGTGAAACCGATCGCCTGTCGCCATTGCGGGAAGTCGATGCGCGCCAGGCGATCCTGGCCGTCGAAGGAGAAGCGCGCCGACAAGAGACTGCCATCGACCCGCTGATCCACGCCGCTGACGCGCCCTCGGGCGTCGTAATGGAAGTGGCTCTCCTCGCGATCCGAACGCGCAGTCGCCACCCGCTCGCCTTGCCAACGATAGACGAAGGGACTGGCATCGCCACGCAGAGTGCGCACCAGTCGCCCCTGCTCGTCATAGGAATGCGTCAGCACGCCGTCGGGGCGACGTACCTCGATGAGCCTGTCTGCCGCGTCATAGCGGTAGTCGGCCCAACGCCGACCGTCCCGGTCGACTGCCAGCAGGCGTCCGTCGTCACCATAGGCGTAGCCCCAGCGCTCGCCGTCGGGCTCGACGATCTCGGCGAGTTCGCCCGCTTGCCAGGTGTAACGCGAAATCGCCGGCCCCTCATGGACCTCGTTCGCCAGCCCCTGGTCGGCGATCACTTTTCTCGCCGCCGCTTGCGCGGCCTGCCAGGCGCGGAGTTGCGTCAGGGTACTCATGCGATCGCCACCCCGGCCGAGGCGCCGAGGGGAATCGCCTCGAGCATGCCGTCGAACTCGTTGCGGACCCGGTCGAGTTCCTGGTCGAAACTGGTCTGCAGGTTGGCAAGCAGGGTCAACAAGCGCTTGAAGAGATCGTCGACGAGCAGGCCATCGATACGGACGACAAGCTTGCTCACCTCGCCGAGGATCGCTTCGATCTTCTGCCGTAGTGTCGCCAGAACGCTCGACAGCGCCTGCCGAACGCGCACCAGGAAGGCGTCTATGGCTTGCTTGAGTTGCCTCAGCAGATCCTTGACCGAGCCGCTGATCTTGGCCAGCAGGTTCTGGAAAAGGGCGTCGAGGTGAGCTTTCAACGCTGCCGGATCGATTGCTCGCAAGGGATCGAGGAGTGGGTCCCAAACGCTGCTGCGCAAGGATGCCGCCAGCAGCTCGGGATCGAGGACGGCGAGCCTGGCGCGCAGGCTGGCATAGACGTCGGCAACGGCGTCCTTCAGCTCCCCCGGGTGGAGGGCCAGCGCCGCCTGCCGGATCTCCTTGAAGAAGCCGTCGACGGCGCTGTCGAGCGCGCTCTGCAGCGGTGCAAGCTGCCTCAGGAAGCCGTCGACGGCCAGGTCGATGCGCCGCGCTTTCAGGGAAGGCCTGAGCGTTGCCAGCCCGGCACGGACATCGGCCATGGCGAGCGGCGTGGGCTGGCGAAGAAACGGCGGCAGGATGCGTCCGAGTCCGCTCTGCAGTCGCTGGAACTCAAGCTGTGCGGTCGCGGTGTCGAGGGCGTTGATTCGCTGGCGCAGGGCGGTGACCAGCGCGGCGTGGGCCGTACTCAGACGGCACAGGCGGGAGGTGTCCGAGGCAAGGTCGAGCGGTGCCAGCGTCAGATCGAAGCGTGCCAGCAGCGAGGCCCCGGCGTCGCCGTTGGCGGTCGATAACGAGAGCCGCCCGGCAAGCCTGGCACGCAACTCCGGCAGCGCGACGACGCCGGCCACGCTGCTCGGTGACAACGCCGCAAGCCGGCCCTGAGCAACGCGCATGCCGCGCACGACATTCGCCGGGTCCATTGCCGGCAGTGCCGCCCCAAGGCCCTGGCGGATAGCTTCGAGCGCCCTCAACACGTCGTCCGCGGGCAGCGTCTCGACGGCCGCCAGAAGGCGGTCGAAGGCCTGGTCGAGCGGCTCGAACAGCGTGCTTGGCCGCATCGAGGCGGACAAGGACAGATTGACCTGGCGCAGCGTGCCATCGGGGTCGGCGAAGATCGCGTCGGTGATGCCGACGATCAGTGTCGTCATCTGCGCATGAAAGGTGTCGAGCGGCTCGGGCAGGTGCACCGCGCCGACAGCGTCGGCAATCGCCTGCCTGGCCTGCGCGAAGAGGTCGCGCTGCTTCTGTTCGAGCGTGCTCAACAAGGGTGTGATGTCCACCAGCTTGATCAGGCGGTCGATCTCGGCATGCAGCACGTGCAGCGGCTCGACCCAGACGTCGGGATTGGCGCGCTCGATGGTCCGCAGCATGCGCTGATAGGGTTCCTGCAGCGGCTCGAGAATCGCCCCCGGCGAGACGGTGCGGGCCTTGGCAAGGAGTTCATCGAGGAGCTTCTCGAGCGGTGCGACGACGGCGGCCCCATTGATCGCGAGGACGGTGTTGCCGACCTCGTCGAGCAGTCCGGTGACCGGCGCCGCCAGCGATGCGCCGTCGAGAGTCCCGACACGGCGGCGAAACTCCAGCCAGGCGTCGAGTATCGCCTGGACGACCTGCGCCAGTTGCGCATCGACGCTGGCAAACTCCTTCTTCAGTTCGCCTTCGATCATCCCCTCCAGGTCGATGGCGCGCAGGACAGAGAGACCGGCCTGAATGGCGATACGCTCGACGTCCGACAAGGACTCCGGCCGTATGGCGGCAAGGCGCGACTTGAGCGCACCGATTTCATCGACCACTTCGTCGGCCACGGGACGAAAGTCGATGCCGTCGAGCGAAGCGAGAAGCGTGCGCACCTCGTCGAGTCCGGCGGCCAACTTGGCCTGCAGATCCTCGATCAGCTCGCTGGCCGCCTGAATCGCGCTGGCCAGTTCCTGTCCCAGTTCGGCGACCGGAATGTTCTCGAGTTGGCCGAGCGCCGCGGCGAGTTGCGTGCTGATCCCCGCCAGCAGGTCGCCACCCAGATTGTCGTCGACGAAGTCGTTGGCATCCTGGAAGCCCTTCTCGATCGTCGACCGTACCTCCGCGATACCGAGCTCCTCGATCTGCCGCTGCACGGTCTGCAGCATTCCGAGCACGGCGGTCCGGACGTCTTCGACCGGAATCGCGGCGAGTTCGGCGCCGATCCTGCCGATGAAGTCGATCAGGATCTGGCGGACCTGCGCCAGTGGCGAGTCGCTGAACAGCGCGTGCAGCGAGCCCGCCATGCGTGCGACCTGTGCCGCGAGATCGTCCGGTGACAGGCTCATCGTCAGCCGCGCCAGCAGCGACTCGATGGCGCCGGCGATGGCATCGACGGCGTCGTCCACCGTCGGCACGTCTGCCAGTTCGACGGCGGCCAGCACGGCGGCCCAGGAGGTGAACAGCGTCTCCCATTCCGGCCGCGCCACGGCGACGGTCAACGCTGAGTACAGCGCCTCAAGGGCGAGAAAAGCGGCTTCCAGCGCCCGGCCGAGCGTATCGAGCAGCGCTTCGGGCGTCGCGTAGGCGGCGAGATCGTTCGGGTCGAACTCGCGCAACGCCTCGGCGAGGTTGCGCAAGGCCGTGGTCGCGGCGTCGCGGGTGGCTGCGACTGCTGCCTCGACCGCGGTGGCAGAGAATGGATCGAGGATCGCCAGGGCCGCGTCGAGCTGACTGCGGGCACCAACGAGCAAGTCGGCGTCGACGCCCAACAGGTTCCGGGAAAGGAATTCAAGCAGTTGATCGGCGGGAAGAACGCTACCGGAGGCCAGCGCCTCCATCGTCGCCAGCGCTTTGCTCACGGCTTCGAGCGTGTCGGCGTCGATCAGCGACGAACCGAGACCCGCGAGGCGGGCGCTGAACAGATTCAGCAGCTCGTCGATCAGAGCCAGCGCCGTCGTTTCGAGGCTGGCCCCCGGCTGGATCTGGCGCACCAGTCCGCTGCTCGCCAGGAAGTCGCTGACTTCCTGGTAGCGGTTTACGATTTCCTCGACAAAACGCAGGGCGTCGGTGGGGAGCGCTTCCTCGATGTTCGCCAGGGCTGCCGGCAGCCGCTCGGAGAGTCCGCTGACGTCGATCTGCAATGCCTGGTCAAGGCCTCCAAGCGCCTCGCTGATCCCTCGCAGCGGCGAGTCATGGCCACCGCCGGCCAGCGCGCTGGCGATGCCGAGAAAACCGCTGAGGCCAGTTTGGGCATTCGCGCTGGCGTTGCTGGCGCGCTGCAGATTCGGCAGGCTGGCCGTGGCGCCGCTCACAACAGGTCTCCGATGCCGCCCAGCGACGCGGCCGAGCCGCCGGCGATGCCCGTGAAGCCGTCGAGCATCGCCGGCAGACGAGTCGTCGGATTGGCGAAGTCGCTAGCGCCGGCAAGCAGGCTGGTCAGGCCGGCAACCTGCGCCAGCGCGTTCTGCACGTCGTCCATCAGCGCCGTGGCTTCGTCGAGGATGCCGGCGTCGAGACCGTCGAGCAGCCCACCTGCCGGCGGCGGTGGCGGCGGCACGTACTCGGTGACGACACATTCGTAGTCGTACTCGTCCGGGTAGCCGGCGCGCTCGGCTACGTCGAGCTGATCGACCAGCACCTGCGAGAAATAGCCATCGCCGGTCAGTTCGCACAGGAAATCCACCGGTTGGCGCGCCAGCAAGTGGTCGCGCAACTGCTTGAGGCGATCGCCGGCGTCGCCGCCGTAGAAAACGCCGCGAACCCGAATGCGCACGCTCGGGCGTCCCAGGTCCTGGGCCAGCTCGCCGGCAAGCCCGGGAACCGCGTGACGAACGAAGCGCGCCGCCTCGCTGGCCTCGATGCTCACCAGCTTGTCCATCGCCACTCCGGCAATCTCCAGCGCCATGCTAGGTCAATCCTCCCGTGAACCCAAGGTGACGGATCGCCTGCTCGCGCAGCCGCTCTTCCCAGCGATCGAGAAGACGGTCGAGGAGGAGGACGTCATCATGCGCAGCATCGGCCGGCATCAGAGCCGCCGTTGCCGGCCAGTCGGCACGCGTCAGCGGTGCGGCGCGCGGCACCGGCGCGGCCTCAGCAAGGGATGCCGGCGAGAGATCGGGATGTCGCCCTGCTGCCCCAGGGGGCTCGCCTTCGGCGGCAACAGGGGCTTCGCGGCGAGTTCCCGCCAGCACCGCCGCTTGTGTGTCTGCCGGGCGGCGCCCGGCGAGCAGCGACTCGAACAGGCCATTGAGATCGGCCACGCCACTGACCAGGCGCGTCTTTCGCGACGCGTCGGCGAGGATCTGGGAGGAGGCAGCGGTCGCGGGGCGCCCTGTCGCGCTCGTATCTCTTGTGCTCAGGCGAGAAGCCGTTGCGGGCCACTGCGCGGGCGGCGTACGAGTGACATTGCCTGGAGCGCCGTCAGGCGCCGACGAGGTGCTCCGCGGCGGCTCCGCGTGCAGCCCCTGCGCACTTGCGAGGGCCTCGCGCTTGTCACCCGGGCCATCGTTGCGACGGCGGCGTGCCTGCCGACTGCCACCGCGGAGTTCCTTGGTTTCGGTCGCCGGGATAGGTGGCGCGTCCGCGGCGCGCGTGCCGAATGTTGGCCCCTCTGGCCGCGGCGTGGGCAAAGTCGGTGCGCCCTGCCTGGTGCGCTCCGGAATGACGGGGCCGTCTTCGCTAGACCCCGGCGTCCCGCCTCTGGAGTCGACGGGCGGGGTCTGCCGGGGTGGGCTGTCGGTCGCCACCGTGACTTGCCCGGGCGACGTGCCAGGTAGCGACTGCAGCCCGGCAATCCCGGTCGATGCGAACATGGGGTCGATCAGGCGCAGCGGATTCCCGGGCAGCATGTCGGCCGGCAGCGCCATTCCCGCGTCAGCGCCTGCGCGCGGCTCGCTCGCCGCTCGTAAGCTAACCACTTCCCGGGAATGCACTGGCGTGCGCGCCCCTGCCGGCAGGTCCGCTACGGATTCCTGATGCGTACCTATAGGTGGGCCTGCTTGCAGGATGGCGGCGAGCAGGCTCTCCAGCGCAGCCGATGGGTCGACGCCGGCGAGATGCTGCGTGGCAGCCGCCCTTTCGGCACCAGGTAGTGTGAACAGTGCGTCGGCGACTTGCAGCGCGAGGCCTGCCGGTTCCTCCCACGGCGTCGGGTTCATGGCGCCGGCTGCGGTTCGCTGTCGCGGGCTCGCTGCCGCTCGATGCCGGCCAGGTAGACGGCAACCTGTCCCGGCGTCAGATCCGCCACCTGTGCCGGCGTCCAGCCGAAATACCACGCGAACTGCACGTGCGTTTCGCCGATGGCCGAGTCGGCAGCGTGGCGCACCGCGCCCTCGCCGGAAGCGAGTCCCGAGACCCGGTTGACGGCAGTGACCAGGAAGTTCACCAGTCCGGCGTGCATTTGCCGGACCTGTTCGAGCGGCACCAGGGGTTCGACCAGCGACTCCTTGATCATCAGCAAGGGCACCAGCGAAGGGTCATCGCGCGCAGCCCTGGCGATCAGCGCCAGCGTTGCCACCTTCAACGGCCGTAGTCGCACGCGCCCGCCTGCAGCGGCGGCAGCGTCCTCGTCACCGGGGCGGAGGATGCTCGGCGGCACTTCGACGTCGTAGGTCAGCAGACTGCCGGCGAGCAACTCCTGCGGCGTCAGCAGCCGTGCCTCCTGCGGCCCGGCGTCGGCGGCCGTTTCGTTCACCGCCTGGTCTCGGACTGCCGGCATGCGTTCGGAACTCCCGCGCGGTGGTCGAGATCGACCGTGCCGATCAGGTTTCCTCGTAGGCGACGCGCATCGCCTGGAAGGTGATCGCTTCCATCACGAAGGCGTCGCTCGGGATGCTGTAGGTCCAGCTGTCGAACTTGACGCCGAACACCGTCACCTTGGTCATCTGGCTGGGGTGTGCGGGATCCTTCAGCGTCGAGATCAGGTTGAACGACGGCTGGGCGAAGCTCGGACCCGATGGCGGACTGACGGAGCCGTCGCCGAGCAGCAGACGAAGCAGCGCACCATTGACGTGCGCCCTTTCCGCTGTACCGGAGACTCTCAGGATGCCCGGGCGCAAGTGCGTTGGGTAGCGACGACCGATCTCGTAGAAGGGGCGAACATCGCTGCTGACGCTGATCGAGACGTTGGTCAGCCGGCCGACCACATTCGACAGGTCGTACTGCGACACCACCGCGTCGGCAGCCTCACCTTCAGGGGTGGACGTATCCTCGACACCGAGGACGAGGACCGCATCCGTGGCACGCAAGACGTCGTTGGGCATGGCGGGGTCTCCTGTCTTACTGCAGCGTCATGACGACGCGGATGAAGTCGATGCTGAAGGTCGGCTGGATGGTCATCACCACGTTGACCTGGCCGGCAATCTCCTGGGCGCGCGTGGCGGTCACGTCGAGCATGTAGCCGGTCAGCGCCTCGTCCTCCACCATCCCGGTCAGGAACGCGTCGAGGGTCGCCTTGAGCGCGGCCCGTACCCGTGAATTGTTCAGCCGCCCGATGTAAGGGTTGGCCGCCGAACGCACGCCGTACTTGGCGTAATCGACGATCCGTCGCGTCGGGATGGCCGAGAAGGGCTGGCCGACGCCCTCGCTGGTGATCCCCTTGAGGACGCGCAGCCCCTGCCTGGAGACGATGGTCAGGACATTGCGCTCGATCAGCTGCGCCTGCTGCCCGCGATTGGCTTCCACGGCGATTCCCGGCAGGTTGATTGCCTTGTTGGTCAGGCTGGTCTGGACCGACTGTGCCGCGATCAGACCGGCAACAGCGGCGGCGGTGTACGCCGGCGGCAGCGTTGAGCCATCCGGATTCCGGATTCCCGGGCCAACGATCACAAGGCGACCCTCGGCGACGCTGTGGCCGAGAAAGTCGGCGATCTCGACACCGGGCGCGCCGATGACGCCGATCCGTTCGAGGTCGGTTTCCTCGGTTGACTTGAGGTGCCCAACCAGCACCGAGCCCATGCCGCGGGCGTCCTGGCCGCCCAGCACCACGAGATTGACGACCCTGTTCGAAATCGCTTCGAGTCCGCCAGCGTATTCGTCTTCGCCGGCATCGGCGCCATTGGCGCCGCCGACGTTGCTGCCCGTCCCGAAATAGGCGGCGACATCGGGCGCGGGTTTGCCGCTGCCGTGGCCCGCGTCGGCGACGGCGCGTACGAGCTTGGACTGCGCGGCGAGCGCAGTCAGACTCCTCCCGTCGGGAACGACGTAGGATTCCTTGAGCTGGCTATGAGTGAGGCTCACCTCGACGCTGTCCGCCGCTTCAACGAGGTAGCTGGCGGTCAGGACATCACCGGCGACGGCGCGCGGCGCCTCGCCAGCATGGAAATCGATATCGCCGTTCCAGACCGTGATGAGGATCTCGCCCGGCGCGGGGTCGGCATGGTCCACCGCGTAGGTCGCCACGACACTCTGCCCCGCCGCGGGCGCCTGGGTGGCAGCAAAGGCGAGCTCGCTGGTGTTGGGATTGATGCGGATCTCGTTGAGCGCCGGCGTCGCTGCCAGATCGTAGAGAATCGTTCCGGCGGTCACGCCGCTCGGTGGATTGGCCCCGTAGGCGCGTACCGGGCTGCCGTTGCCGTCGAGGACCACGATCGAGTTGATCGACGCAACCGTAGACACCTTCGGGTTGGCCAACTGGTAGCTGCCGCCGCCGTTCTTCGCTACCGCTTCATCGCGGGCGACGAAGCGGTAGACGAGGTTGAAGTTGTCGACCCGGCGCGTGTCGCCGCGCAGCACCTGGATGCGATTCTGCTGGTTGGGAAGGACGCTGTGGTACCCGAGTTGTGCGAAGGAGGCGGTCTGCTTTTCGCCGACGATGCGCGCCGGTGTTCTCGCCTGGCTCACCGAGATCTGGATGTCGTTGCCCCAGGTGCCCGGCGTGGCCGCCGTGAGGACGGCCAGCGTGTTGCCTGCGGGATCCTTGAGGGCATAACTCGCCGAAGCGGCACGCGGGCTGGCGACACGGACCGCAACCACGGTGGAGGCGCCATTGGCATAGGCGAGTTGCAGGGAACGGACGAGGGTCAGTGGATTCGATCCATCCTCGGGGATCGAATACTTGTCGGGGAGTCCAAAAAGCTCACGCGCCTGCGAAAAGCCGGAGAGGGTGATCGGGGTTCCCACCGGTCCCGATCTGGCGGTACCGACAACCGCGACGACCCCTGTCGCGACGCCGCCGGCGGAGATCAATCCCTCCGCCCGCACGTCGATGTACGTCCCCGGCACGATCATTTCCGACATAGCGATCTCCTTCGATTCGAGGCCGCTCCGCGCGTCAAAAAAGCGGTGCGCTCCACGACGTTCCAATACGGTTGAGCCAAGCAACGACAGGAAAAGCAGACCAGTGCAGCAGACGATGCGAACCGACTATCCCAGAATCGGCATGGGGAGTCAACTCCGGGGGAATCGTCTGAATCACCCTGTTAAACCAGTCAGAACGAACGTGCGAGGCGAGTCGACGTGCAGCCCGTCGGCGCATTCCCCGGCCAGGAAAGTCGGCCGGCTTGCGCACTATTTCATAACGCTGCGCCGCCCGCCCGGGAGAAACTTCGTTGCTACGGCGGATCCGGTTGCTTTCTTTGCACAAGCAAGAAAGGCTCGATCCGCACCCTCACCAAGTGACGACCGAAAGCATCCAATGAACAGAATCATCGTCCTCGCCATCACCGCCCTCGCTGCGGGCGGCAGCCTGCCGGCCGCCGCCTTTACTGTCGACGGGAAACTCGATGACTGGATCGCCAACCCGAAGACCTGGGCAGCGCTGCCCGGCAAGGGCATCCAAGCCTCGATCGAAGACCAGGTCGGCCGCGACGGCCGCGTGTACCCCGGCTGGGGAGGACAGGCCTACGATGCCGAGGCGCTGTATGCGGCGGTTTGCGACGGCAATCTTTACATTGCCCTGGCCACCGGTCACAACCCGAGAACTCTGAACCAGGGGAACAGCTATGGCGCGGGTGATTTCGCCATTGACTTCGGCAAGGATGGCAGCTACGAGTTGGGCATCAACGTCCTGCATGCCGAGAGCGTCAAGAAGGGCGTCTATACGTTCGAGAAATTTGGCGTCGAGGGCGGTGTCTACAAGAATCCGACGTGGGCCTATGGGTTGTGGAACGCCGCCGGGAACCTTGCGCCGGGCGATCCCGACCTTACTCATCCCACGCACCTGACTGCCGGCAAGCTGGTGGGAATGGCCGAGATCAGCTACACGACCAGTCCGGTGAAAGGCTATGGTGATTATCCAGAGGACGACCATTACTTCTACGAAATGAGCCTACCCCTGAGTCTGTTGCTCGACAGCGGCTGGGATGGCAAGGCTTTCGACATTCACTGGGCCGAGAACTGCGCCAACGACAGCATACTCGTCGACCCGCCCGCCGACATTCCCGAGCCGGCTACGCTTGCGCTGATCGGCTTGGGACTGTTCGGCTTGATTCCGCGTGACAACAAGAAGAAGGCCGTGACGAACTGATCCACGGCCAGCAAGCAGCGGTTGAAAGGGGGCAAATGCCCCCTTTTTTTGGTCGGACGTCGTCAGCAAACACGCTGACGCAAGCACCGGCCGAGTAGCTTAGCTGTTGCCGCTGTCGAGGAAGCTGCGCAGCTTGTCGGAGCGTGACGGATGACGAAGCTTACGCAGCGCCTTGGCTTCGATCTGGCGAATGCGTTCGCGGGTGACGTCGAACTGCTTGCCGACTTCCTCGAGGGTATGGTCGGTGTTCATTTCGATGCCGAAACGCATGCGCAGAACCTTCGCCTCGCGCGGCGTCAGGGTGTCGAGCACGTCCTTGGTGATGAAGCGGAGGCTTGAATAGAGGGCGGCCTCGGTCGGTGCCAGCGTCGCATGATCCTCAATGAAGTCACCGAGATGCGAGTCGTCGTCGTCACCGATCGGCGTCTCCATCGAGATCGGCTCCTTGCTGATCTTCAGGATCTTGCGGATCTTCTCTTCCGGCATTTCCATCTTCTTGGCCAATGTCGCCGGATCGGCCTCGAGGCCCGTTTCCTGCAGAATCTGCCGCGAGATGCGGTTCATCTTGTTGATCGTCTCGATCATGTGCACCGGGATGCGAATCGTCCGCGCCTGATCGGCGATCGAGCGCGTAATGGCCTGGCGAATCCACCACGTGGCATAGGTCGAGAACTTGTAGCCGCGCCGGTATTCGAACTTGTCCACGGCCTTCATCAGGCCGATGTTGCCCTCCTGGATCAGATCCAGGAACTGCAGACCGCGGTTGGTGTACTTCTTGGCGATCGAGATGACGAGGCGCAGATTCGCCTCGGTCATTTCCCGCTTGGCGCGGCGAGCCTTCGCTTCGCCGGTTGACATCTGCTTGTTGATGTCTTTCAGTTCGCGCAGCGGGATGCCGATGCGGTCCTGCAGCGCCAGCAGTTTCTTTTGCTCTTCCTTGATGTTCGGCGCATTGCGCAAGAGGACGGCGCCGTAGGTCTTGCCGGCAGCGGCGATCTCTACGTCGACCCAGTCGATGTTCAGTTCGTTGCCGGGGAACACCTTGATGAAATGCACGCGCGGCATGCGCACCGTGTCGACGCAGATTCGCTGAATCTTGCGCTCGCAGGCGCGCGCTTCCTCGACCATGGCGCGCACCGAGTCGCACAGCCTCTCGATGGTCTTCGAGGTAAAGCGCATCCCCATCATCTCTTCGGAGATCTCCTGCTGAAACTGCAGGTAGCCCTTGTCCTGGGAGCCCTTCCTCAGCAACAGCGCATGCGCCTTGGTGTAGCCGGCACGGATCCGTTCGAGCCGTTCGAGTCCTTCCGTCCTGAGTCTGAGCAGCGACGCTGCCGCTGCCGCGCCTTCGACGGCTTCTGCAGCCTCCTCGTCCTCGTCTTCCGCCTCGCTCTCCAGTTCCTCGGCCAGTTCTTCAAGCGAGCCACTGGTTTCCGGATCGATCAGTCCGTCGATCAACTCGTCGATGCGCATTTCGTCGCGTGCGATCCGGTCGGCGCAGTTGAGGATCTCCGCAATCGTCGTCGGACAGGCCGAAATCGCCTGGATCATGTGCTTGAGACCGTCTTCGATGCGCTTGGCGATCTCGATTTCGCCTTCGCGCGTCAGCAGTTCCACCGAACCCATCTCGCGCATGTACATGCGCACCGGATCGGTAGTGCGTCCAAACTCCGAATCGACGGTAGACAGGGCCTGCTCCGCCTGTTCTTCGACATCGGCATCGTCAGCCCCGGCAGCCGGCGCGGCATCCGACATCAACAGCGTTTCGGCATCGGGCGCCTCGTCGTAGACCTGGATCCCCATGTCGTTGAACGTGTTGATGATGCTTTCGATCTGCTCCGCATCCACAACGTCATCCGGCAGATGGTCGTTGATCTCGGCGTAGGTCAGAAAGCCACGTTCCTTGCCAAGCTTGATCAGCGTCTTGAGACGCATCTTGCGCGTCTCATCATCCACCGGTGCCGGTTGCGTGCCGACCTGCGCCAATAGATCCGCTGCTGCCTTGGCCTTCGCAGCCTTGGTTGTTACCACCTTTTCCCTTGCCATGACCATTTCCCGGATAGCGTTGAATTGGTAAACCCTAAAGTTTAGCACACATTATTTCGTCTCGCGGATGCCGCCGCGTGCGCCGAGTGCCTGCAGATACTGCCCCTTCTCTTCGCTCGACAGCCCGCTGACGCCGAGCTTCTGGATCTTGTCCTGCAGGAGCGCGAAAACGCGTCTCTGTTCACCGTCGCGCAGTTGCCCGAGCGCACCAGAAAACTCGCTATCGATTTCGTCTTCGGCAAAAGGCTGCTGCATTAGTTCAGCCGCCGCCGTATGCAAGACGCTTTCACACTCGCTGCCTCTCAGCCTTTCCAGCAAGGCCGGATAAGCCAGCGCCTCGGTCCCGCCGCCGGCTATCGTTTCGCATAACAGGCGGATTGCCCGGCCTTCCGCCGAATGCTCAGGCAGCAAGTCGAGCGGCAGGCCCGAAGCCAGTTCCGGTTTCTGCAACAACAGGCGCAGCAACGGCCGCAGCAGTGATGGCGCCTGCCGAGGCACACGCGCCGGCGCGGCGCGAACCAGCGGCCGCAGCTCGCACAGTCGCTCCACCTCGGCCTGCGAGAAGTCGCTGAGCTGGGCGAGGCGCTTGACGACCTGCAGCCTCAACAATGGCGACTGCAGACGGCCGATCAGCGGTTTGGCGACGGCCACCAGTCGGGCCCTTCCTTCGGCAGAACTCAAGTCGCAGTGCCCGGCCAGTTCGCGGAGCAGGAAATCCGACAAGGGCATCGCCTCGACGATCAGCCGGCGAAACGCTTCCGCCCCCCCCTGGCGGACGAAGCTGTCGGGGTCTTCGCCATCGGGCAGGAAAGCAAAGCCAATGCTCTTCTGCTCCGGCAATGTCTCCAGACTGTTCTCCAGCGCACGCCATGCCGCCTTGCGCCCGGCGGCATCGCCGTCGAAGCAGAAGACCAGGCGCTCGGCCTGGCGCAGCAGCTTGTGCACGTGCGTCGGCGTGGTCGCCGTGCCGAGCGTGGCAACGGTATTACCGACGCCGTGCTGGGCGAGAGCGACGACATCCATGTAACCTTCGACGACGATCGCCGTCCCGGTCTCGCGGATGACTGCGCGCGCCTGCGGCAGGCCGAACACCTCGCGGCCCTTCTCGAAAAGCGGCGTCTCGGGTGAATTGAGGTACTTGGGCTCACCCTGGCCGAGCACGCGGCCGCCGAAAGCGATCACTTCGCCTTTCTGGTTGATGATCGGGAACATGACCCGATCGCGGAAACGATCGTAGAGGCGACCTTGCTCGTTCCTGATCACCAGCCCCGCCACCTGCAACTCGGCGCTTTCGTAGTCGTCAAAAGCGCCGGCAAGACTCTGCCATCCTTCGGGCGCATACCCGAGGCCGAAGCGGCGGGCGATCTCGCCACTGACGCCGCGCGTCTTGAGATAGGAGACGGCCCTTTCCGACGCCTTGAGTTGTTCGTAGTAGAACTTCGCCGCGCGCGTCATGATGTCGCCAAGCGCCTGCGCTTCGCGGCCGTGCTGCGCCGCGTGCCTCGGCTCATCGGGAACCTGCAGGCCGGCGCGGCCAGCCAGTTCCCTGACCGCGTCAACGAAACCGACGCCGGTGTACTCCATCAGGAAACCGATCGCCGTACCATGCGCTCCGCAGCCGAAGCAGTGGTAGAACTGCTTGCTCGGACTGACCGTAAACGACGGGGACTTCTCGCTGTGGAACGGGCAGCAGGCTGCAAAATTGGCGCCCGTCTTCTTCAGCGGCACGTAGCCATCGATCAGGTCGACAACGTCGACGCGATAGAGAAGCTCCTGAATGAACGAGTCCGGGATCATCCAGAACCTTCCTCGAACCGGTAATGAACAGCGGCGAAGTAAGTCAGGCGCCAGTCAGACGAATCTTCACGAGCCGGGCCACCTCGCTCATATCGGCACGGCCGGCGAGGTCCGTGCGCAGGCTGGCCATCACCTTGCCCATGTCAGCGGGACCGCTGGCTCCGCTCGAAGTGATGGCCCGGGCGACGGCGGCGCCGATTTCCTCGCCGGAAAGACCGGCCGGCCGGTAGGTGGCGAGCAACTCGGCCTCGAACTGCTCTGCGTCGACGAGATCGTTGCGTCCGGCCGCGGCAAACTGGGCGATCGAATCGCGGCGCTGCTTGAGCATCCGCTCGATGACGGCCAGCACGGCCGCGTCATCGAGCACGATGCGCTCGTCGACTTCCTTTTGCTTGATGGCCGCGGTGAGCAGGCGCAACGTGCCGAGTCTTCTTGATTCGCGCGCGCGCATGGCGGCCTTGACGTCTTCGTTGATGCGCTCCTTCAGGGTCATCGCGAACTTCCTCATGGCTACATGGTGCCGCTTGACGACGCCGCGCGTCGCTCATCGCCGTTCCACAAACGCCAACAGCCGCCCATCTTCAGACAGGCGGCTGTCCCGGCAACGGCACTTCAGTGCTAGTACAGCTTGGGCGGCAGGGTCTGGCTGCGCATCCGCTTGTGATGCCGCTTCACCGCCGCGGCGAGCTTGCGCTTGCGCTCGGCTGTGGGCTTCTCGTAAAACTCGCGAGCCCTCAGTTCGGTCAACAGACCGGTTTTTTCAACGGTGCGTTTGAAACGACGAATGGCAACTTCGAACGGCTCATTTTCCTTCACGCGAATTGCAGGCATCGACTCATCCCAAGGTCAAAAAGGTCACATTACAGTTTAGCCGTCCATTATAAACACACTCGTGGACGAAATCCAAGAGCCAAATGACCATTTTCACTCCGTCTCGACATTGTGGTCCACGCTCTGCCGGAGCACGCCGGCCGGCGGCGAATCACTGGCTGCAGGCATAGGCGCTCATTCGGCCGCTTGCTCGTCGATGACCTCAAATCTGGTCGCGCCGGCCTCATCGCTGAAGCTGAAGACCTCATCGACCTGCAAGCCTCGCGGTATCTGGTGCGTGATGAACAACATGGTCACCTGACCCTTGAGCTTGTTGATCGTCTTCGCAAAGGCCTCGGCGGTCGGCTGATCGAGGTTCGACACCGCTTCGTCGAAGATCAGGATCGGCGGCCGCTTGAGCAGCGCCCGGGCGATCGCGATGCGCTGCATCTGGCCACCCGAGAGGCCAACGCCGCGCTCGCCGATCGCGGTCTGATAGCCGTCCGGCAGCTGCTCGATGGTGTCGTGGATCTCGGCGGCCTTGCAGGCGACGATCACGTCCTCAAAGCTGGCGTGCGGGTGTGCCATGACCAGATTGTCGTAGAGGCTGCCGGAAAAAAGGACGGTTTCCTGCGGCACCATCCCGAAGAAGCGGCGCAGTTCGTTGGCGGCGAAGTTGCGGATATCCCTACCGTCGATCTCGATCCGACCCTCGATCGGCACGAGGAAACCGAGCAGCAGTTTCGCCAGTGTGCTCTTGCCGCAACCCGAGGGACCCATGATGACGCTCAGGTGGCCCGGCTTGAAACGAAGCGTCAGTTGGCGGTAGAGCCACGCATGCTGTTCGCTGTAACGGAAGGCAAGGTCTTCGATGACGATGCCGCCGCTGCCAGCGACGTCCGGTGAACGCTCGCGACTCGGCGTCAGCGCATGCGCTTCCCGCGGCATGTCGACGATGTCGCCGAGGCGCTTGACGGCGATGTCCGCCTGCTGGAACTCCTGCCACAGGCCGACCAGGCGCAGCATCGGCTGACTCATGCGGCTGGCGAACATCTGAAAGGCGACCAGCATGCCGACCGTGAAGCCGTCGTTGCGCATCACGAGCAAGGCACCGACGATCAGGATGGCGAGCGTCATCAACTGTTCGAGACCATTGGCGACGACCTGATAGGTATTGCCGACCTGCTTGCTGGCGAAGCCGGCGGCGAGGTACTGGGCGAGGAGGTCCCCGTACCTGCGGTCGAGGTCGGGTTCCATCTGTAGCGACTTGACGGTGGCGATGCCCGAGAGGTATTCGGTGAGGAAGGCCTGGTTTCTGGCGCCGAGCATGAACTGGCGATTGAGTCTGGCGCGGAAGACCGGGGTGACCAGGACGCTCGCCACGGCGATGGCGCCGAGCAGGGCCAGCGCAATCAGCGAGAGTTGCCAACTGTAGGCGAACATCACGACGAGGAAGATCACCAGGAACGGAAAGTCGAGGACGAGCGTGATCGCAGCGCCAGAAACGAACTCGCGGATCGTCTCGACACCTTGCAGACGGGCGACGAGGGTGCCGGTCGGTCGTTGTTCGAACCAGCGCAAGGGCAGGTGCAGCAGGTGCCGGAAGACCTCGCTGCCGAGTACGGCGTCGATGCGGTTGCCGGTATGCAGAACGAGGTACTGGCGCAGCCAGGTCATGCCGCTGGTGAACAGCATGAACATACCCAAGGCCACCGCGAGGACGAGCAGCGTGCTGTCGCTCTGGTGGACGATCACCTTGTCGATGATCACCTGGGTAAACAAGGGCGTTGCCAGACCGACGAGCTGGATCGCCAGGCTGGCCAGCAGCACGTCGCGCCAGATCTGGCGGTGCTTGAGCAGTTCGGGGAGGAACCAGCGAAAACCAAAGGTCTGGCGTTCGCGGGCAAAGCCGGCGATGTCGCCCTCGTCGCCCCCGGCCGACTGGCGGGCGACAAGGACGACTTCCGGTTCGAGCGTCTGCAACGCTTCATCGATCGGCAGCGCGACAGCGCTCTGGCTACCTGGCCGGAAGTAGAGGATCTGCTCGGCGGAGGCCTTGACGACGAGAATCGCGCCGTGCGGCCGCGGTGCTTCGGCACCGGTGGCGGTGGCTGGCTTCAGCAAGGCGATGGCGGGCAGCGGCAGCCGCTGCCAGTCGGCCCCGTCGATCCGACACCCCCCGGTTTTCAGGCCGAGTGCCCGGGCCGCTTCATGCAGCGTCGCCAGGGTAGTCGGCGGCGGGCAGGCCTGGGCGAGCAAGGTAGCATCGAAGGGAATGCGGAATACGCTGCAGAGACTGCCGAGCAGCCAGAGGACTTCGTCCCGTCTCATTTCGGTCGTCAATTGCATGCTTGCCGCCTCCTCCGGAACGTGGTGCCTCTTGCCGCAACCCTCAACGAGCGCCCGGCTTCAGCGCCCCTGGCCACCGCGTCATCCCTACCCGCCTCCTGGCGCTCGTTGGCAGCGCACCGGCGAGGCCGTCCCAGGCAAGCGGCCTGGGCTGGAACGGGCGCGCCTTCCCGCTCGTCAGGACCATCACGCGAGCCGCTGCGCGCCAGACTGCAGCCCGGCGAGCGGTGTCAATGCCTGCGCTGCACCGCCGAATGCCGGATCGGCGAGAATGCCGATCGCCGGCGTCACGCCGATACCCGCCAGGCTGCCGCTTCTGCCGTACTGGTAGGCCAGATCGCCACCGAATGCCGCGCTGTCCGAGCCGGCGAGCTGG